>NZ_JADYVS010000001.1:0-567795 GCF_020194055.1 Bradyrhizobium sp. NBAIM03 | reverse complement strand
CGGCAGCCCCGGCGGCGACCCCAATGTAAGGCCGAAATAAGGGCGCTTCCCTTCGCCTCTCCCCGCCGGGGAGAGGCCGGAATCCGCGCAACGCGCGGATTCCGGGTGAGGGGGACCATCCGCGAGTTCGGCGCCGTAAAAAATCGCAAATTCTGGTGAGAAATCGGGCCGAAGCGGACTTGTCGCGCCGAAGCTTTAGCGAAGGCGGATTGACTTACCCCCGCCGCCTTCCTTATATGCCGCGCGTTCGCGAGATCGGCCTCAAGTCGCCGCCGCGATCCCTGTGGCGGGGTAGCTCAGCTGGTTAGAGCACGGGAATCATAATCCTGGGGTCGGGGGTTCGAGTCCCTCCCCCGCTACCAACGATCCCCCCGACATCGCCATGTTCGGAAAAAGGCCCGGATTGCCGCAGAGCGCGGCGAGGCGGCCCTTTATGTCAATCCGGACGCTCCGGTAGTCTTCGGTGTTGGCTTTGGTTCCAGCCCCACCCGGCCGGCTGGGACTAGCGTGCACGATGATCGCCGTCACCAGTTCGCGGATGGTGGCGAATTCGGTCGGGGTGCCGCGCTTCAATTCATCAGCCAGCTCTTTGACAGCGCGCTTGTAGCGGTCGAGCGCCTTCGGGTGCAGGGCGATGACGCTGTCGCTTTCTTTGGCGCTTTCGAGCCCGGCCATGACCTTGGCCTTTTCGGCCTCAAGCTCCTGCATGCGGGCGACGAACTGCTCTGGCGGCATGCCCGTGACCACGATTGAGTCAACGATCCGCTTCATCTCGCGCCCGATCTCGCCGAACCGCCGTTCCAGCCGGGCGCGCTCGGTGCTCGCCTCCTTTTTCAGCCGCTTGCGCTCGGCGTTATAGGCATCGACAAATTCAGCGATCATCTCGGGATGGGTGAGGTGCTGGCGCAATCCCGTTATCGCGAGTGCTTCGATGTCGTCGAGGTAGACGCGGCGGCCGTTGGTGCAAGAGCCGCTTTCCCGGTATGCCGAGCATTGCACTCGCAACCCTTTGCGGTCACTGCCAACCGAACACATACCGCCGCCGCATGAGCCGCACCTGATCAGTCCGGAGAACACTCGTTTCGCTGCGCGCGACTTTTGCGCCGTTGCTGGCGTCGCGTCGCGGCGGCGCTCGATCTTGATGAGTTGCGCGGTCTTGAACGTGTCGTCGTCGATAATGCGCAAGTGCGGCACCTCGACAATCTTGTATTGCTCTTTCGGATTGGGCCGCGACAGGCGCTTGCCGGTCGTCGGGTCCTTCACCATCCTGACCTTATTCCAGACGATGCGACCGGCATAAAGATCGTTCAGGATCATGCCGCCGCCGCGCGCGACGTGACCGTTGATGGTCGAGCCGTTCCAGAGCCTGCCGCGAGGCGGGCGCACACTGCGTTTGTTGAGGTCGTGCGCGATTTGGCGCGGCGTCATGCCGGCGATGTAATCAGCGAAAATCCGTCGAACGATCTCGGCCTCTTCCTCGATGATCTCCAACTCGCCGGGCTTGCCCTTAACAGCGCGGTAGCCGTACGCGCGCCCTCCAGCGTGCCGACGGTCGCGCAAGACACCTTCAAGACCGCGCCGGGTATGCACTCGCAGGTTTTCAATGAACTGCTCGCTCATGAGCGCGCGCAAGGCACCGTCAATCGTGCCAACCTTACCGCTCGCGGTGTGCAGGGTGATGCCGAGGAAGTCGAGCCGCTTGCGGGCGTTGTGATAGTCGGCCTGATCGCGGAAGATGCGATCCATGTCCTCAGCAACAATTACATCAAACAAGCTGTTCTCGGCCGCCTGCATCAGCGCCTGGAAGCCAGGACGGTTGACGGCGGCAGAGCCGGAGATCGCGCGGTCCTCAAAGGTCGAGATCACCGCCATGCCTTCGCGCGCGCAGAGATCGCGACAAAGGGCGATCTGATCGTCAATCGAACGATCCTTCTGACGGTCGGATGAAAAGCGGGCGTAGATTGAAGCGCGGATCATTGGTGTTCGCTCGTCGCAGGTTGGGATGCTGGGCGGGCCGCGATCTCGGCCTCATGATCCTCGCGAGCGAGCCGCTTGGCAAGCTCTCTCACGTAGCGGAGAACGGCCTCGTCGGGCCGATCCGGCGGTATTATTTGACTCTCGACCTCGCCAGATGCCGCTGCGGCCCGCGCCGGCAAGAGGCGTTCCAATGTCGCCGGTTGTTGAAGATGCTGTTTGTGCTCCACCTGGAGGTCTCAGGACTGCGGCGCGGTTGCACAAGCGGGTTACGGCAATGTTCCGGACGGCTTGTTCTGCGCCGTAAATTGACGCAGCATCGCTGCCCCGTGAAGGAAAACCGGCGGTGCTTTTCTGCGCTGCCAAATAGCGTTTCAATCGATCGGCCGGGCCGACATGACCAAGCACAGGCCGCCCCCTAGCCAGGCAGAAGGTCGTGAGCAGCTGTTCGAGAAGCTGCTGGCGGCGATGGGCATTGGCGAGGCCGACCACCTTCTCCGTTTTGGGTTGACACAAGAGCTTGACCAGATTGGCCGTAACGCGCGCCAGATCGCGATGCCGGGCACGCAACCGGATCGTCGTAGGAAGGTGCAGCAATATCGCGCAGCGATCACGAAGGTGCTTGCGATATCCGAAACACTCGGGCCTGATTTCTTTGCCAACGAGATCGCGAGGGCATCCTTGTCACGGCTCAACCCTGACAAGGATGCCAGTACGCTGGACAGGCTGGTGGACTTGCACCGTGACGACCGCGACAACGTGGTTGCCGTGCTAACGTCGCGAGTGCGGGACATCGACCACTGGCTCGAGATCAGCGGCGACGACTACCGGAAGCGCGACGTGCGCGAACTTGTAGTCGAACCGTTTCTACGGCTGATGTCCGAGCACGGGATCACCACGAGCCGCAAGCAGCGGCCGCGCAAACGCATTTTTGACGCACTGTTCGATTGGCTCGGGATCGAACAGAGGGTCCGACCTACAAGCGCCAACATCGACAAGATTGCCAGAGACTTAGAGATGGCCAGCGAATCGATCCCCAAAAGCAAAACGGCGGACTAAAATCCGATCGCCGCTTTTCCTGTGCTTTCGCGACACTCGGCCTCAGAATGAAAAAACCCCGCCACGTTAGCGCGGCGGGGTTCTTTCAAAACTGGGGTCGCATCCCAGTCTTGGCTCACTTTGCACGATGATGATGCCACGGCTGGCGCGACCCCGCAAGAGCGGAGGTCTCCACCCTATGAATTTCACCATCGTCCCGCGTGGGCGCAAACCCAAGCCGTCGATCCCGTTGCATCGGTACATGTACCGCGCGTGCCGGGACATCGAGCATATCACGCGGACCGCGCTGACGTGCTCGCCGACCGATAGCTGGTCGCAATACCTGCTCACCAACATCATCCGCGCCATGCGCAATGGGGCCGATGAACTGGAGCGTGCCATCGAGCTGCGCGTTGCGGAGGATCGCGCGGTGCGCGAGGAAGAGCTCGCCGCGCTGCGCAAGCGCGAGCAGGAGGCGGGTCGGTCATGAACGCGGGCGCTCAAGCTCTCCAACCGAACCTCGCCGACATCCAAGCGCATTTCCATGCGCTGTTTCATCCGGCATTCGTGCACGCCTATCCCAATGCCTTCATCCAGATCGCCTACGCTGACCCGAGCAGAGGCGGCAGCGTGAACGAGGCCAAGATTTTTGAGGCCCACGATTTGAAAAGTGCCGCCATGGAGGCGGCGACCCTGAATGCCAATGGCTACAACGTCTACACCAGCCCTGCGTTGCTGCAATTTCCCAACCGCAAGGTGCCACCGGACAAGCGGGTCCGTGATGACAAATATCTGACCTCCGCCTTCGCCTGGGTCGAGTTCGATAGCGCGGGCGATGCCGAGCGCGTCAACGCCATTCTCAAGGAAAAGCAGATCATCCCTGCACTGATTGTGACGACCGGTACGACGCCCCATCCGCGCATGCATGTCTATTTCAAGGTTGAAGGCATTCGCGACGCAGAGCACCAGAAGCAGATCAACGGTGCGCTGCAAACCCTCCTTGGTACCGATAATGTCAAGGACGCCTGCCGCGTGATGCGGGTCGGTGGCAGCGTCAACTACCCGACTAAGGAGAAGGCGGACGAACGCGGCTACGTCGCCGAGGTGACCAGCTTCCGTAAGGTCTCCGACGCCCCGACCTACCGCGCCGAGCAGTTGCTTGCGCTGGCGCCGGCGCCCCACGATCTCGACGTATTCGCCGAATATCCGAAGTTTCTCCAGCAACTCGGCATCCTCGTCAAGCCGGGCAAGAGCCACGACGACTTGATCGCGATGCTCCAGGCCAGTCAGGTGAAGGGCCAGTGGCACAACAACATGCGCGATGCGATTGCCTCGATGGTCGGCAAGCGCTGGCCCACGCTGGCAATCAAGTCGATGTGCGGGAACTTCGCCGAGGGCGGATTCGACGACAAGGATGTCGAGAAGCTGATCGAGAGCGCCGTCGAGAAGTTCGGCGACCCGGATGATGATCTGGAGAGCACCGCCGCGCACCCGAAAGAGAAGCCCGAGGCCAAGGCGTCGAGCGCGCTGGCCCTGACCTATTACAACGAGCTGAACGAGCTGCCACCGAAGTTCTGGATCATGAAGTTCGTCCTGGCGCGGGGCGAGACCTCGAACTGGTTCGGCCCGCCCGGCGTCGGCAAGTCGGTGCTGATGACCGATCTGGCGTTTCATGTCGCGTGGGGACGCGATTGGCGCGGCTACCGCTCGAAGGAGCGTTGCGGCGTCGTTTACATCGCGCTGGAACGCGGCGCCTTGGTCAGGCGCCGCCTGTCGGCCTACATGCGCAAGTATGAGACGCCCGACCTGCCGATCGCCGTCGCTTCCAACGTCGTCGATCTCAAGAACAAAGGCTGCGTCAAGGTGATCCTCGATACCGCCCGCGAAGCCGAAGCCCGCTTTGGCTGCAAGGTTGGCGTGATCGTGATCGACACGATCAGCAAGGGCATCGCTGCCGGCGGTGGCGATGAGGACAAGGCGAGGGACATGAACATCGTCCTTGCCAATCTGCGCCGCGTCGAGGAGCTGACGAACGTCCACATTGCGTGCGTCGGCCACACCGGTAAGGACGAGGCCCGGGGGCATCGGGGCTCCAACGCCAACCCGGGCGACGTGGACTTGATGGTGCAGATCAGCGGCGACGGCGCGGTCAAGACTGCCACCGTCGTCAAGATCAACGACGGCATGGAAGGCCCGCTTACGCACTACAAGATCGAAAGCGCGCTGCTCGGCACCGATGAGGACGACGACCCCATCACGACGGCCATCGTGTCGGACGATGGAGCCGAGGCCGAGCGGGAAGCCAAGGCCAAGACGGGGCTCAGTGATGCCCAAAGGCGTGCGCTGGAGTTGCTGACGCGGTGCATCAACGAGCACGGACGGCCGCCGCCGCCGTCGCGGGAGTTCCCGCAGAACGTCCGCGTCGTGTTGCTCAAGGAGTGGCACACCATGTGCGAGCGCTGCAGCCTGTCGTCGGCGGAGAAGAAGACCGACCGTGACAAGGCTTTCAGACGGGCGTGGGAAGGTCTGCAAACCAAGATGCGGATTGCCTGCCTCGATGGATGGGTTTGGCTGGTGCGCGATGACGGCTGAGCAGGTGCGGACAGCAGACAAAGGCGGACAATGTCCGGTCTTGTCCATTTGTCCTTTGTGCGGACAGGCACGGACACACCCCTATAGGGGTGTCCGCGTGTCCGCAGGGACCGGAGATCGGGGGAGGTCGTTGGAAAGATCATTGGCGCCGCCGCGCCGCCTTCGCCCGGGTCCTTGCGCCGGCCCAATGAGGCTGAAGCGATGGCTCGCCGCGAGATCAGCAAACAGTGGAGGCAATCACCATGACCGACGACGTTGGATCGGCTCGCAAGCGCGCCCAGCGTGAGCGCAAGCAGCAGCAGCGCCGCGAAAGAATGAGGCGTTATCGCGCCAATGTTCGCGAGCAGGTGAGCATGGTACTCGTGCCCGTCTCAAACAAATGGATTGATGGCTTCATCGATGCGCAGCGCCTACTGGCATCCGAAAGCGAAGACAAAAAGGAGGTCGCTACCGCTATCATTGAAATCGTCTCTGAGTATTTGGCATCCGCAAAAAAGAAGCGCTCATCGTAGACGCGTCTACGTCCCAATCAGTGCAAACGTGGTCTTATCGGTCCGGCTCACAACGGACCACGAGAATTGCCCATGACGAAAGGCCCGCGACCGATCTCTGTTCGCGCTGACTATCCCAAGGCTTCCGGCGTGCCCTTCACGCGTGCATGCTTCGCGCTCGTGCAGCGCCATGCCCTCCAGCGCGACCATGAGGACATCGATTCTTTCATTCCTTACGATGATCCGGTTGCAAAGGAGATCGTGGCCCGCGCTGTGGCGGGAGCTGGATCGGCGACCGGCTCCGGTTGGGCTGCTGAGTTGGCTCAGCAGTCGTTCGGGGCATACCTCAACGATCTCGCGCCGCATTCGGGCGCCGCGCGCTTGATCGCCCTGGCGACCCCGGCAGTGACGACCAATCCGGAGGACACCACGAAATATCCGACGCGGGTCGGCCCCACGGCGCCGGGCTTCGTCGCCGAGAATTCGCCCATGGCGCTCAGCAACTACGCCTTCGATGCCGTCCAGATTGGCCCGGCGAAAAAGATGGGCGTCATTGTCCCGTTCACGCGCGAATTGGCAAAGCGGTCGGATGCCGAACGCATCTTCGCACAGATGCTCCGGGAAGACCTTGCCGCTGGCCTCGACACTGCGCTGTTCTCGACAAGCGCCGCCACAAGCGCGGCACCTGCCGGGCTGCTCTACGGCGTGACCGCCGGCACCGGAATTCCTGGTGCGGACGGCGCAGCGATGAAACAAGACCTGATTGATCTCGCCGCCTCTGTCGCAGACGGCGGCAGCGGCAACGTCACCTTCGTCATGGCTCCGAAGCGTCTCGCCAAGCTGCGCATCCTCGATCCTGTCCTCGCCGCCTCTCTGGACGTGGCCGCCAGCGCGGCAGTGCCGGCCGATCGTATCATCGCGGCGGATGCCGCAGCGCTACTGGTGGCGACGGACCCGGCGCCGGAAATCGACGCTTCCAACGCCGCAACGCTCCACATGTCCAGCGTGCCGCTTGAGATCGTGAGCCTCACGGGTCCGACCACGGCCGATCCCGTTCGCAGTCTGTGGCAAACCGCTTCGACGGCGTTCCGCTTGTTGCACGACCTCGCATTCGCCAAGCGTCGCGCGACGTGCGTCGCCTATACCGACGCAGTGACCTGGTGATGGTGGGAGAGATGCCGGATTATCCCTTCAACGGCGGGCAAGCCAGAACCGAAGCGGATGATCCGGCAGCTCGCCATGAGCGGATTCTCGCTAGGGCTGCGGGGACAATTCAGCGCCTGGGACAGCAGGCTGTGGAGCATGAGCGTTGGCTCAATGACCCGGCTCGGCGCGATCGTGCGGAGTCGGCTCAGGAATACATCAACGAAACTCATCGGCGGAACGGCGGTGCGTAATGGCAGTGGACCTGGAGAATTTCGCGGCGATGATCGGCGAGGAAGTTGCGCGCGTGCAGAAAGCCGAGCGCGAGGACATCGAGCGTCAGTTCGAGCTGATGCGCCGCGCGTTGGAGGTTCAGGCGAGCCGCATCGCTGATCTGGAGGCGAGTGTTGCGGCACCTTCTGAGCGTTCTCTGGCGCCGGAGAGGACCGCGAGCTTGCTCGCGGGGCGTGCTGAATGAAGTTGGTTGACTCAGCTCGGCAGTGCCGGGCGAGCGCGGTTGAGCTGCGCGCCGGCATCAGACGGTTCGGTGAAGCTGCGCTGGAGATCGAACAAGCCGTTGCGCTGATCCGCGATGCCGCCGAGCTGATGAGTGAAGGTGAGCCTGTCCGAGCCCTGGCGCGGGTGCGGGAGGCGGCGGCCATGATGGGCTGCGGCACGCTGCACTGAGCGACACCGGGGGGGCGGTCGGAAAATCTCACGTCCGGGACCCTTAGAACGGTCCGGGGGTGTCGTTGGGGACGGCGCAAATTCTGAGAAAGGGTTGGGAACAATGCCGCCTAAACGCAAGCCCGGCGCCCCGATTGGCAATGCCAACGCCCTCAAGCATGGCAGATACTCAAAGCCCCTCCGTGCGGCGCGGTTGGCCGCCCTTCAGGCCGCAGTAAAGGAACGAGAGCAACAGCGATCGGCGTGGATCGCGACCGTCCCGCAGACCGATTATGGCGCGATCGTCGACGGATTGCGCGCCCTTCGGCGTTCGAAAGAGGCCCTCAATGTGCAGCTCGCAGAACAATTTTCCGATCGGGATTAGGATTCCAAACTCGCGCAGGGCCGCCCTGGAGCGCGCCGCAGCGATGCGCGGGCTGTCGGTAACGCGGCCCTAATGTGTCGGGCGCACAATTCATCGAAGGGCAATAGGAAACGATCAGCATTGGCCGCCTAATTTACGTGTTTGTGGATCGTGAAGCGGAATTGCTCACCGGCACAACGCTGTTTCGTTTTCGAATGACGCATCTGACCTACTGAACCGCGAACTCACCTTTCCATCGTCGTGAACGAAGAATGAATATATCCCGTATTCGTTCGCTTCCTTCAGATGAATGCCGTACCGAACGTCAGCATACGACGGAAGCTGAAACACCCCTATTTGCCCGTCTTCATAGTTGCCGATTGGGGAGCCTGACTGTTCGGCAACCCGGCAGGCTAGATAGTAGCTATTGACGGCGCTTCTGAGAGAGGACGCGAACGCCCGGTCCTTCAGTTCTTGCATGCAACGCTGAAAGCTCCTGTCATCATCGTCGGGGAAAATAGGTCTATGCGAGCGGCTATCTTGTATTCTCGTAAGGATCAAGAATTTCGAGATGTCGAGATAAGCATCAGAGAATTCTCCCTCCTCACCCCAAAGCGGCTCACCGCTGTACGGGACAAAATGCTTCGTGCCGATTTTGTCGAAGTCTTCATAGGCGGGGTATTTGTGCGTGAGGGCCGTCAGCTCAGCTTGAACGCGCGCCTTGTCGGCGTTCAGCATCTCTCGCTCTTGAGCTTTCGCCTTCCGGTATAGCGCAATCATCTTGTCCGGGTTATCGCGGGCGATGATGTTCGCCAGCTCCCGTTGCAGCACCTCAAGGTATCGGTCGTTTGCCTCATTGGCTGCTGAGGCTTTTCGGTCGGCTGTGCGGGCCAATGAACCGAGCGCGGCCTTTTGAGATTGGCGGCCAATGTAGATGCCGACGGCCAATGTTGCGGCGGCGATGATGAAGACTGAAAAATCCATTTTGCCATCCGAAGGTGCAGAAATTATCGCTGTTTGTAGGGTTCGACGTACGGGTATTCCTTCCGGAACATGTCGATGATTTTGCCATACTGAAAGCTAAAATCCCGGCTCAGCATTTCTTCCTCAAAAGCTTGACGCTGCTCGCGGCCGAAAAGAATACTGCGGTTGCGGATTGCTGCGAGAACGAAGGCGCTGCCGTCGCGCTCAAAAGATGTTCTCATCTCTTTTACGGTCAACTTGCCGTTTCCATAGTAAGCCGCTCGCATGGCAACGTCGTTTGATTTCGAGGTGGCCCGCAATTCATTGTCCTTCAACGCCGTTCCGTAGAGTGAAGCGATGACACAACGAAACTCGTCCGTCATCGAAACGTTCTCAGCAAACAATCCCTTAGAGTCCTCGCCACTTCTGTCCCTGATGTCGAGTGACATCCATCGCTGCAAAATATCTTGCAGTCGCTCAGTCCGGGCAACATGCAAGGGGTTCAGATTGTTGAGAAGATCAAAGAGAACCGTTCTCCAGAGCGGGCTTACTGGCGCGGTTTCGACAAGCTGTAGGATCGCATTATGAATGCGGAAGTGCCCCAAGTCGGGACTGTAATCGTCGTCATTGTTGGTGTTTAGGCGCTCGTTCTCGCGCGAACTATGGACCAGCGTCGCGAGGCGTTGATCCGGCACGCTCGCGAATGCTCCTTCCCGCTTGTATAGCTGCTCCAACAGTTGGTCGGACACCGCAGGATTTCGAACGAGAGTTTCCGCCAGACCGTATTCGCTCTCTCCTAATATGTGCTCGAATTCGTCGTCGCCGATTAGCTCGCGAGGGAAGTCAAAAATGAAGTGCGCCTTCTGTATCGTCGCATTGGAAAGGCAGCCGAGCAAAAGGCCACGGCGATATATTTCGTCAGCTTTGTCCGTTGGGGCTCCGCGACCATGATTATACAGCGCGACAAAGACGCTTTTGTTAGTGCAGTAGCAGGCGAGACCTAGATTGATCAGCGGCTGACCGCGTTCGATCAACAACGGTTCAATGCCGTCTGATCCCGACATGAGCAGGGTTGTACGTATCTCATTGGAAATGTCCCTCAATTCCGCGAAGACTTGATCGGGACTTGCCGACAAGAGCCTTGCATCGCGCGTAAGTTTTAGTTGGTGGTCATCCCACGACATTCGGCCGCCCCCCTTGTTCTTTTGTTTTTTTATTGTTGATCCGGGAGGCTATCGGCGGCCGGTTCGAGTTCTAAACTGAGCTGAGCCTTTTCAGGCGGCAAGGGTAAATCAGACAAGGTGATGACCTTGATCTTCGCGAGCGCCCCAAGCGTGGCAACGTCTCCATCGTCGGAATAAATTTCGGTCGCGCCGTGAACCCTCGCGATGGCGACAATCTGACGATCAACTTTCACCTTCTGCCATGGCGCTTTGCTGTTGCCGCGCTTGTTTCCGTTTGCAAGCGCTGTGCGCAGCATCGCTGCGGCTTCCAGAGCTGCGCGGGTATCGAATGGCTCGATTGCGAACACAGCGTATTTCTGCAAATCCTCTACGATTTTCTGAGAGGCTTCCGGCCCGGCCGTGACTAGGGCCTCGCTAAGCGCGGGCGTCGGTATGATGATTTTCGATTTGTCCTGACTCAGCCGGTGCACCAAGTACTGGATTCTATCCCGAGGGCGGATGATGGGGGCACCGTCCGCTCCATTGGGAACGCGGGTACCAGGGCGCAGTAGCAGTAAGAGATTAGTGGAATCAATGACCACCATTCTTGCTGCCTCCCGGTCCCTTTCGCATATCGATCAGCTCCTGATACGCGTCGTCTCCCCATTCGGTGGGAATGTCGCGTAGAGCCGCGAGCGCGTCGGTAAGCTGGGTCTCGCGGAGGGCTTCAAAGCTCTCCACCCGGAAGTTCTCTAGTGTCCAAGTGCCGTCCGCATCGCGAGTCCACTTGCCCTTGCCGAACAATCGCACAGGCTCGAAGAGCTTAGCCCCGAGCTGTTTGGCTATGGCGCGTGTGGTTTCGCAGCCGCTTATCTGTTGAGTTTCAGATTGCAGGGTTATGTGGATGGAGCTGTCTTTGCCGCGAATGCCGGTGACAATGCCGTCAATCGAGCCTTGCTGTTTGACGGTGAATCTTTCCTCCACCGCCTCGCGTCCGGGGAAGCGGATGATGACCCCACGGGGCGCGGCGTCTCGCAGCACGCCGACCGCGTTGTCGGCCTTAAGAAGCTTGTTCAGGGTGTTGAAGGCCCGGAGGGTGTCTCCGCTAGCATCCCCCGCGCGTACGGCTACCACGCGTGCGCGGACCTTGGGCATGGCTTCCCGGTCAACACGCGCGTTTAGGATCGTGCTGCCCTTTGTGAGACCTCGAAAATGCACCGCGTCCCGCTCGCCGAGCAACGTTGCCAATTCGGCCATGTACTGAGCTAGCCGTCCCATCGGCATGGTGGCCGGGCTATAGGCGTCAATCCTGAACTGATATTCGCTGCCGTGCGGACGGGTCGCTTTGTTCGGAGGCTTTGCCATTGGCGTCAACTTTTTAAGGGGCGCGCGTCAGTAAAGCAGAGCCGCTTTAATAATACTACCAATGCGGGCGCGAACCGACGAAAGTAGAGCAGGGCGCGCAACACGCTGCTTTGGGACCGGATCACGGGCGGACGGGGTGCTAAGTCAGGCCGCCCGATAAGTCTTTGAAAATAAAGGCCCGTATTGGGGGGGGCGTTCGTAGCGCTCCCCCGCTCCAAGCCACAACGCCGATAAGACCCGCTGTAGGGGCTTTCGGAAAACTAAGCAGCCGAGATCAGAAACTCCGGAAAATCCTGTCGGGGGGAACGTAGGTAGCGCTCCCCCGCTACCAAAAATCTGACCTACATAGCGTGCAGTCTAACCTTCGGCATGAGTCCCGCTCTTAGATGTCGGACGCGTCCTGGCGGACTAGGATGCGTTAACGTTCGTCCGAATCAAAAGCCGGGCTATTGAGTTTGAGTGAAATTTCAGAGCTGGTTTTACGCGCAGCTGAAAGGCTCGCGGCGGTTCCTAGCGAGGATTTTGCTGCAACCGTGCGCGAATGCCTGCAACAAATTATTGGGTCCGCATTCCGGGTGGCACCCGGATCTGTTGTGGACGCGACCGGAAGTAAGTCCTCTGATTTTCCAATCGTGATCTATCGGCAAGACGATGAGGAAACCGTCTCGTATCCTCAAACGATACCAGCCGATCGCGTTGCTGTTGTTGTGGATATTTGTGAGGAGCTGAATTCGGCGCGTCTGGGCGAAGCTTACTCGCGGATTGCTGAAGCTAAGCGATTGGTCAAGTCAGCCGTTCCAAAAGGTGAAGTGCGCAGCAATAGAACACTGGGCATCATTCTCGCGCAAAAATCCGAGGTCTCACTCGATCTGCTTGCGGAGCAGCTCTACCAACTAGCCTGTCGAACGATACACGCGGAGTGGTTGGATATGCTTGTGGTCGACTCCGTCGGTATCATCAATCAAGCCGTTCAATTTCCGGGAGAGAATGTCAGCGGCAACTTCCTGCCACCAGCTGAGGGTGCGCTTGCATCGCCAGCTCCGCCAGCATTCTATGTTACCATAGTGATGCGTCCGACAGGCGTGTCCTCATTCAATGCCTTCGTCGCGTTCATCGTGGGGCATTTAGTCTTTTTTGCTCCGCAGATTGCTGAGAGCTTGCCAAACTCAAACTTGATAGTGGATGGCCAGGCGACCACCGCAATTACCACGCTCGGCTTTCAGCCGAATTTATCCGGTGAGCTAGTTCCTGTACCTGCCGACGGCTACAGTGGGGCATTCATTCCAAACACGCCAATTCGACTCGAAGATCCGCAGGGTCAAGTGCTGGGTGCCTTGCAATTCATAAAGTGGCAGACCGGTGGTGTGATCTTGATGGCTGGCAAGCTGCCTTTGGAAGGGATGTTGATATTTCTTCCGAACCTTAGGCCAGAATACACGAGGGTCGTAAGGCGCCCAACTCACCAGATATCGCCGGTGCTTCCGATATCCGAATCCGAGTTCAATCAGTTTCTGTCAAACATCCAAGCGCGATCAAATATTCGCGTTCGGAAAGATGTCGGCGGCATCGTCAAACAGAAGTTTTTGGATGAGGGAGCGAGCAGCCCTTTCATTGCTAGATGCACCTTGGGACTGCTGCGTATTCGAGAAAATGTGCTGACTGAACAAGGTCGTCGAAACGACTTCGACAAAAGATTCGAAAGTGCATTCTCGGCCCTGTTGAACGCCAGGGAAGCAGGCAAGAAACTTGGTGAAACTTGGAAGGGCCACACGGAGCGCGTCGCTTCTGGGGTCGCTGCTCAAGTTGAGGGGCGCGATATTCGAATTCATGAGAACATCAACAAGCAGCTCGGCGCTGATTTTGAATCGTTCCTGAATGCTTCCACACGCGCAATCAAGACGGGTGTTCAAGGTATCTGTTCTTTTCTGGCGCTAGACATTGGTTTCTTGTTCAAGAAGCAATCGGCGTTTGATGCGAACATCGAACGCTTGCGGCACACCGATTCAGCATTGGCCGACTACCTTGTCGAAGTAAGAAAGTGGAGTGAGCGTCTATTGCTCCTGCGCAACAATCTGGAGCACGATATCTGGGAGTTTCCTAAAGTAGGTTATGAAATTGTGGGTGATGCGGTGCGGGCAACGGAACCGCAGCTTTCGGGCGATAAGGTCACAGCCCTGGTCAACTTCTTGCTAGATCGCACACTTTGCTTTTTTGAGGAGATCATCGTGCATGTTCTGCAACATCATTTGCCTCTTGGCGTATCTGTCACGGAAATACCTCTTAGCCAACGAAGCGTCGAAGCTCCAGAACGCTTTCAAATCACGCCTTATCCGGGCGGTAAGCCGCGCTGGAAAATTATGTATCACGCAACTCGATTTGAGGAGATCTAGCGCGCCGCAAGTTAACCAGTCTTTGGCTGGCATTTGCTTTGACGAGGGAGAGCGGTAGTCTATTTGAGATCCGTCGGGCGAGACCCCTGTTTCGCCTCCCGTCAACGCCTCCCTAAAAAAATATTCACCTTTACCGAAATTCGGAAATATCGTACACCTCGCTCATCCCGGCTCATCCTGAGGGGCGATCGCGTCGTCGTCTTGATCGCGAGCCGGGCTTGCGGTGGACGCGGCAGCGTCGGGCGCGAAAGGTGCGGGCAGGGAGGGTAGTCCCCGGTGAGCTCGCGGCCGCGCGCGGACGAACGGCGCTGCTAGGTCTCGTCTCGTCTTGCAAGTTTCCGGCGCTGTCGACGGTGCCAGGGAAAACTGCGGCGAAATGGCGGGCCGTGCGTACGGCAAAACCGTGTGGTCCTGGCCGTCGTTGCTACGGTCAAGCTCTTGCGGAGGCGGCTCTCGCGTCAACCGGCGCGAGGAACGGTGAATTTCGCAAGAACGAGGGAGGCCAGAAGGAACTCGGCTCCCGGGAGAGCGCGGCATAAGCCGTCCGACCATCGCGCAGGGAAGGCCGAGTGATCGGCACCACCTGTATGCTGCTGTGCGGTTTTCTGCGTGTGCATTTCGCGCAGCGGACCGCGGGTGCGATGTCAGCACCCGGCCTTCCCTGCGCCCTCTTGGCTCAAGAGGGTGGAGTGACCAGGCAAAGCTCGGGCGAATTCAGCCGCGAGAACGCGGAACTGCGTCCGGCATTTGGAATCGAGGCTGATTGGCGAATGGCAAGTGTGGCTGGGGTGACCGCGGC
Source organism: Bradyrhizobium sp. NBAIM03 (assembly GCF_020194055.1). Lineage (NCBI taxonomy): Bacteria > Pseudomonadati > Pseudomonadota > Alphaproteobacteria > Hyphomicrobiales > Nitrobacteraceae > Bradyrhizobium > Bradyrhizobium sp. NBAIM03. The sequence continues at coordinate 552,847 of NZ_JADYVS010000001.1, read as the reverse complement.
GCGCCGCCGCATCTGCGTGATGTTGATGCCCCGCTCCGAGCTTTGGCAACCGACGGTTCTGTGATCACCATCACAGGCGCGGCCGCCTTCCCCAGTCTATACTGCCGGCTCGGAGGCAGGGTGGCGACCATGCGGAATCGGATTGCACTGGTTTTCAGTTTCTTTTTTTTCACTTCTCTGGCAGCCGCTGATCCTGCGGCCGCAGACGATCGGACCATCTGCGCGCAGCGCGGCCATGACGACCGCATCGCCGCGTGCTCGCGGCTGATCGCAAAGAGCGGCGGGCGCGACGCCGTGGCGTTCGACAATCGCGGTGCCGAATATGGCGACAAGGGCGACTACGATCGCGCCATCTCCGATTTCAGCGAGGCCATCCGCATCGATCCGAAATACGCGCTTGCCTGGCAGCATCGCGGCGCCGCCCTGCTTCGCCGGAACGAGGTGGATCGGGCCATCGCCGACCTGACCGTGTCGATCCGGCTCGATGCAAACAATCTGAACGCCTTGAACGACCGCGGCATGGCCTATGCCGCTGCGGGTGATTCCGAGCGCGCGCTTTCGGATTACAACGCAGCGATCCGCATCAATCCGAGGTTCAAGTTCGCCTACTTCAATCGAGGGCGGCTCTATGCCGGCAAGGGCGACCACACCCGGGCGATCGCCGAATACTCCGAGGTCATTCGCATTGACCCGACCTACGGCTATGCATTCAACAATCGCGGCCTGTCCTATCGGGACACCGGCCAGGCCGAGCGTGCCGTGGCCGATTTCAGCGAGGCGATCCGGCTTTTGCCGAGGACGACGCTGGCCTACAACAACCGCGGCGACATCTATCTCCTTCAGGGCAGGTACGATCAAGCCCTCGCCGATTTCAATGAGTCGCTGCGCAATGATCCGCAACATCAGAGCGCGCTGGTAAACCGCGGAATGGTGTTCGAGAAGCTGGGCGAGGTCGCAAAGGCCCGCGCCGACTTCAACGCAGCTCTGGCTGCCCCGCAGAAGTACGACAGCGCGAAATGGGCGATGGACAAGGCGCGCGAACGCCTCGCCGCGCTGGACGATACGTCCATCAAGACCGTTCCCGCCACCACCACGTCGGTCATCGCGCTGCCGGGACCGTCAAGTCGAAATGACAGGCGCATCGCGCTCGTGGTCGGAAACTCCGCTTATGAGAATGTCGCAGCGCTCGCCAATCCGGCGCGCGATGCGGCGCTCGTCGCCGAAACGCTCAAGCTCACCGGATTCGAATCCGTCACGCTGCTGACCGATCTGCGCAAGGATGCGTTGACCGCGGCGCTGCGTGACTTTGCAAGGCAGGCGGAGATCGCCGACTGGGCGATGGTGTATTACGCCGGTCACGGCATGGAGGTCGGCGGCGTCAACTACCTGATCCCGATCGACGCGAAGATCGCCTCCGACCGCGACGTCAGCTTCGAAGCCGTGGCGCTGGACCAGGTGTTGAACGCGGCGGAACGCGCCAAGCGGCTGCGCCTCATCGTCCTCGATGCCTGCCGCGACAATCCCTTCGCCAACCAGATGAAGCGCACCATGACGCTGGCGTCCCGTTCGGTGTCGCGCGGCCTTGCGGCGATCGAGCCCGAGGCGGGCACGCTGGTGGTGTATGCCGCCAAGGACGGAGAGATGGCGCTCGACGGAGAGGGCAGGAACAGCCCGTTCGCCACGGCGTTCGTCAACAACATGCGCAAGCCCGGTCTCGAGGTGCGCCGGCTGTTCGACGTCGTGCGTGACGACGTCATGGAGGCGACCAATCGTGCACAAAAACCGTTCAGCTACGGATCGGTCTCGGGCCGGCAGGATTTTTACTTCGTTGCCGGGAAATGAGACGCAAGGCTTTGGCTGTCGCGCGGGCCAAAATTCACGGTATTGAGCCGAATTTCGGAATATCGTACACCCCGCCCATCCCGGCTCATCCTTGCGCGGACGAACGGCGCTGCTAGGTCGCCTGCAATGAGTGGCGCCTGTCGGAGGCATGTTGCCCCCTGGTCCATCGGCGCAAGGGCCCTGTCCGCGGGTCACGCATCGTGCCCGACAATCGGACTTGCGACATGGTGACATTTTCGGCGGCTCACGCCGGCCACGCCTGTCCACCGCCGTCGATCCGCAACACCTGGCCCGAGACGAAGGCACCCATGGGTCCTGCAAAAAACTCGACCACGCGCGCGACCTCGTCGACGGTGGCGATGCGGTCGAGCGTCCCGGTCTCGACCATCCGGTTGGGGTCGACCGCTCGGGTGCCAAGAAATCGGCCGGTGCGGGTGTCGCCGGGCGCGATGCAATTGACGGCGATGTCGTAGGCACGGAGCTGGTCGGCAAGACAACGCGTGTAATGCGTCACGCCGGCCTTCGCCACCGCATAGATCGAGCCGTTTGTGCGGCCCTTGAAGGCGGCGACCGAGCCGAGCGTGACGATGCGGCCGCGCCGCCGCTCCATCATGCCCTTCGCGACCGCCTGGCAGGTCAGGATGGTCGAGAGCAGGTTCCGCTCCAGCACGGCCCGTATGTCGGCTTCCTTGATGTTCACGGCATCGTTCGGATCGGGCTTGCCACCCGCAGCCGCGATATCGCCGCCCGCATTGTGCACGAGGATGTCGATCGGCCCGAGAGCGGCCTCGGTTTCGGCAATCACCCGCGAGATATCGTTGGTCCTGGTGAGATCGCCAAGCACGCGCACGGTGCTCACGCCGAATTCTCGGCTGATCTCCGCGGCAACGGCAGTGAGCGTGGTGCCCTCGCCATATTCGGCCGGTCCGTTCTCGCGCATGCCGTGTATCGCGACGCTGGCACCGAGCGCGGCGAGCTTTTCCGCAAAGGCGCGGCCGAGCCCTCGCCCTGCGCCGGTCACCAGGGCCACCTGCCCAGCCAAAATCCTCGTCCTGTCAGGCGATGCCATGATCCTCTTCCTGCTATGAAATGTCACTCAGCTGCGACATTGAAGCCGATCGCCAGCGCTTGCACCAGGCACATCGGCGCCACCCGCGTGCGGAGCACCGGCTTGGGCATGTCCTGGATCTTGAAGACGGCGCTGGCGCCCTCGATGGCACGCGTTCGCACAGAGACACTGCAGGACGGCGAATTTCATCCGGTTTGGGCATTTAGCTTACCTCTATTTGGCCGCTCCTCGAGTTGGGCGCCGGACGGGCTGGAACTCGTGGGCGTGATGGGGGTTTGCTTGGCCGGGGCAGCAGTAACGATCGGGGAGAGCACGTGAACCGACGCCAGCTTGTTCAAGGGTCGGCAGTGCTGCCGGCGTTGCTGCTTGCTTCCCGATGCAGTCTGGCCGCCCCTTCGGATGACATGTTCGGGCCGTCCACCGTGAGGGACCTGGCGCGGAGGCTGGCGGGCAAGCCCTACGAGGCGCCCGACGAGAAGCTCCCGGGCGGATTGAAGGACCTGGACTACGATCAGTATCGTTCGATCCGCTTTTTGCCCGAGCGGGCGCTCTGGCGCGGCAAGAATCTTCCGTTCGAAGCGCAGTTTTTCCACCGCGGCTTCTTCTACAAGAACAGAGTGAACATCTTCGAGGTCGCGGACGGAAAGGCATCCGAGCTCAAGTACCGCAAGGCGGACTTCTCCTTCGGCGAGAAGGTCCCGCCGTTCGAGGACAGCGATCTCGGGTTCGCGGGCTTCCGCATCCATGCGCCGATGAACCGTCCCGACTATTACGACGAGGTCTGCGTCTTCCTAGGTGCGAGCTATTTCCGCGCCGTGGCCAAGGGGCAGACCTACGGGCTTTCCGCGAGGGGGCTGTCGATCGATACGGGCGAAGCCAAGGGCGAGGAATTTCCGCTCTTCAAGACGTTCTGGCTCGAACGGCCGGCGCCGGGTGCGACCTCGTTGGTGATTCATGCTCTGCTCGACAGCAGGAGCTGCACCGCGAGCTACCGGTTCACCGTGCGCCCCGGGGAGACGACGGTCTTCGACGTCGAGATGTCGGTCTACCCGCGCGTCGAGATGCCGCGCGCCGGTCTCGCGCCCATGACCAGCATGTTCTTCTACGGTCCGAACGACCGCAACGACATCGACGATTTCCGCCCCTCCGTCCACGATTCCGATGGCCTTGCGATCTTCAACGGGAAGGGCGAAAGCCTCTGGCGGCCGCTCAGCAATCCCCGCGATCTCCAGATCAGCACCTTCCAGGATCTCAATCCGCGTGGCTTCGGGCTGATGCAGCGGGAGAGAAACTTCTTCGCCTACCAGGACATCGAATCCAGTTTCGAAAAACGCCCAAGCCTCTGGATGGAGCCGATCGGCGATTGGGGAGAGGGCGGCGTCGTGCTGTTCGAGATCCCGACCAAGGAGGAGATCCACGACAACATTGCCGCATTCTGGCGCCCGAAAAGCCCGCTCCAGGCCAAGGGCGAACACAACTACACCTATCGGCTGCATTGGGGGCCAGATAGCCCGAAGCCGCATTCGCTGGCCAGATTCACGCGAAGCGGGATAGGGGCGAGGGGCGGAGATGCGCGCCTGTTCGTGCTTGATCTGCATGGCGACAACCTCAAGGGCGTCGATCCTGCCGGTGTCAAAGGCGTGGTGACGGCGGAGAAGTCCGAGGTGAAGAACATCGTCACGCAGCCCAATCCCTACACCGGTGGCTGGCGGCTCAGCTTCCAGTGCCGGGTCAAAGGCGAGCCGATCGAACTGCGGGCGTTCCTGGCCGAAGGCGACAAGCCCTTGTCGGAAGTCTGGGTCTACCGATGGGCGCCCTGAGCACTGCACCGCGGCCGATTGCCGGCGATATCGCGACCCAGCGCCTGCTGCCGACGGAGGCCCCCCTTCCGATGGCTCCTGGCGACCTCGGAAAAAGCCTGGTACCCGACCGTATTCCTGCGCCGGTTGCCCCCGCAATGGCCTGGCGGCGCGGCCTCATTCTGCTCTCGACGGCGGCGCTCACGGGGGCCGGCGGATATGAGATGTATCGCGTGCTGCAGGTCGGCGGCGTCACCGTCCTTGAAGCCATGGTGCTGGCGCTCTTCCTGGTCCTGCTCGCCTGGGTCGCCTTCTCCTTCGCCTCCGCGCTGGCCGGCTTCTTCGTGCTGCTGGCCCATCGTCCAGGCGCCTTTGCGCCGGACGAGGAGCTGCCTGCGATCGCAAGCCGCACCGCCATGCTGCTTCCCACCTACAATGAAGATCCGCACCGATTGACGGCGCGGCTTCGCGCGATCATCGAATCCCTGGAGACGACCTCCCAAGGAAGGCTGTTCGACTGGTACGTTCTGAGCGACAGCACCGATCCCGACATCTGGGTCGCCGAGGAAAAAGCGCTCCTCGTGCTGCGACAAGCCGTCGGAACGCCCAGGCTGTACTATCGCCATCGAGCCGACAACACGGCTCGGAAAGCCGGCAACATCTCCGAGTGGATCACGCGGTTCGGCGGCGCCTACGACTTCATGATCGTGCTCGACGCCGACAGTCTCATGAGCGGGCAGACCATCGTCCGACTGGTCCATGCCATGGAGAGCAATCCGAGCGCCGGCCTCGTGCAGACGCTCCCCATGGTCGTCAACGCGCGAAGCCTGTTCAGCCGAGTCCAGCAATTCGCAGGCCGCCTGCACGGACCGATGATCGCCGCCGGCGTCTCCTGGTGGCACGGCTCGGAAGGCAATTACTGGGGCCACAACGCGATCATCCGGGTGAAGGCGTTCGCGGAATCGGCCGCGCTGCCGCAGTTGCGCGGACGCAAGCCATTCGGCGGGCACATCCTGAGCCACGATTTCGTCGAGGCTGCCTTGATGCGGCGGGCCGGGTGGGGCATCTACATGCTGCCGATGCTCGGCGGGAGCTACGAAGAGGTGCCGCCTTCGCTGCTCGATTTTGCGGCGCGCGACCGACGCTGGTGTCAGGGCAATCTTCAGCATCTGGCTGTCGTGCCAGCGCGGGGTCTCCACTGGGTATCGCGCGTGCATTTCATGGTGGGCATAGGAGCGTATCTGACGGCGCCGCTGTGGCTGCTGTTCCTGCTGCTGGGAATGCTGATCTCGCTGCAGGCCCGCTTCGTGCGGCCAGAGTATTTTCCGAAGGGGTTCTCGTTGTTTCCGACGTGGCCGGCCCAGGATCCCGTGCTCGCCATCTGGGTGTTCGTCGCCACCATGGGGTTGCTGCTGTTGCCGAAGCTGCTCAGCCTGGTCCTCGTTTGGATGCGGGGCTCGGTGAGACGCCAGTTCGGCGGCGCGTTGCGTGCTTCGGCCGGAGTTCTCGCAGAGATCGTCGTGTCCGCGCTGATGGCGCCGGTGATGATGATCTTTCAGTCGATCGCCGTCGTCGAGATTCTGGCCGGCCGCGATGCCGGCTGGCAGACCCAGAGGCGCGACGACGGCACGGTGGAGCGCCGCGAACTCTATCGGAAGTACGGCATTCCAACCCTGTGCGGCGTTGCGATGGCCGCAAGCGCCTACGCGGTTTCGGTGCCCCTTCTGCTTTGGATGTCGCCGGTCATCGTTGGGCTGCTGTTCGCCGTTCCCATAGGCGCGCTGACCGCCATGCCCGCCTCCGGAAGATTGTTTGTTACTCCCGAAGAACGAGAGCCGCCTTCCGTGCTGCGGCGAGCGAACGAACTCAGCGCGTCGGCAGACGTAGGGGGCAGCCCCGCCTTGGTGGAGCTGCGCCAAGACCCCGCGCTCCTGGCCTTCCACCTCGCGCAGCTGCTGCCTCCTCGCGCCACCAGGCCCGATACGGTCGACGCCAACCTGGCGGTCGGCCGTGCCAAGGTCGATGCAAGCGAAACTTTCGAGGAGGCCGCAGAGCATCTATCCTCGCGGGAAATCTTCTCGATCTTGAACGACGGTCCGGCGCTTTCCAGCGTGTTGCAGAAGCGATGAAGCTGCGGCCTGGATCTGTCCTGCGGCCGTTTGAAGCTTTTCTCGTTGCATAGTCCGGTATTGCTCTCTCCCTTGATGGCCGGCATCCTCGAACCAAGTGCGCGGAAAAGCGCCCAAAAACGTCCAAGGAAGGAAGCACGCGATGAAGATGATCAAAGGGCCTGCGATATTCCTCGCTCAGTTCGCTGGCGATGCGGCGCCGTTCAATTCGCTCGATGCCATATGCGGATGGGCCGCCTCGCTTGGCTACAAGGGAATTCAGATTCCGAGTTGGGATGGGCGGCTCTTCGACCTGAACAAAGCCTCGGAGTCTCAGACCTATGCCGACGAGGTGAAGGGTGTTGCGGCTCGGCACGGCCTTTCCATCACCGAGCTTTCGACCCATCTGCAAGGCCAGCTCGTCGCCGTTCACCCGGCCTATGATGCGGCGTTCGACGGCTTCGCCGCGCCGGACGTGCGTGGCAATTCCAAGGCCCGCACGGAATGGGCCGTCGATCAGGTCAAGCGCGCCATCCTGGCGTCCCGGCGGCTCGGGCTGACGGCCCAGGCAACGTTTTCCGGCGCGCTTGCCTGGCCCTATGTCTATCCCTGGCCGCAGCGCCCCGCCGGCCTGATCGAGACCGCCTTCGACGAACTCGCCAAGCGCTGGCGGCCGATCCTCGACTATGCCGACGAGCACGGTGTCGATCTCGCCTATGAGATCCATCCTGGCGAGGACCTCCACGACGGTGTCTCCTACGAAATGTTTCTCGAGCGGGTGAACAATCATCCGCGCGCGAACCTGCTCTACGATCCCTCGCACTTCGTGCTGCAACAGCTCGACTATCTCGACTACATCGACATCTACCACCAGCGCATTAAGGCGTTTCACGTCAAGGACGCCGAATTCAATCCGACCGGTCGCCAGGGCGTCTATGGCGGTTTCCAGAGCTGGGTCGACCGTGCCGGCCGCTTCCGCTCACTCGGCGACGGTCAGGTCGATTTCGGCGCCATTTTCTCCAAGCTCACGCAATACGATTACGACAGCTGGGCGGTGCTCGAGTGGGAGTGTGCCCTGAAACATCCCGAGCAAGGCGCGGCCGAGGGCGCCGAGTTCATCCGAAACCATATCATCCGGGTGACGGAGAAAGCCTTCGACGATTTCGCAGGCAGCGGCGCTGACGCGGCTGCCAACCGCAAGATGCTCGGCATCTCCTAAAAAAGAGGGTGCAACATGGCGATCGAAGCAAGCAACGAAACCGGCGGCCATCGTCGTATCCGGCTCGGCATGGTCGGCGGTGGCCAGGGCGCCTTCATTGGTGCCGTCCACCGCATTGCCGCGCGCATCGACGACCAGTTCGAGCTGGTCGCCGGCGCGCTCGCGTCGGATCCGGTTCGCGCCAAGACGTCCGCAAAGGAGCTCGGTATCGCTGACGGCCGGGCCTATGGCTCCTTCGAGGAGATGGCGCGGGCTGAAGCGGCGAGGGCGGATGGCATCGAGGCGGTCTCGATCGTGACACCCAATCACCTGCACAGCCCGGTCGCGAAAGCTTTCCTTGAAGCCGGCATCCACGTCATCTGCGACAAGCCGCTGACGACGACCGTGGCCGAGGCCGAGGAACTGGTGGCGCTGGTCAGGAAGACCGGCAGGATCTTCGTCGTCACGCACAATTACACCGGCTATCCCATGATCCGGCAAGCGCGCGCCATGGTCGCGAATGGCGATCTCGGCGAGATCCGTCTCGTCAAGGCCGAGTATCTGCAGGATTGGCTGACTGAGCCATTGGAAACCACCGGCCAGAAGCAGGCGGCGTGGCGCACCGACCCGTCCCGGTCCGGCGCCGGCGGGTGCATCGGCGACATCGGCACCCATGCTTACAATCTTGCCTGCTTCGTCAGCGGGCTCGAGCTCGACGAATTGCTCGCCCAATTGTCGATCTTCGTGGAGGGGCGGCGGCTCGACGATGATGTCCAGATCCTCCTGAAGTGGAAGGGCGGCGCCAAGGGCATGCTGTGGGCGAGTCAGGTTGCCGTCGGCAACGAGAACGGGCTCACGCTGCGCGTCTACGGCAGCAAAGGCGGCCTTGAATGGGCGCAGGAGAATCCGAACCATCTCTGGTTCACACCCTACGGCAAGCCCAGGCAGCTCCTGACCCGCGGCGGAGCCGGCGCAATGGGCGAGGCCGCCCGCGTTAGCCGCATCCCATCAGGCCACCCTGAGGGCTACCTTGAAGGCTTCGCAACGATCTATGCCGAGGCGGCGCGCGCCATCCGCGCGGCAGCGGCCGGTGAAAAGCCGCATCCCGATGTCGTCTTCCCGACGGTCGAGGATGGCCTCGCCGGCGTGAAGTTGATCGATGCTGCGGTGAAGTCGTCCGCGGGTAATGGCGTCTGGGTTCGGATGACGTAAGGCGGTCGCGAAGCCGCGGAACCCGTTGTCGACGGATCTGCTCTATATGGATGCAATCGTGACCGATGACTTCGCTTTGTCGAGTACCGCCGAGTGAGACAACTTGCTCGGCATTCGGTGCGTCACGTCATGCGACAGCTTGCGGCGTCCGGCGTCCGCACGAAAAATGCATCAAATGCGAGCAATTGGGGCGCCTGCAATTGCATGCTGACTATGGACTACCTCACACATCTGAAATTTCCGCTCTCACAAATTGCTGACGCGGAGCCAAGGCGAGTTCCATTGCTTTGTCTAACCTAGATTGTATGGTGCCCGTAAGAGCATCCGGTCTGATCGACGATGTGCGGCCAATCGGCGCTGTCCGTGTCCTAGTGATCATGATCATAAGAAGAATGTTCGCCCCCGGATAGAATGAGGGACAGAAGACAATGACCGAAGGAAAAGGACAATGTCGCTGCTCCAGATCAATCTCTTCGGCGGTGTCGAGGTCGTGTGTGCGACCGGCGAGTCGGTGTTGATCCCCAGTCGCAAGGCTGCAACTCTCCTGGGCTACGTGGCGCTCAGTTCTCCTCGCGCCATTTCGCGCGGCAAGCTCGCGACGCTGTTGTGGGACGGTCATTTCGGCGATCGCGCGCGCGCCAGTCTTCGACAAGCCCTGCTCACGTTGCGGCGTGAGCTGCCGCGATGTTCGGATGTGATCCTGGCCGATCGCGATGATATACGCATCTGTCCGAACAGCATCAGCACCGATGTCGGGGAATTCGAGCGGCTTTTGACGGGAGGGGATCCCGAACGTCTGGCCCGCGCGGCGGTGCTTTATCGCGGTGACCTTCTCGAGGGCATCGGCTCGACATCATGCCAATTCGAGGCCTGGCTGTCTGCCGAGCGCCAGCGACTGCGGACCCAGGCGATGCGGGCGCTTGCGGGCCTGCTCGACTCCGGCGGGCGCGAACACATGGATATCGCGATCGCACTCGCGCTACGGATCCTCGCAATCGACCCGTTGCAGGAAGAGATTCATCGCATCTTGATGCGCTGTTACGCGCAGCAAGGCCGCCGGACCGATGCGCTCCGTCAGTACGATCTCTGCCGCTCCGTACTGTGGCGCGAGGTTCGCGCAGCGCCGGAGCGAGAGACGGAACGGCTGCAGCTCGAAATCCGGCACACGTTCCGAGCCGCTGTGAGATCTACTTCACTCAAATTGCCTCGTGATAAGAATTCTGACGCAACTTTCACGCTCGACGTGACGCCTGCATCACGATCCCTGTCGTAGCCTTCAGCCGCTCGCACAATCGTGCGCAGTGATCCCGCCTCCCTGTGGGGAGCGCGTGTCGCTCACGGCTCAAGCACTTCATCAGGAGATTTTGAACATGACTGGATTTCAGCAACAGACTGAGGACTACGGCCAATTGGACCCGCAGGGGATCTTCGGCTCGATCCTCGGCGGCGCGGCCGGACGCGTTATCGGCAACCTGCTCGGCGGCAAGAAGGGGAAGCAGATCGGCGGCGCGATCGGCAACATCGGTGGTGGCTTCCTGCCGTTCTCGGCCGGTCCGGACATGCAAGGTACCGTGCAGGTCTCCGACATGGAGTTGCAGGGCTTCTGGAGCGTGCTGAAGAAGATCGGCCAGGGCGTGCAGACCGGCGTGAATGTCGGCAAGCAGCTCGGCGTGTTCAGCGCCCAGCCTGGCCTGGAGCCCGCGGCGGCGCAGGTTTCCGACATGGAGCTGCAGAGCTTCTGGAGCGTGCTGAAGAAGATCGGTCAGGGCGTGCAGACCGGCGTGAATGTCGGCAAGCAGCTTGGCGTGTTCAGCGCCCAGCCCGGCTTGGAGCCCGCCGCGGCGCAGGTTTCCGACATCGAGCTGCAGAGCTTCTGGAGCGTGCTGAAGAAGATCGGCCAGGGTGCCCAGACCGGCCTCGATATCGGTCGCCAGCTCGGCGTGTTCAGTGCCAGCCCCGGCGGTCAGCCTGCCGCGGCGCAAGTCTCCGACATGGAGCTGCAGAGCTTCTGGAGCGTGCTGAAGAAGATCGGCCAGGGCGTGCAGACCGGCTTGGACGTCGGCAAGCAGCTCGGCGTGTTCAGCGCCCAGCCCGGCCTGCAGCCCGCGGCGGCGGAGGTCTCCGACATGGAGCTGCAGGGCTTCTGGAGCGTGCTGAAGAAGATCGGGCAGGGCGTGCAGACCGGCTTGGATGTGGGCAAGCAGCTCGGCGTGTTCAGCGCCCAGCCCGGCCTGCAACCCGCGGCGGCGCAAGTCTCCGACATGGAGCTGCAGAGCTTCTGGAGCGTGCTGAAGAAGATCGGCCAGGGCGTGCAGACCGGCTTGGATGTGGGCAAGCAGCTCGGCGTGTTCAGCGCCCAGCCCGGCCTGCAGCCCGCGGCGGCGCAGGTCTCCGACATCGAGCTGCAGGGCTTCTGGAGCGTGCTGAAGAAGATCGGCCAGGGCGCCCAGACCGGCCTCGATATCGGCCGTCAGCTCGGAGTCTTCAACGCCGGCCAGCCCGCTGGCACGATGCACTAGACCCAACGCGTGGGGGCGGGCGCAAGCCCGCCCTCTGCGCTTAGACGTGAATGGAAACCAGATGGCCGATTCAACCGCGTCGCAGCAATTCATCGTGCAGGGAGGCCCGGTCCAATCCGGTGAGCTCAACGAACACTTGCAGCGTGAACCCGGCGTGAAGCGAGTCGCGCAAGTCGCACCCGATGTCGTCATCTTGTCGATGACGACGACACAGGCCGATCGCCTGAAATCGACGTTTGCCACGCTGGTGGTCGAACCGGATTCAGCGCTGAAGCCATTCGATGCCGACTGACGTCGGTGGGCAAACATTGGACACGCAAAACATCAAGGAGGCCGCAGATGGCCACGAAAGGCAAATCAGGAACTTCCACGCAGGGCGAGCACGACGCGACCGAAGCCGCGATGAACGGCAACGGGCCCGTTCCGGACCAGGGCACCGCTCCATCATCGTCACGGGGGCAGGAGCCCGCAACGATCGCAGCGCGCCCGGCGCAATTCATGATCGCGCCGCAGCAGCAGCCCGGGCTTGCTACCTTCAGCGTCGACTTCCTGACTCAGCAGCTCAGCAACAGTCCCGACATCGAAGTGGTGAAAACGGTCTCTCCGCCGCGCCTGTTCGGATTTCAGAGCGCAGAGCTCGGACAAGTGCCGCTCAGCCCGCTGGTCCTCGCCAAGATGACTCCTGACAAGGCCAAGTTGCTGCAGACCCAGGCGGGACAGCGTTGCGCGGTGGAGCGCGACGAGCGGCTGAGCTACATGCTCGATCCGACCACGCCGCAGCTGCCCAATCCGGGGGTGCTGACACCGCTGGCCGACGGCTTCACGACCACGATCGAAGTGCTGGGCCAGGATGGTCCGCTGCCTGAAGCCGAGGTTTATGTGTTCGGCAGCATGTGGCCGGCCCAAGGCATCACCGACGCCACCGGCCGCGCCACAGTGACCCTGCAAGGCGAAAGACCCGAGACCATCCGCTCGATCCTGGTCAAACCGAAGATCGACTACTGGACCTTCTGGCTCGATCGTCCGCAGCTCGTTCCTAACAGCGTCAACCGGATCGTTGTCAGGGCGCTCGGCGCGGTGTTGCGGAATTTCCCCGGCCAGCAATTGATGGGATGGGGTGAGCGCGCGATGGGCCTTGATCGTCTGCCTCCGTCCTTCGATGGCGCCGGCATGAAGATCGCAGTCATCGATTCCGGCCTGGCGCCGACCCATCGCAATCTGCACGGCATCACGGCAGGCACCAGTATCGTCGGGACCGACAAGGCGGCCTGGACCGTCGATACGATCGGCCACGGATCGCATTGCGCTGGAATCATCGCTGGCGGACCCGTCGGCGCCGGTGGCGGCATCCGCGGCTTCGCTCCCGCGGCGGAAATCCACGTCTGCCGCATCTTCCCCGGCGGCCGGTTCAGCGATCTCGTCTCCGCGCTCGATTACTGCATGGAGCATGGCATCGACGTCGCCAATATGAGCCTGGGCGGCGGCGAGCCTTCGCGCATTATCGAGGAACGCATCATCCGAGCCAAGCAAATGGGTATGGCCTGCATCATCGCCGCGGGCAATTCCTCGGGGCCGGTGCAGTTTCCCGCGTCGACGCCGCATTGCCTGGCGGTTGCCGCGATCGGCAAGTGGGGCGAATTCCCCAACGACAGCTATCATTCGCAGCAGGCCCTCGACGGCTTCCAGAGCCGCGACGGATATTTTCCGGCAAAGTTCTCCTGCTTCGGTCCGGAGGTCGACGTCTGCGCGCCTGGTGTGGCGATCGTCTCGTCGCTTCCCGCCGATGGCTTCGGAGCATGGGACGGCACCTCGATGGCGACTCCCCATGTCACGGGCCTGGCCGCGCTGGTGCTGGCGCATCATCCGGACTTCACCAAAGGCAACTTTCAGAATCGCGACGCACGCCGTGTCGAGCGGCTGTTCCAAATTCTGAAGGAAACCGCGACGCCGCTGCAGTTTGGCGACCCAAATCGGACCGGCGCGGGATTGCCGAACGTGATGCGGGCACTCGGCCTGGAAACCGGCGTCGCCCCGGTGATCGCCGCCGCTACCGCAACCGACCCTGCGCTGGCAACGTTGCGGCGTCTGCTTGGATTGCAGTCGGTCGAAGCGCCGAGCATGGTTCCCGTGGGGTCGCCGCCGCCGTCCGCCGATCCCGTGCACGGCAGTGCGATCCACGTGGCGCGCGGTCCGGCACAAACGGCGGCCGCAATGAATCTGCAGTCCGTCGATCCGATCAAGAACGGATCGAGCTCCGTCGCTCACGGTCCCGCACAGACCGCAGGCGCGGCAGTCGCGCCCATGATGGTGGATCCGAATCCGGCGCAGATCCGGGAAATCATGCACAGGGTGGGATTGCTCTAACGCGCGTCCTTGGCATCTCAGAAAGGGGCACAGCAGCAGCTGTGCCCCGAGTGCCGACTGCCTTGAGGCAATTGCTGCGGCCGCTCGCCTTGGGAACATGGTGGATTGTTTGCCGCGTCCTGGATTTTCCTTCGCGGCGTCGTGCCGCACAGGCGCAGCTTGGAACTCTCGCGCCCGATCGAAACTTGACTCCGCGGGTCAGCATCGCCGCCGATCGCTGGCCTGCACGGCCCCGCCTCCAAGCCCCCCATACCCCCCTGGGTGGGGCCGTGCTTCCAAGCAGGAGGTGCAATTGTCCGAGCCGACCGAGCAACAGATCAGAGAACGCGCGCACCAATTGTGGGAGCAGGCGGGCAAGCCCGAAGGGCGCGAGGAGGAATTTTGGCACGCGGCGGAGCAGGAGCTGCGCAACGAGGACAGGTCGAGCACGCTGCGGACGCCGGATACGCTGTGACCGACAAGACCTGCCCATTCTGCCAGGGTCTTGGATGGGTCTGCGAAAACCATCCGCTCCGGGTCTGGAGCGAGAAGCTCGGCGGCTGCCGCTGTGGCGAGGGCATGCCCTGCTCCTGCAACACGACTGAGGACCCTGAAATCAGGGTGGTGATCGTCGAAGCCGACACGACGTGGCACTAGCGGCGCCCAACCGATGCCTGCTCGGCTGGTCACTTCCGAAACGCTGCACCTCAGGGAACGGACCATCCCGGAAAGGAATTTAGTGTCCGCACGGCTCCGACAACAATTCTTTCCGCGGCAGTTTCGGTGGTGGACGAGCAGAAGAAGCTAGAGCACCAGATCGAACTCGCAACGCGAGCGGCCTCGCTCGTCAGGGATGAAACCACCGGACAACGCTTCAGGAGCTTCGCGGAGGAACTGAAACGAAAGCTGCTTCGCATAATGCGCCGTGGCAAGGTGCGCACACGCGCCTATGAGCTCTGGGAGCAGGCGGGACGGCCGAGCAATCGCGAGTTGGAGTTCTGGCTGGAAGCCGAACGTCAGATCGAAGATGAACGCGAGGAGCGAAAGAGCTCGGGCGCTTCATAGCGCCGGGCGGTATCTCCGTCCTCTGCGCGCGGACCGCAGGTTCCGGTCGCGCGAGCAAGAAAAAAGCCGCCGGGTTCTTCACCCTGGCGGCGTCGTAAAGTCCGTAGCTGTTGATCGTCTTCCCAGCCTCGTGCGTACCGCCGTTACCTTGTTTGCGGCCATGCCCGATCCTTGTAGGCGTTGGTGCGCGATTCCGCTGTGATCTGGAGCACACAGTGGAGAGGATTCGCTGTCACGTTCTGACGACCGCGCTGCGCTGCAACCATCAGCGCGCTCACGAGCCCCTCAGGTCCGGTACCACGCCGCCAGGTTCCACGTGATGGTGTCCCAGCCGGAGATGTCGATCATCAAATTGTTGGCGCCGGCGTTGACGACGTGGCGCGACAGCAGCGGCAGGAACACGTTTGCCTCGCAGAAGATCTCGTCGACCTTCATCAGCAGCGCGGCGCGCTTGACCGGATCGAGCTCGTTCTGCGCGGCCTTGTAGGCTTTGTCGGCTTCGGGGTCGGAATAGCGCGAATTGTTGCGGCCGAGCCATTTGTTGTCTTTGGTGGCGATCTCCCAGGACACGCACTGGTTCAAGAGGCGCTCCGGATCGGGCTGCGGCTGCGTGGTGTTGTACATCTCCATGTCGGCATAGAATTTCGAGTAGGTGTCGGGATTGCCGACGTCGGATGAGAAGAACACGGAGGCGGTGACCGCCTTGATCTCGATGTCGATGCCGGCCTTCTGGCACGCCTGCTTGATGATGGCCTGCGTCTTCTGCCGCGGCGCGTTGGTCGAGGTCTGGAATACGTATTTGAGCTTCTTGCCGTCCTTCTCCCGGATGCCGTCCGCGCCCTTGGTCCAGCCGGCCTCGTCGAGGATCTTGTTGGCCTTGTCGATGTCGAACTCGTATTTCAGCTTGGGCGACTTGAACTGCTTGGGCGCGTTGACGAAGCTCGCGGTGGCGATGGCGCCGCGGCCGTAGATGAACTTCTGGATCGAATCGCGGTCGATCAGGAAGTTGATCGCGCGGCGAACGGCGGGATCGGACAGCGTCGGATGCTTGGTCTTGACGCTCGAGCGCTCGCCGTCGACCTCGGTCCAGGGATCCGTCGTGTTGAGGATGATGAACTCGACATTGCCTGAAGGCGTGATCTCGAGCTTGCCCTTGCCGCCGGCCTCCATGCGCTTGAGGACCTCCTCCTCCACCTGCATGTTCCAGGCGAAGTCGTACTCGCCGGTCTGCAGCACGGCGCGCGCCGCGGACACCGCGTCGCCGCCGCCCTTGATCTCGACCATGTCGAAATGCGGCTGGTTCTTGATGTGATAGTCGGGATTGCGCTCGGCGCGGATCATATCGCCGGGCTTGAACTCGACGAATTTGTACGGGCCGGTGCCGACCGGCTTCAGATTGCCCGGCGCTTCGCGCGACTTGGCGCCGACATACTCGCCGAAATGATGCTTCGGCAGGATCATCCCGACCGAGCCGACGAACGGATCGGCCCAGAACGGCGTCGGCGCCCGGAAGATCACCTTGACGGTGTGGTCGTCGATCTTCTCGACCTTGATGTCCTTGTAGGAGCCCGTGGTGTAGGCCGCGGTGGCGAGATCTGCGGCGTATTGCCAGGTGAAGACGACATCGTCGGCGGTGAAGGGCTTACCGTCATGCCACGTCACGCCCCGCTTCAGCTTCCAGATCACGCTCATGCCGTCGGCCGCAAGGCCGCCGTTCGCCTTGGTCGGCGCCTCGGCGGCGAGGCAGGGGATGAGGTTGCCCTCCTTGTCCCAGCCGGCGAGCGGCTCGAAGAAGATGCGCGAGGCGATCTGGTCCTTGGTGCCGAGCGCGAAATGCGGATTGAGCAGGGTGGGCGCCTGCCAGAGCAGCATCTTGAGCGTGCCGCCGCCGCCGGCCTTGGCCGGCTTGTACGGCAGCGTGGCGTCAGCCATCGCGACGTCGTGCCAGACCAGGATCTGGCTCGCGATCGGCGCCGCGATTCCGACCGCGGCCATTGTCCTGATGAATGAGCGCCGCGACAGCGTGCCTTGCTTCACCTCTGCGACCAGATTGCGGATTTCGTTCTCGTTCATTGGATGATCCCCACTTCGTCGCCACCGGCTCAGTGCGCGCTAACTCAGCACGTCGGGCGTGGTGGAGTCAAAGAGAAGGACGCCGGCCCGGCTGCGGATGGAACGAAAGTGTAATCCGGGATTCTTGCCACGAGCGGCAGCAGCCCTGCTTGCGCGGCGCTTCATCCGGGTTACGCGCGCGCACTTTGTCGCACTCTGCATTCGTTTTCCGTTTGCGGCCGAATGGAGAAAGGCTGGCCCCGAGCCGCGGACAATATGGATTTCCATTTCATTGATTTCGCACCGCAGAAAAGGGAATACGGGTCCGTTGCCGCAAGACCTAAGGAGACCAAGATGCCGTTTCGCCTTCCCCTGATTCTCTCTGCCGTGCTGGCCGCATGGTCCGCCGCAGCCGCGGCCGAGACCATCAAGATCGGCGTGACGCCCGGGCCGCATGCGCAGATCCTCGAAGCGGTGAAGCCGATCGCCGCCAAGCAGGGCCTCGACATCCAGCTGCTAGAATTCTCCGATTACGTGGTGCCGAACGCCGCGCTCGATGCCGGCGAGATCCAGGCCAATTCGTTTCAGAACCAGCCTTACCTGGACAACCAGAAGGCCGACCGCGGCTACAAGATCGAATCCGTCGGTCTGACCGTGAACTTCCCGATCGGCGTCTACTCGAAGAAGCACAAGGCCTTCGGCGACATCCCCGCGGGCGGCAAGGTCTCGATCCCGAACGACCCGACCAATGGCGGCCGCGTGCTGCTGCTGCTGCGCGACAAGGGCGTGATCAAGCTGAAGGACGGCACCGGCTTCAAGCCGACCGTGCTCGACATCACCGACAATCCCAAGAAGCTGAAGTTCATCGAGGTCGACGCGGCGCAGGCCCCGCGCGCGCTCGACGACGTCGATGCCGCCGCGATCAACACCAACTATGCAACCCAGGCGGGCCTCGATCCGGTCAAGGATCCGATCCTGCGCGAGGACCCGAAGGGGCCCTATGTCAACCTGATCGCGGTGCGCAGCGCCGACAAGGACAAGCCTTGGGTCAAGATCCTCGTGGACAGCTACCACACGCCTGAGGTCAAGGAGTTCGTCCTGACCAAGTTCAAGGGCGCGGTGCTGCCGAGCTGGTAGGCAATCTGCCCGCCCAGAGTCCACATGAAGGCGATCCGGCGGGCAGCCTTGCGATCAGCCTTGCGCAGGAATCTTGCGTATGTGCCCTGCGTAATGCCCGCTTGTCGGGAACTGCGGCAACCGACATCATCGGGGCCCATCCTCGCCCGACAGGGATCGTATGAAACGCTTTGCCAACCTGAAACGCCTGGGCTTCTTCACGCGGCTGCTCGACGAGGCGCCGGCGGCGGACCGCTATCGCTTCGCCGCCGAGCAGATCGTGCGCGCCGAAAAGGCCGGGCTCGATTCCGCGTGGATCGCGCAGCATCATTTCCATGAGCGCGAGGGCGGCCTGCCGTCGCCCTTCACGTTCCTGGCTTATGTCGCCGCGCAGACCTCGCGCATCCGCCTCGGCACCGGCATCGTCACGCTGCCGCTGGAGAACGCGGTGCGGGTGGCGGAGGATGCCGCGGTGCTCGATCTCCTCTGCAACGGCCGCTTCGAGCTCGGCGTCGGCACCGGCGGCAACCCGTCGGCCTTCGCCGCTTTCGGCCTCGACAGCGCCCAGCGCAACGAGATCTTTGCCCGCAATTTGGACATCGTCCGCAAGGCCTTGACCGGCAAGCCGCTCGAGGGCGGCGATACGCTTTATCCGCAGCGGCCGCAACTGGATAAGCGCATCTGGCAGGCGACGTTCTCCGTTGCCGGCGGCGCCCGCGCCGGCAAGGCCGGCGACGGCCTCCTGCTCTCGCGCACGCAGCCGCGGGCCAAGGACGCGCCGAACGCGACGCTCGCCGAGATCCAGAACCCGATCATCGATGCCTATCTCGCCGCGCTGCCGCCGGGCTGCGAGCCGCGCATCATGGCCTCGCGCAGCATCTTCGTTGCCGACGACCATCGCGAGGCGCTGCGCCTCGCCGATATCGGACTGCGCCGCGCGCTGCCGCAATTCATGAAGGGCGGACATCCCCCTCCGGGCGAGACGCTGGAGGAGATGATCACCGCGTTCGACACCCATGTCGGCGATGCCGACCACGTCATTGCCTCGCTCCGCGCCGACGCCACGCTGGAACGGGTGACCGATCTCGTCTTCCAGGTGCATTCGGTCGATGCGCCGCATCCTGACGTCCTGCGCTCGATCGAGCTCGTCGCCGACAAGGTCGCCCCAGTGCTGGGCTGGGCCCGGACGGCCGCCAAAGACGTTGTCCTCGCAGGCTAGCCGGAATGAACGAAAAACGCGTTGCACGAGGCTGAATAATGGGAACGCAAGACATCATCGACACGCTCGCCGGCATCGAGCCCGGCTCCACGCTCGACGCCATCCGCGCGCGCCGCCTGCAGGCGCGCGAGAATGCGCAGAAGAGCTATCTCGCTTTGTTCGAGCCGATCGAGGCCGGCGATTTTTCGCTTGCCGAGCGCGCGGTGGTCGCGGCCTTCGCGACCGGGCTCCATGGCGAGTCCCCCGTCGCCGCCTTCTATCGCGACAAGCTTGCCGCGACTGCGGATGGCGCGCCTCTGCTCGATGCGATCAACGCCGAGATCGAGCGCGGCAAGACCTCCGGCCCATACGGCGCCTATCCGGCCGGTCCGTTGTCGATCGAGAACAAGGCCGGCTTGATCTATCGCGTCAGCGCGGAGCGCAAGCCGGTCCTCGGCGCCCGGCTGGTTGCAGCATTGGAGCACGCGCATCTCCTTATCTTCCACCCGCGCGACGCCGCGTCCGCCGACATGAAGGCGCTGCTGGCTGCCGGCTGGTCGTCCACCGGCATCGTCACGTTGTCCCAGCTCGTTGCATTCCTGTCGTTCCAGGTGCGCGTCGTCAGCGGCTTGCGCACGCTCGCCGCCGCAAGCGCGTAGGAGGCCCAATCATGAGCACCGTCAATCCGCCCGTCGTCTTCACCCAGGACGAGCTCGGCTGGGTCTCGTGGATCGACCCTCTGCCCGAGGCCGAGCTGACCGAGCGGCACTACGCCGGCCTCGTCGACCGCGCCCGCGCCAAGTCGGAATATTTTCGTCTCTTGGTGCGCGATCCCGAAGTTCTGGAGGCCCGCACCAAGACCGACAAGGACATCTTCTACAACGTCGCCGACGGCCTGCCGCGCGCCGAGCGCGAGCTCGCCGCTGCGGCGACCTCGCGCTACAACGGCTGCATCTATTGCGCCTCCGTGCATGCGCGCTTCGCCAGCACCTATTCCAAGCGCCGCGACGACGTGCAGCGTCTGCTTGACGAGGGCGTTGGGGCCGATCTCGGTGAGCGCTGGAATGCGGTGGTCAAGGCCTCGGCGGCGCTGGCCGCAACGCCGATCGCATTCGGGCCCGACAATATCGCCGAGCTGCGCCGCGCCGGTCTCGACGACGCCGAGATCGTCGACGTCATCAACGGCGCCGCGTTCTTCAACTGGGCGAACCGGCTGATGCTGTCGCTCGGCGAGCCCTCGAAATAGGCAATCTTACCGGCACGAGAATTGCTGCTTGTATCAACATTGAATGGATGGAGCCGTGAATGAGCAACATCGATCGCCGTACCCTGGTCAAAGGCTCGCTCGCCGCCATGATGGCGGGCACAGCCTTCTCGCGCGCCGCACTGGCGCAATCCGCCGAGCCGATCCTGCTCGGGGTCAGCGGCCCCCTCACGGGACCGAACGCGCAATATGGCGCGCAGTGGAAGCAGGGCTTTGATCTCGCGCTCGACGAGATTCACGCCGCCGGCGGCATCAACGGCCGCAAGCTCGCCTACCAGTTCGAGGACAGCCAGAGCGATCCGCGCCAGTCGGTCGCGATCGCCCAGAAATTCGTCTCCGATCCCCGCATCGTCATGGAGCTCGGCGATTTCTCCAGTCCCGCCTCGATGGCGGCCTCCCCGATCTATCAGCGCGGCGGCCTGGTGCAGTTCGGCTTCACCAATTCGCACCCCGACTTCACCAAGGGCGGTGACTTCATGTGGAGCACGTCCGTGAGCCAGGCCGACGAGCAGCCGCTACTGGCGTCCTACGCCGTCAGGCGGCTCGGCCTGAAGAAGCTTGCGGTGCTGCACCTCAACACCGATTGGGGCCGCACCAGCCGCGACCATTTCGTCAAGGCGGCCAAGGAATACGGCGCCGAGGTCGCGATCACCGAGGGCTACATCGCCGAGGAACGCGACTTCCGCTCCACCTTGGTGCGCGTGCGCGACGCCAGCCCGGACGGCCTGATCCTGATCTCCTATTATTCCGACGGCGCGCTGATCGCGCGCCAGGCCCGCCAGGTCGGCCTGAAGCAGACGATCTGCGCGGCCAGCTCGGTGTATTCGCCGAAATTCATCGAGCTCGGGGGCGAGGCGGTCGAGGACGTCCATCTCGGCACGCGCTATTTCCCGCAAGATCCGCGGCCCGAGGTGAGGAAGTTCATCGACGGCTTCAAGGCCAAGTACAACGGGCAGGAGCCCGACGCCTTCAATGCATACTCCTATGACGCGATGAACATGGCCGCTGCCGTGGTGAAGATCGGCGGCACCGACCGCCGCGCCATCCGCGATGCCTTCGCCAAGGTGAAGGACGTCTCCAGCGTCATCTTCGGTCAGGCCACGTTCGACGTCGAGAGCCGCCGCGTCAAGGGCGCCATGAACGCCGAACTCGTCGTGCGCAAGGGCCAGTTCGCGCTCTGGGACGGCAAGCCGACCTGATGTGATGGCCGAAGCGATCGCTCCGGCCGCTTCTCCCTGATTAGGAATGCTGCGTGTCCTCCTGGCTCGACCACACCATAAACGGGCTGATCGTCGGCAATGTCTACGCGCTCGTTGCAGTCGGGCTCGCGCTGATCTTCGGCGTCAGCCGGCTGATCAACTTCGCGCAAGGGTCGATCTATCTGGTCGGCGCCTATATCGGCTGGACCGCGGTGGTGCAGCTGCACACGCCGCTGCCTCTCACCATCATCGTGGTCGCCGTGGCCGCGGCGATCGTCGGTCTGATCATCGAGCGATTCGGTCTACGGCCGCTGCAAAACTCGGTGCGCATCGCGCCGCTGCTCGCGACCATCGGCATCAGCTTCGTGCTCGATCAACTGGTGATGCTGATCTTCTCGCCCAATCCGCGCGCGCTGCCGAGCCAGTTGCCCGATGTCCGCTTCCAGGTCGGTGGCGGGACGATCGGGCCGCTTGATCTGCTCATTGCCGGCGTCGGCCTCACCAGTGCGCTGCTGCTGTTCGTGTTCCTGCGTTACACCAAGCTCGGCTGGGCCGTGCGTGCCACGGCACAGGACCGCGACGCCGCCATGCAGATGGGCGTCGACGTCAACCGGGTCAATCAGGCCGTGTTCGGTATCGCGGCGGCGCTCGGCGGCGTCTCCGGCATGCTGGTCGGCATGTACTACAACCAGATCGACACGGCGATGAGCCTTCAGGCGACGCTCAAGGGCGTCGTCGCGGAAGTCGTCGGCGGCGCCGGCAACGTGCCGGGCGCGGTGATCGGTAGCCTGCTGCTCGGGCTGGTCGAGAGCTACGGCGTCGCCGTGCTCGGCACCAGCTACCGTAATTTGTTCGCGTTCCTGCTGCTCGTCGTCGTGCTCGTGCTGCGGCCGAACGGCCTGTTCGTCAGCGCACGGCAGGCGCCGCCCGAGCCGCTCACCGGCACGTTCATCGCGCCGAGCCGCCCGGTGAATATTCCGCGCTGGGCGCTGTTGGTCGCCGTTGCCGGCTTTGCGATTCTGCCGCTGTTTCCGGTATCCTTCTACGTACTCCAGACCCTGATCAACGCCTGGCTGCTCGGCATGCTCGCGCTCAGCCTGACGCTGGTTGCGGGCACGATGGGGCAGGTCTCGCTCGGGCATGCTGCGTTGCTTGCGATCGGCGCCTACACCTCCGTATTGCTGTCGCTGACGCTGGCCGTTCCGGCCGGACTTGCCGTCATCGGCGGTGGCCTGATGAGCGCCGCGCTCGGCACGCTCCTGATCTCGCCGTCATTCCGCCTGCGCGGGCATTACGTGTCGATCGCGACGCTTGCGATCGGCGAGATCGTGGCGCTGGTGATCCTGAACTGGGAGAGCGTGACGCGCGGCCCGATCGGCATCTCCGGCATTCCGCCGCTGGCTCTATTCGGCTATGACCTGATCAGCCCGACCTCGGTCTATTGGTTCGGCCTTGCGGTGATGGTCGTGCTGGCGCTGCTGCAGGGGCGGCTGCTCACCTCGCATCTCGGCCGCAGCTTTCGTGCCATCCGTGACGACGACATCGCCGCGCGCGCCTATGGCCTCAGCCTGAACCGCTACAAGTCGATCGCCTTCATCTTCGGCGGCTTCGCCGCTGGCGTCAGCGGCGGCATTGCCGCACATCTCTATTCCTACATCAACCACGAGACCTTCAACACGCAGCAATCCATTCTGGCGCTGACCGTCGTCATCCTCGGCGGCCTCGGCAACGTCGTCGGCGCCATCGTCGGGGCGGTGGCGCTGGTCGGCCTGCCCGAAGTGTTCCGGATCGCGGCGGAGTATCGCATCCTGATCTACGGCATCGTTCTCTTGCTGCTCGTGCGGTTCAGGCCGCAGGGCCTGTTGGGAACGGTCTGATGGAGAAGCAGCTTCACGCCATGCTGTCCCTGCGCGGCCTGACGCGCCGTTTCGGTGGCCTCACCGCGGTCGATACGATCGACCTCGATCTTGCCAAGGGCGAATTGATCAGCATCATCGGCCCGAACGGCGCCGGCAAGACGACGCTGTTCAATCTCGTCACCGGGCTGGACCGGCCCGATGCCGGCACCGTCAGCTTCGAAGGGCAGGACATCACCGGCCTGTCGCCGGAGCGGCTCGCGGCCGAAGGCATCGCGCGCACCTTCCAGCTCGGCCGCGTGTTCGGCAATCTCAGCGTCATGGACAATGTCCTGATCGGCGCGCACACGCGGCTGCGCGCCGTGAAGCCGGCCGTGCCGGTGATCGGTCCGCTGCTGGAATTGGGTCTGGCCTTGCTGCGTCCCTCGCGCGTCAGGGCCGAGGAGGAGCGGCTGCGCGAGGAGGTGAAGGCCATCCTCGCGCGTTTCGGCGAACGGCTGCTGCCGCGCATCGACCAGCCCGCCTACAGCCTCTCCTATGCCAACCGCCGGCGCGTCGAGATCGCCCGCGCGCTGGCGCTGAAGCCGCGGCTGCTGCTGCTCGACGAGCCCACCGCCGGCATGAACCCGACCGAGACCGCGGAGATGCAGGGACTCGTCGCCGAATTGAAAGCCGAAGGGCTAACGATCCTGCTGATCGAGCACAAGCTGGAGATGGTGATGCGCCTGTCCGACCGCGTCATCGTCATGGACGAGGGCAAGAAGATCGCGGAAGGGCCGGGCGAGCAGGTGCGAACCGATCCCAAGGTGATCGAGGCCTATCTCGGCCACGGACTGTCAGGGACGACTGAGCAGGAGAGCGCGGCATGACGAGCGCACCCGAAGCACTGCTGGCTTTGTCTGATGTCAACACCTTCTACGGTCAGGCCCAGGTGCATTTCGACCTGTCGATCACGGTCGCGCGCGGCCACATCGTCTGCCTGCTCGGCGGCAACGCGAGCGGCAAGTCGACCACGATGAAGATCATCTTAGGGCTGGTGAAGCCGCGCTCGGGCGAGGTGACGTTCGACGGCGCTTCGCTGATCGGGCTCACCACGCCGCAGGTCGTCCGCCGCGGTATCGCCTCGGTGCCGGAGGCGCGGCGGCTGTTCGCCGACATGAGCGTGCGCGAGAACATCCTGATGGGCGCCTTCGTGCGCAACGACCGCGACGCCATCGCGCAGGATCTCGACAGGATGCTGACGCTGTTCCCGAAGCTCGGCCAGCGGCTGTCGCAGCGCGCCGGCTCGCTGTCCGGCGGCGAGCAGCAGATGGTGGCGATGGCGCGCGCGCTGATGAGCCGCCCGCGCATGATCGTGATGGACGAGCCGACCATGGGCCTGTCGCCGCTTTATGTCGATCGCGTGCTGGAGCTGATCCGCAGCATCAACCAGGCGGGCGTCTCGGTTTTCATGGTCGAGCAGAACGCCAGCCTCGCGCTCGAGATCGCGCACGAGGCCTATGTGCTGCAGACCGGCAAGATCGTGCTGTCTGGCCCCGCGCGCGCACTGAAGGACGACCCCCGCATCCGCGACGCCTATCTCGGCGGCTCCGAGGCGGCCTGACGCTCAGGCCGACGCCGCGCTTGCGACCTGCTCCGCCGGCTGATCATCGCCGTTGGGATCGCCCGGCGCGGTCGCCCAGGCGAGCTCCACCAGCGTCACGATCCGGCGGCCGCCGCCGTCGAGCTGGACGACGATCAGGCCCTGCTCCTCCATGTAACCGAGCAGGCGCTGCGCGCGGCGCAGCGAGTGCGAGCCGTAGGCGCGGGCGATCGCGGCATCGCCGGGGCAGGGCCAGCCTTCCTTCGCCGCGCGCGCGATCATCATGAACACGCCCTGCATGTCGTCGGGCAGGATCGAGGCGCGCAGCGCCACGTCCTGCCAGGCGTCGTCTTCAGTGAGATCCGTCCCGAGCCCGGCGCGCGCATGCGTCAGCATGCGCCGGAATTCGTTGAGATCGGGCACCGCCGCCCCTAAGCCCTCGATGCGGCAGCGGACCACGAACTCCTGATAGAGCACGCCGATGGCGCGGAAGCCGGCGTCGGGCTCGGCCATCACGGCACGCAGCGTGCGATCCACGCGCTCGCGCCGCTCGGCGAGCTCTTCGGCACTGACGGGAGCCTCGACCACCTCTAGCCGAATCTCCGGCACCGCGGCGGCCTTCGCCGCGCGAAGCTGCTCGAGCAGATCCGGAGCCGGCCGTCGCTGCGGCCGGCTGGCATCGGGCGGCGGTGCGGCGAGGATGACCGCGCGGGCATCTTCAAGCGTGGCTTCCGGCAGCGGCATCAGCCGCGGCGTCGAATTGCGCGGGCTGGTCTCGGTCGGGCCGATGTTGAGGCGCAGCGGCCGGCGCGACAGCGCAGGTCCCAGTGCCATGAACTGGCCGCGCTCGAGATCGCGGAAGGCTTCCGCCTGCCGCCGCTCCATGCCGAGCAGGTCGGCGGCGCGCGCCATGTCGATGTCGAGGAAGGTGCGGCCCATCAGGAAGTTCGAGGCTTCGGCCGCAACGTTCTTGGCGAGCTTGGCCAGGCGCTGGGTCGCGATGATGCCGGCAAGCCCGCGCTTGCGGCCGCGGCACATCAGATTGGTCATGGCGCCGAGCGAGAGCTTGCGTGCTTCGTCCGAGACTTCGCCCGCCACCGCCGGCGCAAACAACTGCGCTTCGTCGACGACGACGAGCATCGGGTACCAATGATCGCGGTCGACGTCGAACATCCCGCCAAGGAACGCAGCCGCGCGCCGCATCTGGTTCTCGGCGTCGAGACCTTCGAGATTGAGCACGGTGGAGACGCGATGCAGCCGTGCGCGCTCGCCCGCGACCTGGAGGCCGCGCTCGGTGTGATCCTCGGCCTCGATCACCAGATGGCCGAAGCGCTCGGCCAGCGTGACGAAGTCGCCCTCGGGATCGATGATGGCCTGCTGCACCCAGGGGGCGCTCTGTTCCAGCAGCCGCCGCAAGAGATGCGACTTGCCGGAGCCCGAATTGCCCTGCACCAGGAGACGGGTCGCCAGCAGTTCCTCGAGGTCCATGGCGGCCGCGGCGCCTGCCGTGGTCTGCCCCATCTCGATCGCAACCGTCATGTCCCCGACTCAAAGTCCGTCATTCGCGGACAGCGGCTTATCAATCCAGCCGCGGCGCGTCGAGCGCTCCAGCGCCAATCAGGTGGTGTTGCCCACGCCAAAACCGGAAAGCTCCGCCGTGAGCGGCAGGAACCCGGTGCCGAACGGCGTCGGCTCGGGGAAGATGGTGCAGACCGCCATCGCTCGGCCCGAAATGACGCAGATCAAGATCGACCGGCCCGAGACCTGCTATCCGGCCGTATGACCTTTCTGACCTTCTTCACGGCGACCTATTTCCTGCTGGCGGTGCCGGGGCCGACCAACACGCTGTTGGCGACATCGGGGGCCGGAGCGGGCATCTCGCGCTCCCTTCATCTGCTTGCGGCGGAACTGTGCGGCTATCTGTTGGCGATCGCGGTGCTGCGGCTGGCGCTCGGTCCAATCATCAGCGACATCCCGATTGCGGCGCTGCTGCTCCGCGTCGCCGTGACCATCTACATCCTGTGCCTCGCGGTCATGCTCTGGCGCGTCAATACGCGCGAGCTGCGCGGCGGCGCTGCGGTGACGTTCGGCCAGGTGCTGCTGACGACGCTGCTCAACCCGAAAGCACTGGTCTTCGCGTTCCTGCTGCTGCCGCTTGGGCCCGGGCCGCTCGAACTGCTGCCGTGGCTCGGCGTGATCGCGCTGCAGATTCTCACCGCCGGCGCCGCGTGGATCATTCTCGGCGCAACGCTCGGACGCGGCGCCCGTCGCCTCGGGCGCCCTGACCTCGTCACACGCACCGGCGCAGTCACGCTGGTCGCGGTGACCGGGCTGATCTGGCTGCAATCCTTCCTGGTTGCCTGAGCGCCGGCATTGCCGGGGCGCGCCGCGCTACTGCGCGCCGGAGCCGCCCTGCACGATCTTCTCGTTCAGTTTCTGGTCCACGGTGTCGACGGTGCGGTCGATCTCGGCGTTGGGCACGCCGAGCTGATGCGAGATCAGCTTCACCAGCAGGTCGACGCGTTCGATGAAGGGCGCACCGCTCGCGACCGCGCGCGCCGCCGATGACGGCTTGAGCAGGCTCTCCGCGGCCTTGGCGTACTTCGCGAACGGCACCTGGTCCTGCGGATCGGCGCCGAGGCGGCGGGCGATCGCATCGACATGGTCGTAGATCGTCTGCGAACGATTGAGATCGCCGTGCACGGCGTCGCGGATCGACTGCGGCTCGTTCGGCGTGATGCAGCGGTAATTGCCGGTCAGCAGCATCGACCATTTCGCCAGCGGCACGAACAGGGAATCGAACACTTTCAGCTTCACCGGCACGTCGTGGCCGTCGAGCGTCACCGCGTCGATGTCGGCCTCCAGCTCGCGCAGCAGCTTGTTGTGCTTCTCGTCGGCGAAGACCGACGCCTTGAAGTTGGTGGGCAGGCCGACATGCAGCACGTTGGCGGCCTCTTCCGGCGGCCGGAAGGCCTGCGGGTCGGGCGAGCACAGCGTCACCAGCCCGGGCTCAAACCGCTCCCACACCTGCGCATTGGTGTAGGCCTCCTCGAGATCCATGTCGGCGAGTGCCGGAATCCGCTTCAGGTAGGGCAGGGGCGGCATGTTCATGATCGACAGGCACGGCAGCTTCGCCGCGGCAATCTTGACCATGAGGACGCGCACCGTGTGGTTGGTGTATTGCGGCTCCTGCATCGCGAGGCCGACCAGATCGTAGCGGGAGAGGTCGACATTGGCCGGCGTCACCGCGTCGAGCTTGCCAGGGAGGTTGCGGGAGAAGATCGCCCGGTGCACCGCCTCGTCGCGTAGCTTAATGCGCACCTCGGTACCGTCGCGGTTGATCAGCTCCGCAGTCTTTGCGCGGCAGACCAGGGTCACGTTGTGCCCGGCCATCAGCAGCTTCGTGCCCAGCAGGGAGCCGTAAGAAGCCCCAAGAATCAATATGTTGCGCGCCATGCTCGTCCCCTGGAAATCTGTGTGATTTTTCCGGCCCCGGCCGTTCCGCGGGGCAGTTGAGGGCATGTAAAGCGAAGCGCAGGGGAATGGCAACTGGGATAATGCATACAAGGGTGCGTCTGGTCCCCGCGGGTTCGAGGGCCAGCCTGGCGGTGTGTTTCGGTCTCGTGTCAACCCAGTGAAGCAAAGATATTCTTCTTTACCGAAATTCGGATTTGTCGTATGTGTCGGTCATCCCGGCTCAATCTCGAGGGGCGATCATGAGGTCGTCATTGTCGCGAGCCGGGCTTGCGGTGGACGCGGCAGCGTCGGGCGCGAAAGGTGCGGGCAGGGAGGGTAGTCCCCGGTGAGCTCGCGGCCGCGCGCGGACGAGCGGCGCTGCTAGGTTTCGTCTCGTCTGTAAGTTTCCGGCGCTGTCGACGGTGTCAGGGAATACTGCGGGCGAAATGGCGGGCCGTGCGTACGGCAAAACCGTGTGGTCCTGGCCGTCGTTGCTACGGTCAAGCTCTCGCGAATGCGGCATTGGCGTCAACCGGCGCGGTGCCGGCGACTTTCGCGGGAGCGAGGGAGGCCAGAGGGAACTCGGCTCCCGGGAGAGCGCGGCATAAGCCGTCCGACCATCGCGCAGGGAAGGCCGTGTGTTGGGCTTCACCTGTATGCTGCTGTGCGGTTCTTCCTGCGTGTGCTCTAGCGCAGCGGACCGCGGGTGCCGCCGGCACCCGGCCTTCCCTGCGCCCTCTTGCCGATGAGGGCGGCGAGACGAAGCAAAGCTCGGGCGAAGCAGCCGCGAGGCCGAGTACGCACGTCTGCGTCACACATTCGCTGTCATCGCCCGGCTTGACCGGGCGATCCAGTACTCCGAGACGCCTGTGATTGAATCGAGAGGCCGCGGCGTACTGGATTCCTCGCCTTCGCGGGGAATGACAGCCGTCACTCGGAGAGCGAGCTATCGCCTCATACTCCGTCATTGCTTCGCTTCGCTCGCAATGACGTTGATGGAGCGCCGCTTCTTGGCGGCCTCAGCCCTGGCTCGCCATGCGCTCGCGGTCGAGATGCTGCTCGATCTTGGGGCGGTCACGCGTGCGCTCGAAGCTGGTGCAGAGCAGCTCGGTCTCCTCGAGCGAGATCGGAGCACGATAGAGCCGGCACATGAATTCGGCGTTTCCACGCCCCTTGCCGGTGCCCGGCCCGCGCTCTGCGAGAAACATGCAGTCCCGGCAGATGCTCGCTTCGAGCCGCTGATGGGCAGCATCGAGGTGATTGAGGATCTCGCGGAGAGAGTCGCGCAGCCTGATGCACTCCTCGGTCCCGAGCGACGTCACCGCGTTGACCACGTGATTGATCGGGTCGTGCTGGCTCAGGCACTTCTCACCTTGGGACGTGACGTGCAGGACGACGGAACGCTTGTCCTCATGCGACGGCTTTCGCACCAGGAACGACTTGCTCTCCAGAGTCTTCACGATCTGCGACGCCGTCGCGCGTGTGGCGCCGATGAAGCCGGCCAGTGCGGACGGCGTGCGCGAAAACCTGTTGGCGCGCCCGAGAAAGCGCAGCGCCATCCATTCCCGATCGCGCAATCCATGCTGATTGCCTTCGAAATACCAAGCCCGCGCCGCCTGAACCAGCAGCTCGACGGCTTCCCGCGCCAATGGCATGAATCTACCTCGTCCCCGGAACTTCGTCTGCGGCGTCCCGAAGCCGCTTTGCGCCCTGAGTGTCAGACGAGCATGCCCTGTCGAACTCTCGCACAATGGCGCGGATCGCACCGCGCCCGACCTCGGCCGATGAGCGTCGCATCGTCCGCAGCGAGAAGCCGTATCGCTGATGGCATGCCAA
The DNA here is from genome assembly GCF_020194055.1 of Bradyrhizobium sp. NBAIM03. Lineage (NCBI taxonomy): Bacteria > Pseudomonadati > Pseudomonadota > Alphaproteobacteria > Hyphomicrobiales > Nitrobacteraceae > Bradyrhizobium > Bradyrhizobium sp. NBAIM03. The sequence continues at coordinate 522,133 of NZ_JADYVS010000001.1, read as the reverse complement.
CGGCGTGGTCGTCGCGCGGGAGCTCGGGTTGCCGTCGCCGGCAAACGGTGGATCGGAGTAGCTCAACCGGAGCCCCCAAAGTTCAAGTCACAAGCAGACGTTTCTTATACTCAACCAAAACGATGGATGAGCTTCTCAACAAAATCAAGTAGAGACCCTCTCACAGGCTGGATGTCGTCGCAGGCGAATGTAACGTTCAAGGGCAATCTCGTTGTTCGCAACACATGATGGTGAACGCAATACATGGCACGGCGAGTAATATGCACTCGATATTGTGAGAGTTTGATTGCACGCGCGTTGTTGTCTTGCGTTGATGCAAACTGATCGAAGCTTGTGCATCACGATGACGTTTGGCGGCACGTCATCCACAACTTGTGCGTTCTGCCGCGGAATCGTCGAGGGAACTCATTGGAATTGCACGCGGCGGTTGTTCCCGTCGTGCTTGCAGAATAGACTCTTCGATCGCTTGCACAGCGCTTGCCAGCTCGTGCACATCCGAACGGCGAATTCGCTCACGACCAAAATGGGTGAGCCGGTGTGCACGCGCATGCGCTGGAAGCGTAGCGACATGCGCAATCTCTTGTCGAAAACCACGGGCAGGGCGGACGGCAGGCGCCTCACCCCTCTCCACCCGTCAGTCGCCCTTGAGCATGTCCCGAAGCTCGCGGAACGGATCGGCGCTCGGCGGGGCCGATGCGCCCTGTCGCATCGCGTTGTAGATTCGCGGAACCATCTCGACCGCCTGGTCGAGGCCCGAATCACGTCCCGGCTGATAGCCGCCCATCAGGCGAAGGTCGCGCGTGTCCTCGTATTTCGCGATCATGGCGCGCAGCTTGCTCACCAATTCGCGCTCCTCGGGGTCCCAGACGTTGTGGGCGAGGCGGGAGACCGAGGCCAGAACATCGACGGCCGGATAGCGTGCCTGATCGGCGATGTGCCTGGAGAGCACAATGTGCCCATCCAGCGTGCCGCGGATGGTGTCGGCGATCGGCTCGTTGTGATCGTCGCCGTCGACCAGCACGGAGAAGATCCCGGTGATGGTGCCGGAACCCTCCTCACCGGGGCCGGCGCGCTCGAGCAGGCGCGGCAGATCGGTGAAGACCGTCGGCGCGTAGCCGCGCGCCACCGCGGGCTCGCCGGCGGCGAGCGCGACCTCGCGGGCGGCGTGGGCAAAACGGGTGATCGAATCCACCATCAGCAGGACCGATTCGCCGCGGTCGCGGAAATATTCGGCGACTGCCATCGCCGTCTTCGGCGCCAGTCGCCGCATCATCGGGCTTTCGTCGCCCGTCGACACGATTGTGACAGCGCGATGACGGTCGTTGCCGAGCACGTCCTCGATGAACTCGCGCACCTCGCGGCCGCGCTCGCCGACCAGGGCCAGCACGACCGTATCGAAGCCCTGGCTGCGGGCGAGCATCGCGAGCAGCGTCGATTTGCCGACGCCCGATCCGGCAAAGATGCCGACGCGCTGGCCGGCGCAGACCGGCGCGAACAGGTCGATGACGCGTACGCCGGTGCGCAGCGGCTTGTGCACGCGCGCACGCTTCATGGCCGACGGCGCCTCCGCCTCCGTCGAGACCGCCTGCGACCCTTGCGTGAGCGGCCCCTGTCCGCCCAGCGGCGCGCCGAGGGCGTTGATGACGCGGCCCTTCCAGCTCGGATCGGGCGCGAAGGACAGCGGCGGCATCCGGTAGGCCGCCGAGCCGAGCCCGCCGCCAAATTGCCGGTCGAACGGCTTGGCGATGATGCCGTCGCTGTCGATCCGCACCACCTCGCCGATCTGGCGCTTACCGCCGCAATCGACGCCGATGAGCTCGCCGAGCCTGACGAAGCGCGACAGGCCGGAGACGCGGAAATGCGTCGGCGCGATCTCGGAGATCGCGCCACTGACGCTTGCCAGGGGAGTGCTCTGCTGAAGCTCCAGCAGCGCCCACTCGAGTTGCCGAAGAGCGTTCAAGGAAACCGTCCAACCTCATCCTGCGCGCTTGGCGCGCAATCTACTTGCCGGGTTCGCCGAGGGTCCGGATCGCGTTCTGCAGCGAGCTCTCGGTGCCCTCGATCATCGAGTTGGTGCCATCGAAAGCGCGCGATGCCGAGATCAGCCGCGTCAGTTCGAGCATCGGATTGGCGCCGGAGCCTTCGACATAGCCCTGCTTGAAGCCGTCCCGGGAGAAGTCCGCGATGGCGGTCGCTGGCCGGTCGGGCGTCACGCCGGAATTGCCATAGCGTTCGAGATTGGCGTCGGCCGGAATGCTGAACAGGCCGATGGTGCCGATCTCGTTGTTGTCCTGGATGATCGCGCCGCTGCGCGCGATCGAGATCGGTCCGCCGTTCGGGTCGAGCGTGATCTGCGCGCCGCCGGAATCGACGATCGGAAAGCCGCTCACGGTCTGAAGATCGCCGTTGGTGGCGATCTGGAGCCGGCCGTCGCGCGTGTAGACCGTGCCGTTCGGACCGGCGAAGGCGATCCAGCCCTGGCCGACCACGGCGACGTCCAGCGGGTTGCCGCTCTCGGTAATGTTGCCCATCTCGCGCGAGATGACGTTGTCGCCGGGCGAGGAGAACGCCACCGGCGTCGGACCGGCCTTCGACAGCACGGTCTCGAACTTCACCACGTCGGTGCGGAACGCGGCCGTGTTGACGTTGGCGACGTTGTTGGCGATCGTCTGGAGGCGCTTTTCGAGGGCGACCTGCGCCGACAATCCCACATAGAGAGCCGATTGCATGACTTACCTGTTGAACTTGATGTTCTGAAGCGTCGTGAGCACGTTGGTATCCATGCTGACCGACGTCGCGGCGCCGGCGATCAGGACCAGCGCGGGATTGGTCGAGCTGTCGTTCCGGGCCTGGGTCGCATCCCACATCGCCGCAAAGCGCTGCACGAACTTGGTCACCTTGGCCGGATCCTGGAAGTCGGTGAGCTTGATCTTGTCCGCGATCATCTTGGCCTGGGCGTCGATGTTCGCCGCGCTGATCGTCGAAGGCAGGCCGAGCGCGGTCTGCACCACCTGCGTCAGCGCCTTGTCGGCCAGGATCTGGTAGGCGGTCGTGATCGTGGAAGCCTTGCGGGTGAAATACAGCGCCAAACGCAGGCCTTCGTTCTGATCGCCGGCCTTCTCCTCCATCGTCTGCGTGACGTACTGGGTCGCGGTGCCGGTCGTGGCCGCGGCGGTCTGGGTCGCCTTGTCGCCGAGTGCGGCGAAATTGAAGGCGGTCGCGAATTGCCGGTAGCGGGTGTCGGTCAGCTTGTTGGCGAAGGCGTCCTTGCTCGTGACCCCCTCGGTCAGCACCTTGCGCATGAACGCCTTGGCGTAGGTCATGTCGCTGAGGCCATAGGCCTTCATCGCATAGGAATAGAGACGATAGTCCTTCAGGAAATCGTCGATGGTCTTCACTTTGCCGATATGGCCGAGGAAATAGTCGGTGTCGCGGCTGACGTCCGGCTGCTTCGCGACCTGCGTCAGCGACTTGCCCATGTCTTTGGTCAGCCTGGTGTAGTCCGCGATGGTGGATAGCATGACACGCGCCCCTCCGGCCGCAGGTCGCGACCCCGCTTCAAGCTGCCGCCAATTGCTTGCGCGGGGCTGGCGACCTCGAAGCCAGCTTCGCGCAAGCGTCGCCGACTAGGTATTCCAGGTGGGATCGGCGATGGAGCGGCGCGTTGGGCAGTTTCGTGGGGATTTTCATCACGGTAGCGGCGCTGCTCGGCGGCTTTGCCGCCATGGGCGGGCACCTGGCCGTGCTCATGCAGCCGTGGGAGTTCGTGATCATCATGGGAACCGCGGTCGGCACCTTTATCGTGGCCAATCCATGGAAGACGGTGGTGGACACGGGCGTCGCCTGCATGCAGGCCATCACCGGCGCGGTGCCCGGCCAGCGCTACTACCTTGACCTGCTCGGCGCGCTCCACGCTCTGATGCGCGAGCTGCGTGGCAAGGGGCGCAACGAAGTCGAGGCGCATATCGACGATCCCGCCTCCTCCGAAATCTTCAAGGCGTTCCCCAGCGTGCTCGGAGATCCCTCGCTGCTCCAGTTCATCTGCGACTATGTCCGCCTGATAATCATGGGCAATGCGCGCACGCACGAGATCGAGGCGCTGATGGACGAGGAGATCCATACCATCGTGAAAGGCAAGCTGGCGCCCTATCATGCGCTGGTGACGGTGTCCGAGGCGCTGCCGGCGCTCGGCATCGTCGCCGCCGTGCTTGGCGTCATCAAGGCGATGGGCGCGCTCGACCAGTCGCCGAAGCTATTGGGCGGCTTTATCGGTGCAGCCCTGGTAGGCACCTTCGCAGGCATCTTCCTGTCCTATGGCGTGCTTTCGCCCTTCGCGATCAAGATCAAGATGACGCGCGAGAAGAAGTGTCGGCCCTACATCATCGTCAAGCAGACGCTGCTGGCATTCATGAACGGTGCCATGCCGCAGATCGCCGTCGAGCACGGCCGCAAGATGATCTCCAGCAGCGAGCGTCCCTCGATCGACGTCGTCGAAAACGAGACGATCGCAGGTCCCAAGCCCGTCGCTGCCGACGCTGAACCCAAGGCGGCGCGCGCATGATGATGGAAGACGCAGAAGTCGACCAGCGCAAGCAGCTGCCGAACTACCTGCTGGACGCTGCTGGCATATCGATCGAGCGTATGCCGATGCTCAATGTGATCTTCGATCGCATGGCGGCATCGTGCACCGACAGCCTGCAGCCGATGGCCGGAACGCCCTGCTATTTCTCGGTCAACGGCATCACCAACGATCCGCTCGGCGACATCATCAAGGACTACGAGGGCAACGCGGTCGCGGCCGTGCTCTATGCCGAGCAGTGGGATTCGCGCGTCATTATCATGCTCGACCGCGACTTCGTATTCACGATGGTCGAGGCGATGTTCGGCTCTGACGGAGCGGAACCGCCGCTTGACGTCGAACGGACGTTCTCGAACATTGAGATACGGCTGGTCCAGGCGCTGTTCGAGCGGTTCGCCAAGGCGCTGCAAGGCGCCTTCGCCGGAACGTCCAACGTCACCTTCCGCGTCGAGCGTGTCGAGACCGCGATGGCGTCGCTGGCGATCGGACGCGCCAGCAACATGTCGATCTGCGCGAACATGATGGTGCAGGCACTCTACCGCGGCGGTCAGATGTTCCTGATCATTCCGCACTCCGCGCTCAACCCGCTGCGTCAAAAGCTCGCTCACGTGGTCGTCAGCGACGGTCGCGCCGCCGACCCACGCTGGCGCGAACAGATGGAAAGCGAGGTGCAGCGGACCGAGGTGACCCTCAGTGCCGTCCTCGACGAGAAGATGGTGACGCTCGGCGACGTCGTGAAGTTCGAGGTCGGGCAGGTGCTCGAGCTCGAGGCCACGCCGCGCACGCTGGCCCGTCTCGAAAGCAACAATCAGGTGTTGTTCTGGTGTCAGATCGGCCAGCTCGACGGCTATTACGCCATGCAGGTGGCAGATCCCGTCGATCAGAAGCGGGAGTTCGTCGATGATATCCTATCTCGTTGATATCGTGCTGCTGGTTGCGCTCGCCTTCACCAGCCTGCGGGTGACCAGGATGCATCGCGAGCTGGCGCGGCTGCGCAGCTATCAGGGCGAATTCTCAACCATCATGCACGAGACCGCGGGTGCCTTCGACACGGTCATCACCGCGGCGCACGATTCCACGGCGAATCTCGGACGCCTCGCCAACGTGCTGAGCACGAAGATCGATCAGGCTCACGAGGCGATCGCAGCGCTCGATGCGCGCAGCGGGCTCGCACCCGCGGCGACGGCCGCGACCGCCGAGCTGAACAAGCACTGAATGCCGGCACCGGCAGAGCAATACGGCCGGAACGCCACGGCGCTCCGGCAGCGGAAGTACCAAGAGGCGATACCATATGGCGCAATCATTCGACTACGAGTCTGCACCTGCATCGGCTGAGACCGAGACGTCACCGCTGGAACGCCTGGCCGAGATCGCCCAGCGCACGGCCGAGGAGACCGGCAAGTTCGCCAATGTCGACGCCATCTTGCGCATTCCCGTCACCATGCAGGTGGTGCTGGGATCGGCGACCATTCCGGTGGCGAACCTGATGAAGCTCGGACGCGGCGCGGTGGTTCCGCTCGATCACCGGGTCGGGGAGCCCGTCGACGTCGTCGTCAACGGCCGCATCGTCGCCCGCGGCGAGGTGGTCGTCGTCGAAGAGGACAATTCCCGCTTCGGCGTCTCACTCACGGAGATCGTCGGACCGCTGGGGCAGGGTGATACCTGACCATGGCGGCACCGGTCGGCATCGCTCCCGTCAAGCAGCGAGGCGTTACCACGCTGGGCGGCACGGAAAAGGTCGCCGCGCTCCTGCTGGCCATGGGCCGGCAGGCGGCGGCGAGCGTGCTTCAGCAGTTCGAGCCGCAGGAGATCCGCATCGTCACCAAGGCGGCGGCGGAGCTGCGGCCGATCACCGCGCAGGAGCTCGAGGGGATCGTCGAGGAGTTCGCCCAGCAGTTCTCGATGGGCGCGAACATTCTCGGCACCCTCGGTGGCCTGGAAGCGGTGCTCGGCGACGTGCTTCCGGCCGATCAGGTTTCGGCGATCATGACGGACCTACTCGGCAATTCGAGCCGCTCTGTGTGGGACCGCGTCTCGTCGGTGTCGGAAAATTCGCTGGCCACCTACCTGTCCAAGGAGCATCCGCAGACCGCGGCGCTCATCCTGTCCAAAGTCAAGCCGTCCTGCGCCGCCAAGGTCATGAGCCAGCTGCCGTCGAGTCTGCGCAACGAGTTGATGCGGCGCGTGCTCAGCCTCAAGCCGATCGTTGATGACGCGATGAAGGTCCTCGAGAAGACGCTGCACGAAGATCTGACGCTGAATTTCGCCCGCAACCTCGGCGCCGACACCTACGCCCGCGTCGCCGACATCATCAACAAGATGGAGCGCGGCCACATCGAGGACATCCTGAAGAGCCTGTCGGAGAAGCGTCCGAAGTCGGCCGAGGTGCTAAAGGAGCTGTTGTTCACCTTCGACGACGTCATCAACCTGGCGCCGAAGGCGCGCACCATGATCTTCGACCAGGTTCCGACCGACCGCATCGTGGTCGCACTGAAGGGCACCGACAAGCATTTCCGCGAGGTGATCCTGTCCGCGGTCGCCTCGCGCGTCCGCCGCGTCGTCGAGGCCGAGCTCGCGATCGGCGAGCCGTCGAACCAGCGCGACGTGCTCGAGGCGCGCCGTGTGATCACCGACCTTGCACTCGACCTCGCGGAGAAGGGCGAAATCGAGCTCAACCCCGAGCAGGAGGATGGGCTGGTCTTCCGCTGACCGCTGAACGGGCATGGCAGAAACATCCGATCAGGAGAGCAAGACAGAAGAGCCGACCGAGAAGAAAGTCCGCGATGCGCTCGAACAGGGCAAGATTCCGGTCTCTCGGGAGGCCTCCATTTTCGCCTCGATGGCCGCGCTGATGGTGATCCAGGCATTCCTGATCGGCCAGGGCGTGCAGCAATTGACGCCGACGCTGAAGAGCCTGCTCGACGATCCCGAGGGCTTCCCGCTCTCGACCGGTGCGGACGCGCAGAACCTGCTCACCGTGGTCGGCCTGCAGGCGCTGCGGTTCCTGGTGCCCTTGGTGGTCATCCTGGTGGTGTTCGGGCTCGCGGCCTCGCTGCTGCAGAACGCGCCGCGCCTGGTGCTCGAGCGGATCAAGCCTGACATGTCGCGAATCTCTCCAGTCAGCGGCTGGAAGCGGTTGTTCGGGACGCAGGGCCTGATCGAGTTCGCCAAGTCGTTGTTCAAGCTCGCCGCGGTGACCGCCGTGGTCGCCTTCGTGCTGCGCGCGTCCGAAGCGAGGGCGTTCGAGGCCATGTACACCGACCCGGTCGCGCTGCCGGAGATGATCCTCAACATCGCGATGCGCATCGTCTCGGCGATCTGCATCGCCACCATCGTGCTGGTGGCGATCGATCTCGCCTGGGCGCGCTTCCACTGGCGGCGCGAGCTGCGCATGACCAAGCAGGAGATCAAGGACGAGCACAAGCAGGCGGAAGGCGATCCCCTGATCAAGGCGCGCTTGCGCTCGCTGGCGCGCGACCGGTCGCGCCAACGCATGATCGCCTCGGCCTCGCGCGCGACGCTGGTGATTGCCAATCCGACGCACTTCGCGATCGCGCTGCGCTACAAGCGCGAGGAAAACGCCGCGCCGCTGGTCGTGGCCAAGGGCATGGACGTGATCGCGCTGAAGATCCGCGAGATTGCCGAGCAGAACCGAATCCCCGTCATCGAAAACAAGGCGCTGGCGCGCGCGCTCTACGAGGCAGTCCAGGTCGATCAGGTGATTCCGGCGGAATTCTTCCGGCCCGTTGCCGAGATCATCTACTTCCTCCAATCCAAGCAGGCGCCGCGGCCCGAGAACGTTCGATAGATTTCCGAGGATGGTGCTTCGCGCAACAGCTTGACGAAAGCTTAACGCCCTAGGCTCGTCCCGAATGGATCAGAATGGGGCCGTCGTGGGACCGCTTTTTCTCTTCGAACTCGCATCGTCGCAGGCGCGCTATCTCGAGCTGCGTCAGTCGACCATCGCCACCAACGTCGCCAACGCCAACACGCCGGGCTTTCGGGCGCGCGACGTCGAGCCGTTCAACAAGGTGCTCGATGGCATGCCGGTGAGGCTTGCGACGACGTCGCCTTCGCACATGCAATTGGCCGCAGCCGAGACCGACACGCGGGCGACCGCGAAGAAGGACAGCTGGGAAGTGGTTCACTCCGGCAACTCCGTCAGCCTCGAGCAGGAAATGATCAAGGGCAGCGACGTCAATCGCGACTATTCGATGAACGCGGCGATCGTGCGGTCGTTTCACCGCATGGTGCTGTCGAGTGCAAAGGCCTGAGGTGAATTGACATGCTGGACTCATTGAGCGCCTCGCTGACGGTCGCAAGCTCCGGGCTCGAAGCGCAGTCGACGCGCATGCGCATCGTCTCGGAAAACCTCGCGAACGCCACCTCGACGGGGCGCGCCGCCGGCGCCGATCCGTATCAGCGCAAGACCATCACCTTCGATGCGGCGATGGATCGCGCCTCGGGCGCACAGCTCGCGAAGGTCAAGGAGATCGGGGTCGACACCACGCCTTACCGGGTGGAGTACGATCCGGGGCATCCCGCCGCCGACAAGGCCGGCTACGTCAAGCTGCCGAACGTGAACATGATGATCGAGATGGCCGACATGCGGGAGGTCAACCGCTCCTATGAGGCCAATCTCCAGGTCGTGAAGCAGGTGAGGTCCATGCTCGGCATGACCATCGATCTCTTGAGGAGCTGACCATGCTTGAGGCGATTTCATCCACCGCGATTTCCGCAGGGCAAGCCGCGAGCCGTGCGACCGAGACGCAGGCCGTCTCGCCGGCGGCGACCACCGCGATCCAGACCAGTGACGACGTCGGCTTCGAATCGGTGATGAAGCAGGTGACGTCGGATGCGATCGGGACGCTGAAGGCGGGCGAGGCGGCATCGATCTCTGCAATGCAGGGCAAGGAATCGACGCGCCGCGTCGTGGAAGCGCTGATGTCGGCCGAGCAGGCCCTGCAGACGGCGGTCGCGGTTCGCGACAAGGTCGTCCAGGCCTACCAGGAAGTCGTTCGGATGTCGATTTGATCTGAAGGAGTGGGACCAGTGAAATCGCTCGCCATCGCGGCCACGGGCATGAACGCCCAGCAGACCAACATCGAAGTCATCGCGAACAACATCGCCAACATCAACTCGACCTCCTACAAACGGGCGCGCGCGGAGTTCACCGATCTGTTCTACCAGATGGACCGCATGCAGGGGGTCGCGAACACCAACGGCTCGTCGCCGATTCCGGAAGGTGCCAATCTCGGCCTCGGCGTCAAGTCCGCGGCGATCCGCAAGCTGCACATCCAGGGCGCGCTGACGCAGACCGGCAATCCCTATGATCTCGCGATCAATGGACGTGGCTGGTTTCAGGTGCTCGGCCCCAACAACGAGGTGCAATACACCCGTGCGGGCTCGTTCAACGTCAACGCCAACGCTCAGCTGGTCACGATCGACGGTTACCTGCTGGATCCCGCGATCACCATCCCGCAGGGGACGGTCGAGGTCACCGTCAACCAGACCGGCCAGGTGTTTGCCAAGCTCGACACGGAAGTGAATCCGCGGCAGATCGGCCAGCTCAACCTCGCCAACTTCGCCAACGAAGCGGGTCTCGAGCCGCTGGGCAGCAATCTCTACAAGGAGACCACGGCGTCCGGCACGCCGGTCGTCGGTCTGCCGGGCGATGCCGGCTATGGCAAGATCAACCAGAAATGGCTCGAGGCCTCGAACGTCGACCCGGTCAAGGAAATCACCGAGTTGATCTCGGCACAGCGTGCCTACGAAATGAATGCCAAGGTCATCCAGGCCTCGGATGAAATGGCCCAGACGGTCTCGAAGGGCATGCGCTAGTTCCGGTGTCTCGATGTTGAACAGGGTGGGCCTGATCGTGCGCGGGTTGGCCGCCGTGCTGCTGGTTCTCGTAACGGCGCGGGTCGCCGCGGCCGAGGAGAAGCGGCTTCCCGTGCCGGCCGTCTCGATCCGCGCCGGCGAGCTGATCCGCGAGGAGATGATCACCGAGCGCGCCTTCGCGCCGAGCCTGCTCGGCGTCGCCATGTTCATCGAGGCGCGTCAGATCCTGGTCGGCCGCATGGCGCGGCGCGCGCTGTTACCGGGCCAGCCCATTCCGACGAACGCGGTGGAGGACCCCTGGACCGTCGCGCGCGGCGCCATGGTCAAGGTCGTGGTCGAGGACAGCGGCCTCTCCATCGTCACTTACGGCTCGGCCATGCAGTCGGGTGCGGCCGGCGCGCTGATCCCCGTGCGCAATACGGACACCGGCGTGATCATCAGGGGCGTCGTCCAGCCGGACGGCAGCGTCAAGGTCATGGAAGGGTCATGACCAGGCTCCTGCTTGCGCTCATGCTGCTGGTGTCGGCCGCCGGCGCCCAGGCCGCCGTCCGCATCAAGGACATCGCGGACATCAAGGGTTTGCGCGAGAACCAGATCGTCGGCTACGGCCTCGTCATCGGCCTCAACGGTACCGGCGACACGCTGCGCAACGCTCCGTTCACCGAACAGTCCCTGCAGTCGATGCTCGAGAACATGGGCATCAACGTCAGGAACGAGACCACGAGCACCAACAATCCCCCGCGTCCGACCACGCTGCGCACGCGCAACGTCGCAGCGGTGATGGTGACGGCGGACCTGCCGCCTTCGATCGGGCCCGGCGAGCGCATGGACGTCACCGTGTCCTCGCTCGGCGATGCGACGTCGCTGCTCGGCGGCACATTGGTGATGACGTCGCTGCGCGCGGCGGACGGCGCCGTCTATGCGGTGGCACAGGGCGCGATCACGGTTGCCGGCTACAGCGTCGGAGGCCAGGCGCAGAACGTCAGCCAGGGCACGCCGACGGCCGGGCGCATCCCGAACGGTGCGCTGGTCGAACGCGAGGTGCAGGGAAGTCTCCACGAGATGGAGTTCCTGGTGCTACAGCTGAAGAACCCGGACTTCGTCACCGCAACGCGCATCCTGGACGCTGTCAACCGCTACGCCGGCGGTCGCTACCGCGCGCAGATCGCCTTCGAGCGCGACTACCGCACCATCGTGCTGTCGAAGCCGCGTCATGTCGGCCCTGTCCGCTTCCTCGCCGAGATCGGCGAATTGGTGGTCGAGCCGGATACGCCGGCGCGCGTCGTGATCAACGAGCGCACCGGCACGGTCGTGATCGGGCGCGACGTGCGGATATCCACCGTCGCCGTGACCCACGGCAATCTGACGGTTCGCGTCACGGAGATGCCGGTTGTGTCGCAGCCGGCGCCGTTCTCGCGGGGACAGACGGTGGTCGTCCCGCAGACCGTGGTCGAAGCCAACGAGGCCGGATCGCAGGTGGCGATCCTGAGCGGGGTCGATCTCCAGCGCCTGGTGCGCGGGCTGAACCAGATTGGCCTCAAGCCATCGGGGATCATCGCGATCCTGCAGGCGATCAAGACGGCAGGCGCGCTCCAGGCCGACGTCATCGTGCAATGATGCGCAAGCGTCGTGCAAGCTTGGTCGCTCAATGCTCAGGTCTGAAGCGAGAATCGCACGCGGCCCGATGCTGAAGCTGGATCACAAAGGCAAACTCCTCCTGCTGGCCGCGGCAGCAATGCTCGCGAGCGCCTCGCCCGCGCTCGCCTTGGACGAGGCCAAGCCGTCGAAACCGCTCAACCTGCTCTCCTTCGCCCGCGCCCGCGCTGGCGGACCGCAGAAGCCGCAGCCGTCGGCCACCGCGACACCTGTCGACAATGCGTCGGTCCGGGCCACGGCATGGGCGGCCGAAGATTCGGGCCCCGCGGTCACCGGTGCGGTGCCGGAGACACTGGCGCCTGCCCGTCCGGCCAAGCCTGGCAGCGTCACGGCGCCGCCGAAGCCTGCACCGCCGCAGGCTGCGCCGCCCCCGGACAACGAAATCGCGCTGTTCTGCAGCAACGTCGCCGATCCCGCCGTCGATGCCAGGCTGGCCTGGCAGCTCAAGGAGCTCGAGAAGGCCGAGAGCCTGCTGCGCGAGCGCATCGCCGAGGTCGAGGCCAAGCGCGCCGAATACGAGAAGTGGATGGCGCTGCGCGACGACTTCCTGAAGAAGGCCGAAGCGAGCGTCGTCGAGATCTATTCGCGCATGAAGCCCGAAGCTGCGGCGACGCAGATCGCCGGCATGGCCGACGAGACCGCTGCCGCCGTGCTCGCCAAGCTCAGCCCGCGCAGTTCGAGCGCGATCTTCAACGAGATGGACACGGCACGCGCGGCGCACCTCGCAGACCTGCTCGGCGGCATGCGTCGCGTGGACGACGGAAAGAGCAAATAGATGACCAAGCCGATCCTCATCCTCTCGCTGCTCGCGGCGTCCGTACTTCTGGCCGGTTGCTTCCATGATCCGGCCGAAGTCCTGACCGGTCCGCAGATGTCGCCCGTCGGCAGCGGCCTGCGGATGCAGGCCGATCCGATCCCGGTGACGCCGCGCATGCGCACGCCCGTCAGCTACCGCTCGACCTGGGACGACGGCACCGATCTCTACCGCGATCCGCGCGCCCGCCGCACCGGCGACGTCGTGACGGTGATCATCTCGATGCAGGACAAGGCCAAGCTCGACAACAAGACCGGCCGTTCGCGCGATTCGCAGGTCAAGTTCGGGCTCGACTGGCTGATGGACATCGCCGGATGGAACGACACGGGTTCGGCCAACGCCAATCTCAGCACTAATACCCAGATCAAGGGCAACGGCCAGATCGACCGCACCGAGGACATCAGGCTCTCGATCGCGGCCGTCGTCACCGACGTGCTGCCGAACGGCAATATGATGATCAGCGGCTCGCAGGAATTTCGCGTCAACACGGAGATGCGCGTGCTCAAGGTCGGCGGCATCGTGCGTCCGCGCGATATCTCGCGAGCCAACACCATCTCCTACGACAAGATCGCCGAGGCGCGCGTGTCCTACGGCGGGCGCGGAAATCTGTCGGACGTGCAGCAGCCTGGATGGGGACACCGGATCTATGACGCCGTGGCACCATTCTGAGGCCCGAGCCGGCCGGATAGCGCCGCGATGGCAGGAGACGCCATGCGCCTGATCGCTGCCATCGTCGTGCTGACCCTGATCGCGATCGGCGCGGGCGCGATTGCCGGTCTGCATCTGATCGCGACCGCCGAACGCGTTGCCGACGCCAAGAAGAACGCCACATCGCCGCCGATCGCGTCGAGCTACGCCGGCAGCGCGCGGCTCAGGAAATTGTCTCCGATCGTGACCAATCTCGCGGCGCCAGCCAACAATTGGGCGCGCATAGAAGCCTCGATGGTGACCGACAGCATGAGCGACGAGGATGCCGGCATTCTGGCCGCCCATATCAGCGAGGACATCGTGACCTATCTGCGGTCGGCTACGGTGGCGCAGTTCGAGGGATCGCGCGGGCTCCAGCATCTGCGCGACGACCTGACCGAGCGCGCCAGTATCCGCTCGTCAGGCAAGGTCCGCGAATTGATCATCGAAACGCTGGTGATCCAGTGAGGGTGAAAGTCTTGCTGCTCGCGCTGGTTCTGGTCGTGCTGCCCGAAGCGGCGCTGGCCCAAATTCCGGACCTGAATTCCCTGCTGCCGCCCGGAAACGGCTCGACCAGCGGCCGGATCATCCAACTGATGGCGCTGATCACGGTGCTGTCGGTGGCGCCGGGGCTGCTGATCATGGTGACGAGCTTCACGCGATTTGCGGTGGCGTTGTCGTTCCTGCGCGCCGGTCTCGGCCTCCAGACCACGCCCGCCAACCTGGTGCTGATCAGCCTCGCGCTGTTCATGACCTTCTATGTCATGGCGCCGACCTTCGACCGGGCCTGGGAGAGCGGCGTCCAGCCGCTGATGAAGAACGAGATATCGGAAGAGGAAGCCTATCTGAAGATCACCGATCCGTTCCGCGAGTTCATGCTGGCCCATGTCCGCGACAAGGATCTCCAGACCTTCGAAGCGCTCGCCGCCGAAAGCTTCCGCAGGAAGTTCGACGACAAGCGGGTCGATCTGCGCGTCATCATTCCGGCCTTCATGATCTCCGAGCTCAGGCGCTCGTTCGAGATCGGATTCCTCATCATCCTGCCGTTCCTGGTGATTGACATGATCGTGGCGACGCTGACCATGTCGATGGGCATGATGATGATGCCGCCGACGATCCTCGCGCTGCCGTTCAAGATGCTGTTCTTCGTGCTGATCGACGGCTGGAATCTGCTGGCCTCCGGGCTGGTCCGCTCGTTCTCGTGAGCGCCGCGAGCGCCCGCCGGCCGATTATGGTTAAACGAAACGCGCTGGATATGGTTAGCGGCGCGTAATTTTAACCATATGATTTTGCTGCGGAATTCAAGCTCGTCTTAATGCGGAAGCAAGATTCGGCGTGCTAGCAACACGGTACGGCGGGTTGGACCCACACAGATCGGTCCAAAGGCATGATGCCGCCCTTCCGTACCGGTGAAAGCCCGGTATGTCCCCTCGTGAAAATGTAAACGCGTACATAAAGGGACATTCGCAATGTCAAGCCTGCTTACGAACTCGACTGCCATGACCGCACTCCAGACCCTGCGGTCTGTGGGTTCGCAACTCTCCACCACGCAGAACCGGATCTCGACCGGCCAGCGCGTGTCCACCGCGTCGGACAACGCCGCCTATTGGTCGATCGCAACGTCGATGCGCTCCGACAACGCTGCGCTCTCGGCGGTGTCCGACTCGCTCGGCCTGTCGGCCGCGACCGTCGACACCGAATATACCGCTCTGACCTCGGTGATCGGCGACAAGGACTCGGGTCTGACCAAGCTCCAGGCGCTGCTGGTCCAGTCCAAGACCGCAGGTATCGATCGCACCAAGATCCAGGCGGACATCACCCAGATCCAGCAGGACATGAAGCTGAAGGCCAACTCGGCGACCTTCAACGGCATCAACTGGCTGAGCACCACGACGGGTACCACCCCGACGAGCTTCAGCCTCGTGTCATCCTACTCGCGCGTCGGCGGCACGCCCACCATCGGCTCGATCACGGTGACGACGGCCAACTACACGCTCTACTCGACCACGCAGACCGGCATTCTGGATACCGTGGCCGGCAGTGCGTCGGTCGACACGATCAACATCGCCGCGCTGACCGACTCGGCGGCCGACCAGACCACGCTCGATGGCTACATCGCGCAGGTCACGACTGCGATCAACTCGGTGGCCTCGGCCGCCGCCAATCTCGGTGCCGTCAAGAACCGTATCTCGACCAACACGAACTTCGTGAAGTCGCTGATGGACTCGGTTGACCGCGGTGTCGGTCAGCTCGTCGACGCCGACATGAACGCGGAATCCACCCGCCTGGCCGCCCTTCAGGTCCAGCAGCAGCTCGGCGTGCAGGCGCTCTCGATCGCCAACAACAGCAGCCAGAGCATCCTGTCGCTGTTCCGCTAAGGCGGAAGTCATCGGAGGAGGGCCGCGCTTCTCGCGAAGCGCGGCCCTTTCGCTTGGGCATGGCCACGCGCGCCCAAGTCCGGCCGACTGTTGCGGCCGGAACACAGGGCCACAAGCCCCGCACAAGCTTCGCTCGCTAACCTCGCCGCTACGACAGATTGGGCCTTGAACCCGCGTTTGCGGCACGCCCAAAGGCATGACGCCGCCCTGTCGTACCGGTGCAAGCCCGGTATGTCCCCAACTCAAGTCAATCTTCAAAGGGACATCAAAATGGGTTCTAGTCTTCTCACCAACTCCTCCGCCATGACCGCGTTGCAGACCCTGCGGTCTGTCAGCACGCAACTCGCCACCACGCAGAACCGGATTTCCACCGGTCAGCGCGTGTCCACCGCCTCGGACAACGCCGCCTATTGGTCGATTGCGACCTCGATGCGCTCCGACAACGCCGCGCTGTCCGCTGTCTCCGACTCGCTCGGCCTGTCGGCTGCCACCGTGGACACCGAATATACCGCTCTGACCTCGGTGATCGGCGACAAGGAATCCGGTCTGACCAAGCTCCAGGCGCTGCTGGTCGAAGCCAAGACCGCGGGTATCGACCGCACCAAGATCCAGGCGGACATCACCCAGATCCAGCAGGACATGAAGCTGAAGGCCAATTCGGCGACCTTCAACGGCATCAACTGGCTGAGCACGACGACGGGTACCACCCCGACGAGCTTCAACCTCGTGTCGTCCTACTCCCGCGTCGGCGGTACGCCCACCATCGGCTCGATCACCGTGACGACCGCCAACTACACGCTGTACTCCACGACGCAGACCGGCATTCTGGATACCGTGGCCGGCAGCGCTTCGGTCGACACGATCAACATCTCCGCGCTGACTGACTCGGCGGCCGACCAGACCACGCTCGATGCCTACATCGCGCAGGTCACCGCCGCCATCAACTCGGTGGCCTCGGCCGCTGCCGATCTCGGCGCGGTCAAGAACCGCATCTCGACCAACACGGAATTCGTCAAGACCCTGATGGACTCCGTGGATCGCGGCGTCGGCCAGCTCGTCGACGCCGACATGAACGCGGAATCGACCCGCCTTCAGGCCCTGCAGACGCAGCAGCAGCTCGGCGTTCAGGCGCTGTCAATCGCCAACCAGAACAGCCAGAGCATCCTGTCGCTGTTCCGCGGCTAAGCGGCGCTCTCGAAAACGACCGTGCTCCCTCAGGGAGCACGGTCCCCGCCATGATGGTGGGCGCCGACACGCGATATGCCGGCAATCTAACCTTCGTCATACGTCTTGCGACATGCCGCGGCCGGTCGGGCTGCCGTGCGCCCGAGCGCTCGCTCGCGCCTGCCAAACCGATTGCGTCGCCTCGTCTTGCAAAATTGCAACGCCTCGCCAGCGAACCCACACATTCGCGCCTCGCGCAACCTTCAGACAAGGTTGGCAGCTGAGTGTCGTCACCATTCGCATTGGTACGAGGTCATATGCTCAGTCGTGCGCAGGTACAGCAACTGCTCAACAATCTGCTGGAGCTTGGGCCGCGACGCCTGATGGCCTTGGGACTGATCGGTTTTGCGGTTCTCGTCACCGTCGTCGGCGGCGCCTACTATCTCAGCCGCCCCGAGTTCGAAACGCTCTACACCGGCCTCACCCGCGAAGACGTGACGCGCATCGGCGCGGCACTGCGCGAGCAGAACATCACCTTCGACGTCAATTCCGCCGGCGATGCGGTCTCGGTGCGTCCAAGCCAGACCATGCAGGCGCGGATGCTGCTCGCCGAGAAGGGGCTGCCGACCAGCGCCAATTCCGGTTACGAGCTGTTCGACAAGATCGGCTCGCTCGGGCTGACCTCGTTCATGCAGGAGGTCACCAAGCTGCGCGCGCTCGAAGGCGAGATCGCCCGCACCGTCCAGCTGATGAAGGGCGTAAAGGCGGCGCGCGTGCATATCGTGCTGCCGGTGCGCGGCTCGTTCCGCGCCACGCAGCAGCCGCCTTCGGCATCGGTCGTGCTGCGCACCGACGGCGCGATCGAGGCGCGCACGGCACAGTCGATCCGGCATCTCGTCGCCGCCGCCATTCCCGGCATGAGCCGCGACAAGGTGACGGTGCTCGATGCCGACGGCTCGATGCTGCTCGCCGAAGAGGACGAGGCCAGCGCCGCGCCAACCAAGATGGCGAGCCTGCAGAAGACGGTCAGCGGCATGGTGCAGGAGAGCATCCGCAAGGCGCTGACGCCGTATCTGGGCCTCGACAATTTCGAGGTGAGCGTCGCTCCGCAGCTGTCCACCGACAAGCGGCAGATCAACGAGACGGTCTACGATCCCGAGAACCGCGCCGAGCGCTCGGTGCGGGCCGTACGCGAGAAGGAATCCTCGCAGAACGCCGACCGCTCGTCGCCGACCACGGTGCAGCAGAATCTCCCCGACCAGCAGGTGAATGCGGGCGGCGGCAAGAACTCCAGCGAGGACAAGACCCGCCGCGAGGACGTCACCAATTTCGAGGTCTCCTCCAAGACCACGACCACGGTCAGCGACGGCTATTCGGTCAAGAAGCTGTTCATCGCCGTCCTGGTGAATCGCGCTCGGCTGGTCGCCGATCTCGGCGACAAGAGCAACCAGGCCATCATCGACAGCAAGCTCGCCGAGATCAGCCAGCTCGCGGCGACCGCGGGCGGATTGGACAAGGCGCGCGGCGATCAGATCCAGGTGACGGCCGTCGATTTCATCGAGGGCTCGCGTGAGCTGGCGCCGGTGCCGCCGATCAGCTTCGTCGAGATGATCAACAAGCAGCTCGGCAGCGTCATCAACGCGATCACGATCCTGGCCGTGGCTTCGATGCTGGTCTGGTTCGGGCTGCGGCCGGCGGTCAACGGCATCCTGACCCATCGCGCGCAGCAGGAGCAGGCCGAGGCGGCCGAGGCCGCCCAGCTCGAGGCCTCGGCGGCCCTTGCGCTGCCCGACGGCGAGGAGGCCGAGCTCAACCTCGTCGAAGACCTCGAAGGCAAGATGCAGCGAACGCCGCAGAAGCGGCTCGAGCAGATCGTCCGGCTCGATCAGATGCAGGCGGCGGCGATCCTTAAAGACTGGATGCGACGCGAGGAGGCGGCATGAACGCGGCAATCGGAAAACTCCTGACGCAGTTCGATGCGAACGGCCGGGTCAAGTCGTCGCCGCCGCCCCCGCCACCGAAAATCCAGGACGTGCTGACCAGGCCAAAGGAGGCGAGGCGCGATCCGCAGCCTCAATCGCAGCCGCAGGCCCACACGCAGCTTCAGGCTCAGTCCCCGGCGCCCGCGACGGAAGCGCCGCCGGTCAATCTCCTGGACGATGCCTATCGGCGCGGCCATGCCGCGGGCGTCGCGGAAGGCGACGCCAAATTGGCCGAGGAGCGCGTCCGCAGCGCGATCCGGCTCGGCGAAGAGCGGGCCAAATGGTCCGACCAGCAGGCGGTCGCGATCGTCAGCGGCTTCGAGGCGGCCTGCCGCGAGATCGAGACCAATATCGCAAGCTCCGTGGCGCGGATCCTGCTGCCGTTCCTCGCCGATGCGGTGCGCGACAAGGCGATCGGATCGCTGGTCGAGCAGATCGCGGCGCTGACCGGCAGCTCGTCGGCGCCCGCCTTCAAGGTCACCGGCCCGAGCGAGCTGCTGGACCTCGTGAAGACGCAGCTCGAGGCGTCCAGGCGAACGGGCATCGCATACGTGGCCGCCGAGACGCTCGAGGTGCGCGTCGTGGCCGACCAGACCGTGATCGAGACGCAGATCTCCGCCTGGAGTGAACGCCTCAAGGAAGCGCGCCGGTAGTCCGCCATGGAGGAGGTCAAGCATGAGATCGTGATCGTCCGCCGCCGCAGCGCCTTCGCCGAGGAGGCGCATCACGGCGGCGTCTGGAAGATCGCCTATGCGGACTTCATGACCGCGATGATGGCGTTCTTCCTGGTCATGTGGCTGCTCAACGCGCTCAACCAGGACCAGAAGCAGGTCGTCGCGAGCTATTTCAATCCGATCAAGCTCGCTGAGAACTCACCTGCCCCAAAGGGCCTCAAGGATCTCTCCAACAAGGAGCCGTCGTCGTTCGAAGGCCAGGACGGCAAGCGTCAGCCGGCCGGTACGAACGAGGAAAGGCGCGGCGATTCTCCGACGGCTGAGAAGCCGGCCTCTTTCGAGGAGAAGGTCCTGTTCCGTGACCCCTATGCGACGCTCGCCGAGATCGCCAACAGCGCGAACCAGTCGACGGGCCAGCGGCGCGCCGGCGCTCTGACCTCCGCTGAAGAGGACGGCCTGAAGGGGGGCGATGCCTATCGCGATCCATTCGATCCCGGCTATTGGAAGCTGGCGCCACAGGCGTCCAAGGACGCCGATCGCTTCATCGAGAGCGAGCCGAAGCCGAATGCCTCCGCGCGAGACGGCGCAGCCGGAGCAAATCCGGGCGAGGTGCAGGCGCGCCGGAGCAGGACGGATGATGCCGGCGGCAACGTGGCTCCGGGCCCGGAGAGCTCGTCCTCAAGTCTGTCGCCGCTGGTGCCGCCGGGCGCCGCACCGACGCAGTCGCCGCGCGAGGGCAGCGCCCAAGCTGGCGTTCAGGTGAGCACCGCCCCGCAGGCTCGTCTCAACGATACGGCCAAGGAAACCGAAGCGCGCGACGCGGCGCAAACGCAGCAGCCCACCCTCAAGCAGCTTCAGTCCGCGGTCGCGGAGGCGCTGTCGGACATCAAAGCAGGGGCGGGGCCGGCGGCCGAGGTGCGTCAGGTCGAGGAAGGGCTCCTGGTCAGCCTCACCGACGATGCGAGCTTCGGCATGTTCGCGGTCGGCTCGGCGGAGCCGCGGCCCGAGCTGATCCGCGTGATCGACAAGATCGGGCCGCTGCTGATGAAGCGCCAGGGCATGATCATCGTCCGCGGGCATACCGACAATCGGCCGTATCGATCGGAAACCTACGACAATTGGAGGCTGTCGACCGCGCGTGCGCAGATGGCCTATTACATGTTGGTCCGTTCCGGCGTCGATGCGCGGCGGATCGAGCATATCGAAGGTTACGCCGATCGGCGGCCGAAGCTCCCGAACGATCCGGCGGCCGCCCAGAACCGCCGGATCGAAATCCTGATCCGGGAGAAGCGACCTTGATCAGGCTGCTGCGCCGCGCCGTCTTGCTGCTGCCGTTCATCGCGGCAAATGCGCTTGCCCAGCCTGCACCCCAGGGAAGCGAACCCTATGAGCTCGTCCGCGCGCTGCAAGCGGTGCAGGACGGCATCGCCAATGGCGACACCGCCGCACATGGCAGTCATATCGCGCTGATCCGGCAAATCGGCGAGAAGTTTCTCGCGGCCGATCCCGCGGTGTGGAGCAATCCGCGGAACGGCCAGGCGGTCGTTATCTACCTGCTCAGCGGCGGTGCGCCGCAAATCGTCCGCAAACTACCGCGCGACAAGTTGAACGTCGACGAGCGGCTGTTCAACGGTGCGCTCGCCTATGTCGAGGGTCGCCAAGAGGAAGCACGGGAGCTGCTCAAGGAGATCAAGCCGCGGACGATTCCTTCGGGACTGGGCGGACAGGTCGCGCTGGTTCAGGGCGCGCTGTTCGCGCGCGCCGAGGCCTCGCTCGCGATCGAGCGCCTGGACGATGCGCGCCTGCTGTTGCCCGGCACGCTGGTCGAGGAGGCGGCCCTGCGGCGCGAGATCCTGCTGGTGGGGCAGGCGGAGGATTTCGAGAAGTTCGAGTTCCTGACGCTGGCCTATATCCGCCATTACCGCAACTCGATCTATGCGGGCGATTTCTGGCAGCGCTTCTCCGCGGGGCTGACGCAATCGAGCCTGGCACTCGACGAGCGCCGCTTTGCGCGGATCTCAGCCTTGCTCGAGCAGATCGATCGCGCCAGCCGCCTCAAGCTCTATCTCATGATGGCGCGCGCCGCGATGGTGCGCGGACGGCTGACCGTGACCCGACTTGCGGGCGAGCGGGCATTGACCCTGAGCGCGGATGCATCGGCGGAACGCGAGCGCGCCCATTTCCTCCGCGGCGCCTCGCGCGTGCTCACCGACGAATATGACGGCGGTCTCGCCGAACTGAAGGCGCTCGACCGGTCGAAGCTGCCCGAACGCGACGTCCCCCTTCTCAATGCCACGGTGCAGCTCGCGCTCGACGTTCGCAAGCCGTTCGCGGGCGGATCCGCCGCGGCAGCGGACAAGCCTCCGGCAACGCCGGCGCGACTCGATTTGGCGTCATCGACCGCGACGCTCGCACGCGCGCAGAAGCAGCTCGGGGAGCTCGAACTCCTGACCAAGGATCGCCGGCCATGACCAAGCTCAGTGGAATCTCCGGACAGCTCTTCAACGGTCTCGCCGAGAGTCTCAACATGCGCGGGTCGCGCGCGGCAAAGGGTGCCGCGACCAAACCACAGGCGAACTCGTCCTTCAATGATCTGCTCCACACCGTCTCGAATCTCGCCAAGCAGGCGCTGAGCGAAGACGGCAGCGAGGCGGCCGCGAAGACCGGAACGCTGCGCACGCGTTCGATCCATCCGGCCGAGCAGGAGCAGCCGAAGGAGGCGGCGCTGCGCGAACGCGTCGCGACCATTGCTGATCCAAAGTCCATGGACGAGACCTCCGACACCAAGTCCGACAAGCTGGCGGAGCAACCACGTCCGGTCGATCATCTCACCGGGACAGATCGCCAGGATCAATCCGGCATCGCTGTGATGGTCGGGCAGGAGATCGCTGCTGTGTCTGCCGTGAAACCGCAGATGCAAGTGCCCTCCGCAGACAAGGACGCGCCCGCGCGTGACGAGCGGTCGCCCTCGGCGAAGCACGAGGCACCGGGCGCGGTGAAGGCGGCGACCGGCGATGCCGGTCCATCCAGTCCTGCCCCGGCCGGCGCGCGCTCGCAGGCGGCGGCTTCGCAAGCGATGGCGGCGTCGCAATCTGCGCTGACGCAAGGTGCGGAAGCCTCGAGCGCAAGGCCGGCATCACCCGGCTTCGAGGCGGTTACGGCCGATGTCGAGCGCGCTGCCAAGGCTTCGGCGCGCGCCGCGCTACCCGAGACAACCAAGGTCACCGTGGTCCAGCAGGAAACCCATCTGCCACCGGCGCAGTTCAACGCCCCGCAGCAGGTTGCCAATGCAGTCGTCGCCGAGCTGAAGGAGTCCTTGGCACCGGCTGCGTCCGCGGCACCCGATCTCGCCGCATCCCAGACCAACGCACCGGATCAGCCGCTCAGGATCCTGACGGTCAATCTCGAACCGCCCGCCCTCGGCAACGTCACGGTGCGCCTGCGTCTCGTCGGCACCGAAGTGTCCGTCCAGCTCGCGGCCGAGCGCAAGGACACGAGCCAGATGCTCGACCAGCAGCGCGACCAGATCCGCGAGCTCATGCAGTCGGCCGGCTACGTCGCCGACGTCGCGCCGGTCCAGCACGGCTCGCTGGACGGATTCCAGAGCGGCTCCGGCCAGTCCCAGCCCCAGCTCTCGGGCCAGCAACAATCCTCGCCGCAGTCGCAAGGCGCGTTCGGCGGTGCCGGCACGTCGTCGGGGCAATCCGACGGCGGCGCGAAACAGGCTCGCCAGGAGCGCCAGTTCAACCAGGAGACGCGTCATGAGCAGGACGTGGCGCCGCATCACCGTCGCGGCCCTGTTTATCTGTAACGCGAGCGCTTCGGAAGCCGCCGCCGAGACTGCGCGCCCCTGCGAGCGCGAGATGGCGCGCGCGGCCCGGCAGCATGGGATTCCGCTCGGCATTCTCTATGCAGTCGGCCTCACCGAGACCGGCCGGCGCGGCGCGCTCCATCCTTACGCGCTCGGGGCCGACGGCCAGACCGTGTTCGCGAAGGACATCAACGATGCAATCGCGAATTTCGAGGCCATGCGCAGCAAAGGCATCAAGCTGATCGATCTCGGCTGCATGCAGATCAACCATTATTATCACGCCGAAAAGTTCGCTTCGGTCCGGGCGATGTTCGATCCCGCGGGGAACGTCGAGTACGCCGCGCGCTTCCTCAAGGAGTTGAAGCAGCGCGAAGGCAGCTGGACCATGGCGGTCGCGCGCTACAACGCGGGCCCCAACAATCAGCCGGCGCAGAAGCGCTATGTCTGTCACATTGTTGCGCATCTCGTCTCGAGCGGTTTCGGCGCGTGGACGGACAAGGCGCGCTCGTTCTGCCAGCCCAAGACGAGCTGAAGCAGAGCTGACCGGACCACGACAAGTTGTGCATCGCGCCCAATCATCAGCCCCGCGCAAGCAAGAACCCCCATTGTAGCTGCAACCTACCAAAGGAGCCCAATTCATGAGCCTGTATGGTGTTATGCGCACCGGCGTTTCCGGGATGAACGCGCAGTCCAACAAGCTGTCGACGGTCTCGGACAACATCGCCAACGTCAACACGACGGGCTACAAGCGGGCTTCCACGGAATTCTCCTCGCTGATCCTGAAGAGCGGCTCCGGCAATTACGATTCCGGCGCGGTCGAAACCAAGGTCCGCTATGCCATCAGCGACGGCGGCAATACGCAGTATACCACGTCGACCACGGACCTCCGCGTCCAGGGCAATGGCTTCTTCGTGGTGTCGAACGCCAACAACACGCAGCAATATCTGACGCGGGCCGGCTCGTTCGTGCCCGACAGCCAGGGCAATCTGGTCAACGCGGCCGGCTTCTATCTTCTCGGCCAGCCGGGCAACGTGAGCAATTTCTCGCAGAACAGCCTGTCCGGCATGCAGATCGTCAACATCGCCCAGGTCTCGCAGGTGCCGGTGCCGTCAACGGCGGGAACGCTCACGACCGGCAATTTGGATCCGAAAGCGGCTGTCATTGCTGGTCCGCCCGGCCCGGCGTCATATTCATCGAAGAGCTCGATCGTGGCCTACAACAATATCGGCCAGGCCGTTACGCTCGACGTCTATATGTCCCACACGGCGACGGCTGCCGGCTCGGATACCTGGCAGATCGGGGTCTACGACTCCGCGACGGGCACCTCGCTCGGCGCCGCCACCACTTTCACCTTCGACACCACGGCGGCCGGCAGGGGCGCGCTCGCCGCGGCGAGCCCGACCGGTCTCGCCTTCACCGTTCCCGGAGGTGCGGCGATGACCTTTGACCTGTCGAACTTGACCCAGGTCGGCACCGACTTCAGCTTCAAGGCCACTGTCAATGGCAGCGTTCCCTCGGCGATCGACAAGGTCGATATCGACGATGCCGGCCATGTGACGGCGATCCTCAAGAACGGGCAGCAGCTGACGCTCTACACCATCATGCTCGCCGACGTCGCGAGCCCCGACAATCTGACGCCCGAGCCCGGCAACGTCTATTCGACCAACATGAATTCCGGCAACGCGCAGGTCGGAAATGCCGGCACGGGTGGGCTCGGCACGATCCAGTCCAGTGCCCTGGAGGACTCCAACGTCGACCTTGCGGACGAACTCACCGGCATGATCGAGGCCCAGCGCGGCTTCACGGCGAACTCGAAATCGTTCCAGACCGGCTCGGATCTGCTGGATGTCGTCGTCAACTTGAAGCGCTGAATTCCTCGGCGCTCGTTTCGGGCAAGAGCACGCCATGTCGCTTACCGCCGCTCTCAACTCGGCTCGCTCCTCGCTCATGGCGTCGAGCGTTCAGTCGTCGGTCATCTCGCGCAACATCGCCGGTGCCAGCGCCACCGGCTATTCGCGCAAGCTCACCGTGCTGGACAATCTGCCCGGCGCCGGCGTCTATGTCGCGGCGATCCAGCGCGCCGCCAGCTCGGGCCTCTACAACAACGTCCTGATCGCGACCTCGTCGTCCGCCAAGCAGACCGCGATCTATGACGGCCTGCAGAAGATCGCCACCGCGACGGTGGACGATCCGGAGCTCGACCAGTCGCCGACGGCGCAGCTCAACGCGCTGAAGCAGGCGTTGCAGAAATATGCCAACGCCCCTGACAACGCCACCCTGGCGCAGGCGGCCGTCGCGTCCGCCAAGGACATGGCGACCGCGCTCAACCAGGCGACCCGGACCGTGCAGTCGGTCCGCGAAAGCGCCGATGCCGACATGAAGACGTCGGTTCAGAACATCAACCAGTTGCTGTCCCGGTTCGAGACCGTGAACACCGCGATCGTGAAAGGCACGATCTCCGGCGACGACATCACCGACTATCTCGATCAGCGCGACAGCATCGTCTCGCAACTGTCGCAGGAGGTCGGCGTCAACATGTCGATCCGCCCCAACGGCGACGCGGCGCTCTACGCCGACAGCGGCGTGGTGCTGTTCGACAAGACGGCGCGGACGGTGAGCTTTGCGCCGACGAATGCCTACACCGCCGGCACCACGGGCAACGCCGTCTACATCGACGGGGTCCCGGTGACCGGCGCCAATTCGGTGATGCCGCTGAAGTCGGGCAAGCTCGCAGGCCTCGCCCAGCTGCGCGACCAGGACACCGTCACCTATCAGGGCCAGCTCGACGAAATCGCGCGCGGCCTGATCAATACGTTCAGGGAAAGCGATCAGACCGCCGCGGCGCTGCCCGACGTTCCCGGTCTCTTCACCTATCCGGGCGCGCCGGCGATGCCGGCGAGCGCGACCGTCTCGGTGGGCCTCGCCGGCACGATCTCGGTCGCGGCCTCGGTCGATCCGAGCCTGGGCGGCAACCCGAATTTGCTACGCGACGGCGCGATCAGCGGCAACCCCGCCTACCAATACAACACCGCCGGCAACGGCGGCTATTCGGCCCGACTGCAGCAGCTCATCGGCGGCATGGATGCCGCGCAGCCGTTCGATGCAACGACGCAAGGCAAGCCGAGCGGCAGCCTGATCGACTTCGCATCATCATCGGCGAGCTGGATCGAAAACCAGCGCAAGACCGCCGACGCCAATTCCGAGTACCAGAGCACATTGCTCAACCGCAGCATCACGGCGTTGTCAAACGTCAACGGCGTCAACATGGACGACGAAATGGCCTTGATGCTCCAGGTCGAGCGAACCTATTCGGCCTCGTCGAAGATCATTTCGACCGTCGATGAAATGCTGCAGAGCCTGCTGGCCGCCGTGGGGAACTGAGCCATGATGAGCGCGAATTACGTTTCCACCCTGATGCTGTCCTCGTCGTTGAGGTATTCGATCACGAACAACCAGGCGGCGCTGAGCAAGGCCTCGACCGAAGCGACCACCGGCCGCTTCTACGACGTTGGTCTGGAACTCGGTGCGACGACGGGAAGCGACCTCACGCTGCGGGCGGACTGGAGCTTTGCCGACCAGCTCGTCGACACCAACGGTCTCGTCTCGGGACGCCTGGACGTGACGCAGAACAGGATCACCCAGCTCAACAAGACCGCGACCGACTTCCTCAAGGATCTGATCGCGGCCCGCAGCACCGACGGCGGCGGGCGGGTCATCCTGCCGCCTGCATCCTCCAATCTCCAGGACCTGATCGGCGCGTTGAATGTCTCCTATAACGGCTCGTCGCTGTTCTCGGGCATCAACACGCAGAACGCGCCCATCACGCCGTACGCCGCGGGCTCGGCCAGCAAGAACCAGGTCGATGCCGATTTTCTCGCGGCCTTCGGCTTCCCGCAATCCTCGCCCGCCGTGGCCACCATTACGCCGGCCCAGATGCAGACCTTCCTGGACACCACCTTCGATGCCGGGTTCGCGAGCCCGGCCTGGAACACCAACTGGTCCTCGGCGACGGACCAGACCATGCAAAGCCGAATCTCCACCACCGAGATCGCGGACACGTCAGTGAGCGCCAACGAGATCGGCTTCCGCAGGCTCGCCGAGGCCTACACCATGATGGCCGATCTCGGGAACGTGAAGCTGAGCCAGGAGACGTTCCAGGTCGTCGTGGACAAGGCCATCGGGCTGGTCGGCAACGCCATCAACGATCTCGCTGCGCTCGGCGGCAGCGTCGGCACGGTTCAGCAACGGGTCACCACCGCAACCGCCAAGCTCAAGACGCAGCAGGACATTCTGAACAATCAGATCGTCGGAATGGAAGCGGTCGACCCGACCGAAGCCTCGGTCCGCGTCAATACGCTGCAGACACAGATCCAGACCGCGCTGGCGCTCACCTCGCAGCTCCAGAAGATCAGCCTCATCAATTATCTCTGAGCCAAGGCTGCGCTGTCAGGCTCGTAACCTTTGTCCAGTTGTTCGGTTTTCTGCGAAGAGTGGTCCTGATGACGTTTGAAGCCTATGAAGCGGTCGTTGACGACAGTGGCTATGAGGCGCGCAGCCGTGAGCGGCAGGCACTCAGCCTTGGCATCGACCGGCTCGAGCGGATCCAGAAGGGACGTTTCAGCCCCGAGGATCAGGTCGAGAGCCTGCTCTATGTGCGGCGGCTGTGGACGATCTTCATCGAAGATCTCGCGCACCCGGACAACGGCCTGCCGGACAAGCTGCGTGCCGACATCATCTCGATCGGCCTGTGGGTGGTCAAGGAAGCCGATCGTCTCCGCGAGCAGCGGTCCAGCGACGTGGTGCAGCTCATCGAAATCAACCGCCTGATCCGAGACGCGCTTTAATGAAGATCTCCTTGCGCGCGGGCGAACGGATCTACATCAACGGCGCGGTGCTCCGCGTCGACCGCAAGGTCTCCGTCGAGCTCGTCAACGACGTGATGTTCCTGCTCGAAGGGCAGGTCATGCAGGCGTCCGACGCCACCACGGCCCTGCGGCAGCTCTATTTCATCGTCCAGCTCATGCTGATGAACCCGACCGACGTTCGCGACGCTGCGGCGCTCTACGCCCAGCATCACGCGGCCCTGTGTGCCGTTTGCGAGAACCGCGAGATGCTCGATGGGCTCGGCGCGATCCACGAACTGGTCGGGGCGACCCGCTATTTCGAGGCGCTCAAGCGGATTCGCGCCTTGTTTCCGGTGGAGCAGGCCATCCTGGCCGGCGCCGCCGCCGTTTCCCCAGTCGAAGCTGCCTGACAGCGGAGAGACAAGATGAACGTCAACAGCGCGACCGACAGCACCAGCAGATCCAGTTCGACCGACACCAACTCGACGACGTCGAGCAACAGCGTGGACTACAACACGTTTCTCCAGCTCCTCATCGCCCAGATGAAGAACCAGGATCCGACCAATCCCATGGACACCGCGCAGTATATGAGCCAGTTCGCCCAGCTCTCGACGGTCGAGCAGGCGATGCAGACGAATGCGAAGCTGGACGCGCTGCTGTCCTCGCAGTCCTTGTCGCAGGCCAACGGGCTGATCGGGAAGACGGTCAGCTTCACCGACTCGACCGGCGCGACCTTCAGCGGCAAGGTCGTCTCGGTCTCTATCAACAGCGACGGCTCCATCGCGACGCTTCAGGACGGCACCAAGGTCGCGGTCGGACCGGGCCTCACGATCAGCCAGTCATGAACGAGCGGGACGCCCTCGATATCGTCCAGGCGGCGATCTGGACCATCATCGTCGCCTCCGGGCCTGCGGTCGGCGCAGCCATGCTGGTCGGCACCGTCATCGCGCTGATCCAGGCGCTGACCCAGATCCAGGAGGTGACGCTGACCTTTGTTCCGAAGATCATCGTCATTCTCCTGGTCGTTGCCGTCTCCGGCTCCTTCATCGGCGCGCATCTGTCGACCTTCACTGAGATGGTCTATTCCAGGATCGAGCGCGGCTTCTGATCCGGACGGCCCGGCACCATCCCCGCGTAAGCTTTGCGCGGCAGATTGCGGGCGGACCCCTCTGCCGGTGACCCCATGGCCGATACGTTAGCTGCTAGCCCGCCCAATCAGCGCCGCCTCGGAACGGATGCCTTTTTCGCCGCCGGCATCGTGACCATGCTCACGATCCTGTTCCTGCCGATTCCTCCGATCCTGATCGACCTCGGCCTCGCGTTCTCGATCGCGCTTTCGGCCCTGATCCTGATGGTGGCGCTGTGGATTCAGCGCCCCCTCGACTTCTCTGCTTTCCCGACCGTTCTGCTGATCGCGACGATCCTGCGCCTGGCGCTGAACATCGCGACGACGCGCCTGATCCTGTCACGGGGCGGGGAGGGTGAACATGCGGCGGGCCATGTCGTTGCAGGCTTCTCGAAGTTCGTCATGGGCGGCGACTTCGTGATCGGTCTCATCATCTTCGCGATCCTGGTGACGGTGAATTTCGTCGTGATCACCAAGGGCGCGACGCGTATCGCCGAAGTCGGCGCCCGTTTCACCCTGGACGCCATCCCGGGCAAGCAGATGGCGATCGATGCGGACCTGTCCGCCGGCTTGATCGACGACAAGGAAGCGCAGCGACGGCGCCGCGAGCTCGAGGAGGAGAGCGCGTTCTTCGGCGCCATGGACGGCGCCTCGAAATTCGTCCGTGGCGACGCCATTGCCGGTCTCATCATCACCGCGATCAACATCTTCGGCGGCATCGTCATCGGCGTCACCCATCACGGATTGACTCTGTCCCGCGCGGCCGACGTCTACACCAAGCTCTCCGTCGGCGATGGTCTGGTGTCGCAGATGCCGGCGCTGATCGTGTCGCTGTCGGCGGGCCTCCTGGTCTCCAAGGGCGGCACCACGGGCTCGGCGGAGCAGGCGGTGCTGCGGCAGCTCGGCGGCTATCCGCGCGCGGTGTCGGCCGCCGCGCTGATGATGTTCGTGCTCGCTTTGATGCCGGGACTGCCGATGGCGCCGTTTGTGCTGCTTGGGGGTGTCATGGCCTTCGTCGGCTATTCGTTGCCGAAGCGGCAGGCTGCGCTGAAGCAGAAGGAGGAGGCCCGCAAGGCCGACGAGCGCGCGCAGGCTGAGGCCAAGGAGTCCGTCAAGGAGCAGCTCAAGACCGCCGAGATCGAGCTGGCGCTCGGCGGCCACCTTTCAATCCATCTGTTGGGCTCGCGCACCGAGCTTGCCCACCGCGTGGCCAAGATCCGCAAGAAATTCGCCAAGCAGTACGGCTTCGTCATTCCCGAGATCAAGCTCACGGACAATCTGTCGATCGATCCTAAGAGCTACCAGATAAGGATTCACGACACGCGCGTTGCCCATGGCGAGCTCAGGCTCGGCGAGGTGCTGGTGCTGGTCGACAAGGACGGCAAGCCCGACGTGCCGGGCGACGAGGTGATCGAGCCGGCGTTCGGCATGAAGGCGCTGTGGGTGACGGAAGCCTTCACCGACGAAGTCAAGCGGCAGGGCTGCAAGCCGGTCGACAATCTGTCGGTGCTGCTCACGCATTTGAGCGAAGTCATCAGGGCGAACCTTGCCCAGCTGCTGTCCTACAAGGACATGCGCGCCCTGCTCGACCGGCTCGATCCCGAATACAAGCGCCTGGTCGAGGATCTCTGCCCGTCGCAGATCTCCTATTCGGGCCTGCTGGCGATCCTGAAGATCCTGCTTGCCGAACGCGTCTCCATTCGCAATCTTCACCTGATCCTCGAGGCGATCGCCGAGATCGCGCCCCATGTGCGGCGCTCCGAGCAGGTGGCGGAGCACGTTCGGACCCGGCTCGCCCAGCAGATCTGCGGCGATCTCTCCGACAATGGCGTGCTCAACGTGGTTCGTCTCGGTAACCGCTGGGACCTCGCTTTCCACCAGAGCCTGAAGCGCGATGCCAAGGGGGACGTCGTCGAGTTCGACGCAGACCCGCGCCTGATCGAGCAGTTCGCGACCGAAGCCAGCGCCGCGATCCGGAAATTCACCGAGAGCGGCACCAGCGTGGTGCTGGCAGTGACGCCGGAAGCGCGCCCCTATGTCCG
The DNA here is from genome assembly GCF_020194055.1 of Bradyrhizobium sp. NBAIM03. NCBI lineage: Bacteria > Pseudomonadati > Pseudomonadota > Alphaproteobacteria > Hyphomicrobiales > Nitrobacteraceae > Bradyrhizobium > Bradyrhizobium sp. NBAIM03. Next base: position 490,535 of record NZ_JADYVS010000001.1, on the reverse strand, counting down.
GATGATCCTGGAGCGGGTGTTCCCGACTTTGCCGATCCTGTCGCATGTCGAAGTCGCGCGCAGCGCCGAGATCAGGGCGCTCGGAGCCATATCGTGATCTCAGGGCTCGCCGACAGCGTGCTGGTGACGTTCATCGTGTTTTGCCGCATCGGCGCCTGCCTGATGCTGGTGCCCGGCTATTCCAGCGTCAACGTTCCGCCCCAGGTGCGCCTGTTCGTCGCACTGGTCACGACGTTTGCACTGACGCCGATCCTGATTGCCGTCCTGAAGCCGCTCACGGACAACGCGGCTCCCCTGACGCTCGCGCTCCTGATCTGCTCCGAGCTCGTGGTCGGCAGCGTCATCGGACTCGGCGGGCGCGTGTTCTTCCTCGCCCTCCAGACCATGGCGACCATGATGGCGAGCGCGATCGGGCTGAGCAACATCCCGGGCACACCGATCGCCGACACCGATCCGGCGCCGGCCCTGGTGCCGCTGATCATGGCGGCCGTCACCACGCTGTTCTTCATGACCGACCAGCACTGGCAGGTGCTGCGGGGGCTGATGAACTCCTACGACGTCTGGAAGCCCGGCAGCAGGCTGGGCGGCAGCGTCGCGCTCGAGCTGCTCGTCGGCCGCCTTTCGGAAGCGTTCGTGCTGACGCTGCGGATCTCGAGCCCTTTCATCGTCTATTCGGTCATCGTCAACCTGGCGGTCGGCCTGATCAACAAGCTGACGCCGGCCATTCCGGTCTATTTCATCTCGGTGCCCTTCGTGCTGTTCGGCGGCTTCCTGCTGCTCTACCTCACCAGCGACGAGCTGCTGACGCAGTTCATGCTGGGCGTGTCGTCGTGGCTGGCGGAGTGACCGGGTCATGACATCGCGCGCGGACAAGCTCGGCCGGATGGTCTCGCTGGTGAAGCTGCAGCTCCGGCTCTCCGAATGGCAGCTCGCGCAATTGCGGCAGCAGGAGCGCAGCCTGCAGGACGAGCAGGAATGGCTGGTCGGAGCCTTGAACGATGGAAAGCCGCCGGCGGGATCGTCGAACGAATCGATCGCGCGACGTCTCAACAGGGCGAGCGTCGGCGCCCGTGCGGTGCAGGCGCAGGCCGCGCAGCAGCTCGACCAGGTTCGCCGGGAGACCCGCCGCGTGAAACAGCTGGAGGAGGTCGCCAAGGCCGCACTCGCAGACAAGCTCCGCGATGCCGAGAAGCGCTCGCTCGAGGACATGACGGGAACGAGCCTTACCGTGCACGCCTGGACGCCACAGCCAGCCAACCGGAACAAGACATGATCGTGACAGCGACGCCCGACCTCGTCCTCGACGTCCTCGAAGCCGCGGACCCCGCGACGCAGCGCGCCGCGACCGCGAAGCTCGACGCGCTGAAATCGTCGGACGCCGATTTCGCCGCCACGATGGAGGCGGAAGTCGGCAAGGCCAAAGCGGCGACCGCCGATCAAGCCGCGGCGAAAGTCGCGGAAGCGCAGTCGGGTGCCGTGAATGGCGCGCCGGTGCAGGTGATCAAGGCGCCGGCATCCGGCGAGGTTTACCGGAAGTTCGAAGCCTTCATCCTCCAGACCTTCGTCGAGACGATGTTGCCGAAGGAGTCGGAGGAGGTCTTCGGCAAGGGCACGGCTGGCAGCGTCTGGAAGTCGATGCTCGCAGAGCAGCTCGGCAGCCAGCTGGCAAAGGGCAACGGTGTCGGCATCGCCCGGCAGCTCGCCGCCGCTCATCCGGCCGGACGGGATGCTGCAGCGAAGGCCGGATCATGATCCGCGAACGGGTGACAGAAGTTGAGAGGTGAATTTCCAATGCAGGCACAAGAAGGCGCGGCGGCCGTGGCGATGGACCATGCGGTCGCGGACACCGAGGCGATGACGACGGAAGCCGCAGCCAGCGATGCGCTGCTGCCCATGCTGCTGCCGATCGGGGGTGGCGAGACGAGGGCCGACGCCGCGGACGCGGCGAGATCGGACGAGATGCAGGGCCTGTTGGCCGCAATCCGCCGGCTCGCGACGATCGTCGAGGAGGAGACGACGGCACTCGCGACCGGCCAGAAGATCGATTTCGACGACTTCAGCGCGCGGAAGAGCCGGAGCATGCTCGAGTTCGTCCGCCTGATGCGGGCGCGGATGCACCTCGGCGGCGAGGTCGAGATCACCGAGGAGATTCAGCGGCTGCGCGAGAAGCTCGAGCGGAATCGCTCCATTCTGGAAATGCACTACGACGCGGTCCGCGAAGTCGCGGGCATCATCGTCAAGGCGGTCAAGGACGCCGAGTCCGACGGCACCTATACCGGTCGCACGGCGCAGGACGGAAAATGATCAGGCTGGTGCTGGCCGGGCTTTGGGTATGCATCCTCACGGCAGGCACGAGCTATGCCGTTGCCTATTGGAAGGAGAAGGGCAGCCTGCTGCCGGCGAAGGACGAATATCTCGAAGGGCTGCAATATCACAAGACGCGGGCGCTGAGCGTGCCGATGGTCGAGAACGGCAATGTCCAGGGCTACATCGTCGCGCGCTTCGTCTACACCATGGAGGCGCGGACCATGCACCAGCTGAACGTCCCGCCGGAGCCGTTCGTCGTCGACGAGGCCTTCCGCAGGATCTATGCCGACGATCGTCTCGACTTCAGGAAGCTCGCCCGTTACGACCTCGCCATCCTGACGACGGCCATCAAGCAGCGCGTCAACGAACGGATGCAGGGTGACATCGTCCAGGACGTCCTGGTCGAGGACTTCAACTACGTCTCCAAGGAAGAATTTCAGCAGAAGCCGTAGCTCTTTTCTGCGGCCATCCTTCGAGAGGCCGCTACGCGGCTCCTCAGGATGAGGACGGAATGCGCGGCGCCAGTCTCAGCGCGCACCGCGGCCGATTAGCCTCATCCTGAGGAGGCGCGTCAGCGCCGTCTCGAAGGACGAGGCGTGCGCTCAGCTCGCCGCCAAAAGTGTAACGGCCTCCGCGAAGCTGCTTCGCAGAGGCCGTTGCCGGTTTGTGGCGCTGTCCTGCCGTGTCAGTTTCCGGCCGGGTATGCCGCGGGGGCGGCCTGCGCCCGGTTCAAGAGGATGCCGACGTCCTCGAGCTCCTGCACCGGCTCGTCGAGAGTTTCGCCCGCCGGGATGTTGAGGCGGTAGCCGACGTAACGCCTTGCCACGATCGCGTCGAAGCCGAGGCGGTCGCGGAGCTTCTTGCGCAGCTTGCTGACGTGGCTCTCGATCACGCTCTCGTCGAAGGTGGACTCGAAGATGCCGTAGACCGCATTGAAGATCTGCGTCTTGGTGATCCACTTGCCGTGGTTGGCCACCATATATTCGAGAATGCGCAGTTCGCGGCGGGGCAGGGTGAGGGCGTGGCCCGCGATTTCGGGATCACGGCCGTTGAAGAAGACCTGGATCCTACTCTCGCAGGGCCTCGGCAGCTCGCCCACCCGGCGGCGCGCGATCGCGGCCGTTCGTGCCAGGATCTCGCGCAGGTGGATCGGCACGTGTACGACGTCGTCCACGCCCGATTCGAACAGCTCCAGCGTGTTCTTGAGCATCTTCTGGCCGCTCATGGCGATGATGGGAGCCGAGGAGCGCTTGCGCATCGCACGCGGCAGGCTTCCGCGGGCATCGCAATCCCCGAGGAGAAAGGCGTCCACCGCCGCCAGATCGGATTCGCTCGCAGATTGCAGCCAGTCCCAGAATTCTCCGGAGGAGAACCCGATCGACGATACGCCTTCGCGAACGAGCCCTCCGACATAGCTGTTCGCGACGCTCTCACGATCATCAACGATAATATACATCAGTCTTTCGCCCCTGTTTCGCACTTGTTGCGGCCGGTTGGTTGTTGTGATGCGCCGGCTCGGCAACGATGCTGTTTGACGACATTCCATCCCGCGAACCGTTGTTGTGGTTTCGATATTCGCGGGCAGCCCTACGCGTTCAGTGCCTGCGTCTCGCAGGCCTGTTACTTCAACTCGATACTGAAACGCTTACTGCGTGAGGCTCGGCGGGTGTCTTACTGATCACCTCGCGGAGCAGATTGAGAAACGACCTAGAACAGTTGCGCCAAGTTGCTCATCGCGTCCGAACACTGCTGAACCATGTCGATCTCCTCGCCAACTGGCGAGAATCACTTGAGTAGAACCGTAGCGATTGCCGATTCCCGATCAAGCGTGCGAAAGAAAGCGATTGCTACACGCACTTGATGCTGTTGATTTGTTTCTGGTTGTTTCTTGATGCATCCAAACGTATCAGTTGATTTTGATACTGAACTAGTTTTGCATTGTGATGGTTGTATAGTTCCGCATCCCCGTACAATTACAGCTATTTCGGGTGGTGCTCCGAGGCACGCACATTGATGGGTTTTCAACCCCGGATTGACTCTGGAACTCGCTTTTCCGCATGCGGAGGTTCGACTCACGTCTGCGCCGCGCCTCCAGCTTGATGAAATCTTGGCGAGTGTGTGTCTTTCGAGTCGCACTATCGCCACGTGTATGGCGCAATCGACTCATGCGACGTCGCATCACGCGCGATGAACGGCTTTCGACCCGCACGTTTCAGGCAAGCTTCGACAGATAACGTCGTCGCTCGACAGACCGAACCGAACGGAGCATTTTCATATGTTGTCCGATGGACAAGCTCGTCCCAACGCGACCGCGGACGCTTCCGCGGCGGCGAAGCCAGCGCCAGAGGCGAGCGATTCAATGGACAACGCGGCGCGGACGACCAAGCCTGCCGCGAGTGCAAAGCGCGTATCGGCGACGGCGAGCGACGAGGCTCTCGCAAAGGAGGCACTCGACGGCTTGAAGCGGATTCGTGCCAAGGCCCGCCTCGACAAGATGGCGATCCCGAAGCCGGCGCCGGTCGTGATCAAGCCGGCCGTGATCGTGGCGAAGCCGCCGCCACCCCGTCCGACCTGGGTCGCGCCGCTCGCAACTCTGGCGGTCGCTGCCATGCTGGTGGTCTGCGCCTGCACCGGCGTGATCGCCTATCTCACCACCCAGCCCGCGCCAAACAACGTTGCGGCCAATGCAGAGATCAGGATTCTGCGCGAGACCGTCGCGCAACTGCGCAAGCAAGTGTCGGGCGTGTCTGAAAACCTCGATGGCTTGCGGACCGCGGTCGATCAATCCAGCAAGGTCACGAACGATCGCTTCGGCCGGTTTGCCGAGAATCTCGACCGGATCGAGCGGGTGAGCTCGTCCTCTACGGTGAAGCTCGACAAGCTCGCTCAGGTGCAAGCCCAAGCCCAAGCTCCCGCGCCGGCGACGGTGCAGACGCAGCCGGTGTCAGCGCAAGGGCCGATGATGGCCGCGGTCGCCGCGCCCGAATTCACGGGATCGGTGCCTGCACCCGAGCGTGCATTGGCGCCGCGCAAGGCGATCAAGGGCTGGTCGGTCCGCCAGGCCTATGAGGGAATTGCGATCCTGCAGGGCCCGAACGGTGTCATCGAAGCCGTGCTGGGACAACGGGTGCCCGGTCTTGGCCGCATCGAAGAGATCAGGAACGAGAACGGGCGCCTGGTGGTGGAATCAAGCGGCGGCGTCATCTATTCGTCGCGCAAGGCAATGCCCTGAACGAGCCGCCTTTTATTGGCGGTGATGCTCGAAGCTGGTGCACAGCAGATCGACCTCCGCTTCGGCGATCGGTGCGCGAAACAGGCGGCAGCTGAACTCGGCCGTCGTCTTGCTGTCGGTATTGGCGCGATCCTCCCGCAGGAAGATGCACCGCTTGCAGACGTCGGTGTGGTGCCGCTGCTCGGCGGCATCGGAGTGGTCCAGCACGTGCCGGAACGTGTCGCGGAAGCGGATCTTGACCTCGTCGTCCAGAACGCCAATCGCTTCGATGAGGACGTTGACGGGATCGCGCACCAGGAACTTCTTGCCCTGCTGGGTCACGCTCAACGTCACCGAACGCTTGTCCGTGGCCGAGCGCTTCCGCTCGAGATAGCCGTGCCGCTCGAGCTCGCCGATGATGAACGAGGCGGTGCCGCGCGTGGTGCCGACGTAGCTCGCCAGCGCCGAGGGGGTTCGGGAAAATCGGTTGGCGCGGGAGAGGAAGCGCAGCGCCATCCATTCGCGGTCGCGCAAACCGTGCTTGGTGCCTTCGAACCACAGGATGCGTGCGGCCTGCTCCAACAGTTCAATCGATTCACGAGCCAAATTCATTTCAGTTCCAGGTCGCATAAACGTTTATTCAATTGGGCCTCGGGTAGCGCAATCGGGGCGGACGAGAATGAGACCCGCTCGCGCTGCTTCGTCCGTTGCGGGCGAGCATCGCGCGTCGCGGGAAGAAGCCTCTGCGTTTCCGAAGATGGAACTTCCGGCCGTGGAACTAGGGTGTCACAAAGAAAGACCGGGTAAATCGCGCGGCCAAGATCCTTCGAAAATTTCAATCAAATGACGGCGGTTCGCACGTGATTTGGTGATGATGAGCGATGCGTAAGCAACATGATGTGTCACCATCGTCGCTGCGATTGCTATTTGTTGCGGCAGAGCCTGTCGGGTGTGCGCTCAGGCGCATTCTGCGCAGCGCCAAGCGGCCCGGCCGGCAGGCAAAGAACCATTCCTTTCGGTTAATGGATGTTGCGGTGCAGTGCAGCCAGGCGGTTAAGTCCGGCACACGGCCCACGCTCCGGCGGGCAGCGGACACCGGCGCTCGCTAACGAAGGGATGAAGTGGTGAGCCGCGTGCTCGCAGGCTGGTGACTTGCGTTTATCTGGCAATTACTGGCGAATGCGGCGCCCGAGGGGCATCAGCATGGGAATCAGGAATGGGAAGATCGATGAGCTTTGAAACCACCATGACATCCGACGTCGTTGGACTGACGAAAGTCGCCCCGCTCTCGCGCCGCGGATTCATGAGCGCGACCGCGGCCGTCGCCGCTGGCTACACGCTCGCGGCCGGTCCGGTCCGGGCCGACATCATCACGACGGATACCAGTGGCCTCCAGGCCGGCGATGCCAAGATCAAGGTCGGCTCTGAGGAAATGCCCGCCTATTTCGCCCGCCCGGCCGGCAACGCCAAGGCGCCGGTGGTCATCGTGGCGATGGAAATCTTTGGCCTGCACGAATACATCCGGGACGTGACGCGCCGCCTCGCCAAGCTCGGCGCGTTCGCGGTGGCGCCCGACTATTATTTCCGCAAGGGCATCGACCTGACCAAGGTGACGGATATCAAGGAGCTGCTGCCGGTGGTGAATGCGAAGCCGGACGCGGAGCTGTTGTCGGATCTGGACGCGACGGTCGCCTGGGCAGGATCGAAAGGCGGCGACACGACGAAGCTCGGCATCATCGGCTTCTGCCGGGGTGGCCGCACGGTCTGGGAATATGCCGCCCACAGCGGTGCGCTCAAGGCGGGCGTTGCCTTCTACGGGACCTTGGTCGATCCAGCCAACCCGTTGTGGCCGAAGAGCCCGCTGCAGCTCGCGCCCGAGATGAAGGCGCCGGTGCTCGGCCTCTATGGTGGCGCCGATACCGGCATTCCCGTCGCGCAGGTCGAGCAGATGAAGGCCGCGCTCGAGCAGAGCAAGAAGACGGCCGACTTCAAGATCTACCCCGAAGCGCCGCACGGCTTCCATGCCGACTATCGCGGCAGCTACCGCAAGGACGCCGCGGAAGATGCCTGGAAGCAGGCAGAGGCCTGGTTCAAGAAACACGGCGTGTTGAGCTGACGGTCAATCAAGAGGGCGGCCCAAGTGGCCGCCCTTTCTCTTTCATGTGACGGTCTCACTTCGTCATCGCGCCGTAGACGATGTCCTGGACCTGCTCGCGATAATACTTCCTGAGCTCACCCGGTGCCGCCGTTCCCACCACGACGACGAGACGCTCCTTGGGATCGCAGAAGAACTGCGTCCCGTAGGCTCCGTTCCAGGTGAACTCGCCCGGATTGCCGGGGACCGACGACAATCCTTCGCTGGTCCGGACCGCCACCGAAAGGCCGAAGCCGAAGCCGCCGCGATGCGGCTCGACATTGGCGACGTTGTTCTTGATCTCGGGGCCGAGATGGTTCGCCGTCATGTGACGGACGGTCTTCGGACCGAGGATGCGCTGGCCGTCGAGCTCGCCGCCGTTGAGCAGCATCTGTCCGAAGCGGATGTAGTCGCCGACCGTCGCGAACGAGCAGGCGCCGCCGCAATCGAACTTGGTTGTGGTGTCCAGGAGCTTGATGGCCTGCGGCTTGCCCGTCAGCGGATCGTTCGGGAAGGGGCGGGCGAGGCGCGGGCGCTGCGCCTCGGTCGGATGGAAAGTCGCATCCTTCATGCCGAGCGGCTGCCAGACATTGGCAGCGAGATAGTCGCCAAGCTTCTGCTCGCTCACCTTCTCGACGACAGCGCCGAGCACATCGATCGAAAAGCCGTATTCGAACGCGGTCGAGGGCTGCTGCGCCAGCGGCAGCTTGGTGATGCGATCGATGAAAGCCTGGGTGTCGCCTTCGATCGCCGGCGCAATGCCATCGGGATATTGCCGCGCCACCGGGCTCGATGAGTCGGGGCGGCCGCCATATATCAGCCCCGACGTATGCCGGTAGAGATCGTGGATGAAGATCGGCGAGGCCTGCGGTTCGAGCTTGAGTGATCCATCCGCCTGAGGCACGCCGACCTTCATGTCGGCGAAGCCCGGGTAGTATTCGGACAGCTTGGCCTGGAGCGGCAGCCGTCCCTGCTCCATCAGCGTCAGGCCGGCGACCGCTGCCATCGGCTTGGTCATCGAGGCCAGCGCGAAGATCGCATCGAGCGGCATCGGCGTGCCCTTGGCCGGATCGAGCAGGCCATAGGCCTTGTAGTGGACGAGCTTGCCGTCGCGCGCGATGGCGACCACTGCGCCGGGAACGCGCTTGGCCGCGATCTCGCGCGCGAAGAAATTATCGAGGCGTGCAAGGCCTTGCTTCGAAAATCCGACATCGTCGGGATTGGCTTCGGGCAGCGGCGCAGCGCGCGCGGCGCCGAGCGTGACGACAGCAATCGTTGCCGCGATCATGGCGATCGTCTTGTTCATTGCATTCTCCCAAGACGCGAATTCGTTGTGCGGTGGCTCGCTCGATGCCTAGATCATGACCGCACAGGGACGAAGTCAAGCGCGGGGGCGGCATGTCTGGGACGCATCGGCAGGAACCCTAACGTCCTTCGCCTGCGCGCCAGAGAGCGTCGAGGCCGTGCCGATAGGTGGGGCAGGCCAGCGTGACGCCGAGCTCGCGCTTCAGTTTCTCGTTGGAGACGCGGGCGCTGCTGGCATAGAAGCTGCGCGCCATCGCCGACATTTCGGCGGTGGCGAACGCTTCTTCCGGCGGCGGCGCCACGCCCATCAGCTGCGCGGCATAGCCGATCACGTCCTGCGGCGGCGCCGGCTCGTCGTCGCAGACGTTCCAAACGCCGCCGCCCTGGTGATGAATAGCGGCGATGATCGCGCTCGCGATGTCATCGACGTGGATGCGGTTGAACACCTGTCCCGGCTTGATGATGCGCCTCGCCGTTCCCGCGCGCAGTGTCGCCAGCGCGTTGCGGCCGGGACCGTAGATGCCCGCAAGCCGCAGGATCGCGGCATCGCCGCCCGCCGCATCCGTCCAGGCCTGCTCCGCCGCGATCCGCATCCGCGTGCGGTCGAGGATGGCCTGCGGCGGCGTGCTCTCGTCGACCCAGCTGCCTGCGTGATCGCCGTACACCCCGATGGTGCAGAGATAGATGGCCTTGCGTTTCCGCCCTGTCAGCACGTCCGCGAAGGCTGCGAGCGCGGGATCGCCGCCGCTGCCGGGCGGAATCGACACCAGGAGGACGTCGGCGTCGCGAACCCGTTCAACCGTCTCGGGCGACGGAAGGCTGCCGGAAAACGGATGCACCTCGATCCCGGCGAGGTCATTCCGCTGCGCGGGATCGCGCACGGTGCCGGCGACATGCGAGAAGCTGCGGCCGTGCTTGCGGACGAAATGCCGGGCGCTGTAGCCGAGGCCGAGGATGAAGAGCCGCATGCGTCTCCCGTGCAGGTCGAAAGTTCCCGTTCGCGCCGTCGCGCACCGTTCGCTCATAAGAGATTTTTGGGTCCGGCAAAAGATATTGCGATTTTACTCGTCTGTCGCTTCGGGCGATGTTCGCTTGGGACAGGAGGCATCGATCATGCAGGCCGAAGCGTTGGTTCAGGCGCCAGCAGACGCCGCCGAACTGATCCGGCGCGCGGCCGCGCTGATCTTCGACGTCGACGGCACCCTGGCCGAAACCGAGGAGCTGCATCGGCAGGCCTTCAATCTCGCCTTCGCCCGCCTCGGTCTCGACTGGCAGTGGGACCGCGCCGTCTACAAGGACCTGTTGCGGGTGACGGGCGGCAAGGAGCGCATGCGCGCCTACCACGAGAGGCTAGTGACCGCTCCGCCCTTGTCGGACGGGGACATCGCAGAACTTCACCGCATCAAGACCGCGCATTATGCCGAATTGGTCGAGGCCGGCCGCTGTCCCTTGCGGCCAGGCGTGACGGATTTGCTCAGGGCCGCGAAGGCGCGCGGCCAGCGGCTTGCGATTGCGACCACCACATCGCACGGCAATATCGATGCGCTGCTGTCGCAGGTGCTGGGCAAACGCTGGGCCGCGGATTTCGATGCGATCGTCGCCGGCGACGACGTCAGGCACAAGAAGCCGGCGCCCGACGTCTATCTCGAGATTCTGGCGCGGCTGAAGCTCGAGGCGTCCGATTGCGTTGCGATTGAGGATTCCGCCAACGGTCTGATCGCGGCCTCGCGCACCGGCGTCCCGGTTCTGATCACCCGCAGCACGTTCTTCGGGGACGACGACTTCACCGGCGCGCATGTCGTGCTCGACGATCTGTCGGAACTTTCGGCCCGCCAAACAAAAGCTGAAAAACAACCCCATGCACAGTAGATCACGGCGCCGTGATCGCCGTGCTCAGTGGACGCGGTGACTTGCTCTATCGTCCTCGGCCTGCTCGACAATCTGTGCGATCGGACTGGACTGATGATGCACCAGGCGCCAGTCGTCGCCGACGCGGCGAAAATGGTTCGCCGCAGCCAGCGCGGTGCCGTCGACGATCTCGATGCAGAGCACGCGGGCGCTGTCGCCGTCGACGATGGCCTGCGGCTCGGCGCAGACGATCTGCGGCCGCTGCGGGTTTTGCAGGATGTCGCGCCAGCTTCCGATCACGGTGGCGCGGCCGATGATGGCCGGCCAGCCGGGATGGATGCAGGAGATGCCGTCGTCATCCGCCCACATCCGTTCCATGCCGGCGAAGTCGCCGGTCGAGAATGCCGCGTAAAAGGCCGCGTTGGCGGCGATGACCTTGGTGTCGTTTCCCATCGCTCTCGGGTGGGGCAAGGACAGGCAAAAATCAAGCGCGACTTTCCGTCGACTTTGGCCGCAGTGCAGCATTCAGGATGCTGCCCGCGTCGTGGTCACGCTGAAACGTGCGTTGCCACGGCCCGCCGCGCGCCGTCGGCATAGAGGCGGCCGAGCGCCGCGGTGACAGCCTCGCGCAGGCGCGGCTCGGCGCCGAGCGGCCCGAACACCTTCGCCACCCCGAGCAGTGCCGGCGCGAGGCGCTCGGCAACGGGTCCTGCCTCGCGCGCCAGCGCGGCGAACTCGGCGGCGAATGGATCGCGCACGTCGATCGGCCGTCCCTGCTCGTCGACGCCGCTGACGTAGCGGATCCAGCCGGCCACCGCCAGCGCATGCGTTGCGATGGGCAGGCCTCTGGCAAGGCGATCCTGCATCGCGCCGAGCAGCCGCTGCGGCAGCTTTTGCGAGCCGTCCATGGCAATCTGCCAAGTGCGATGGTGCAGCGCCGGATTGGCGAAGCGCTTGAGCAGCGAGGCGCGATAGGCGGCGAGATCCGTGCCTGATGGCATGGTCAGCGTCACCGCGGCCTCTTCCATCACCTGCGCGGCGAGGCGCGCAAAATGCGGATCCTGCATCGTGTCGGCGATGGTCTCGTAGCCGGAGAGATAGCCGAGATAGGCCAGCGCGGAATGGCTGGCGTTGAGCAGCCGCAGCTTCATCAGCTCGAACGGCTTGACGTCGCCGACGAGCTCGACACCCGCTGCGGCAAGGTCCGGCCGGCCCGCGGTGAAGCGGTCCTCGACCACCCATTGCGTGAACGGCTCGGTCATGACAGGCCAGGCGTCGCGCATGCCCAGCGCGGATGCGACCGCATCGCGGTCGGCATCCGTCGTCTCCGGCACGATGCGGTCGACCATGGTCGAGGGGAAAGCGACCGTATCGGCGATCCACTTGCCGAGTTCCCTGGAGCGCAGCGCTGCGAACTGCGTCACGATCCGCTGCACGGTGTGGCCGTTGGCGGCAAGGTTGTCGCAGCACAGCACGGTGAAGGGCGAAAGACCCTGCGCCCGCCGCCGCGCCAACGCGGCGACGATGAAACCCGGCGCCGAGCGCGGCGCGTCGAAATTATTGAGGTCGTGCACGACATCAGGATGCCGCTCGTCGAGATCGCCGGTCTGCGGCGTGTGGCAATAGCCCTTCTCGGTCACCGTGAGCGAGACGATGCGGATGGCGGGATCGGCCATCCGCTCGACCAGGGTTGCCGGCTTCTCGCGCGCGACGACGCTGTCGAGCAGGGCGCCGATCACGCGGTGCTCGGTACCTTCGGCGGCGCGGACAGCGACGGTGTAGAGATGGTCCTGCGGGGCGAGGGCGTCGCGCGTATCCGGGCTGCGCAGGCTCGCGCCGATGATGCCCCAGGACATGCCGCCCCTAGCAAGGCAATCGTCGATGACGACGGCCTGATGGGCACGATGAAACGCCCCGAGCCCGAGATGCACGATGCCGGGCGTGACGCGCGATCGGTCATAGGCCGGCCGCCGGATGGCAGGTGCCAGGCGGTCGAGATTGGCGCGACCAAGGCGCATCGAGCTCTGGCGCATGGACGTCTCCCCTTGCTTTGCCGCTGCTTGACATGGCGTCCGTATCAGGTCAATGCTCCGGTCAATTGGTAAGACCAATTTTCCAAAATTGGCGGGTCGCGGGCGCCGGAGGCGCCGCGCGAGACCTTTTCGGGAGGACCAGCGTGCCGCTGGAAGCTGTGGAGGCGAGACGGCTTTATCGCCAGGTCGCCGATCAATTGCGAAGCCTGATCGACAGCGGCGAGTACGCGGTCGGCAGCCGCTTGCCGACCGAGCGCGAACTCGCCGAGCAGCTCAAAGTGTCGAGGCCGACGGTGCGCGAAGCCTTGATCGCGCTCGAGGTCGAGGGGCGCCTGCGCATCCGCGTCGGATCCGGCATCTATGTGATCGAGCCCGCGGCGATCGCCGCGCCGGCACCATCAGCGATCATAGAAGGCCCGTTCGAGCTGCTGCGTGCCCGCGAATTCCTCGAAAGCGCCATCGCAGAGCAAGCCGCGCGCGTGGCGACGAAAGATGACATCGAGCGCATCGATGCCGCGCTCGTCGCGATGGAGAATGTCGAGCATCCTGGTGAAGCCTCGATGGTTCATGACCGCGCCTTCCATATCGCCATCGCGGGATGCCTCGGCAACGCCGTGCTGGTGCGGGTTGTCGGCGAGCTATTCGACCAGCGCCTTAATCCCTATTTCACGCAGCTTGCGCATTATTTCGAGAACCCCACCACGTGGCGAACCGCGCTCGACGAGCACCGGGCCGTGCGCGACGCCATCGCTGCGCGCCGGCCGCTGACGGCCCATGACGCCATGCGCGATCACCTCGCGCATTCGCAGGAGCGCTTTGCACAGAATTTTGGGGCCGAGACATCATCAGGGGCACCGGCTGCACAGAAGCGGGTGGCGCCATCAGGGGTTCAGCCGGCGAAATCAAAACGATCGTCGAAGAAACAGGCCAAGAGCGGTGGCGCGCGGAGGCCATGAAATTGGGCGGTCCGTCCCGGTCCGGGGCGGGCAAACAAGAACCAGAGTTTAATCAGTGGAGGATAAATCAGTGTTGAAGAAGATGACGACAGTGCTCGCGGTCTCGGCCGCGGCGATGCTTGCCACGACCCAGGCCAGCATGGCGCAGACCAAGCTCAAATGGGCCCACGTCTACGAGACCTCGGAGCCGTTCCACACGGCGTCGGTCTGGGCCGCGCAGGAGATCGGCAAGCGCACCAACGGGCGCTATCAGATCGAGGTCTATCCGGCCTCCCAGCTCGGCAAGGAAGCCGACATCAACCAGGGTCTCTCGCTCGGCTCGGTCGACATCATCATCTCCGGCTCGAGCTTCGCCGCCAAGAGTTTTGCGCCAATCGGGGTGACCTATTATCCCTACACCTTCCGCGATGCCGATCATCTGCTCGCCTACACCAAGAGCGACATCTTCAAGGAGCTCGCCAAGGGCTATGAGGACAAGAGCGGCCACCACATCGCCGCGGTGACCTATTACGGCGTGCGCCAGACCTCGTCGAACAAGCCGATCAAGACCTGCGCCGACATGAAGGGCTTGAAGATCCGCGTGCCCGACGTTCCGGCCTACCTCGCGATGCCGCGCGCCTGCGGCGCCAACACCGCGCCGATCGCGTTCGCCGAGGTCTATCTCGCGCTCCAGAACGGCACCGTCGAGGCGCAGGAAAATCCGCTGACCACGATCGAGGCCAAGAAGTTCTACGAGGTGCAGAAGCACATCGTGCTGACCGGCCACATCGTCGATCACCTCAACACCGTGATCGCCGGCGCGCTGTGGAAGAAGCTCAGCGACGAGGACAAGAAGATATTTACCGACGTGGCGCAGGAGGCGGCCGCCAAGGCCACCGGTGAGATCAAGCAGAACGAGGCCAAGCTGGTCGCCTTCTTCAAGGAGAAGGGGCTGACGGTGACCGAGGTCGACAAGAACGAGTTCCGCGACACCGTGCTGAAGAACGTCGCATTCGAGACGTTCGGCTACCGCAAGGCGGATTGGGAGAAGATCCAGGCGGTGAAGTGACCGCCGCTTGCCCCGCCATAAGACCCTCATGGTGAGGAGCGCGAAGCGCATCTCGAACCATGAGGGCCCCGGTGTGCCCCGGGGGCATCCTTCGAGACGCTTGCTTCGCAAGCTCCTCAGGATGAGGAGCGGAGCAAGCGTGAGACAGTAGAACAAAGACGTCATTCCGGGTTCTCGCTTCGCGAGCCCCGGAACGACGATTTGGAGAGAGGTAACATGTCCACCGCCGAAATCCACCGGCAGATCACCGCCGACGAGATCGCGCACACCTTCGAGGAGGAGGCGACGCCGAAGGTCGATCTCGGCGTCTACGCCTTCGAGGACTGGGTGGCGCTGGCGATTTTCTGGGTGATGGCGCTCGCCGTCTTCCTGCAGTTCTTCACCCGTTACGTGCTCAACGACAGCTACGCCTGGACCGAAGAGATCGCGACCTATTGCCTGATCGGGGTGGTCTTCATCGGCTCGTCGATGTGCGTACGGCTGTCGCGGCATATCCAGGTCGACCTCGTCTATCGCTACCTGCCGCATGCCGTAGGGCGCGTGCTGTCGACCGCGATCGACCTGATCCGGATCGCCTTCTTCGGCTACGCCATCAAGCTGGTCTGGGTCTACATCAGGATCATCGGCGACGAGCAGATGACCACCATCAATCTTCCCAAGGACTATGTCTATTACGCCGTGCTGCTCGGGTTCGTGCTGATGTTCGCACGCTCCGTGCAGGTGGCAATCCAGAACTGGCGGCAGGGTTACTCGGTCCTCGAACGTCCCGGTGCCTACGACGGATCGGAAGGATAAAACCATGCTGCTGTTGCTCGGAGGCTTTCTCGTTCTCATGCTGCTCGGCGTTCCCGTGGCGATCGCCATGGCGGTGTCGTCGCTGCTCTACATTCTGGTCAGCGGCGTGACGCCCGACGTTACGCTGGCGCAGCGCATGATCGCCGGCGTCGAGAGCTTCCCGCTGCTCGCCGTGCCCTTCTTCATCCTGGCCGGCAATCTCATGAACATCGCCGGCGTCACCGGGCGCATTTACAAATTCGCCGTCGCGCTGGTGGGGTGGATGCGCGGCGGCCTCGGCCACGTCAACATCATCGGCTCGGTGATCTTCTCCGGCATGTCGGGCACCGCGATTGCGGATGCCGCCGGCCTCGGCACCATCGAGATCAAGGCGATGAAGGACCACGGTTACTCCACCGAGTTCTCGGTCGGCGTCACCGCGGCCTCCGCAACGCTCGGACCGATCATTCCGCCGTCGCTGCCGTTCGTGATCTACGGCATGATGGCGAACGTCTCGATCGGCGCGCTGTTCCTGGGCGGCGTCATTCCCGGCGTCGTGCTGACGCTGTTCATGATGGTGACCGTCACCTATTTCGCGCACAAGAACAAATGGGGCAGCGACACGCCGTTCTCCTGGCCGCAGCTCGGCTCGGCCGGCCTCGAGATCCTGATCGTGCTGTCGTTCCCGATGGCGATCTGGCTGATGGTGCTGGCCGGCCTTTCGGTCAACACGGCCGTCGTCATCGGCCTCGGCACGCTGCTCCTGATCGACTGGTATTTCGACTTCTCGGCGGTGATGGCGCTGATGGCCCCGGTGATCCTGATCGGCGGCATGACGCTGGGCTGGTTCACGCCGACGGAAGCCGCCGTCGCCGCGGTGATCTGGTCGCTGTTCCTCGGCCTCGTCCGCTACCGCACCATGACGTTCCAGACCGTCGCCAAGGCGACCTTCGACACCATCGAGACCACGGCCTCGGTGCTGTTCATCGTCACGGCGGCGTCGATCTTCGCCTGGCTGCTGACGGTGTCGCAGGCGGCGCAGATGCTCTCGGACTGGATGCTCAGCATCACCCAGAACAAATGGGTGTTCCTGGCGCTCGCCAACGTGCTGATCCTGTTTGTCGGCTGCTTCATCGACACCACGGCGGCAATCACCATTTTGGTGCCGATCCTGCTCCCGATCGTGCTCAAGCTCGGCATCGACCCCATTCATTTCGGCCTGATCATGACGCTGAACCTGATGATCGGCCTGTTGCATCCGCCGCTCGGCATGGTGCTGTTCGTGCTCGCCCGCGTGGCAAAGCTCTCCGTCGAGCGAACGACGGTGGCGATCCTGCCCTGGCTGGTTCCGCTGCTGCTGGCGCTGATCGCGATCACCTTCATTCCCGAACTGACCCTCTGGCTGCCAAAATACATGGGACTCTCCAAATGACCTCGACCGCTCTCGCCGCGACCCTGTTCGGCCCCGAAGACCTGCGCATGATCGAGCATCCGCTCGACAGGCTCGCTGACGGCATGGTGCGCATCCGCTTCGGCGCCGGCGGCATCTGCGGCTCGGACATGCACTATTTTCGTCATGCCCGCACCGGAGACTTCGTGGTGAAGTCGCCGCTGGTGCTGGGACACGAGATCTCGGGCGAGGTCGTGGAGATCTCCGGTGCCGCTGCGAACCTGAAGGTCGGCGACCGCGTCGCCGTCAACCCGTCGCGCTGGTGCGGCCATTGCGTCGCCTGCCGCGAGGGCCGGCCGAACCTGTGCGAGAACATCTATTTCATGGGCTCGGCTTCGAAGACGCCGCACATGCAGGGCGGCTTCGCCAACTACTTCGATGCGATCCCTGCGCAGTGCGTGAAGATTCCCGATCACGTGTCCTACCAGGCGGCCGCGCTGGCCGAACCGCTCGCGGTGTGCCTGCATGCG
This sequence comes from Bradyrhizobium sp. NBAIM03, assembly GCF_020194055.1. Lineage (NCBI taxonomy): Bacteria > Pseudomonadati > Pseudomonadota > Alphaproteobacteria > Hyphomicrobiales > Nitrobacteraceae > Bradyrhizobium > Bradyrhizobium sp. NBAIM03. Next base: position 472,999 of record NZ_JADYVS010000001.1, on the reverse strand, counting down.
GTGGCGCGCGCCGGCAAGATCGAGGGCAAGCGCGGCATCATCTTCGGTGCCGGCCCGATCGGGCTTCTGACCATGCTCGCGGCGCACCGCGCCGGCATGGCTGACATCACCGTCGCCGACATCGCGCCGGCGCCGCTGGCCTTTGCGACCAAGCTCGGCGCCTCCCACGTCGAGAACGTCTCTGCCGGCGAGGAAGGGTTGAAGGCGCAGGCTGCGTCGCGCCCCTATGACGTCGCGTTCGAGGTCTCGGGCACGGCCGCGGGCCTTGCCAGCGCGATCGGCATCGTCAGGCGCGGCGGCGTCGTGGTGCAGATCGGCAACCTGCCGGGCGGCCAGATCCCGACGCCGTCGAATGCGGTGATGGCCAAGGAGATCGACCTGCGCGGCTCGTTCCGCTTCGGCTTCGAGTTCATGAATGCGGTGGAACTGATCGGCAACGGCAGCGTCGATGTGCTGTCGCTGGTCACCGCCGAGCGGCCGCTCTCGACCGCGCCCGACGCGCTGCGGCTGGCGCTCGACCGTTCGCAGAGCGTCAAGGTCGTGCTGACCGCGAACTGACTTTTGTTTTGACGCGTTTTCTTCACGCGAACCGGTACCCACTTCGCTCGAAAACGCTTTGGGAGGCAGCACATGATGCTGGAGGGATGGCGCTGGTACGGACCGGATGATCCGGTCTCGCTCGATGATGTCAGGCAGGCCGGGGCGAGCCAGATCGTCTCGGCGCTGCATCAGGTGCCGATCGGAGAGGCCTGGACGCGCAAGGCGGTCGAGGAGCGCAAGAACTTCATCGAGAACGGCCAGCCCGGCCGCTCGCAGCTGACCTGGTCGGTGGTGGAATCGATTCCGATCCCTGACGACGTCAAGCGCCTCGGCGGAAAAGCGACCAAGTCGATCGAGGCGTGGATCGCGAGCCTGGAGGCGGTCGCCGCGTCCGGCATCAAGATCATCTGCTATAACTTCATGCCCGTGGTGGACTGGTGCCGCACCGATCTGGAATGGGAGCTGCCAAACGGCGCCCGTGCCATGCGCTTCGACCAGGACCGCTTTGCGGCATTCGAGCTGCACATCCTGAAGCGCCCGGCGGCTGCTCAAGAGTATACCCCCGAGCAGCAGGCGCGCGCTAAAATGCTGTTCGAGCAGATGAGCCAGGCGGATATCGACTATCTCGTCATGGTCATTGCCAGCGCGCTGCCGGGCTCGACCACCGAGCCGATGACGATCCCGCAATTCCGCGATCGGCTGGACACCTATCGCGACATCACGCCAAAGATATTGCGGCAGCATCTCGCGGAATTCCTCGCGCGCGTAACGCCGGTGGCCGAGCAGCTCGATGTCTCCTTGACGCTGCATCCGGACGATCCGCCGCGGCCGCTGTTCGGCCTGCCGCGCATTGCTTCCAGCGCCGACGATTATCAGGCGCTGTTCGATGCCGTGCCGTCCAAGGCCAACGGCATCTGCTTCTGCACCGGCTCGCTCGGCGTGCGCGCGGAGAACAATCTCCCTGATATGGCCGAGTGCTTCGGCCCGCGCATCGCGTTCGCCCATCTGCGCGCGACCAAGCGCGAGGCGGACGTCCTGTCGTTCTACGAGTCCGACCATCTCGACGGTGACGTCGACATGATCGCGGTGCTCAAGGCGCTGTTGAAGGAGAACGCGCGGCGCGCACCGGACAAGAGAATCGTGTTCCGTCCCGATCACGGCCACCGCATGCTCGACGATCTCGCCGCCACCAAGCGCACCAATCCCGGCTACACCGCCATCGGCCGCCTGCGCGGCCTCGCAGAGTTGCGCGGTGCGATCAGGGCGATCGAGCATCGGTAGCGGGCAAACCTCTCTCCACACTGTCATTGCGAGGAGCTCTTGCGACGAAGCAATCCAGAATCCCTCCGCGGAAAGACTCTGGATTGCTTCGCTGCGCTCGCAATGACGTGGAGGGAGGGGGACGACGCCTCCACAGCGTCATGGCCGGGCTTGTCCCGGCCATCCACGCCTTACCACGTGGCACGGCGAACGTGGATGCCCGGGACAAGCCCGGGCATGACGGCTTCTTGTGAAGCTCGCTCCAGGCTCAATAGCACGCCGCCATGGCGCCGAGCTTCGGATAGAGCCGGTCGATCGCGGCGATCTCGCTTTTCATCTGCGCGATGATCCAGTCGCGGATCTCGGCGGCGATCGGGCGCATCGGGCGGTTGCGCGGCGGCAGGAATTCGCAGATGCGGCGCGTGGTGGTGAGCCGGTCGGAGGCGGGCACCAGCGCGCCGGTGAGCAGCCAGTGCGAGGCGACCGTCAGCCAGCCGAGCGCAATGCCCTGGCCGAGCAGCGCGGCCTGCACCACGACGGCATAGTCGGTGAAGCTCAGCGCCTTGGCCGCGCCGCGGCGGCCGGTGAGGAGCGAAGCGTAATCCGCGGCCCAGTCGCCCGGCGTCTCGGCGAGGCGAATGATGGTGTTGCCCTCGGTGGGATCGGTCTCGCCGAGATAGGTGGGGCTGCACATCGGCAGCATTACTTCCTTCATCACCAGGGTGCCGCCGGAGGGCGGCTCGTCGCGATCGCGGAAGCGCATGCCGAGGTCGACATTCTCCACCGGCCCGCGCAGCGCGCCGGAAATCAACTGGAAGCGCAGATCGACTTGCGGAAACTGCTTCTGCAGCTTGTCGATGCGCGGCATCAGCCAGTGCGTGGTGAAGGCGGAGGAGACCGACAGCGTCACCGTCTCGGTGCCCTTGCGCCGCCGCTCGATCTCGACGAGCCCGCTCTCGATGCTGCGAAAGCCTTCGAGCACGCGGCGATAGAGCAGCTCGCCTTCTTCGGTGAGCACCGCGCGGCCCGCCTTGCGATCGAACAGGCGAACGCCGAGATGCTCCTCGAACTGGCCGAGCATCCGGCTCACCGCCGGCTGCGTGACGTTCAGCTCGGCGGCCGCAGCCGTGAAGCTGCCATTGCGCGCCGCTGCGTCAAAGACGAACAGGGCGTTGCTGGACGGCAGCATGCGGCGGAGCTCGGGCATAACGTCATGTTATGAGCGCGGTGAGAATTTGGCAATTGCCGGATTTTGCCAAGTCTGGTGTCATCAGCATGACAGCCTAAAGACAGGCCCTTCGAGAGAGGATTTGGTGCAGCGCACGCTTCGGCGGTGAGTGCTCCAAACCCCTGTCTATAAAGCAGGCTTATGGCGCGCAGTGAGGCACGCCAGCGCAGGGACATCGCGAGGTCGATCGTTGGACAAGCGCGCGGAGAGCGTCGAGATCAGGTCCGCCAGCAAGGCCTATGGCGCCGTTCGCGCCCTCGACGACGTTTCGCTCAATGTCGGCGCCGGTGAATTCGTCTCACTGCTTGGTCCCTCCGGCTCCGGCAAGACCACGCTGCTCGGCATTTTGGGCGGCTTCATCCTGCCGACCTCAGGCACGATTCTGTTCGGCGGCCGTGACGTCACCTACATGCCGCCGCACAAGCGCGACATCGGCGTGGTGTTCCAGAACTACGCGCTGTTTCCGCATATGAGCGTCGGGGAGAACGTCGCCTTTCCCTTGCGCGCGCGACGCCTGCCGAAATCCTTCTGGCCGGACAAGGTGCGCGCGGCGCTCAGCATGGTCGGGCTTGCCGGCTATGAAGAGCGCGGCATCGCGCAGCTCTCCGGCGGCCAGCGCCAGCGCGTGGCGCTGGCGCGCGCCATGATCTTCGAGCCGCGCCTGATCCTGATGGACGAGCCGCTTTCCGCGCTCGACAAGCAGCTGCGCGAATCCATGCAGATCGAGCTGCGCGCGTTGCACAAGCGGATCGGCGCGACCATCATCTACGTCACCCATGACCAGCGCGAGGCGCTGACCATGAGCGACCGCGTCGCCGTCATGAAGGACGGCCGGCTGGTCCAGATCGACGAGCCGGCGCGGCTGCATGACCATCCCGTCGATTCCTTCGTTGCCAGCTTCATCGGCGAAGCCACGATGCTGCCGGTCCGCCGCGTCGATGCTTCCAGCGTTGCGCTCGGCAATGCCTTGCTGCGCAGCGCACGCGCCATTCCCGATGGCGATGCCCTGATGCTGGCCGTGCACAGCGAGAAGCTGCTGATTGATGACGGCGCGCAGGATGCCGCCTGTAACCGGCTGACCGGGACCGTCACCGACATCGTCTATCAGGGCGAGAGCCTGCGCATTTTCCTCGCGCTCGCCGATGGCATCGCGCTCAGCCTGCGCCAGCCGAGCTATCACCAGGCCTATCACCGCATTCCGCCGCTCGGCGGCAGCCTCACCGTCACCCTCCATCCCGAGGACACCATTGTCGTGCCCAGGGTGGACTGAATCCAGCCTTGTTCAACCGAGAGAAGAAGCGATATGTCGACCCAAGCCTCGTTCAGCAATTTCAAGGTTCTCACCTTCGACGTCGTCGGCACCCTGATCGATTTCGAGACCGGCGTACTTGAAGCGGTGCGCAAGATCGGAGGCAAGAAGGCGGCCGAGCTCAGCGACGAGCAGATCTTCGAATCCTACAAGCGCGGGCGCGACAAGCATTATGAGCGCTCCAGCGAGGTGATGTTCTACGTCTACCGCTATCTCGCCAAGGAGCTCGGGCTGCCGGCGGACGATGCCTCCTGTGACGTCTTCCAGCTTGCCGTGCTGCGCTGGGGGCCGTTCTCGGACTCGGTCGAGGCGCTGAAGCGCCTGCGCACAAAATTCCGCCTGGTCGCGATGACCAATGCCGACCGCGTGGCACTCTCATGCTACGCGCATGCGCTCGGTAATCCCTTCGATGACACCGTCTGCGCCGACGACACCGGCGTTGCAAAACCGAACCCGGAATTCTTCGCCTACAACAAGGGCCGCCAGTCCGCCTTCGGGTACAAGCAGTCCGACATTCTGCACGTCGCGCAGAGCCAATATCACGACATCGGGATCGCGCGGAAGCTCGGCTACAAGGTGTGCTGGATCGAGCGCCGCCAGGGCATCGCCGGATTCGGCGGCACGCCGGCGGTGGAGACGCTGACCAAGCCGGACTTCCATTATCCGACGTTGAAGGCGCTTGCCGACGCGGCCATCGGGCCGGCGACGTAACGGAGAGCTGTGGCATGACACGGGACTGGCGCGCGCTGCCTTCCGTCAATTCGCTGTGGGAAGCCACGGCGGAGCCGGCGCGCGCGTTTCCCGTGCTGTCGGGCGAGCAACAGGCGGATGTGGTGATCATCGGCGCAGGCTACACTGGCCTCTCCGCCGCGCACCACATTGCCAGGAGCGGGCTCAGCCCCGTCGTGCTCGAGGCCAACCGTCCCGGCTGGGGCGCGAGCGGGCGCAATGGCGGCGTGATCACCGCAAAATTCCGCCTCTCGTTCCGTGAGATCGATGCCGCACACGGCCGCGCCATGGCGCGGCGCATGTACGAGATCGCGCATGAATCGACCGACATGGTCGAGGAGCTCGTCTCCGAATTCGGCATCACCAGCGCGAACCTTGTGCGCACCGGCCAGGTCAAGGCCGCGCACAATGAGACGACGCTCAAGGCCGCGATCGACGAAGCCAACTGGATGACGCGCGAGATGGGCTCCGCCGCGGTCCGCATTCTCGACAAGGGACAGGTGCGTGAGGAGACCGGCTCCGAGATCTTTGTCGGCGGTGTGCTCAATCCCGGCTCGGGCGGGATCCATCCGCTGAACTATCTGCGCGGCCTCGCAAATGGCGTTGCAAGCCGCGGCGTTCCGATTTTCCAGGAGTCGCCGGTCGTCAAGCTCCGGCGCGAGAAGGACGGCATCGTTGCCGAGACACCGCAAGGCGCGGTGCGCGCCAGGCAGGCGATCATTACCACCAACAGCTATTCGGATCTGACCGGTGCCACCGCGCATCTGCAGCGCACGCTGATCCCGTTCCGCAGCGCCATGGTCGCAACCGAGCGGCTTCCCGGCAATCTCGCGGGAAAACTGATGCCGACGGGGCGCACCTACACCGAGACCAAGCGTATGATGCGCTGGTTCCGCATGGTCGACAACCGCGTCATCTTCGGCGGCCGCGGCGCCTTCGGCAAGCAGGATTCGCAGGCCGCATTCGATGCCTTGCGCAAGGCGATGGTCGGCATCTTCCCCGATCTCGCCGATGTCCCGCTCGCATACAAATGGTCGGGCCTGGTCGCGATGACGCTGGACTCGGTCCCGCATATCGGCCGGCTCGATGACCGCACGCTCTTCTCGGTCGGCTACAACGGCGCAGGCGTTGCGATGTCGAGCCTGATGGGCCGCTATCTCGCTGCCTTCGTGCGCGGCGAGACGCCCGACGTCGGCCTGCTCGACGCCCGGCGCATGAAGGCGATTCCGTTCTATCCGCTGCGGGAGCCCGCCGTGCGCATGGTCGCCGGCTGGTACCAGTTTCTCGATGCGATCGGTCGGTGAGATCATTTGGAGGAGGTGAGGATGACGATGAAGCAGAAATTTGGATTGAGCTGCGCGCTGCTGGGCGCAATCGGACTGACCAGCGCGGCTGATGCCGCCGAGCAGATCACCTTCGTCTCGCAGGGCGGCGCCTATCAGCAGGCGCAGACGGTGGCGATCCTCGATCCCTCCGCCAAGAAGCTCGGCATCACCATCAACCAGGACTCCATTCCCGATGCCTGGCCCGCGATCAAGACGCAGGTCGGCAGCGGCAAGCCGATCTGGGACGTCGTCGACACCCCGACCGGTAACTGCCTGCGCGGCGGCGAACAGGGGCTGATGGAGAAGCTCGACTTCTCGAAGATTCCAAACGGCGCGGCGATGCCGGAGGCCTATCGCAGCCCCTATTCAGTGTCCTACGAGTTCTATTCGAGCGTACTTGCCTACAGCCAGAAGAAATTCCCGAAGGACGCGCCGAACAGCTGGGCCGATTTCTGGGACGTGAAGAAATTCCCCGGCCGCCGCGCGCTGCGCAACCATCCGTTTGCAACGTTAGAGGCGGCGCTGATGGCCGACGGCGTCGCACCGGACAAGCTTTATCCGCTCGACGTCGACCGCGCCTTCAAGAAGCTGGAGGAGATCAAGCCGCACATCACGGTGTGGTGGACCTCGGGCGCACAGTCGGCGCAGTTGCTCAATGACGGCGAGGTCGACATGGAGATGGCCTGGAATGGCCGCGTCAGTGCCGTCGCCAAGGAAGGCGCGAAGGTCGCCTTTACCTACAACCAGGGCATCCTGCAGAGTACCTCGCTCTGCATCCTCAAGGGCGCGCCGAATCTCGCCACCGCGATAAAATTCCTCAACGAGGCCGTTGATCCCGTGCACCAGGCCAATCTGCCACTGCACATCGACTATGGTCCGGGCAACCCGAAGGCGTTCGAGACCAGCGTGATCAAGCCCGAGCGCGCCGCGCAATTGCCGAGCGAGCCGGCCAATGCGGCCAAGCAGGCGCTGATGTCCTACGCCTGGTGGTCCTCGCCGGCGGGCGAAGCCGCCGAGAAGCGCTGGGCGTCCTTCATGCAGAAGTGAGCGAGGCAGCGTTGACGACTTCAGTGCCAGATCCCTCCCAAAAACATCAGCGCCGTGAGCACGGCCTGATGCTGGCACTGGTGTCGCCGGCGCTGCTGGTGATCCTGGCTCTGATCCTGCTGCCGGTGGGCTGGCTGGCCTGGCAGTCGATCTACCACGACGGCTTCACGCTGGAGAATTATCGCCGCGTCTTCACCGAAGACGTCTACTGGCGCAGCTTTGCGCTGACCTTCGAGATCAGCCTCGCGGTCACGGCCATCGCGCTGCTGCTCGGCTATCCCGTGGCCTACCTTGCCAATTCGGTGCCGAAAGGGTGGAGCATCGTCATCCTCTCGCTGGTCGTGCTGCCGTTCTGGACCAGCGTGCTGGTCCGCGCCTATGCCTGGCTGGCGCTGCTGCAGCGCACCGGCGTGATCAACCAGCTCCTGCGCTACCTCGATGTCATCTCCGAGCCGCTCGCGCTGGTCCACAACACCTTTGGCACGGTGGTTGCGACCGTGCACATCCTGCTGCCCTTCATGGTGTTGCCGCTCTACGCCACCATGCAGAAGATTCCGAACGATCTCATGCAGGCCGGCGCCAGCCTGGGCGCGAGCCCGTCGCTCACCTTCATGCGCGTGTTCCTGCCGCTGTCGCTGCCGGGTGTGCTCGCCGGCTGCACCATGGTGTTCGTGCTCTGCCTCGGCTTCTACATCACGCCGGAGCTGCTCGGCGGCGGCCGCACCGTGATGGTGTCGATGCTGGTGAGCCGCAATGTCGAGCTCTACAACCAGTTCGGCGCGGCCAGCGCGGTCGCCGTCGTGCTGCTCATCAGTGTGCTCGTGATCTTCTTCATTGTAAGCCGCTTCATCTCGCTCGATCGCGTGTTGGGGCAGAAATGATGCGCGCCTCGCCCGCACGGATCGCCCTCTACGTGGTCAGCGCACTGGTGCTGGTCTATCTGATCCTCCCCGTTCTGATTATCGCGCCGATCTCGTTCTCCAGCGCGCGCTTTCTCACCTTTCCGCCGCCCTCCTTTTCGCTGCGCTGGTACCAGCAATATTTCTCAAATCCGGCCTGGATGCAGGCGACGCAGGTGACGCTGACGGTCGCCCTCCTTACCGTCGTGATCGCGACCCCGTTCGGGGTGGCCGCTGCCTATGCCATCAGCCAGTCGAAGCTACGCATCATGAGGCTGATCCACTTGGCGCTGCTGTTGCCGCTGGTGGTGCCGATCATCATCACCGCCGTCGGCATCTTCTTCGTCTATGCCAAAGTCGGTCTGGTCGCGACCATGCCCGGCCTCGTGCTGGCGAACGTGATGCTGGGCCTGCCCTATGTCGTCATCTCGGTGCTCGCGGGCCTGCAGAGTTTCGATCCCGCGCAGGAGATGGTGGCGCGCAGCCTCGGCATGAACCGCCTGCGCAGCTTCTTCGCGGTGACGCTGCCGCAGATCAAGTCCAGCGTGGTTGCGGGCGGAATCTTCGCCTTCATCTCGGCGATGGACGAGACCATCGTCGCGCTGTTCATTTCCGGCGGCCAGTATCAGCCGTTGACCAAGCGCATGTTCACCGCGCTGCGCGACGAGATCGATCCGACCATCGCCGCGATTTCGACCTTGATGACGGCGGCCTCATTCATGCTGGTGCTGCTGGCGAGCGCGCGACAGAAGCGGAGCGGGTGAGTATAGCGGGGCTGAAATTGACGAGATCAATTCACCCGATCGCGAAATCGGCGGCCGTCTCGGCGTGAATGGCCGTGGTGTCGAATGTCTCGACCGACGTGTCATTAGGGCCGACCAGCATGGTGATCTCGGTGCAGCCGAGGATGATGCACTCGGCGCCGCCGGCGACGAGCGCCGCCATCACCTCCTGGTAGCGGCGGCGCGAGGGCGCGGCGACGTTGCCGAGGCACAGCTCGTCGTAGATGATGCGGTTCACCTCGGCGCGCTCGTCCGCGGGAGGGACCATGACGTCGAGGTCGTGCGCGCGCAATCGGTCGATGTAGAAGTCTTCCTCCATCGTGAACTTGGTGCCGAGCAACCCGACCCGCCGATATCCCTTGCCCCGAATCCGCTCGGCCGTCGCATCGCCGATGTGGATGAACGGAACGCTCACGCTGGATATGATCTCGGGCGCCAGTTTGTGCATCGTGTTCGTGCACAGCACGATCGCCCGCGCGCCGGCACTTTCGAGCAGCCGCGCGACCTCCGCCAGGCTCGCCGCCGCCTCCTGCCAGCGGCCGGCATATTGCATCTGCTTGATCTCCTCGAAATCGTAGGAATACATCAGAAGCGGGGCCGAATGCAGCTTGCCAATGCGGTCGCGGACCCGCTCGTTGATGAGCTTGTAGTAAAGCGCGGTGCTCTCCCAGCTCATGCCGCCGATCAGGCCAATGGTTTGCATTCCGGTGCTCCCGAACAGTGATTCAGAGGGATCGTAAACGAAGATGCCGAACCTCGCCATCATGGCCGCGGCAGGGCCTGTAGTGCAAACGGCAGGGACGGGCATGACGCCTGCGCAGGCTGCGAGAAGCCTTTCGACCTTGCACACGCTCTCGGCCTGTCTTAGGCCAGTTCCCGAACACGTGCGTATCGCCGAAGTCTTGAGGGAGCCGACATGACCATTCGCAACACCCGCACCGGGGGCCAGATCCTGATTGATCAGCTCGTCGCCCAGGGCGTCGAGCGCGTCACCTGCGTGCCGGGCGAGAGCTATCTGGCGGCGCTCGATGCGTTGCATGACAGCCCGATCGACGTCGTGATCTGCCGCGCCGAAGGCGGTGCGGCGATGATGGCGGAGGCCTATGGCAAGCTCACGGGGCGGCCGGGCGTCTGCTTCGTCACCCGCGGCCCCGGTGCCACCAATGCCAGCCACGGCGTCCACATCGCGATGCAGGATTCGACCCCGATGATCCTGTTCGTCGGCCAGGTCGACACCGGCATGCGCGAGCGCGAGGCGTTCCAGGAGCTCGACTACAAGGCGGTGTTCGGCTCGATGGCGAAATGGGCGGTCGAGATCGATCGCCCCGACCGCATTCCGGAGCTGGTCGCGCGCGCCTTCCGCATCGCCATGCAGGGCCGCCCCGGTCCCGTGGTGATCGCGCTGCCGGAGAACATGCTGACCGAGACGGCGGCGGTAGCGGACGCCATGCGCATCGAGCCCGCCGTGAGCTGGCCGGCGCCGGCCGATATCGAAAAGCTCGGCGCCATGCTGGCCGGCGCCAGGGCGCCACTCGTCATTCTCGGCGGCTCGCGCTGGACCGACGAGGCGACCAAGAGCATCGCGCGGTTCGCCGAGCGGTTCGACCTGCCGGTCGCGACCTCGTTCCGCCGGGCTTCGCTGATCGACGCCGACCATTCGCATTATGCCGGCGACCTCGGCATCGGGCCGAGCCCTGGCCTGAAGGCGCGCATCGACAATGCCGACGTCCTCCTGCTCATCGGCGGCCGCATGTCGGAGATGCCGTCATCGTCCTATACGCTGCTCGACATTCCCAATCCGAAGCAGAAGCTGATCCATGTGCATCCGGGCTCCGAAGAGCTCGGCCGCATCTATCAGCCTGAACTGGCGATCCAGGCGACGCCGTCCGCCTTCGCCGCCGCGGTCGAGACGCTGAAGCCGTCAGTTGCGGTGGCGTGGAAGGGCGAGGCCGCCAAGGCGCATGCGGATTATCTGGCCTGGACCGGGAAGGCGCGCGAGCTGCCGGGCAGGTTCCAGTACGGCGAGGTGATGACCTGGCTGCGCGACCGCCTGCCGAACGACGCGATCGTCTGCAACGGCGCCGGCAATTACGCCGGCTGGATCCATCGCCATCACCGCTTCCACAGCTTCGCCGCCCAGCTCGCGCCGACCTCGGGCTCGATGGGCTATGGCGTGCCGGCGGGCGTGCTGGCCAAGCGGCAATACCCGGATCGCGTCGTGGTCGCGTTTGCGGGCGACGGCTGCTTCCTGATGAACGGCCAGGAGTTCGCCACCGCCGTGCAGTACGACGCGCCCCTGGTCGTCATCATCATCGACAATGCGCAATACGGCACCATCCGCATGCACCAGGAGCGCGACTATCCCGGCCGCGTCGTCGGCACCCAGCTCAAGAACCCAGATTTCGCGATGTATGCGAAGGCGTTCGGCGGCCATGGCGAGCGTGTCGAGCGCACCGAGGAGTTCGCACCGGCGTTCGAGCGCGCGCTCGCCTCGGGCAAGCCGTCGATCCTCCACTGCATCATCGATCCCAGGGCGATCTCGGTCGGCAAGGATTTTGTCCCGGCGGTGAAGGCCTAGAGCGATGCCGGACGGCCGCCACGTCGCCATCATCGGAGCCGGCGCGGTCGGCGTGATCAGCGCGATCGAGGCGCTGCGCGAGGGCCACTGCGTCACGCTGATCGATCCCGGCGAGCCCGGCGGCGAACAGGCGGCGAGCTACGGCAATGCCGGCTGGCTGTCATCGCATTCGGTGATCCCGCCGGCAGAGCCGGGCGTCTGGAAGAAGGTGCCGGGCTATTTGATGGACCCGCTCGGCCCGCTCGCGATCCGCTGGTCTTACTTGCCGAAGGCGCTGCCCTGGCTGATCAAGTATCTGCTCTCCGGCTGGACCGCGGCGCGGGTCGAGACGACGGCGTTCGCGCTGCGCGATTTGTTGAAGGACGCGCCGCTGCTGCACAAGAAGCTCGCGGAAGAAGCCGGCGTCCCCGAGCTGATCGAGCGCAACGGCGTGATGCACGTATTCACCTCGCGCGGCAATTTCGACGATGATCTCGGCTGGCGCCTGCGCAGGAAGGTCGGCGTCGAATGGATGGAGCTCAATGCCGACGAGATGCGCCAGCGTGAGCCGGATCTGGATCCGCGCTACACCTTTGGCGTCGTGGTGGAGGAAGCCGGGCGCTGCCGCGATCCCGGCGCTTATGTTGCAGCCCTTGCCGATCATGCGATCGCGAGCGGCGCGAAGCACGTACGCGCCAAGGCGACCGGGCTGAAGCTTAAGGGCGGCAAGCTCGTCGCTGTCGTCACCGAGACCGGCGAGATCGCCTGTGATGCCGCGGTGGTCGCGGCCGGTGCCCGCTCGAAGCAGCTCACGGCGTCGGTCGGCGATCCCCTCCCGCTCGAGACCGAGCGCGGCTATCATGTCGTGATCGAGAATCCGGAAGTCGGCCCGCGCAGCTCGATCATGGCCTCCGACGCCAAGCTGGTGGTGAACTGGACCAACAAGGGCCTGCGCGCCGCCGGCACGGTCGAGATCGCCGGCCTCGAGGCCGCGCCGAACTGGAAGCGCGCCGAGATCCTGCGCAACCACCTCGTCAGCATGTTCCCGAAACTGCCGAAGGACATTCCGGCCTCGCGCGTCAAGACCTGGTTCGGCCATCGGCCGAGCATGCCGGACGGACGTCCCTGCATCGGCTATGCGCGCGCCTCGCGCGACATCGTCTATGCTTTCGGCCACGGCCATGTCGGCCTGGTCGGCTCGGCCCGCACCGGCCGTCTGGTCGCCCAGCTCGTGAGCGGCAAGGCGCCGGAGATTCCACTCGCGCCGTTCGCGCCCGATCGTTTCCTCTGAGAGCGCACCATGACCACCTCAGCCAGCTCGTCCTCCCGCATCGCCCGTGGCGGCAAGGCCATCTACGGCGCGCCGCTCGGCATCCTGATGCTGGAGGCGCGCTTTCCCCGCATTCCCGGCGACATGGGCAACGGCACGACCTGGCCATTCCCGGTGCTCTATCGCGTGGTGAGCGGCGCCTCGCCGGAAAAGGTGGTGCTGAAGGGCGCGGCCGGCCTGTTGCCCGACTTCATCGATGCGGCCAAGGATCTGGTGCGGCTAGGGGCGGAGGCCATCACCACCAATTGCGGCTTCCTCTCGCTGTTCCAGAAGGAGATCGCGGCGGCCGTCGGCGTTCCCGTCGCGACCTCCTCGCTGATGCAGGTGCCGTGGGTGCAGGCGACCTTGCCGCCGGGCAAGCGCGTCGGCCTGGTCACGGTGTCGGGCTCGACCTTGACGCCGGCCCATCTCGAGGGTGCCGGCGTTCCGCTCGACACGCCGCTGGTCGGGACCGAGAATGGCAAGGAGTTCTTCCGTGTCCTGATCAAGGCCGAGAAGGACGACATGGACATCGCACAAGCCGAGCGCGACGTGGTCGAGGCCGGCAAGGAGCTCGTTGCCAAGCATCCGGATGTCGGCGCCATCGTCCTCGAATGCACCAACATGCCGCCTTATGCCGCCGCGCTTCAGGCTGAGGTCGGATTGCCCGTCTACGACATCTATTCCATGATCACCTGGTTTCATGCCGGGCTGCGCCCGCGCGTCTTTGCGTGAATGCGTCCGTGAGATCGTCACTAAGCATGATCCGGAAAAGTGCGCAGCGGTTTTCCGATAAGATCATGCTCAAACAATAACCCAAAGCGCGATGACGATTCGTCCTCATCTCATCGCGCTTTAGTCCAGGAGTGAACCCATGAAACTATCCGGCAAGGTCGCGGCCATCACCGGCGCGGCGCGCGGCATCGGCAAGGCCTGCGCAAAGAGGTTTTTGGACGACGGCGTCAAGGTCGTCATCTCCGACGTCGATGCCGAGGGCTTGGCGGCCACGGCCGCCGAGCTCGGGCGGCCGGATTCCCTGCGCACTGCCGTCGGCAATGTCGCCAAGCGCGCGGACGTGGATCAACTGGTCGCGACCGCGGTGAAGGAGTTCGGCCGGCTCGACATCATGGTCAACAATGCCGGCGTCGCCCGCAATCGCGACATTCTCGACATCACCGAGGAGGAGTTCGACGAGATCCTCGGCATCAATCTGAAAGGCGCGTTCTTCGGCGTGCAGGCGGCGGCGAAGCAGATGATCGCGCAAGGCGGCGGCGGGGTCGTCATCAACATGTCTTCGGTGAACGCGCTGCTGGCGATCCCTTCGCTTGCGACCTACGCGATGTCGAAGGGCGGCATGAAGCAGCTGACCTCGGTTGCCGCCGTCGCGCTCGCTCCGCACAACATCCGCGTCGTCGCGGTCGGACCCGGCACGATCCTGACCGACATGGTGGCCTCCGCGATCTACACGTCCGAGGACGCGCGCAAGACCGTGCTGTCGCGCACGCCCGCTGGCCGTGGCGGCGAGCCGAGCGAGGTGGCCTCCGTCGTAGCCTTCCTTGCCAGCGACGATGCGTCCTATATCACGGGGCAGACAATCTATCCCGACGGCGGCCGGCTGGTCCTGAACTACACGGTGCCGGTGAAGGAGAAGTAGGGGCGTTGTCGCCCCACTCTCGCTGTCATCGCCCGGCTTGACCGGGCGATCCAGTACTCCGAGGCAGCAGTGATTGAATCGATGGGCCGCGGCGTACTGGATTCCCCGCTTTCGCGGGGAATGACAGTCGTCGTGAGGCAGGCAGTCTGCCTCTTACTCCGCCGCGACCGTCAACCCGTAACCCAGCCGCTTCGAGATGCCCCCGGCGCAGTCGCGCAGCGCATGCGCGATCGGGCTGTCCCAGCGGGCGTCAAAAGTGCCTTCCGGGCCCATCGCGGTGATGACCAGCGCGACGTGTCCGAAATGATCGAACACCGGCGCGGAGAACGCGTTGACGCCGGGCAGGGGATCGCCGAGCGCACGGGCGAGGCCGTGCTTGCGCACCTCGGTCAGCATGTCGGCGAACTTCGCCCCCTTCACGGCGCGCTTCGGGTTGTAGCCGACGCCATAACGGTCGAGGCCGCTGTCGAGCGCGGCGCTGATCGTCTTCTCCGGCAGGAACGCCGCAAACGCGCGGCCCGTGGCGGTCTCCAGCAGCGCCATCACCGAGCCGACGCGCATCACGATATGCACCGGCTGGGCCGGCTCTTCGAGCTGCACCACGGTCGGGCCGTGCGTGCCCCAGACCGCGAGCGAGACGGCGTGGCCGATCTGGCTCGCGAGGCCCGCGATCTTGGGACGCGCGATGCGCACGCCGGAGAGGCGGCGCAGGCTGATCAGGCCGAGCTCCAGCGCCAGCGCGCCGATCTCGTAACGGCCGGTGCTCTCGTCCTGCTCGATCAGGCCGATGCGGGAGAAGCTGGCGAGATAGGGATGCGCCTTGGCCGGTGTCATGCCGGCCTCGCGGGCGAGATCGCGCAGCATCATCGGCTCGCCGCTGCGGGCGAGCGCGCGGAGCAATTCGCCGCCGACCTCGATCGACTGGATGCCGCGGCTCTCTCTCTTCATGCGCCTCCGATGCGCTTGGGTCGTTGTTTGAGCATGATCTCTTCGGAAAACCGCTGCACACTTTTCCGGATCATGCTCTACGCCGCGTCGCGCTTGGCGGCGCTGTCGGCAAGATGTCTGCCGGCAATGTAGCCGAAGGTCAGCGCCGGCCCAAGCGTGATGCCGGCGCCCGGATAATTGCCGCCCATGATGCTCGCCATGTCGTTGCCGGCGGCATAGAGGCCGGGGATCACGCGGCCCTCGGCATCGAGCGCCCGTGCGTTCGCGTCGGTGACGATGCCGGCATAGGTGCCGAGATCGCCGATCACCATCTTGATGGCGTAGAACGGGCCGTTCTCGATCGGTGCGACGCAGGGGTTGGGGCCGTGCAACGCATCGCCCTGGTAGCGGTTATAGGCCTTTGAGCCCTTGCCGAAAGCGGCGTCGCGTCCCAGCGGCGCCGTCTCATTGAACTGCCTGACCGTCTCGGCGAACGCCTTGGAATCGATCCCGGCTTTCGCCGCCAGCGCTTCCAACGTGTCGCCGCGCATGAGATAGCCGGTCTTCAAATGATGACCCAGCGGCATCGGAAACGGCGGCACGCAGCCGAGGCCGTATTTCCGCAGCGTCTTGTGATCGCAGACGAGAAATGCGGCGATCTCCTCGCCGGGCTTGGCGGCCTTGATCATGGCCTGGACGAAGTCGTGATAGGAATTGCCCTCATTGGCGAAACGCCTGCCGTCGCGCATCACCGCGATCACGCCGGGCTTGGCGCGATCGATGAAGTGCGGCATCACTCCCTTGGAGCCGTCCTTGCGCGTGGTCAGCGATACCGGCACCCAGGCCGCCGCGTTCGGCAGGCGGTCCTCGATGCGGCCGCCGGCGCCTTCTGCAAGGCGCAAGCCGTCGCCGGTATTGCCCGTAGGCCCGGGCGAATAATGCTCAACGCCGGTCGGCGCATGCGGGAACATCTTCCTGCGCCGCCCGACGTCATGCGGAAAGCCGCCGCAGGCGAGCACAACGCCCTGTCGTGCACGAACGCGCACCTCGCGTCCCTCGCGCGAGACGATGGCGCCGGTCACGGCGCCGTTCTCGACCGTCAGCTCGCGCACCGGCGAGGACAGCCACATCGGAATCTTCAGGTCGAGCGCTGACTTTGCGAGGCGGCCTGCGAGCGCATTGCCGTTGGTGAGCGTCATGCCGCGGCCATAGCGCAGCACGTCCATGAAATGCCGCGTCAGGCGCTTCGCGACATAGACCGCCGAGGTCAGCGACTTCGTCACCCGCATGAAGTGGATGATCTCCTTGCCGCTTCCCAACATCATGCCGAACACGGTGAGCTCGGGCAGCGGCATGCCGAGCGATTTGATGAGAATGCCGAGCTCGCGGCCGTCGAACGGGCGCGTCACCATGGAGCGGCCGCCCTGGGCACCGCCGGGCGCTTCCGCGTGATAATCGGGAAACACCAGCGGCATGTCGAAGCGCAGCGCCGTCTTGGTGGTGAAGAAATCGACCGCCTCGGGGCCGGCGCTCAGAAAGGCATCGACGCGTGCTGCGTCGTAATTGTTGCCCGCCTCATGCCGCAAATACGTGCGGGCCTGCTCCGGCGTCTCCTCGATGCCATATGCCTTTGCCAGCGACGTGCCGGGAATCCACAGCCAGCCGCCGGAGCGGGCGGTGGTGCCGCCGAAGCGCTGCTCCTTCTCGACGATCAGCACGTCGAGCCCGCGATAACGCGCGGTGATCGCGGCCGACATGCCGGAGCAACCCGATCCGGCCACGAGCACGTCGCACTCGTACGTCTCCATGGTGCCATGCTCGTTGCCAGCCATATCGGGCCTCACTTCTTCAGGAGCGGACATTTGGACTCGGAGACCGGACGGAAGGCGTCATCGCCCTTCACGGTCTTGACGATGTCCAGATAATCCCACGGCTCCTTGGACTGCGCTGGGGTCTTCACCTTGGCGAGATACATGTCGCGGATGACGCGGCCGTCCTCGCGCAACTTGCCGCCATGGACGAAGATATCCTCGATCGGCAGCTCGCGCATCTTGGCCATCACCTTGGCAGACTCGTCGGTGCCGGCCGCCTTGATCGCCTTGAGATAGTGCAGCACCGAGCCGTAGACGCCGGTCTGGATCATAGTCGGCATCACCTTGGTGCGCTCGTAGAACTTTTTCGACCAGGCGCGGGTGGCCTCGTCCATGGCCCAGTAGGACGCGGTGGTCATATAGGTGCCCTGCGCGGCCTTCAGGCCGATGGCGTGCACGTCGGTGTCGAACATCAAGAGGCCGACCAGCTTCTGACCGCCCTGGACCAGGCCGAACTCGCCGGACTGCTTGATGGCGTTATCGGTGTCCTGGCCGGCATTGGCGAAGGCGACCACATCGGATTTCGAGCTCTGCGCCTGCAGCGCGAAGGAGGAGAAGTCGGCGGTGTTGGTCGGATGCTTGACGCCGCCGAGCACCTTGCCGCCCATCTCGTTGATGAAGCGCGTGGCGTCCTTCTCGAGTTGATGGCCGAAGGCATAATCCGCGGTGATGAAGTACCAGGATTTGCCGCCTTCCCGGATCACGGCGGAGGCCGTCACCTTCGACAGCGCGTAGGTGTCGTAGGTGAAGTGCACGGTGTTCGGGCTGCACAGCTCGTCGGTCAGCGAGCTCGCGCCGGGGCCGGAGAGCAGGGCGACCTTGCCGCGCTCGCGCACCATGTTGTGCACGGCGATGGCGATGCCGGAATTGGGGATGTCGACGACGGCGTCGACCTTGCCGTTGTCGAACCAGCCGCGGACGATCTGAACGCCGACATCGGTCTTCATCTGGTGGTCGGCGCTGATGATCTCGATCGGCTTGCCGAGCACGGTCGGCCCGAATTCCTCCACGGCCATCTTGGCAGCCTCGACCGAGCCCGGCCCAGAGTTGTCGCGGCCCCAGCTCGACAAATCCGTCAGCACGCCGATCCGCACCGCGTCGTCGGACACTTGCGCGCTGGCACCTGTGGTCATGGCAGCCGAAGTCATGGCCGCGAGCACGGCGCAGGCCAGAAGCCCTCTCATTATCGTTTCCTCTCTTTTTGGCCGCTTGGTGCGGCAGGGTCGTTGTGGAGGGAAATTAGATAATGGCGAATTAGTTTGTCAATGGCGAATAACGGCTGTCGGGCCGGTTCCACGATGGCCGGATGATGCCCCTTAAGGAGCGCTCCTGCCTCAACACCCGTCATTGCGAGCCACCGGGTCCGCGCGAAGCGCGGCCCGATGACAGGCTCCGCGAAGCAATCCAGAGTCTTTCCGCGGAGGCGGTCTGGATTGCTTCGTCGCAAGGGCTCCTCGCAATGACGGGTGGTGCGCGACCTGCGCACAAATCCCGCGCCGTAATCCTGTGGGAGGCAACACCTCCACAGATTGCAGCCGTCACAAGGCTTGGCCATGATGCCGTCCGGAATCCTTTGGGGCAGGGCATGACGACAGCAACGGGGGTCTCCGCTTCCGCGGAAAGATCGACGACGGCGCATGTGGTGTGGGCGAGTGCGCTCGGCACCGCGATCGAGTGGTACGATTTCCTGATCTACGGCACGGCGGCGGCGCTGGTCTTCAACAAGCTGTTCTTCCCGAGCTTCGATCCCTTTGTCGGCACGCTGGCGGCATTCTCGACCTATGCGGTCGGCTTCGTCGCGCGGCCGATCGGCGGTGCCATCATCGGCCATTACGGCGACCGGCTCGGCCGCAAGACCATGCTGGTTGCGACCATGATCGCGATGGGGTTCGGCACCTTCCTGATCGGCTGCCTGCCGACCTACGATCAGATCGGCGTCTGGGCCCCGATCCTGCTCGTGATCCTCCGTTTCGTTCAGGGCATCGGGCTCGGGGGCGAGTGGAGCGGCGCGGTCGTGATGGTGATCGAGCACGCCGGCAATCGCCGCGGCTTCTACGGCAGCCTGGTGCAGGTCGGCTTCCCCGTCGGCGTCGCCGCCTCCACCGGCATCTTCGCCCTGATGACGAAGCTGCCCGAGGCGGACTTCCTCAGCTGGGGCTGGCGCGTGCCGTTCCTGATCAGCATTCTGCTGGTCGGCGTCGGCTTCATCGTGCGGCTCAAGCTCGCCGAGACGCCTCACTTCAAGGAGATCGTCGAGCGCAAGGAGGTGCTGGCGCAGCCGGCCCTCGAAGTGCTGCGCCGCGACTGGCGCAGCTTTCTGCTCGCGATCGGCATCACGGTATCGGAGGTCGGGCTCGCTTATCTCCTCACCGTGTTCACGGTGGTTTACGCGACGACCAGGCTCGGCCTGCCCCGGCAGGTGATCCTGGATGCCGTGGTCTATGCCGCGATCGTCGAGTTCGCGACGCTGCCGCTGGCCGGCTGGCTGTCCGACATCTTCGGACGCAAGGCGCTGTATCTGGCCGGCGGCGTCTTCTCGGTGGGCCTGGCGTTTCCGCTGTTCTGGTTCCTCGACACCAGGGAGCCGGCGCTGATCACGCTTGCGCTCGTCGTCACGATGACGCTCACCCATGCGCTGCTGTTCGGGCCGAAGGCCGCGTTCATGCCGGAGCTGTTCCGCACCCAGGTGCGCTACAGCGGCGCCTCGCTCGGCGCCAACGTCGCGGCGGCGCTCAGCGGCGGCTTCTCGCCGCTGATCGCGGCGGCGCTGCTGGCCTGGGCCGGATCGTACTGGGCGGTGTCGGTCTACATCGTCGCGCTGTCGGTCATCACGATCGTCGCGACGCTGCTGGCGCCGGAGACGGCGCGGGGCCCGCTAAGATCCTGAGCGTCGGGACAAGCAAGCCGGACTTGCAGCGTTCGGAAACACCAGGAAGGTGATGGTCGTCGGCGCAAGCCTGACTGCTCCCGGCGGTGCTGCGCGTGCCTCGAGCCGGGGCAGCTGGCCCTCAGGGGTCAGCGTGAGCCTCTTGCCGTTCAACTGCACAATCGTACCCTGCAACTGCGCTGCGTGCAGCGTGTACCGCTTGGCGGAATCCGGCAGCGATAGCGTGCGCGATGTGCCGCGCGAGGTGTTGATTGCGAGCAGCGACACCGCGCCTGTCGTGGCTGGGTGGCAATGCGCGTAAAGATGGAGATCGCGCGCAGCAGGTTTGCCTGCGTCGAGCACGATCGTTCCCATCAGCCGGCGCCAGAGCAGCGCGGCCCAATAGCTCGGCCGCGGCCGGAACGTTGTTTCGTCGAGCAGGCCGTAATCGCTGGCAGCCAGCGTGTTGTGCATCACCACCTGGACGCCGGCCCTCGCCAGGCGTCCGAGCTGGTCGAGGTAGCGGAACGTGTCCAGAAAAGTCCGGTCCCATAAGCCGCCGCCGCAGGCGGCATCAGCCGTCTCGGTCAGCCAGATCGACTTGCCCGGCTCGAATGCGTCGCGCAGCGCCTGGTAGGTCCGGAGTGTCGTATCCGTGCGGCCCAGCCATTGCTCCGAGAGGGCCTGCGCCGGATCGTCGTGCCCGCCGCATCGCGGTGAGATCGTGTTGTAATGGTGATAAGAGAACCGATCGACGCCGGGACCGGATGCGGCAAGCAGGTCCCGCGTGGTGAGCCCCGCTCCGGATGGCGATGGTGCATCGCCGACCGAGCCGGGACCGAGGATCAGCGTCTCCGGTGCGGCGCGCCGCATCCACTCGCGAAAGACCTTGAAGTCGCGGCCATACGCGGCCGCGTCATAGCCCGCCGGTGCACCGCCCGTCGCTGCGAGCGTCGGCTCGTTCATGAATTCGGCGGCGGCGATGCGCCCACCCAGAGCGCGCGTGGTGTCGACCAGCTGCTGCGCCTGATCCGGCCTCCATATGCCGTGGTCATCGCGGCTGCCGGGACTGATCGCAAAGGAGGTGACGATCTCCGCATCGACCGCATGCGCGAACTCCACGACGCCGCGCCACTGCGCTCGGCTGAGCACCGTGTTGAATCCCGGCGGTGGGGCTCCCGGCGCTTCGGCAAAGAACGTCGCATTGGCCCAGGTGCCGCTCACGCGAAGATAGGCCGGCGACAACGCCGCGGCGAGCAGGCGCAGTCGCGCATTGGCAAGATCGATCGGCGGCCGCGCGCTGTAACGATCCCGTTCGTCGAAGGCACGTGCGGTTCGCGGATAAGGCTTCCAGAACCGTCCGCCGGTCACCTCCACCATCTCGATGTTGTAGGATTGAAAGCGCGCATCGATCGTTCCGAGCGTCTTTAGCCCGGCAGGCGAGATGGCAATGTCGTCGGCCTGCGCTGCAAAGGCGGTTGCGGCGGCCAGCAGGGCAATCGCGCCGGCCGTGCGACCGGCCGGAGGCGGTCGGATCCCTGGTCTGCGGTGTGCTGCCGCCTGGTTCGTCATGCGCGTT
This sequence comes from Bradyrhizobium sp. NBAIM03, assembly GCF_020194055.1. Lineage (NCBI taxonomy): Bacteria > Pseudomonadati > Pseudomonadota > Alphaproteobacteria > Hyphomicrobiales > Nitrobacteraceae > Bradyrhizobium > Bradyrhizobium sp. NBAIM03. The sequence continues at coordinate 451,117 of NZ_JADYVS010000001.1, read as the reverse complement.
GCCCGGGGCCCGATGCGCGGAGGCAACGTGGCCTTACCCTCGACCCGCCCATTTTACCCCTATTTTACCTTGCCGTTGCCGAGAGCGTCCGGGCTCGGCGGACCATCGAGGGGGTCGAAAAAAAATCCGTTGGCCCCTCTTGAAACCGGTTTGCGGTTTTCTAAGTCGTTTTTCGCCGCGAGAGCGGTGTGTCGGATGCCAACCGGGTCCGGCACGGGCGCCGGGTTGGTCTTTCGGACCCGTCTGAAATCCCGCCTTGCGCTCCTTCGTATCCATCTTGCTCTTTGGAGGACTTGGTTATGAGGACCAGTTTCGACTTTGCGCCGCTGTGGCGCTCCACCATCGGCTTCGACCACCTGGCCGACCTCGTCGACAGCACGCTGCGCCAGGCGACCGAGGACAATTATCCCCCCTACAACATCGAGCGTTCCGGCGAAGACCACTACCGGATCAGCCTTGCGGTGGCAGGCTTCGGCGTCAGCGACATCACCGTGACGGCCGAACAGAACGCGCTCACCATCGAGGGCAGGAAGCCCGAGACCGCCGCGCGGGAATATTTGTACCAGGGCATCGCCGCGCGTCCGTTCCGGCGCGTGTTCAACCTCGCCGACTATGTCCAGGTGAAGCAGGCCTCGTTCCAGGACGGGCTCCTGATCATCGACCTCGTCCGCGAGGTTCCGGAAGCCATGAAGCCGCGCCGCATTCCGATCGCGGGCGGCGCTCCTGCGGCAACGCAGATCGAGCAGAAGAAAGCAGCCTGAGCGCTCGATCGAACAGGTAGCGGAACGCGGCGCGCGCGTGCGCGGGCCGCGCTTTCCGATGCATGAAGGAGGGTACCATGGCTTTTCGTGATCTCATTCCCTGGTCGAAAAACCAGGAGCTTGCGCCGGCGCGCGACAATTTCGATCCGTTCCTGACGCTTCACCGCGAGATGAACCGTCTGTTCGACGATGTCTTCCGCGGCTTCGGGGCGACCAGCCTGTCGCCGCTGATGGAAGGCCGTTTCGGCTGGCCGAAGGTCGAGCTCAGCGAGACCGACAAGACGCTGACCGTCTCGGCCGAACTTCCCGGCCTGACGGAGAAGGACGTTCAGGTCGAGATCGCCAATGGCGTGCTGACCGTCCGCGGCGAGAAGAAGGCGGAGCGCAACGGCGAAGGCAGGTTCTTCACCGAGTGCTATTACGGCGCCTTCGAACGGCAGATTCCGCTGGAGGGTGTCGAGGAGGACAAGGCAGAGGCGTCGTTTAGGAATGGCGTCCTGACCGTGTCGCTGCCGAAATCGGAGAAGGCACGCGAAGGCGTCAAGCGCATCGCGATCAATACGCACTAACGTCAGGTGAGACGGCGGCGATGTGGCGCCGCCGTCTCATCGTCAACAAGCCGTCCCCCTGGAAAGGAGCATGTGGGAGACCCATCGATGACCAACGTGAATACCAGTTCCGGCACTCTCAATCCGCTGTTTCATCCCGCCGCCCACTACGACTCGCCTACCGACGTCCTGAATGCCGAGGAGCTCTCGTCGCCCGAGAAGCGCGTCATCCTGTCGTCCTGGGCATCGGACATGTATGCGGTCGAATCCTGTCCCGCCTTGCGCGAGATTCCCGGCATGAGCCACACGGTCCGGCTCGTCGACATTCTAGCCGCCTTGCGCAAGCTCGACGGCGACAACGACAATGACGACCCGCCGCGCGGCGGCGGCGTGCCGATGCGGCTGCGGCGGCCATGGGCCGCCGCCGAAGGGCAGGCGGCATGATAGTCACGCCCACCGTCCTCGCCCTCGTGCTGCTCGGCCAGGCCGCGGCAGCCTGGACCGTCCCGCTTTTGGCCTTGCAGGGCTGGATCGTCGCGTCAGGCGACGAAGGCTGAAGCACCAAGGTTCCGACTATCCTCACAACACAACGTGGCAGGGTGACGATGACGAATGCTGTGCGTCTGCTGTTCCTGGCCTTACTGATGCTGACGCTCACGGCGTCGCAGCCTGCCGCCGGCCAGATTCCGGATCTGAAGACCGGCGGTCCGGTGCCGACCCTGGCGCCGCTGGTGCGCCAGGTGACGCCCGCGGTGGTCAACATCTCCGTGCATGGCCGCGTGCGCGAGGACAACCCGCTCTATCGCGATCCGCTGTTTCGCGAGTTCTTCGACGTTCCCCGGCAGATCGAGAAGGAGGTCAATGCGACCGGCTCCGGGGTGATCGTCGACGCCCAGCGCGGCTATGTGCTGACCAACAATCACGTGGTCGAGGGCACATCCGCCGTTCAGATCACGACCAAGGACGGCCGGCAGTTTTCCGCCAAGGTCATCGGCCGTGATCCGCCCACGGATGTCGCAGTGCTCCAGGTCCAGAACCCGGTCGGGCTCAAGGCGCTTGCCTTCGGCGACAGCGACGGGCTCGATGTCGGCGATTTCGTCCTCGCGATCGGCAATCCCTTCGGCCTCGGCCAGACCGTGACCTCGGGGCTCGTCAGCGCGCTGGGCCGCACCGGCCTCGGCAAGCAGGGCTATGAGGATTTCATCCAGACCGACGCGGCGATCAATCCCGGCAATTCCGGCGGCGCGCTGGTCAGCCTGCGTGGCGAGCTCGTCGGCATCAACTCGGCGATCATCTCGCCCGCCGGCGGCAACGTCGGCATCGGCTTTGCCATTCCGGTCAACATGGCGCGCAAGGTGATGGAGCAGATCATCGTGAGCGGCCGGGTCGAGCGCGGCCGCATCGGCATTTCGCTGAAGGACCTGCATCCGTCGGTCAACAAGGGATTGAATCAGGGCGCCGTCATCGCCGAGATCGCGGCGGATTCGCCCGCAGAGAAGGCCGGCCTGCGCAAGGGCGATGTCGTGACCGGCGCCGACGACCGCCCGATCCGCACTGCCGCCCAGCTCCGCAACACGATCGGCCTGGCGCGGATCGGCGAGGACGTGAAGCTCACGCTGCTGCGCAACGGTGCGCCGTTCACCGCCACGGTGAGAGTGGCGCCCGCAGCCGGCACGAGCAGCGCACTCGCAGGCCCCAACCGCCTCGTCCGCTGAAACGAATGCACAGGGACGAACCGCGGAAGCGGTTCGTCCCTGCGACGGCAGGGCTATGGCATATGACTTGTGATGGCGGTCGTTGCGCACGCCTCGTCCTTCGAGACGGCGCTTACGCGCCTCCTCAGGATGAGGCTCATCAGCGTCAGTGCCTCTTGAAACTGCAGCCACACACTCCGTCCTCATCCTGAGGAGCCCGCCTCAAGCGGGCGTCTCGAAGGATGGCCGCAGGGGAGAGCTCTCAAATGCGATAGCCCTCCCTGCGACGGTGCCGGGGAGGCGTGATCTCCCAGCTCAGGCCGCGCGGTGATCCCATTCGCCTTGCAGGTCCCGGATCAGCCGCCGCTCGCGTTCGATGCGCTGGCGATAGAGCTCGCGCTCATGCTCGCTCTTGGCGCTGGCAAGAAGCAGCTCGTAATGGCCGATGACCTTCTCGCTGCCGCGGATCAGCAGATCGCGTTGGCTGTTCATTGGGCCATCCCCAACGCGTTCGCCGGCGCTTCGGCGGCGCGGAAGCCGACGGGAAAGGTGCTGGCGGTCAGGCCATCGAGCGCCGATCGCTCTTCGGCAAGTCGCCTCTCGATGAATTGGCGCTCGAGCTGCGACAGCCTGGTCTTCAGCAGGCGCCGGTAGCGGTGGATGTTGTTGCGGTGCGCACGAATGCGGGCCAAATTCTCATCGAGCATCGTCGTCTCTCCAGACGGTCGCGTTAGATCCTTTGGTTTTGCGAGGATGAGAAGATCTCTTCTCGGCGAAAAAATATTCAGCGGCTAAGCGGTGTCAAGATGTTGGCGCGCCTGTCCGTGTCGCTGGCTCCTGGAGATCGATGGTCGGCCAATCGAGCTGTCCGGACGCCCGGGTTCCGGGCGCGATTGCCTTTTGTTGGCCGGCAAGCGAACCTCGTGTGGCCATATTTGAGCAGGAGTGATCTGTCGCGAGGGAGGCGCTCCGATGAACAAGGCACTGATCACTGCTGTCGCAATGCTGGCCTGCGTGCCCGCGGGCGCGCTCGCGCAGGAGCGCGCAGGCGACGCGGCGCTCGGCGCGGTCTCGGGTGCGGTCGTGCTTGGGCCGGTGGGTGCGGTCGCCGGCGCCTTGATCGGCTACACGGCCGGACCTTCGATCGCCCGGTCCTGGGGCCTGAGAGGCTCGCAGTCGGCCAGGCACCGGCAGCCGCCGCCGCGTCGCGCCGCCGCGACCGGTAGCCCGTCGCGCACGCGCGAGGCAATGGCCGCCAACGGCCAGATGAGAGCTGCCGGCAATCCGGCCCCGCCGGTCCAGGCTCCGCCGGTTCAAGCCGCGCCTGCCGCGCCGGCGCATTCCTCGGCACCGCCCGTTCAGGGGTTCGACTGAGGCCGGCAGCCGGCCCGGCTTGCGTCCCGCTCTAGGACTGGCCGAGAATCTTCATCGCCGCGCGAAGGTGCGGCTTGTCGATCATCTGACCGTCGAGCCGCAGCGTGCCGGAATTGGGATTGCTCGCGAACGCCGCGATCACCTTCTCCGCCCAGGCGCGCTCGGCCTCCGTCGGCGCAAAGGCCGCGTTGACGATGTCGACATGCTTGGGGTGGATCAGCGCCTTGGCCGAAAAACCGTCGCGCCGCGCGGCGCGGGTTTCGGCTTCGAGGCCGGCAAGGTTGTCGATGTCGGTGTAAACCGTGTCGATCGGCGCGACCTCGGCGGCTGCCGCCGCCATCAGGCAGAGATCCCGCGCCAGGCGATAGGGGCTGTGGAACACGCCGCCGCTCGCCTTCTCGGTAGCGCCGAGCGAGGCGGAGAGATCTTCCGCGCCCCACATCAGGCCGGCGAGGCGAGGGGAGCAGCCCTTGTAGCTGCCGAGCCAGAAGATCGAGCCGGCGGTCTCCGTCGCGACGCAGACGATGCGGGTCGCGCCGATCGCGATGCCGGAGGCGGCTTCCAAAGCTTCGAGCCAGGTCGCGACCTGACGCACGTCGTCGCCGCCTTGCGATTTCGGCAGCACGATGCCGTCAGGCCTGCCCGGCATCACCGCGGCGAGATCGGCCAGCGTCATGCCGGTGTCGAGCGCGTTGACGCGGACATAGAGCTGATGCGGGCCGGGTCGGCTCTTCAACATCGAAAGCGTCAGCTCACGCGCTTCCGCCTTCTTCTCGGTGACGACGGAATCCTCGAGATCGATGATCAGCGCGTCGGCCTTGCCTTCGCTCGCCTTCTCGAATTTGCGCGGGGAATCGCCCGGCACGAACAGCATCGAACGCATCAGACCGGCCTCTTGTGCATCATCGCCATGCGGCGGCATTTGCCGACAATCTCGTCGTTCTGGTTCAGGGCATGGTGCTCGAACTCGACGATACCGGCCTTGGGCCGCGATCTGGATTCCCGCACCGAGAGCACCTTTGTCGTGGCCCGCAACGTGTCGCCATGGAAGACCGGCTTCGGAAAGGTGACGTCGGTCATGCCGAGATTGGCGACGGTGGTGCCCAGGGTCGTATCATAGACCGTCATGCCGATCATGATGCCGAGGGTGTAAAGACTGTTGAAAATGCGCTGGCCGAACTCGGTCTTCTCGGCGAAATGCGCGTCGATGTGCAGCGGCTGCGGGTTCAGCGTCAGCAGGCTGAACATGGTGTTGTCCATCTCCGTGACGGTCCGGGTCAGCGGATGCCTGAACTCCTGGCCCACGGAAAAGTCCTCGAAATATAGTCCGGCCATCGCGGTTTCCTCCCTGCGAAATAACGGCGCGCGCGTCACGTCGCGCCGCATGACCCCATGCATGGTAGGCACACTTCGCGGGCAAATTCACGTATCTGCATGCAGTTTTTCGAGCTAAAGAACGCTTGGCGAAGGGAGATCAAGACCATGGATTTCGCGCTCACCGATCAGCAGGAAGCCATTCGCGACGCCATCGCCAAGATCTGCGAAGGCTTTCCCGACGCCTATTGGCTGAAGAAGGACCACGACGGCGGTTTCCCGCACGATTTCCACAAGGCGCTGGCGGACGCCGGCTGGCTCGGCATTTGCGTGCCGGAAGAGTATGGCGGCTCCGGGCTCGGCATCACGGAAGCCGCGATCATGATGCGCACCATCGCCGAGTCGGGCGCCGGCATGTCCGGTGCCTCGGCGGTGCACATCAACGTGTTCGGGCTCAACCCCGTCGTCGTGTTCGGCACCGAGGAGCAGCGCAGGCGCATGCTGCCGCCGATGGTCGAGGGCCGCGAGAAGGCGTGCTTCGCCGTCACCGAGCCCAACACCGGCCTCAACACCACCCAGCTCAAGACCCGTGCGGTCGCCAAGAACGACCGCTACATCGTCAATGGCCAGAAGGTGTGGATCTCGACCGCGCAGGTCGCGCACAAGATTTTGCTGCTGGCGCGCACCACGCCGCTGGAAGAGGTGCGCTCGCCCACCCACGGTCTCAGTCTGTTCTACACCGATTTCGACCGCAACAGGATCAAGGTCCACGAGATCGAAAAGATGGGCCGCAAGATCGTCGATTCCAACGAGCTGTTCTTCGAGGACTTCGAGATCCCGATGGAGGACCGCATCGGCGAGGAGGGCAAAGGCTTCGAGTACATCCTCGAAGGCATGAATCCGGAGCGTATTCTCATCGCGGCCGAGGCGGTCGGTCTCGGCAAGCTCGCGCTGTCGCGCGCGACCGAATACGCCAAGACGCGTGTCGTGTTCAATCGTCCGATCGGCAAGAATCAAGGCATCCAGCATCCGCTTGCGGTGAACTGGGTCGAGCTCGAGGCGGCCTGGCTGATGGTGATGTCGGCGGCCTGGCAATACGACAAGGGCATGCCCTGCGGCGCCGCGGCCAATGCCGCAAAATATCTGGCGGGCGAAGCGGGCTTCTCGGCCTGCGAGCAGGCGGTGATGACCCATGGCGGCTTCGGCTACGCCAAGGAATTCCATGTCGAGCGCTATTTGCGGGAGGTGCTGATCCCGCGCATCGCGCCGGTCAGCCCGCAGCTCGCCCTCAGCTTCATCGCGGAAAAGGTGCTGGGGCTCGCCAAATCGTACTGAACAAGTCGTACTGAGCGAATCTATTCGGCGGCGATCCGCTCCATTGCCATGGCGCGAAGCCTGGCCCGCTGGATCTTCACGCCATTGGCACTGTCGGTCACCGGGAAGGCCTCCACGACATAGATCCGCGCTGGCACCTTGTAGCCGGCGAGCCGCTCGCGCAGATGCGCGATCAGCGTCTCCTGGATGGGCGGCTCCGTTGTCGGGATCACGAAGGCGACGCAGCGCGCCTGCCCCTTGAGATCGATGGCGACGACCTGGGCGTCGGCGACACCGGTGCAGGATTTGAGCTCGTCCTCGATCTCACCGGGCGCGACCAGGAAGCCGCCGAGCCGCATCGCATCGCCGGCGCGGGTCTCGTAGACGAACGACCCGTCGCCGCGCAGCCGGCCGATGTCGCCGGTCCGGAAGAAGCCGCCGGCGGTGATCGCCTCGCGCGTCGCCTCCGGATTGTTGAAGTAGCCGAGGAAGCGCGAAGGCGCGCTGATCTCGATCTCGCCGGAGACGCCGCTGGCCACGTGTTCTCCGGTCTCGACATCGCGCACGCGGACTTTCGCCTCCGGCGACATCGGCCAGCCGCCGCCCTCGATCCGATCGGCAAAGGCATCACTGGGGCCGCCGATCGAGAACAGCGCCTGCACCTCGCTCGATCCGTAGAGGCCATACAGCTTCATGCCGCGCGCTTCGGCTTCCACAGCCAGCTCGCGCCAGCCGGGCTGGAACGCGGCGAAGCCGCAGACTTCGAGATGCGGAAACGGGTGTGGCGCATCGGTGAGGGCGAGGATGCGCCGGAACATCTCGTCCGAACCGAAGGAATGCGTGATGCGCTCCGTGCTGAGGATCTCCAGCGCCGGCGCTGCTTCGAAGGCATCGAGCACATGAATGGTCGCGCCGGCCGCGAGGAAGCCGAGCAGGCTCGTCATGCCGAAGGTGCCGCAGAACGGCAGCATCGCCAGGAGCGAATGACGGTGGTGATCGAGCTGGAGCGCGTCGGCGACGGAGGCGGCGTGCGTCGCCAGCGTCGCTTGCGAATGCGCGACGAGCTTCGGCCCCTTGGTCGTGCCCGACGTGGTGTAGAGCAGCACGGGCAGGTCGACATCATCCTGGCGCGGCGGAGCCAGCGGGTAGGGCGTCTCGAACGCATCGAACCGCACGCAGGGCCAGTGTGCGGGGATCGCATCCGCGCCGACCACGGCCAGCCGTTGCAGCGCGGGCACCTCGGCCTCGGCGACGTCGGCGAGGATGGTGGCAAAGTCGATCGCGCGGAATGCCGCCTCGACCACCATGAGCTTCGCGCCTGATAGTTTGAGCAGGTGCGCGACTTCTGCGCTGCGATAGCGCGTATTGACGGCGGCGATGACCGCGCCGAGCCGCGCCGCGGCGAACAGCAGCGCGAGCCATTCGACCCGGTTGACCAGCCAGACTGCGACGACGTCGCCCTTGCCGATGCCTTGCGCGGCTAGCCAGGCGGCGCTCTGCTCGATCTTCGCCGAGAATTCCGCGCGAGAGACGGCCTTGCCGTCGAATACCAGGGCAGGGTCGGCGGCGGTCTTGATCCGGAGCAGCGATTGCAGCGAAAAATCGTTGGCACTCATGGCCATCGGACTAACCCGGTCGTGCAAACCTGTCTACTTGGTGCCGAACATCCGGTCGCCGGCGTCGCCCAGGCCTGGCACGATATAGCCGTGGTCGTTGAGCCGCTCGTCGATCGCGGCGGTCCAGATCGGCACGTCGGGATGCTCGCTCTGGAACTTGGCGATGCCCTCGGGCGCGGCCAGGAGGCAGACGAAGCGGATGTCGCGGGCGCCGCGAGCCTTGAGCAGGGACGCGCCGGCGCAGGCGGAATTGCCGGTCGCCAGCATCGGATCCATCAGGATCACGGTGCGGTCGGACAGGTCCTGCGGCGCCTTGAAGTAATATTCCACGGCCTGCAACGTCTCGGGGTCGCGGTAGAGCCCGATATGGGCGATGCGCGCCGAAGGCATCAGCGCCAGCATGCCGTCGAGAAAGCCGACGCCGGCGCGCAGGATCGGCGCCAGCGTGAGCTTCTTGCCGGCGATCTTGGGTGCCTGCATCGGCGCGATCGGCGTCTCGATGTCCACCAGCTCCAGCGGCAGGTCGCGCGTCACCTCGTAGGCCAGCAGCATCCCGATCTCGTTCAGGATCTCGCGAAAGCTCTTGGTCGAGCGGTCCTTCTCCCGCATCAGGGAGAGCTTGTGCTGGACCAGGGGGTGGGCGACGACGTTGACATTGCCTGTGCTCATGAAACCGCTCTACACGGTTCCGTGAAACTGCGCCAGATCGGCCAGGTAGTTTTAGGCAACGCCTTTTCCGCGGGATAGCCGACCTCAACCGGGCAGCGCGACTGCGCTGCGCGCGCGGTTGCTTGCCTCATAGGCAGCCATGGTCAGCTCGCGGTCGATCGCCGCGCGCATGGCGTCCATGGCTCCCTGGCGCAGGCGCCGCTTTGCGGTGGCATGCGACGGCATGTGGATGGCGCGCAGGCCGGTGATGATCGTCTCGATCGTGGCGTCGACCATCTCAGGTGCAACCACGCGATCGAGAAAGCCGGCCGTCTGCGCCTCCTCGGGCTCGTACATCTCGCCAAGCGTGACGGTACGGCTGAGCCAGGCCGGATGCAGCCGGCTGCGCGCGAGCTCGATGGCAAAGCTGGGAGGCGCGATGCCGATCGCCACCTCGTTCAGCCCCATGCGGTGCGGTCCGCGCGCGCCCAGCCTGACGTCGCAGGCGAGCAGCAGGAACGTTCCCATCGGGTAAGCATGGCCCTCCATCACGCCGATGGTCGGATGCGGAAACGACATCAGCCGCAGCGCAAGCTCGGCGCCGGCCCGGACCATCTCGAGGCTCTTGGCGGCATCGCCCGAGGCGAACACTTTCAGATCGAAGCCCGCGGAAAAGATGCCTGGCCGGCCCGAGCGCAGCACCACGATCTCCGCCTCCGTCTCGGCGCGGTCGAAGGAGGCGCCGATCTCGCCCAGCATCGCGGCCGACATCACGTTGACCTTGCCGTCGTCGAGCCCGATCCGCGCCACGCCGTCGTTCAGTTCATAGGTCACTCTCTCAGGCATCTGCCTCTCTCCGTCATTGTCATGCCTTGACTGTCGGAGGCTGATGTAGACCAATCAATATAATTTCCGAGCGGAGGAGAGTGCCATGCCGGCCGTGCCGAAGCACCGTCAGCCCATCATCAATGCCGCGGTGACGCTATTCCGCCGCCAGGGATTTGCCCGCACCGGCCTCAACGACATCGTCGACGTCAGCGGCGCGCCGAAGGGGTCGCTCTATCATTACTTTCCGGACGGAAAATCCTCGATCGCGGTGGCAGCGGTGGAGGAGGCGGGCCGCCGCGTCGCGGCGACGGTCGCCGAGCTCGCGGCAGAGTGCGGCTCGACCGGCGAGCTCTTGCGCGCGCACGCCAGACTGCTGGCAGGCTGGATGCAGGGCTCCGGCTTCCGCAATGGCTGCCCGATCACGACCGTGCTGCTCGAGCTGGCGCCGCGCGAGCGCGCCGTGTCGGAGGCCGGTCGCAAGGCCTATGCGGCACGGCTATCGATCCTGCGTGACAAGCTCGTCGCCGACGGGTTTGCCAGGCCGCGGGCGGAGGCGCTGGCGGTGCTCTGCACGTCGGCGCTCCAGGGCGCGCTGATCCAGGCCCGCGTCGAGCGCAGCGGCCGGCCGATCGAGGTCACCGCGTCGGAGCTGGCGCGACTGATCGAGGCGGAGGTGAGGAGCTAGCCGCTGAGGCCGCGAAAGATCATCACGTCCGCAATGCCGGTCAGGCCTGGAGATGCCAGATATGGATTGCGGTCCTCAGCGCGATCAGCGCGGTGAGCACGCTGCCCATCGACAGCATGGCCAACCCATGCAGGGCGATACGCTCGAGTCGAGCTTTGCGCAGCTTCGATATGGGCAACTGCTGTTCAGCCCTCAGACGGGGTCGCTCAAAGCCGAGAATCGGCGTCGGCATTTCTCGTGTCCTTTCAGATGCGTCTAGCGGGAATTGTGGCAGGCGACCGGTTCGTAAAGCGGATCCAGCATAGGGCGCACCGACGGAACGCTCGGCCGCGACACTTCGATGGCCAGCGTTCGGACTTCGACGAAGGCCGACAACAGAGAGAGCGCGAGGTCGGCATGGCGCGCATCGACCGCGGAATCCAGCCAGTCCGGCAGCTCGCGCTCGCGCGACAGCGCGCAATGCCACTCGCCGTCATCGTAGGCGATGCGGCGGACCTGCCACATCGGCAGCTCGAGCTCCAGCAGCGCCAGCACGACGCGGGCTGCGCGTTCGCTCCGGCCCAGCGACGGCAAGCGTCGGCAGGCGCGACCGATGATGTCGAGCATCAGCGGCCGCGTCATTGAATGGGCCTTGCGCAGCTGCTCGGCGAGCGAGGGGAGATCGAGCGGGTGGAGAGCCGTCATATCAGGCCTCCTGGAATTGGCGTCGGTCAGTCGGCCGGCCTCGCCAAGATGGCCTGGAGGGCATTTGAAAACGAGAGAGGGTTCGGGTGAGAGATATAAGGATTCCATAAGCGGCCTCCTCAGGATGAGGCTCATCGGCGTCAGTGCCCGCTGAAACTATGGCCGCGCACTCCGCCCTCATCCTGAGGAGCCCGCCCAAGCGGGCGTCTCGAAGGATGGCTGCGGGGAAAGCTCTCAGGCGCGAGCCCTGCGCCGGGACGGGCCGGCCTTTATGAGATTCCTATAACGTCGCCATAGGTCTCATCTCGAAAACCTATGGGCGCGGTGGCACTTCAGCGCGGTGAAGTTCCCGCCCGTGCCGCGCTCGATCGCAGCAAGCGGCCCGCCGGGGATCCAGAGACGGGCTATGCCGGACATCGTCTCTCCTAAGGAGTATCGCCATGATGGACCTTTTGATGCTGGCGCTGGGCTTCTTCTTCTTTGCCCTCGCGATCGGCTACACCTATGCCTGCGAACGGCTGTGAGGGAGCGGGCCATGATCTTCGATTATGCGCTCGCCGGCGCCGTCTCGTTCGGCCTCCTGATCTATCTCACCTATGCACTGCTGCGGCCCGAGCGGTTCTGAGCCGTGTTGCTGCTCGCAAAATTGCTGCTGGCCGACGCTGCGCTCGTCGCGGGCCTGCTCGCGCTGCTCCTGCCGCTTTTGCGCCGGACCAAAAGCCTGAAGGGTTAATGCCATGACTGTGATCGGTTGGTTCCAGATCATTCTTTGTTGCGCGATCGTGGTCGCGCTGACCAAGCCGCTCGGTTGGTACATGACGCGCGTGTTCAACGGCGAGCGCACCTTCCTGTCGCCCGTCCTGCGGCCGATCGAGGCCGGCATCTATTGGATCTCCGGCATCGACGAGAAGCGCGAGCAGCACTGGCTGACCTACACGGTCGCGATGCTGCTGTTTCATGTCGGTGGCTTCCTCATCATCTACGGCCTGATGCGGCTGCAGGCCGTGCTGCCGTTCAATCCAGCCGGCCAATCCGCGGTCGCCGAGGATCTGTCCTTCAACACCGCGATCTCCTTCATCACCAATACCAACTGGCAGAACTACGGCGGCGAGAGCACGCTGTCCTATCTGACCCAGATGGTCGGCCTGACGCACCAGAATTTCCTGTCGGCGGCCACCGGCATCGTGCTCGCCGTTGCCCTGATCCGCGGCTTTGCCCGCGCGTCCATGCGCACAATCGGCAACTTCTGGGTCGATGTGACCCGCTGCACGCTTTATATCCTGCTGCCGATCTGCGTCGTGTTCACTCTGTTCCTGGTCTGGCAGGGCATCCCGCAAACGCTTGGCGACTACGTCGAAGCGACCACGCTCGAGGGCGCCAAGCAGACCATCGCGGTCGGCCCGGTCGCCTCGCAGGTCGCGATCAAGATGCTCGGGACCAATGGCGGCGGCTTCTTCAATGCCAATGCCGCTCACCCCTTCGAGAACCCGACCGCGCTGTCGAATTTCGTGCAGATGCTGTCGATCTTCGTGCTCGGCGCGGCGCTCACCAACGTGTTCGGCCGCATGGTCGGCAACCAGCGCCAGGGCTGGGCGATCCTCGCGGTGATGGGCGTGCTGTTCGTCGCAGGCGTCGCCGTTTGCTATTGGGCTGAAGCCAGCGGCACCACGACCCTGCATGCACTCGGCCTGACCGGCGGCAACATGGAGGGCAAGGAAGTCCGCTTCGGCATCGTCGCGTCCTCGCTGTTCGCGGTGATCACCACCGCCGCGTCCTGCGGTGCCGTGAACGCCATGCACGACAGCTTCACCGCGCTTGGCGGCATGGTCCCGCTGATCAACATGGAGTTAGGGGAGATCATCGTCGGCGGCGTCGGCGCCGGCCTATACGGCATGCTGCTGTTCGTCGTTCTCGCGATCTTCGTCGCAGGCCTGATGGTCGGCCGTACGCCGCAATATGTCGGCAAGAAGATCGAGGCCCGCGAGGTCAAGATGGCGATGCTCGCGATCCTGATCCTGCCGCTGATGATCCTGGGCTGGTCGGCCGTCGCGGTCGTGCTGCCCACCGGCGTTGCCTCGATGGCGAATGCGGGCCCGCACGGCTTCTCGGAAGTGCTCTACGCCTATACGTCGCAGACCGCCAACAACGGCTCCGCCTTCGCCGGCCTGACCGGCAACACCCCGTTCTACAACCTGACGGGCGCATCCGCGATGTTCGTCGGCCGCTTCTTCATGATCGTGCCGGCGATGGCGATCGCAGGCTCGCTCGCGGCCAAGAAGTCGATCCCGCCGTCGATGGGCACTTTCCCGACCACCGGAGGCCTGTTCGTCGGCCTCGTCGTCGGCGTCATCCTGATCATGGGCGGCCTGACCTTCTTCCCGGCGCTCGCACTCGGCCCCATCGTCGAGCATCTCGCAATGAACGCCGGCAACGTCTTCTGATCTCGCTTTTCGGAGTGACCTCCATGGAACCTGTCCACAAATCCAACAAGCGCATGCCGGTCTCGGCGATGCTGGATCCGAAGATCGTGATGCCAGCGATCGGCGCTGCCTTCACCAAGCTCGATCCGCGCGCCATGATCAAGAACCCTGTGATGTTCGTGGTCGAGATCGTGGCCGCGCTCACGACCGTGATCTTCCTGCGCGACCTCGTCACCGGCGGGGAGAATCTCGGCGTCACCTTCCAGATCATCCTCTGGCTGTGGTTCACCGTGCTGTTCGCCAATCTCGCCGAAGCCGTGGCCGAGGGCCGTGGCAAGGCGCAGGCCGAGACACTGCGCAAGACCCGCACCGAGAGCCAGGCCAAGCTCCTGAGCGGCGCGGGCCGGGACTACAAGCTCGTGTCAGGCACGAGCCTGAAGGTCGGCGATCTCGTGTTGGTCGAGGCCGGCGACACCATCCCCTCGGACGGCGAGGTGGTCGAGGGCGTCGCCTCCGTCAACGAGGCCGCCATCACCGGCGAGTCCGCGCCCGTGATCCGCGAATCCGGCGGCGACCGTTCGGCGGTGACGGGCGGCACGCAGGTGCTGTCGGACTGGATCCGGGTGCGCATCACCGCCGCGCAGGGATCGACCTTCATCGACCGCATGATCAAGCTGGTCGAGGGCGCCGAGCGGCAGAAGACGCCGAACGAGATCGCGCTCAACATCCTGCTCGCCGGCCTCACCATCATCTTCGTGTTCGCCACCGTGACGATCCCGAGCTACGCCGCCTATGCCGGCGGCTCGATCTCGGTGGTCGTGCTGGTGGCCCTGTTCGTGACGCTGATCCCGACCACGATCGGTGCGCTGTTGTCGGCGATCGGCATCGCCGGCATGGACCGCCTGGTGCGCTTCAATGTGCTGGCGATGTCGGGCCGCGCGGTCGAAGCCGCCGGCGACGTCGACACGCTGCTGCTCGACAAGACCGGCACCATCACCCTCGGCAACCGGCAGGCGACGGCCTTCCGTCCCGTGCGCGGCGTCACCGAGCAGGAGCTGGCGGATGCCGCTCAGCTCGCCTCGCTGGCGGACGAGACGCCGGAAGGCCGCTCCATCGTCGTGCTGGCCAAGGAGAAGTACGGCATCCGCGGCCGCGACATGGCCGAACTGGGCGCGACCTTCGTGCCGTTCACGGCGCAGACCCGCATGAGCGGCGTCGACGCCGGCGGCTCGTCGGTGCGCAAGGGCGCGGTCGATGCCATCCTCAATTATATCGCCGGCGGGGCGCCGACCGCGATCTCCTCCGGTAATGCGGCACGGGCGATGCAGCCCGCGGCCCTATCCGAGGCGGGCCGCGAGATCAGCGCCATTGCCGACGAGGTCGCCAAATCGGGCGGCACGCCGCTGGCGGTCGCCAAGGACGGCAAGCTGCTCGGCATCGTCCAGCTCAAGGACATCGTCAAGGGCGGTATCCGCGAGCGTTTTGCCGAGCTGCGCCGCATGGGCATCCGCACCATCATGATCACCGGCGATAACCCGATGACGGCGGCCGCCATCGCCGCGGAAGCCGGCGTCGACGATTTCCTGGCGCAGGCAACGCCCGAGGACAAGCTCAAGCTGATCCGTGACGAGCAGGCCAAGGGCAAGCTGGTGGCGATGTGCGGCGACGGCACCAACGACGCGCCGGCGCTCGCCCAGGCCGACGTCGGCGTCGCCATGAACACCGGCACGCAAGCCGCCCGCGAGGCCGGCAACATGGTCGATCTCGACTCCAACCCGACCAAGCTGATCGAGGTGGTCGAGATCGGCAAGCAGCTCTTGATGACGCGCGGTGCGCTGACGACGTTCTCGATCGCCAACGACGTCGCCAAGTATTTTGCGATCATCCCGGCGATGTTCCTGGCGTTCTACCCTCAGCTCAACGTGCTCAACGTCATGAACCTGTCGAGCCCGCAGAGCGCCATCCTGTCGGCGATCATCTTCAACGCGCTCGTCATCATCGCGCTGATCCCGCTCGCGCTGAAGGGCGTCGCCTATCGCGCCGTCGGTGCCGGCGCACTGCTCCGCCGCAACCTCCTGATCTACGGGCTCGGCGGCATCGTCATTCCCTTCATCGGCATCAAAGCGATCGATCTCGCGGTGACCGCCTTGCATTTGGCATAACCGCTCATTGCGAGGAGCTCTTGCGACGAAGCAATCCAAACTGCCTCCGTGGAAAGACCCTGGATTCTTCGCTTCGCTCGCAATGACGGAAGACATAGGAGACCCAGCATGCTCAGAGAAATCCGCCCCGCCATCGTCCTCTTGCTGGCGCTCACCGCCATCACGGGCCTTGCCTATCCGCTCGCCATGACCGGCATTGCCGGCGCGCTGTTTCCCGTGCAGGCGCAAGGCAGCCTGATCGAGAAAGACGGCAAGGTGATTGGCTCCGCCCTGATCGGGCAGGAGTTCAAGGACGACAAGTACTTCCACGGCCGCCCCTCGGCGACGCTGGCGCCGGACCCGAACGATTCGACCAAGACGGTGCCCGCGCCCTACAACGCCGCCAATTCGGGCGGCTCCAATCTCGGTCCGACCAGCAGGGCGCTGGCCGACCGGCTGAAGGAAGATGTGGACAAGCTCAGGCGCGAGAATCCGAACGCCTCGGTGCCGGTCGACCTGGTGACGACGTCGGCCAGCGGCCTCGACCCCGACATTTCGCCGGAAGCCGCGCAATTCCAGGTGCCGCGCGTGGCGAAGGCGCGCAATCTGCCGGACGGTCAGGTCAGGCAGCTCGTGGCCGCCAACACCGAAGGCCGTCTGCTCGGCTTCCTCGGCGAGCCCAGGGTCAACGTTCTGGCGCTGAACCTCGCGCTCGATCGGATCGCCGCGAAGTAGCCGTCTAGGCTGGCAATGTACGGATGATTATACTGGCAAGATGGTCCGAGAGCGCCGCGATCCCGAACAACGTCCGTCACCGGAGGCCCTGCTGGAAGCGGCGCGCCGGGAGGAGGGTGCGAGCGGCAGGCTGAAGATCTTCGTCGGCGCCGCTCCCGGCGTCGGCAAGACCTACGAGATGCTGCAAAGCGCCCAGGCCAAGCGCAAGGCCGGCATCGATGTCGTGGTCGGTTTCGTCGAGACCCATGGCCGTGCCGAGACCGAGGCGCTGGTGCGCGGCCTCGAAGTGGTCCCGCGCAAGAGGCTGGACTACCGCGGCCAGATCGTCGAGGAGATGGACCTCGACGCGGTGATCGCGCGGCGGCCGCAGATTGCGCTCGTCGACGAGCTCGCCCACACCAATGCGTCCGGAAGCCGCCATCCCAAGCGCTATCTCGACGTCGAGGAGCTGCTCTCGCACGGCATCGACGTCTATACCGCCGTCAACATCCAGCACATCGAGAGCCTGAACGACGTCGTTGCCCAGATCACCCATGTCCGGGTGCGCGAGACCGTGCCGGATTCGGTGTTCGACCGCGCCGACGCGATCGAGCTGATCGACCTCACGCCCGACGACCTGATCCAGCGCCTGAAGGAGGGCAAGGTCTATGTGCCCAAGCAGGCCGAGCGGGCGCTGGAGCATTATTTCTCGCCAGGCAATCTCACGGCGCTGCGCGAGCTCGCACTGCGGCGCACCGCCGAGCGGGTCGACGAGCAGCTGCTCAACCACATGCAGGCGAATGCGATTCCGGGGCCCTGGGCCGCGGGTGAGCGCATCCTGGTCTGCGTCAGCGAAGACCCGCGCGCGGCCGGCCTCGTGCGCTACACCAAGCGATTGGCCGACCGGCTGCATGCGCCGTTCACCGCGATTTCGATCGAGACGCGGCGATCGCTGCAATTGTCCGACGAGGAGCGCGATCGGCTGGCCGATACGCTGCGGCTCGCGGAATCGCTCGGCGGCGAAGCCTTGACCATTCCCGCCGTCGGCCGCCGCATCGCTGACGATCTCATCGGTTTCGCGCACGGCAACAACGTCACCCAAATCGTGATCGGCAAGTCGACGCGCTCGCGCTGGTTCGAGATGACGCGCGGCTCGGTCGTGCACGACCTGGTACGGCGTGCGGGCAATATCAGCGTTCACGTCATTCCCGGCAACGAGCTTTCCGGAGAGGCCGCGCCCAAGATGGCGGTGCAGACCGCCGCACGATCCGAGCCGTTCGATCCTTTGCCTTTTCTCAAGGCGCTTGGGATCGTGCTTGTGGGTCTCGGCGCTGCCAAGCTGATCCAGCCCTATTTCGGCATCGAGAACGTCGATCTCGTGCTGCTGACCTCGGTCGTCGCGGTTGCCGTGCGCTACGGCCTGTGGCCCTCGCTGCTGGCCACGGTGGCGGCTTCGCTCTGCTACAATTTCTTCTTCATCCCGCCGATCTACACCTTCACGATCACCGACCCGACCAATGTCGCCGCTTTCGTGCTGTTCATGGTGGTGGCGATGATCGTCTCCAATGTCGCGGCGCGGGTGCGCATCCAGGCCGACACCGCGATCGGCCGGATCAGGATGACCGAGCAGCTCTATGCCTTCAGCCGCAAGCTCGCCGGCACCGCCACGCTCGACGACGTCTTGTGGGCGAGTGCCTACCAGATCGCATTGATGCTCAAGGTCCGCGTGGTGCTGCTGTTGCCGGATGACGGCCTGCTTACGGTGAAATCAGGCTATCCGCCCGAAGACGAGCTCGACCAGGCCGACCTTGCCGCCGCCAACTGGGCCTGGAGCAACGATCGCCCCGCCGGCCGCGGCTCGGACACCTTGCCCGGCGCAAAACGGCTGTTCCTGCCGATGCGCACCGGGCGGGGCCCAATCGGTGTGATCGGCATCGACAACGATCGCACCGGCCCGCTGCTGACGCCGGACCAGCGGCGGCTACTCGATGCGCTGGTCGACCAGGGCGCGCTCGCGATCGAGCGTGTGCTGCTGGTCGAGGACATGGACCGCGTCAAGCGCACCGTCGAATCCGAGCGGCTGCGCTCGGCGCTGTTGACCTCGATCTCGCACGATCTGAAGACGCCGCTCGCCTCGGTGCTCGGCGCGGCCTCCACCATGCGCGATCTCGCCGGCGCGCTCTCGGACACCGAGAAGCGCGATTTGCTCGCCACCGTGATCGACGAATCCGAGCGGCTCAACCGCTTCATCGCCAATCTGCTCGACATGACCAAGCTCGAATCCGGCGCCATCGTGCCCAACACAGCGCTGCACGATCTCAGCGAGATCGTCGGCAGCGCGCTCCGGCGCGCCAGCAAGATCCTCAGCCGCCACAAGGTCGAGCTGGTGCTGGCCGCCGATCTGCCGATGCTCCAGCTCGACGCCGTGCTGTTCGAGCAGGTGCTGTTCAACCTGCTTGACAATGCCGCGAAATACGCGCCCCCCGAAACCACGATCTCGATCCGCGGCCGGCGCGACAGCGCTCATGTCGTGCTCGAGGTCGTCGACGAGGGCGCCGGCATTCCACCGGACGAGCTCGAGAGCGTGTTCGACAAGTTCTATCGCGTGCAGAAGGGCGATCACGTCCGTCCCGGCACCGGGCTCGGGCTTGCCATCTCGCGCGGCTTCGTCGAGGCGATGCGCGGCACGATCTCCGCCGCCAATCGCAGCGAGCGGAGCGGCGCGGTCCTCACCATTCGCCTGCCGGTTCCGGCAGAGAGCCACGCATTGGATACCGCCGCATGAGCGCTGCTCCGATCAAGGTCCTGGTCATCGACGACGAGCCGCCGATCCGCAAATTGCTGCGAATGGGGCTGACGACCCAGGGCTACGAAATCCTGGAAGCGCCGAACGGCAAGACGGCGCTGGAGAAACTTGGCGAGGAGCCGGCGCTGATCATCCTGGATCTCGGCCTGCCCGACGTTCAGGGCCATGAGCTGCTCCGCACCATCCGCGCCCGCAACGACGGCGTGCCGATCGTGGTGCTGTCGAGCCGCGGCGACGAAGCCGGCAAGGTCCAGGCGCTCGATCTCGGCGCCGACGATTATCTCACCAAGCCGTTCGGCATGGAGGAGCTGCTGGCGCGCCTGCGCGCCGCGCTGCGTCACCAGCTTCAGGTCAAGGGCGAACGCCCGGTGTTCCGCACCGGCGATCTCTCGGTCGATCTCGTCCGCCGCATCGTCAAGGTCGGGGAGCGCGAGGTGAAGCTCTCGCCGAAGGAATATGACCTGTTGCGGGTGCTGGTGCAGCACGCCGGCAAGGTGCTTACCCACCGCTTCCTGCTGAAGGAGCTGTGGGACGAATTGACCGACGCGCAATATCTACGCGTCTATGTCCGTCAGCTTCGCCAGAAGATCGAAGCCGATCCGGAGCGGCCGCAATACGTGCTGACGGAGACGGGGATCGGGTATCGGCTGAAGGCGGGGGAATAGACCCCGGCTGTCATTCCGGGACGCGCCCGTTGGCGCGGGCCGGAATCCATTTCTCTGCGTCGCGCTTGGCACGATGAATTCCGGGCTCGATGCTTCGCATCGCCCCGGAATGACGAACTAACCCGCCTTCCTGTGCCTTGCCGTCGAACGGTGCGCCTTCTTCGCACTTCGATGCCGTCCCGTCGCGCGCCGCGCATGCGACTTCGCCGCCGACTTCTTCCCGCCGCGTCCCTTCAGGCTCTGCTTCAGTGCGTCCATCAGGCTGACGACATTGCTCGGCCGTTCCTCGGGCTCGGGCAGCTCGATCTTCTTGCCGCTGGCCTTGCGCTTCACCAGGGCCTTCAACGCGTCCTCGTATTCGTCCTTGAACTTGCTGGGATCGAAATGCGCCGCCTTGGTCTGCAGGATGTGGCCGGCGAGCTCGACCATGTCCTTGGTGATCTTCGGGCTCTTGATGTCGTCGAAGAACTGGTCCTCCTCGCGCAGCTCGTACGGGAAACGCAACGTGGTGCCGAGCAGGCCTTTGCCGCGCGGCTCGATCGCCATGACGTGTTCGCGGTTGGTGAGAACGATCTTGGCGAGCGCCACGCGCTCCTGGTCCTTCATGGCGTCGCGGATCACCGCGAAGGCGTCGACCGCGGCCTTGCCGTCGGGGGCGATGTAGTAGGGGTGGTTGAGGAAGCGCTGGTCGATCTCCTCGCGCGGCACGAAGCTCTCGATGTCGATGGTGTGATTGCTCTCGATCTGGACTGCCTCGAGCTCCTCCGGTTCGATCTCGACGTATTTGCCCTTGCGCACTTCGTAGCCGCGGCCCTTCTGGTCGCTCTCGACGACGTCGCCGGTCTCGGAATCGATCATCTGCTGCTTGAGCCGGTTCCCGGTCTCGCGGTTGATCAGGTGAAACCGCGTCTTCTCGGCCGCGGTGGTCGCCGGATAGAGCACGACCGGGCAACTGACCAGCGACAGCTTCAACGTTCCCTTCCAGTAGGCGCGCGGGGCCATTCCATTCTCCAGCGTTTTCAAGGCGTTTTGGAACCCCAACCGTCCCATCGGGTTTTGGTTCCGGGCGGGACTTTCGCCGTGATAGGCTTCAAGTGCCGAACGAGAAGCGGGACTGGACGTGCTGCAGAAACTCTCCACCTACCGACAGAAGCGGGACTTCGAGAAGACGCCGGAGCCTTCGGGCAAGACCGCCGTGGCGCCATCGAAACAGCGGCGCTTCGTCATCCAGAAGCATGATGCGACCCGGCTGCACTACGACCTCCGGCTCGAATTCGACGGCGTGTTCAAGTCCTGGGCGGTGACGAAGGGGCCTTCGCTTGATCCCCACGACAAGCGGCTGGCCGTCGAAGTCGAGGACCATCCGCTCGATTACGGCGATTTCGAAGGCACGATTCCGGAAGGCCAGTACGGCGGCGGCACCGTGATGTTGTGGGACCGCGGCACCTGGGAATCGGACGATCCGGAAGCCGGCTTCAAGAAAGGCGACCTGAAGTTCACGCTCCATGGCGACAAGCTGCAGGGAAGCTGGGTCTTGGTGCGGATGCGCAACCGCGGCGGCGAGAAGCGGACCAACTGGCTCTTGATCAAGCATCGTGACGAGTATGTCCGCGAAGGCGCGGACAACGATATTCTCGAGCAGGACAAGTCCGTCGCCTCGGGCCGGGCGATGGAACAGATCGCGGAGGGAAAGGGCCGCGCGCCGAAGCCGTTCATGCTGGCGAAGGGGACCAAGGGCAAGGCCGACGCGGTCTGGCAGTCCAACCGCGCGGAAGAGACGAAAGGGCGGACGGTGAAGCCGTCGCCGCGCACCGCGTTGAAGGGCGGCAAAGCGGCGAAGAAAACTGCCGCGACCGCGACGAGGGCTAAGACGGTGTCTGAGATGCCGGATTTCGTTGCGCCGCAGCTCTGCACGCTGGTCGAGCGGCCGCCCGGAGACGAGGGCTGGTGCCACGAGATCAAATTCGACGGCTATCGCGTCCAGCTCCGGGTCGAGGACGGCGAGGCGACGCTGAAGACGCGCAAGGGACTCGACTGGACCAGCAAGTTCGCCTCCATCGCCGAGGAAGCCGCCGCGCTGCCGGACGTGATGATCGACGGCGAGATCGTCGCGCTCGACCATAACGGCGCGCCGAACTTCTCCTCGCTGCAAGCTGCGCTGTCCGATGGCAAGACCGACGACCTGATCTTCTTCGCCTTCGATCTGCTCTTCGCGGAAGGGCAGGACTACCGTCGGCTGCCGCTTGGGGAGCGCAAGGCGCAGCTCAAGAAGCTGCTGGAAGCGCGCAAGCGGAAATCGACTCAGATCCGCTATGTCGAGCATTTCGAGAGCGGCGGCGATGCCGTGCTGCAATCGGCCTGCAAGCTCGAGCTCGAAGGCGTCGTGTCGAAGAAGCTGAACGCGCCGTATCGTTCCGGGCGCACCGAGAGCTGGGTCAAGTCGAAATGCCGCGCCGGCCACGAGGTGGTGATCGGCGGCTACAAGACCACCAACGGCAAATTCCGCTCGCTGATGGCAGGCGTGCAGCGCGGCGATCATCTCGCCTTCGTCGGCATGGTCGGTACCGGCTTTGGCGCTGATAAAGTCAAGCGCATCATGCCGGCGCTGAAGGCGATTGAGAGCAAGGAAAGCCCGTTCGGCGGCAAGAACGCGCCGAAGAAGACGCGGGACGTGCATTGGCTGAAGCCCGAGCTCGTCGCCGAAATCGAGTTCGCGGGCTTCACGGCCGACGGCAATATTCGCCAGGCGGCCTTCAAGGGCTTGCGGCAGGACAAGGCGGCGGAGGAGGTCGAGGCCGAGACGCCCGTCGACACCGAGCTCGCCGAGCCCCGGGCCAGGAAGGAGGCGCGCACCAAGGCGGGCGGGCGAACGAAGCAGACCGCTCAAAATGCCGAGGTCATGGGTGTCGTCATCTCCAAGCCGGACAAGGAGCTCTGGCCGGATGACGGCGATGGTGGCGCCGTCACCAAGCTGGACCTTGCCCGCTACCTCGAAGCCGTCGGCGAATGGATGATCGTGCATCTCAAGGGCCGGCCCTGTTCGCTGATCCGCGCGCCCGACGGAATCAAGGGCGAATGCTTCTTCCAGCGCCATGCGATGCAGGGAACGTCGAACCTTCTTGAGCTCGCGCGGGTCTCCGGTGACCGCAAGCCGTATCTTCAGATCGACCGGATCGAGGGGCTCGCCGCGGTGGCGCAGATCGGCGGCGTCGAGCTGCATCCCTGGAACTGCGCGCCCTATGCCTATGATACCCCGGGCCGCCTGGTGTTCGATCTCGATCCTGCGCCTGACGTGGACTTTCCCGACGTGGTCGAGGCGGCCAAGGAGATGCGGCAGCGGCTCGCCGATATCGGCATGGACAGCTTCTGCAAGACCACCGGCGGCAAGGGCCTTCACGTCGTGGTGCCGCTCCTCCATGGCGCGCGCGACAAGGTGAGCTGGAAGGAGGCCAAGGCGTTTGCGCAAGGCGTCTGCCAGTGGATGGCCGACGACGATCCCGAGCGCTATCTGCTCAACATGTCGAAGAAGCTGCGCAGGGGAAAGATCTTCCTGGATTATCTGCGCAACGACCGCATGTCGACGGCGGTGGCCCCGTTGTCGCCGCGCGCGCGCGCCGGCGCGACCGTATCGATGCCGGTCACCTGGGCGCAGGTGAAGAGCGATCTCGATCCGAAGCGCTATACGCTGCGCACCGTGCCGGCCCTGCTGGCGCGATCAAAGGCGTGGGAGGGGTATGAGGATGCAGCCGTGTCGATCAAGGCCGCGATCAAGAAGCTGGCGGGGAAGGTGAAGTAGGCCTGCGCTGTTGCGGCGAAGGCAGGTCTCGTAGGGTGGGCAAAGCGAATCGTGCCCACCACCTTCTTTCGTTCGAGCGAAGTGGTGGGCACGGCGCGTTGCGCCTTTGCCCATCCTACGAAGTCTGCATCTAGATCCTTCCCATCAGGATCAGGATCAGCAGAATGACGATGACAAGCCCGAGGCCGCCGCCGCCGTAATAACCGGTGCCGTAGAACGGCCCGCCGCCGATGCCGCTGAAGCCGCCGAGCAGGGCGATGATCAAGATGATCAGAATGATCGTGCCGATTGACATACGAATCTCCTCCAGCCCTTCGTAAGAAGGGTCATTGCAAACCTGTCCCGTTGTGCGGGAGCAACTTGCCGTAGGTTGTAAAGTTCCGACCTTGAAACACGGCCGGGGGATCAACTTGCATGGAACCTTTGTTGGTCGACCCGGCATGATTATGTGACGTCAGTCAGAAGGGCAGGACCATGTCAGCACCGCTCGTCGTCTCGATTCCGCATCGTCTCGGCCGTGAGGAGGCGGTGCGCCGGCTCAAGACGGGGCTCGGCCGCGCCGCGGCGAGCATTCCGGTGATGCAGGTCGAAGAGGAACGCTGGAGCGGCGACACTATGGCCTTCCGCATCCGCGCGCTCGGCCAGGTCGCGACGGGGCAGGTCAATGTCGGCGACGATCAGGTCCGGGTCGAGGTGGTGCTGCCCTGGCTGCTGCAGCGCTTCGCCGAGATGGCGCAGGCCACGATCAGGAAGCGCGGCCAATTGCTGCTGACCAAGGACGGGGAGAAGTAACTTCAGGCGCGCACGCGTTGCCGCGGCGCCCTGACGGCGTTCGCCGTTCGGGCCGCGATGACCAAGGCAGGACAGTCACGGAAGGCCTGCGCGAGCGGCAAGTCGTTGCCGGCAAGGCCGGGCACGGCATAGCCCGTGATGTCGATGGTGGCGTCGATAGCTTCGGGTGCGGGCCATTCCCGGCCGGCTTGGGTGAACGGCGTGAAATGACGGCCGACGACGACGATCGCGGCGGCGCGGCCATGACGACGCGCGAAGGCGATGACATGGTCGGCATGGGCGCCCCGTACCTCAAGCGGCTGGTAGTCGCCCTGCGCGAAGACGTCGGCCAGCTCGTTGCGCAGCTTGAGCAGATGCCGCGTCCAGGCCAGCTTGAGCTTGCCGTCCGGCCAGCTCTTGATCAGGCCGCTCCAATCCGGCGCTTCCAGTGATGTCAGCGCCGCGTGGCGTGCGGCGAAGTCGACCGGGCGGCGGTTGTCGGGATCGACCAGCGACAGGTCCCAGAATTCGGTGCCTTGATAGAAGTCCGGCACGCCCGGCAGCGTCGCCTTGAGCGTGAGCTGGCTCAGCGAGTTCAGCGTGCCGAGCAGCGCGACGCGGCGCGCCAGCGTCTGCAAGGCCTGAAGGAATTCCGCGGACTGGTCGGGGTCGAGGATCTTCGCGATGAAATCGCGGATCCCGTTCTCATACGCTTCATGCGGGTTGAGCCAGCTCGTCTCTTCCTTGCCTTCGCGCGCGGCCTTGAGGGCATAGGCCTGGATGCGCTCGATGAAGCCAGCATCGGCCGGCGCTTGAACCGGCCAGACACCGAGCAGGGTCTGGTAGAGCATGTATTCGAACGTCGCCGACGGCGCGCGGAAATTGCCGTGCAGCGTGAGATGCGGCGCGTTCAGCACCTTCCAGCGCGCCACTGCGCTGGTCCATTCACCGGGAATCTCGCTGAGCGATGCGATGCGCGTGCGCGCATCCTCACCACGCTTGGTGTCGTGGGTGGCGGTTGCCGTCATGCCTTGCGGCCATTCCCTTGCGCGCGCCTGCATGGCCTGATGGAAGGCGGGAATGCTGAGGCCGGTGCTGGCGGGGTCGCCGCCGACCTCGTTCAGCGCCAGCAGCCGGTGGAATTGATAGAACGCGGTGTCCTCCAGCGACTTTGCCATCATCGGGCCGGTGAATTGCTGCACCTTCAGCGCGAAGCGGCGCACGCGCGGGGCGCTGTGCGGCGGGCGGCCCGGCTTGAGCAGGTCCATGGTCAAGGCATCGCGCAGGAAGTCGAAGATGCCTTCGTCGGCGGCGAACCAGTCGCGGCGGGCGCGCGCGATGGTGTCGTCGATCAGCTTGCGGTCCGCTGCGGTCGGGCCGCTATGCGTCAGGTAGGTACGATAGACCGGGAAATGCAGCACATAGAGCTCGAGCGCCTGCCGCAGGCTGTCGGCCGAGAAGTCGCGCGTCGAATAATGGCCGTTGGCGATGCGCGCGAGCAGGCGCGTCAGCACGGTGAACTCGCTGGTGAGCAGCGTCTCCAGCACCCGCCGCTTGGCGTCCTTGACGTAAGGCACAAGCCGCGGCGGCCGGTTGCTGATCTGCCGCCAGGTCTCGTCCAGCGCCTCCAGTCCCCTGGGATCGACCAGCACGTGGGTGATGACATTCATCCACTCGTAGCCGGTGGTGCCCTGGACGCCGGCGAAATGCGGCAGGCGTTCGTGCTCGCAGAGGATCTTCTCGATCACGGTGTAGAAGGGCTTTGCGTTGCCCTGCGCGTCGCGCACCAGGCGGCGCAATCGCTGGCAATACTGGGCCGGGTCACGCAGGCCGTCGATGTGATCGAGCCGGATTCCCTGCAATTTGCCGTCGGCGATGAGCTGCTTCACCAGCCGGTGCGTAGCGGCAAACGTGCTCGCGTCCTCGACGCGCAGGCCGGCGAGGCCGTTGACGTCGAAGAAGCGGCGATAATTGATGTCGCTGGAAGCAAGCCGCCAGTGCCCGAGCTTGTAGTGCTGGCGCTCGAGGAGATGATGCAGCGTCAACGTCTGTGCCGGGCGGTCCTTGCCGGCGCGATAGGCGGCAAGGCCGCGCTTGATGATGTCGGCGGAGCCTGCGATCTCCTTGAGCTCGGACTTGAAGCCGGGAGCTTCCTTGCGATTGGGGCGCCGCAGCCCTGTGGTGCGGGTCGCGAGCGACAGCAGGCGCTTGCCGGGCTCTGTTTCCGCCGCGTCCGCCTCCTTGACGACAATCCGCAGCATCTCGCCATAGCGCTCCGGCGCGATCGGTAAGCGGTGCTCGAAATACCAGGCGGAAAAAGTCCCTTCGTCCGGGTCGTAGCGCAGCTCGATATCGCCGCGCTCCAGCGCCTCGCCGTAGGACGCGCCGAGGATCGGCAGCAGCACGCCGCCGCGGGCGCGGTAGGCCAGCTGGTCCCAGTCGATGTCGAAGGACGCCGCGTGCGGCGAGGCCTGGCCCCATTCCAGCACGTCGAGCCACCACGGATTGTCGGCAAAATGCACGCCGACATGGTTGGGAACGAAATCGATGATGAGCCCGAGATCGTGCTGCTGAAGCACCTGGCTCAGCCGCGCAAAGCCGGCCTCGCCGCCGAGCTCGGGATTGAACTGGCCGTGATCGACGGTGTCGTAGCCATGGGTCGAGCCTTTGCGGGCCTTCATCACCGGCGAGGCGTAGAGATGCGTAATGCCCAGCGCCTTGAGATAGGGAACGACCGCGGCGGCCTTGTCGAAATCGAAATCCGCGGTGAGCTGGAGCCGGTAGGTCGCGAGCGGAATGGCGGGAGGCATTCTAACCTCCGAGGCGCCAAACCACCGACCAGGGCGTGAGCCGCTCGCCGGCTCCGCCGCCCCAGATCGGCGTGCCCGCGCTGACGCTGGAGGTGATCTCATGATCCGACAGGTTGGCGACAAGACGCAACGTGGTGCCGTCGCCCATGCGCCAATGTGCGGTGACGAGGCCGTTGTCGGCCGCTTCGGCATCACCGAAGCTTGCGCCCTTCAGCCGCGGCACGATCTGCTTGCGACGGACGCCGAGCAGCTCTCGCACCAGCGTGAGCCGCGCTTCCTGTTGCGGCGTGCGGCCGGTCCAGTCGAGCACGGCCGATTGCAGCGTTGCCGGATCGAGCGGGTCGGGCACCTCGTCGCCGTATTTCTCGTAAGCCCAGGCATATTCGCGCTTGCGGCCCTTGCGCACGGCATCGGCGAGTTCGCCCTGGAAATCGCAGAAGAACGGGAAGGGGACCGTCGAGCCCCATTCCTCGCCCTGAAACAGCATCGGCACCATCGGCGCGAGGAGGGTGACCGCGAGCGCGGCCTCGATCTGCTGTGGCGATGCCAGGCTTTCCAGCCGCTCGCCCAGCGGGCGATTGCCGATCTGGTCGTGGTTCTGCAGGAAATTGACGAAGGTCGCCGGCGGCAGCTGGCCGCTCGGCTCGCCGCGCGGCTTCTTGCCCCAGAATTCCGAGATCTCGCCCTGATAGACGAAGCCGGAGGCGAGAGCGCGTGCCAGATCCAGGCGCGGCGTCTGGTAATCGCCATAGTAGCCGGCATGCTCGCCGGTCAGCATCACGTGCCAGACGTGATGATAATCGTCGTTCCACTGCCCGCGATATTTGCCGTTCGGCGGCTCCTGCGCGGCATCGAGCAGGCTGGCGCGGTTGTCGCCGTTCTCCAGCACGAGATGGATGTGGCGTCCCGTGGCCTTGGCGAGCTCGCCGGTGGCAACGCTGAGGTCCTGCAGCATGGACTGCTCGCCCGGGACAGCCATGATGTGGTTGGCGGCGTCGAGTCTGAGGCCGTCGAAGCGGTAGTCGCCGAGCCAGGACAGCGCATTCTCGACGGCGAAGGCTCGCACCTGCGGCACGCGATAATCGATCGCGCTGCCCCACGGCGTGTGCGCATCGGTGAAGAAGGTCGGCGCGTAACGGCCGAGATAGTTTCCTTCCGGGCCGAAATGATTGTAGACGACGTCGAGGAACACCATCAGCCCGCGCAGATGCGCCTCGTCGATCAGCGTCTTCAGGTCTTCGGGCCGGCCATAGGCGCTGTCCGGCGCATACCACAGCACGCCGTCATAGCCCCAGCCGCGGCGGCCTGCGAAATCGGCGAGCGGCATCAATTCCAGCGCATTGATGCCGGTCGCGGCGAGGTGATCGAGCTTGTCGATCATGGCGCGATAGCTGCCTTCGGACGTGAAGGTGCCGACATGGGTTTCGATCAGCACCGTCTCTTCCCAGGGACGGCCGCGCCAATCGCGCGCGCGCCAGACGAAGGCATCGTGATCGATCACCTCGCTCGGGCCGAACACGTCGTCGGGCTGGAAGGCCGAAGCGGGATCCGGCACGTCGATGTCGTCGTCGATCCTGAACTTGTACTTGCTGCTAGATGACAAGCCGGCGATCTCGGCGACGAACCAGCCATCCTGCCGGCGCTGCATCGCGTGCCTGCGGTCGAGCAGGAGATCGACGCGGCGCGCGGCCGGCGCCCACAGCCGGAACGACACGCCGTCCTTGGTCGGCCTCGCCCCGAAGGATGGCCTCATAGTGCGCCTGCGAAGGCGAGCACGGAGCGCGGCGGCGCCTTGCTGTCGCTCCCGGGCAGGAAGTCGATCGTATTCAGCTTGGCATCGGTCGTGTTCAGGATCTGCTGCCAGCGCTTGTATTCGGTCATTTTGGGCAATTTGAATGCGATCTCTTCGGGAGCGGCGTTCAGTACGATAAAGATCGCAGCGCCGCCCGGTTCCATCGGGCCCATCACATAGGAGAGAAACCGCCCATCCGGGAATGTCCAGTCACTCTCCGTCATCTCGTTGCCGGCGGGCGTCAGCCACAATGCGCCGTAGGAGACGCCGTCCTTGGGGCGGCCGTCGAGCCAGCGATGGCTGCGCAACTGTGAGAAACGGCGGCGGATGTCGGCGAGATGGGCAACGAAGTCGATCATGTCGTCGCCGTCCTTGCCGAGATTGTCCCAGCCGACCCAGCCGACCTCGTTGTCCTGGCAATAGGCGTTGTTGTTGCCAGATTGCGAGTTGCCGACCTCGTCGCCGGCGAGGATCAGCGGAACGCCCTGGGCCAGCATCAGGCAGGCCAGCACGTTCTTGCGCAGCTGGCGGCGCAGGCTGATGATGCCAGGATCGTCGGTCGGGCCCTCGACGCCGCAATTGTTGCTGTGATTGTCGTTCGAGCCGTCGCGATTGTCCTCGCCGTTGGCCTCGTTGTGCTTCTCGTTGTAGCTGAAGAGGTCGGCGAGCGTGAAGCCGTCGTGGACGGTGATGTGGTTGATGCTGGCGCGCGGCCGCCGTCCGTCGTGGTTGAACAAGTCGGAGGATGCGGTCATTCGGCTGGAGATGTCGCCGATCAGGCTGCCTTCACCGCTCCAGTAGCGGCGCATGGCGCTGCGATAGCGGTCGTTCCATTCCGACCATTGCGAGGGAAAGGCTCCGACCTGGTAGCCGCCGAGGCCGAGGTCCCACGGCTCGGCGACGAGCTTGACGGCAGCCAGCACCGGATCCTGCCGGATCGCGGTGAGGAAGGAGCTGCCGCGGTCAAAACCGTTCGGCCCGCGCGCCAGCGTGGTGGCGAGGTCGAAGCGGAAGCCGTCGACATGGCAGACCTCGACCCAGTAGCGCAGGGAATCCATCACCATCTGCAGCACGCGGGGATGGGCGAGGTTCACCGACGAGCCGCATCCGGTGAAGTCGTCGTAATAGCGCGGGTTCTCGCGGTTCAGCCAATAATAGGAGGCGTTGTCGATGCCGCGATAGCACAGCGTCGGACCGAGATGATTTCCCTCGGCGGTGTGGTTGTAGACGACGTCGAGCATCACCTCGATGCCGGCATCGTGCAGCCGCGCCACCGTAGTGCGGAAGGAATCGAGTGCGTTGTCCTGGGCGTAGCGTGGCTCAGGCGCAAAGAACGACAGCGTGTTGTAGCCCCAGTAATTGGCGAGCTTCTTCTCCACCAGGATGCGGTCGTCGACGAAGCTGTGCACCGGCAGCAGCTCGACCGTGGTGACGCCGAGCTTCTTGAGGTGATCGATCATCGCAGGCGAGGACAGGCCGCCATAGGTGCCGCGCAGATTCGGCGGAACGTCCTCGCGCTTCTGGGTCAGGCCCTTGACGTGAGCCTCGTAGATGATCGTGTCTTCCCAGGGAATATTCGGCCGGATCTCGCGGCGGCCCCAGTTGAAGGTCTCGTCGACCACGACGGCCTTGGGCATGCCGCGCGCATTGTCGCGCCGGTCGAACGACAGGTCCTCGCGCGGGCTTCCGGTGCGGTAGGCGAAATGCGCATCGCTCCAGACCAGGCGCCCGGCAAGCCGCTTGGCGTAGGGGTCGAGCAGCAGCTTGTTGGCGTTGAAGCGATGGCCGTGCTCGGGCTCGTAGGGGCCGTGCACGCGATAGCCGTAAAGCTGGCCCGGCGCGACGTCGTTGAGATAGCCGTGCCAGACATCCTCGGTCTTCTCGGGCAGCTCGATGCGCTCGAGCTCGCGGCGGCCTTGGGTGTCGAACAGGCAGAGCTCGACCTTCTGCGCGTTGGCGGAGAACAGCGCGAAATTGGTGCCGCGTCCGTCCCAGCTTGCGCCGAGCCGTGCGGGCGATCCGGCAGTCAGGCGCATCGATCAGCTTTCCGGAACAAGAAAGATCGCAGCCAGCGGCGGAATGGTGAGGCGCAGCTCGCCGCCCTCGGCATGGACCTCGCCGACATTGCCGACATTGCTGCCGCCGTAATGGGCGGAATCGGAGTTGAGAACTTCCTTCCACTTGCCGCCGAAGGGCACGCGAACGCGATAGTTCTGGTAGACGTTAGGCGAGAAGTTGATGATGACGACACACCGCGCGTGCTCGTCGAATCCCTTGCGCAGCCAGGCGAAGACGTTGCGGTTGGCATCATCGGTGATCAGCCATTCGAAGCCGGCCTGCTCGCAATCCATCTGGTGCAGCGCCGGAACCGCGCGATAGAGCCGGTTGAGGTCGCGGATCAAGGCCTGGACGCCGGAATGGACCTTGTATTCGAGCAGATGCCAGTCGAGCGACTGGTCGTGATTCCATTCGCGGCTCTGCGCGATCTCGGCGCCCATGAACAAGAGCTTCTTGCCGGGGTGGCCGAACATGAAGCTGTAGTAGGCGCGCAAATTGGCAAAGCGCTGCCACTCGTCGCCGGGCATGCGGCCGAGGATCGAGCGCTTGCCGTGCACGACCTCATCATGCGACAGCGGCAGGATGAAGTTCTCCGAGAACGCATAGTGCAGGCCGAACAGGATCTCGCCGTGGTGATGCTTGCGGTGGATCGGATCCTTGCTGATGTAGTTCAGCGTGTCGTGCATCCAGCCCATGTTCCACTTGTAGCCGAAGCCGAGCCCGCCGAACTCGACCGGGCGCGAGACTTGGGGCCAGGCGGTGGACTCCTCGGCGGCGGTGGTTGCCTGCGGGAAGCGGGCGAACACTTCCGTGTTGAAGCGGCGCAGGAAGTTGATCGCCTCGATGTTCTCCCGCCCGCCATATTGGTTCGGGATCCAGGCGTCGGGCGGCCGGCTGTAGTCGAGATAGAGCATGGACGCGACCGCATCGACGCGCAGACCGTCGATGGCGTAACGCTCCATCCAGAACAGCGCATTCGACACCAGGAAGTTCGTCACTTCGGTGCGGCCGTAATTGTAGATCAGCGTGCCCCAGTCGAGGTGGCGGCCCTGGAGCGGGTTGGCGTGCTCATAGAGCGCGGTGCCGTCGAAATGGCCGAGCCCGTGGGGATCGTCGGGGAAGTGACCCGGCACCCAGTCGAGCAGCACGCCGATGCCTTCGCGGTGGCAGGCATCGATCAGCGCCGCAAAATCCTCGGGGCCGCCGAAACGGCTGGTCGGCGCATAGAGGCCGGTCGGCTGATAGCCCCAGGAGCCATCGAACGGATGCTCGTTCACGGGCAGGAATTCGAGATGGGTGAAGCCCATGTCGCGGGCATAGGCCGGCAGCTGCTCGGCCAGCTCGCGATAGGTCAGCCATTCATTGTTGTCCTTGCGCCGCCACGAGCCGAGATGCACCTCGTAGATCGACATCGGCGCCGACAATGCGTTGATGCCTTCAGGCGCCGGGCGCGGTCGCGGCAGGCGCGCTTCGTCGAACACGATCGAGGCCGTCTTCGGCCGCAGCTCGCTGGCAAATGCCATCGGATCGGATTTCAGCGGCAGCAGATGACCATGGGGTCCGACGATTTCGAACTTGTAATGATCGCCGGCCTTCGCATGCGGGATGAACAATTCCCAATAACCATTGCCGCGCACCCGCATCGGATGGCGCCGCCCGTCCCAGTAGTTGAAGTCGCCGACCACGGAGACGCGCCGCGCGTTCGGCGCGAGCACCACGAAGCCGATGCCGTCGACGCCCTCGAGCCGCATCGGATGCGCGCCGAGCTTGTCGTAGAGGCGCTGATGGGTGCCTTCGCCGAGCAAATAGAGGTCGAAATCGGTCAGGATCGGCGGAAAACGGTAGGCATCCTCGAACTCGACCACGTCGTTGCCGAACTTCGCGCGCAGCTGGTAGTGCTTCGAGCCGTTGGGCAGGGCGCCGATGAACAGGCCGGAATCGTGGACGCGATCGAGCGGCGCGACCTCGCCATGGTCGCCGACTGCCTCGACATTGGTGGCCTCGGGCAGAAACGCGCGGACAACGCTCTTTCCGCCCTCGGGATGCAGCCCGAGATAGTGGAAGGGGTCGGAGTGGCGGCCTTCGATGATCGCGTAGGCTTCTGCAGGCAGTTTAGGCATGGGCTTCGCTCTCGGCACTTGACAGAATGCGAAGCAGTCCGGTCAGCGGCGCATGGAGTCCCTCAGGCCGGCGGGACAGCTCGTACTCTACGTCGTGGAACGCTCGATCCAGGAGGAAAAATCTCAACAGGCCTTCCGCGCAGGACCGATCGTCCGGCCACAGCCTCCGATCGGTCATGGCTTCGCGGTAGGCGGACAGGAAGGTCGCGGTGGCGCGCTCGCGCCATTCGTCGAGCGCGGCCGCGAGCCGGTCCTGCTCGTCGGAAGCACCCGTGAGCGCGCGGCTCAGCGCCACGTTCACAGAAAGGTCGATGGAATGGATCAGGCCGGCGACGTCGCGCGCGGCCGGCGCCTTGCGGCGCTTGTTGGCCAGCGGCACACGCGGATCGCCGTCGAAGTCGATGATGAAGATATCGTCCTTCACGATCAGAGTTTGCCCGAGCCGGAAGTCGCCATGATGACGGATGTTCAACCCGCCGATCTCGGATGGCAAGAGCGCATTGAGGCGGTCGAACAGGTCCGCGCGTGCAGCGATGAGCCGGTCGATCAGGGGCCGGTCCATCTCCCGCAGCCCGTCGCGGCTGTCGGCAAGCAGCTCGAGAATCCGCTCGGCACGCGCCTTGAGGTCGGAGAGCGCAGCCTTGATCTGGGCGGAGTCGATCGGCTCCGGGGCGAGATCGGCGGGCTCCGCCGCGGTGAGAGCGACATGCAGCTCGGCGAGCCGCCGGCCGATCTGCGCGATGAAATGCAGATAGGGCGCCTGCTCCTGGGTTTCGCGCGGCATCTCATCGGCGGGCGCCACGCGCTGCTCGTCGATATAGCGGTCGAGATATCCGGTCGTCACGGTCCAGCCGTCGCCCTGGTTCTCGACATAGGCATGCAGCACGCCGAGCGCGCTGCGCTGGTTGCCGTCGACCAGCTCGACGCTGCCGAGCAGTGCCGGCGTGTTGGCAAAGCGGGCGACCTCGGTGAGATAGTAGCCGATCTCGATCTCGGGGCTGATGCCGCTCTCCAGCCGCCGATAGATCTTGGCAACGTACTTGTTGTCGACCAGCGCGGTGCTGTTCGACTGTTCGATGGCGCGGATGCGTTCGGGCTCCTTGATGGTGTAGTCGGCGAAACGGCTGGTCGCCTTGAACTCGAGCCGCAGATTGTTCTCGTCCACGACCAGGTTTTGCGACAGCCCTCGTAAGAACAGACCGATGAAGATCTGCTCGGTCGCGACGTCGAGGAGCGTGCCTTCGCGTGCGCCCTGGCGGACGGCGGCGAGCGCCTTCGGGTTGAAGCGCTCGCGGTCGAAACGCACCCATTCGATCTGCATGGGCATCACGTACCGCGTCGTCACCTCGTCCCGCGTCGTCTCGAAGAACGCGATCCAGGGTCTGTTGTCGCCGATGTCGCTGAACGGTACCGCGGAGGTCAGCGTGGTCCGGATGTGCTTGGGATTGTTCTCGGGATACCAGCGCGTCCGTGACAGGAAGCCCGGCAGCACGTCGCGCTCGAACACGCCGCGCTCGCGGGCGAGCGAGACCCAGTTCGAGTTCACCGGCACGACCAGCGTCTCGAATTCCGGCACCGCGCGCGGCACAACCGGCTCGGACTTGTCGCGCTCCTGAAGCTGGAACCAGTAGAAGCCGTAGGGCCCCAGCGTGATCATGTAGGGCAATTCGCCGATCGCGGGAAAGCGCGTGCGGCCGAGCATCTCCTGCGGGATGCGGTCCTTCCACGGCGACAGGTCGAGCTCGGTCGCCTGCGCGGCGCGCGACAGATTGGCGACGCAGAGGATCACCTCGTCGCGGTATTGGCGGACATAGGCGAGCACGGCGCGATTGGCCGGGCGGATGAAGGTCATGCTGCCGCGGCCGAAGGCGAGCGTCGACTTCCGCACCGAGATCAGCCGCTTGGTGGCGCTGAGCAGCGAGGACAGGCTGCGCGACTGCGCCTCCACGTTGACGGATTCATAGCCGTAAACGGGATCCATGATCAGCGGCGCGTAGAGGCGGGCGGGGTCGCAGCGCGAGAAGCCGCCGTTGCGGTCCGGGCTCCACTGCATCGGCGTGCGGACGCCGTTGCGGTCGCCGAGATAGATGTTGTCGCCCATCCCGATCTCGTCGCCGTAATAGATGATCGGCGTGCCCGGGAACGACAGCAGCAGCGAGTTCATCAGCTCGATCTTGCGCCGGTCGTTGTCCATCAGCGGCGCAAGGCGCCGGCGGATGCCGACATTGATGCGCGCGCGGGGATCGTTGGCGTAGGTGGTCCAGAGATAGTCGCGCTCGACGTCGGTGACCATCTCCAGCGTGAGCTCGTCGTGATTGCGCAGGAACAGCGCCCATTGGCAGCTCGCCGGGATATCCGGCGTCTGGCGCAGGATGTCGGTGATCGGGAAGCGGTCTTCCTGGGCGATCGCCATGTAGATGCGCGGCATCAGCGGGAAGTGATAGGCCATGTGGCACTCGTCGCCACGGCCGAAATATTCCTGCACGTCCTCCGGCCATTGATTGGCCTCGGCCAGCAGCAGCTTGCCCTTGGAATACGCGTCCAGCTCCTGGCGCAGGCGCTTGATGATCGCATGCGTCTCGGGCAGGTTTTCGTTCGAGGTGCCCTCGCGCTCGCACAGATAGGGAATCGCATCTAACCGGAAGCCGTCGACGCCGGCATCGAGCCAGCGCTTCATCACTTGGATGATGGCGCTGACCACGCGCGGATTGTCGAAATTGAGATCGGGCTGGTGCGAGAAGAAGCGGTGCCAGTAGAACGCCCCGGCTTCTGGATCCCAGGTCCAGTTCGACTTCTCCGTGTCGGTGAAGATGATGCGCGTGCCCTGGTACTTCTGGTCCGTGTCGCTCCAGACGTACCAGTTGCGCGCGCTCGAGCCCGGATGGCTGCGGCGCGCGCGCTTGAACCATTTGTGCTGGTCCGAGGTGTGGTTGACGACGAGCTCGGTGATGACGCGCAGGCCCCGCTTCTGCGCTTCCTGGATGAAGCGCTTGAAATCCTTCATCGTCCCGAAATCGGGATTGACCGCGCCGTAATCGGCGATGTCGTAGCCGTCGTCGCGGCCGGGCGACGGGTAGAACGGCAGCAGCCACAGCGCGGTGACGCCGAGCTCCTGCAGATAGGGCAGCCGCTCGGTCAGGCCGGCGAAGTCGCCGATGCCGTCATTGTTGCTGTCGGCGAAGGCCTTGACGTGGAGCTGGTAGATGATGGCGTCCTTGTACCAGAGCTCATCCACGATCTCGGCAGCCTCAGCCTTCTTGGTGTCGACGGAAGACAGAACATTCATGGCGTGACCCCTTACGCCAGGCAGCGGAACAGAAGTGCCGGATCGCGGTCGGGATCGATACGCAACTTGATGCCGCCCCATTCGATGCGGGACTGTTCGCCGGTGAGGAGGTTTTCGAGTGCCGTCACATGGTGACGCCGCCCGCCGGCGTCAACGGTGAGATCGCCGAGCGCCAGCCAGCATTCCCGCACGTGGCGCGAGAGCGCGATCACGACGACGACAATGTTGGCCGGATCGGCCGCCTCCTTGGCGAAGGCGATCGTCTCACCGTCCTCGATGGCGAGGAAGCGCAAATTCGCGGTCTGCTGGAGCGCCGCGTTCTCGTTGCGTATGCGGTTGAGCGCGGCGATGTAGGGTTTGATGTTGCCCGATCTGTCCCAGTCGCGCTGCCTGATCTGGTACTTCTCGGAATCCAGATATTCTTCGCGGCCGGGAATGGCGTCGTGCTCCAGCAGCTCGAATCCGCTGTAGATGCCGTAATTGCCCGAGAGCGTTGCAGCCAGTGCGATCCGCGACTTGAAGGCCCAGGCCTCTCCGCTCTGCAGGTGAAAGGGCAACAGGTCAGGCGTGTTGACGAACATGTTCGGACGGTAGAAATCGCGTTCGGGATAGCGCGTCAGCTCGCCGAGATATTGCTCCAGCTCCCATTTTTCCGTGCGCCAGGGGAAATAGGTGAAGGACTGCGCGAAGCCGAGCTTGGCGAGGCCCTTCATCAGCTTTGGCCGTGCATAGGTCTTGGAGAACAGGATCACGTCGGTATGACGGCGGCTTATATCGCGGATCAGCCACTCCCAGAACGCGAGCGGCGCGGTGTCGTGATTGTCGATGGCGAAGATGGTTACACCCTTGTCGATCCAGAACAGCATGGCGTCGCGAAACGCATTCCACAGCCCGACGCGATCGACCGAATTGAAGTCGGGGATAACGATGTCGGAATAGGGGCCGTCCGCCGTCTTCACCGAGCGGTCGGGCCGCCATTTGAACCATTCCGGATGCTGCGTCAGCCAGGGATGATCCGGCGAGCACTGCACCGCGAAGTCCAGCGCAAGCTCGAGCCCGTATTCAAGACATGTGGCGACCAACGCGCGGAAGTCCTCGATCGTGCCGAGCTCCGGATGCAGCGCATCGTGGCCGCCCTCGGCCGAGCCGATCGCATAGGGCGAGCCGGGATCGCCTTCACGGGCCACCGGCGCATTGTTGCGGCCCTTGCGGCTGGTCTTGCCGATCGGGTGGATCGGCGTGAAGTAGAGCACGTCGAAGCCCATCGCGGCGATGTCAGGCACGCGCGCGATGCAGTCGCGCAGCGTGCCATGCCGGCCTGGCAATGCGCTCTGGCTGCGCGGCATCATCTGATACCAGGTGCTGAAGCGCGCCTTGTCGCGGTCGGCAGTCAGCGGGAAGAATGGCGAACGCGTCAGGTCCGGCCGCGACTGGCTCTCGGCCATGGCTTCGCCGAGCTCGGTCGCGAGCAGCGAGGTGATGTCGCCGTTCCTCAGGTAATCTTCGCACTGTCTGATGATGATCGCTGCGGCGTCCTGCCGCGCGCCATGCGCCTTGGTCAAAAGCCCG
Organism: Bradyrhizobium sp. NBAIM03; assembly: GCF_020194055.1. Lineage (NCBI taxonomy): Bacteria > Pseudomonadati > Pseudomonadota > Alphaproteobacteria > Hyphomicrobiales > Nitrobacteraceae > Bradyrhizobium > Bradyrhizobium sp. NBAIM03. The sequence goes on along the minus strand of NZ_JADYVS010000001.1, from coordinate 412,703 downwards.
GCGCCCTCGATCGCATCGAGGCTGACATCGGCCCCGGTGCGCCGCTTTCGCGCGGCGGCGTGCGACCATGTAGCGAACTCGTCGGTCCAGGCTTCGATCGCGTAGACATATTGGCCGGGCTCGGGGGGCGTGAACGCGCCGGACCAGCGGTCATTGCCGTGATGGGTCATCGGCTCGCTCCGCCATTCGCGCTCCTGCTCTCCTCGCCAGATCAGCGCGGCTGAGATCACGGCCTCGCCATCGCGGTAGATGTCGGCCCAGACCTCGACCGGCTCGCCCGCGATCCGCTTCACGGCGAAACGGCCGCCGTCGATAGCGGGATAGACGTCCTCGATCAGGAAAGCGCTGCCGGCCGCGGCACTCTCGACAGTTTGAATTGTCTTGTTCACGGTGATGCCATTGACAAGAAAGCAGGAGCCCGTTTCCCTTGTCGGGAACCCACGCTTGGTACCATGATAGAAAGCCGCTTGTGTGTCATTGGTTCCCTTGGGAACGGCAAGCGCAGTTTGCGAGTTACCCCTGACTAACCTCTTCCGCGATCTCGTTATTCTCGATGCCCCTGGCCAATTAATGGCCTGCAAGCTGCGTGCCGAATGGATCTTTTAGCTCAAGCCCGGATCAAGGGCGTTCAATCCGAATTCATCGATGCCCTCGGCAAGCTGCGGGTCACCGCGCCCGAGGCCCTCAAATCCATCCTCGATGCCCTGCCGGAGAAGCGGGTCTATCGCTTCGTCAGCGGGCCGGTCGTGGTCCGTGCGCTCGGACGCCCGCGCACGGAATTGGCGTCGGTTGGCGCGCCGCCGCTGCAATGGAAAATCGCCGGCAACGGTAATGTGATCGCGGCAGGCGAGACGCGGGAGCCCGTGATCGCCTGGCCCGCGGGCCTGGCGCTCGGGTATCACCGCCTGACGCTGACCGATGCCGAAGGTGCGAGCGAAGACGTGCCGATGATCGTGGCGCCCGAGCGCTGTTTCGGCGGCGATTTCGACCGCGGCTGGCTGCTCGCCGTGCAGCTCTACAGCGTCCGCTCCGACCGCAATTGGGGCATCGGCGATTTCACCGATCTCGCGGGCCTGGTCCGGCTCGCCAAGCAGCTCGGGGCCGACGGCGTCGGGCTCAATCCGCTGCATGTCCTGTTCGACGATCACCCGGCCGATTGCAGCCCCTATTCGCCGAACAGCCGGCTTTTCCTCAACCCGCTCTATATCGACGTCGAGGCGATCCCTGAATTCTCGGCCGACCTCGTGCCCGACGCGGCCGCAACGGCCGCCCGTCTGCGCGAGGGCGACCGCGTCCCTTATACCGACATGGCGGCGCTGAAATGGCTGGGCCTGCGCGCCGCCTTTAACAGCTTCGTGACAAGCGCGAGCGAGGCGCGTCGCAACGCGTTTGACGCCTTCCGTGCGGAGCGCGCGCCGCTGTTGTCCCGCTTTGCCTGTTTCGAGGTGCTGCGGCATCGTTTCACCGGACCCTGGTGGGAATGGCCGCAAGAATGGCAGCAGCCGGACGAGGCGAAATTCGCCGAGCTGCGCAACTGCCCCGACAAGCGCGAGGTCGAGTTCGTCGAATTTGTGCAATGGACGGCCGACAGCCAGCTGCATGCGGCCAAGGAGCTGGCCAGCCAGCTCGGCATGCGGGTCGGGCTCTATCTCGACGTCGCCGTCGGCGTGCAGTCCAACGGCTTCGATGCCTGGAACGAGCAGACGGCGATCTCGCGTCATCTCGCGGTCGGCGCGCCGCCCGACGTGCTCAACACGATCGGCCAGGATTGGGGCCTTGCCGGCTTCAATGCCGGCGGGCTGGAAGCGCAATCCTTCGTCCCGTTCGCCGACATGCTCGCGGCGTCGATGCGCCATGCCGGCGCCATCCGGCTCGATCACGTGCTCGGCCTGAAACGGCTTTATCTGGTGCCGCGCGGCTTCAAGCCCGACAACGGCGCCTATGTGCAGATGCCGTTCGAGGCGCTGCTGGCGGCCGTAGCGCGCGAGAGCGCGGCCCATGAATGCATCGTGATCGGCGAGGACCTCGGCACCGTGCCGGAAGGTTTCCGCGAGATGATGCAGGATTTCGGCATCTGGTCCTATCTCGTCATGATGTTCGAGCGCGACGATGCCGGGCATTTCCGCAATGTCGACCATTACCGGCCCAATGCGCTGGTGACGCTGAACACGCATGACCTGTCGACCTATGCCGGCTGGCGCTCCTTCAGCGATCTCAAGATGAAGCGCTCGCTCGGGCTCGATCCCGGCGAGAACGACCAGGCGCGCTGGGATGCGCTCGGCGGGCTCGACGAGATCCTGCGCCAGAACGGCATCAGCGCCAATGATCTCTACTCTGTGCTGGCCTTCCTGTCGCGCACGCCGTCACGGCTGCTCGCGGTGTCGATGGAGGATCTGCTCGGCGTGATCGACCAGCCCAACATTCCCGGCACGATCGACGAGCATCCGAACTGGCGCCAGCGCCTTCCGGTCGCGCTCGACAAGATCGCGTCCAAGATCGATCTCGCAGCTTTGAAGGCTGCGACGCGGGAACGTTCATTGCCCGGCGGGAATTGAACCGCCGGGACTTGCCAGGCTCGCACGACATTGGCTCAAAGGATCGAGGACTATGCGCTGATCGGCGATTGCGAGACCGCGGCGCTGGTCGGGCGCAACGGCTCGATCGACTGGCTGTGCTGGCCGGCCTTCGATTCCGACGCCTGCTTCGCCGCCATCCTCGGTACCCACAAAAACGGCCGCTGGCTGGTCGCGCCGAGCGAGGCCGCAACCTCCATCTCGCGGCGCTATCTCGGCAACACCCTCATCCTCGAAACGCGGTTCGAGACGAAGAAAGGCACCGTCGCGCTGATCGATTTCATGCCGCTACGCGGCAAGGCGTCCGACATCGTGCGGCTGGTCCGCGGCATCCGTGGCACCGTGAAGATGCGGATGGAGCTCGTCATCCGCTTCGGCTTCGGCGCGGATATTCCCTGGGTGCGGCGGATCGACCATTCCTTGATGGCCATCGCCGGCCAGGACATGACGGTGCTGCGCACTCCGGTCGAGACCCGCGGCGAGGATCTGACCACCGTCTCGGATTTCGAGGTGAAGGAAGGCGAGACCGTGCCATTCGTGCTGACTTACGGTCCCTCGCATCTCGCCCCGCCTGCGCCGATCGATGCGGAGCTGGCGCTTCAGGAGACCGAAAAATTCTGGGAGGACTGGTGCGGCCATTGCACCCGTGACGGCGACTATCAGGAGCTGGTCCTGCGTTCGCTGATCACGCTGAAGGCGCTGACCTTCGCGCCGACCGGCGGCATCGTCGCGGCACCCACCACCTCCTTGCCGGAGAAGCTCGGAGGCAGCAGGAACTGGGACTATCGCTTCTGCTGGCTGCGCGATGCCACCTTCACGCTGCTGGCGCTGATGAACTCGGGCTACACCGAGGAAGCCCTGGCCTGGCACAATTGGCTGCTGCGCGCCGCGGCCGGCTCGCCCGCGAACATGCAGATCATGTACGGCATCTGGGGCCAGCGGCGCCTCCTGGAATGGGAGGCGGGCTGGCTCGGCGGCTACGAGGGGGCGCAGCCGGTGCGCGTCGGCAATGCCGCCCACGCGCAGCTCCAGCTCGATGTTTACGGCGAATTGATCGACGCCTTCCACCAGTCGCGCACGGCGAGGCTCAAGCTCGACGACGAGACGACCTGGGCGCTGGAATGCGCCGTGCTCAATCATCTGGCCGAAGTCTGGGACCGGCCCGACCACGGCATCTGGGAGCGGCGCGGCCAGCCCAAGCACTATGTCTTCTCCAAGGTGATGACCTGGGTCGCCTTCGACCGCGGCATCAAGAGCGCCGAGACCTTCGGCTTCAAGGCGCCGCTGCTGCACTGGCGTGCGCTACGCGAAGCCATTCATCGAGATGTCTGCAACAGGGGATTCGATGCGGAGGAGAATGCGTTCGTCGAATCCTACGGCTCGAAGATGCTCGACGCCAGCGTGCTGCTGCTGCCCGCCGTCGGCTTCCTGCCGGCGGACGACCCGCGCATCCGCGGCACCATCGCCGCGGCCGAAAAATGCCTGATGCGCGACGGTTTCGTGCTGCGGCACGACCCGCGCGAGCTGCCCCCGGACCAGCCGCCGCTCGAAGGCGCCTTCCTGGCCTGTACCCTATGGCTCGCCGATGCCTATGTGCTGTCGGGCGATCTCGACAAGGCGCAAGTTCTGCTTGACCGCGTGGTCGGCATCGCCAACGACGTCGGGCTGCTGGCCGAAGAATACGATTCCGTGGCCCGCCGCCAGACCGGCAATTTCCCGCAGGCGCTGACCCACATCGCGCTGATCAACACGGCGCACAATTTATCTGCGGCAAGGCAGGGCAGCGAGAAGCCGGCAGTGCAGCGGTCGAAGTAGTAGGAAGCGCCGTCAGGCGCTTTTGCCTCCACGAGCACGGTGCACTCCCTCTCCCGCTTGCGGGAGAGGGTTGGGGAGAGGGTGTCTCCGCAATGGGATAGCCCCCTAGAGGAGAAAGCCCTCACCCGCGCCTTCGGCGCGACCTCTCCCGCAAGCGGGAGAGGTTGCACCGAGCCCGTGGCAATCGAGTCAATCTAAGCCATTCCGCTTTAGCCCACCCCATTCCGCGTCAAGATCATCTCCATCGCCTCGGCAAAGCCGTCCTGCTCGTTGGTCGCAGTGACATGCGTCGCCTCGTCCTTGACGTTGTCGGCGGCGTTGCCCATGGCGATCGAGGTGCCGCTGACGCGGAACATGGCGAGGTCGTTCTGCATGTCGCCGATGGTGGCGACCGCGTCGGTGGAGATGCCGAGGCGCCTGGCCATCGCTTGCACGAATGTGCCCTTGTTGAAGCCCGGCGGGGTGATGTCGAGATAATAGGTCTGCGAGCGCACCGCGGTCGCCGCGCTGCCGAGGGCTTCCTGCATCACCTTCTCGCACGCCTCGAGCCGGGCCGCGTCGGCGCTGGCGCCGACGATCTTGCAGGCGCTGGCAAGGTAGGGCGTGAAGTCAGTCACGATCGTCGGATCGGAGCGGATCGTGTGCCGCTCGTGCGCGACGTAGCTGCCGCTGGGATTGTCGATCAGCCATTTGTCGGTGGTGAACAGCCAGACGTCGGCGCCGTAGTCGCGGAGGATCTGCAAGGTGCGCTCGGCCGCGCGCGCTGGAATCAGGTGCTGCTCGACCGGCCGCATCTCGGGATCGACGATCGAGGAGCCGTTGAACGGCCCAACCGGCAGCCACAGCGCCAGCGGCTCGATCAAGAAGCGCATGCCGATCGCCGGACGGCTGGAGGTGATGGTGAAACCGATGCCAGCCTGGTGCAGCCGCTGCACGGCGTTCTTCGCGCGCTCCGTCAGCGTCTTGTCCTTGGTCAGCAGCGTGCCGTCGACGTCGGAGACCACGAGTGAGATTTGGGTCATGGCAGAACCTTGGGTGTTGCGCCGCCCAGTTTGAGCTGCCGCACGATGCCGTCTACGATCGCCTCGACGGTCTCGTCGATCGAGACGGTGATGGCGTGCTCGCCCGGCTCCGGCGGCTCCAGCGTCTCGAACTGGCTGGCGAGCAGTCCGGGCGGCATGAAGTGCCCTTTGCGCTGCGCGAGCCGTTCGGCGATCAGCTCCTTGGTGCCCTTCAGGAACACGAAGCGGACGTCATCGCGTCCGCGCAGCAGCACGTCTCGATAGGCGTGCTTCAGCGCCGAGCAGGCGATGATGACGTGCTCGCCGCGGCCGCAGACCCGCGCGATTTCGTCGGCGATGGCATTCAGCCAGGGCCAGCGGTCTTCGTCGGTGAGGGGATGTCCGGCCCGCATCTTCTCGACATTGCTGGCGGGATGGAAGCTGTCGCCGTCCTCGAACCGCCAGCCGAGGCGCTCGCCGAGCGCCTTCGCGACCGTGCTCTTGCCCGAGCCCGACACGCCCATCACGATCAATGCACAGGGTGCTTCAGCGCGGCCCACGAATGTCCTCCGGAAGCGCGGCCTTGTCGACCAGCCAGACGGTCTCGCCGTTCGAGCGCGCGCGCAAGGCCGGCAGATTCTCGCCATTGCAGAGGCGCGTCAAGATCGGCCGCTTGTCGTGCCCGGCAATCTCGAACAGCATCTCGCGGCAGGAGGCCAAAGCGGGCAGGGTGAGCGAGACCCGCGGCACGAACGGCGCAACGTTCGCCTTGGGAACGCCGACGACCCAGCGTCGGGTCTCCTCGATCTCGGGGTAACCGGGAAACAGCGAGGCGGTGTGGCCGTCCGGTCCTGCGCCCATCAGGACGAGATCGAACAGCGGACGTGCGGGATCGAGCTGGTCTCCGCCATAGAAGGCCTGCAGCTCACGCGCGTAGGCTTCCGCAGCGGCATCGGGATTGTCGGCTGTGGTCGGGATCGGGTGAATATGGCCGGCGGGCGCGTGGCGATCGAGAAAGGTCGCGCGGGCGACCGCCATGTTGTTGAGGGGATCGCTGTCGGGCACGAAACGCTCGTCGCCGATGAACCAATGCACGCGCTCCCACGGAATCCTGCCGCGCCCGGCCTCGCTGCCGAGCAACTGATACAGCGTCCTCGGGCTGGAGCCGCCGGTGAGGCAGATCGCAATCCGGCCCGGATTGGCCGCGATCCGCGCCAGCACGCGTTCGGCCGCGGCGCGGGCGAGAGCTTCGGCATCGGCCTCGACGATCAGCTTCGGCTGCTCGGCCTGAGCCATCACGAGAACTTCCGCCAGCTTCGCCCGTCGCGCCGGAGCAGCTCGTCGGCGCAGGCAGGGCCGTCGCTGCCGGCTTCATAGGTTTCGATGCCGTTGCTGCCCGCGCCCTTCCAGGCATCCAGGAACGGCTGCACGGCCTGCCAGCCGGCCTCGATGCCGTCGGCGCGCTGGAACAGGATGTTGTCGCCGATCATGCAGTCGTAGATCAGCGTCTCATAGCCGGTCGAGGGATCGGCGCGGAAATAGTCGCCATAGCGGAACTTCATCTCGACGCCGTCGATGGTGATGCTCGGCCCCGGGATCTTGGCGTTGAACTGCAGCTCGATGGTCTCAGTCGGCGCGATGCCGATGGTGAGGAAGTTCTGCGACAGCCGGTCGACGTCCGTCCCTGAGAACATCGACAGCGGCGCCTGCTTGAACTTGATCGCGACTTCGGTGCGCTTGTGGCCGAGCGCCTTGCCGGTGCGCAAGTAGAACGGTACGCCGGCCCAGCGCCAATTGTCGATCATCAGCTTGAGCGCGACAAAGGTCTCGGTGGTGCTGTCGGGCTTGACGTCCGCGGTCTTGCGATAGTCCGTGATCTCGTCGTCGCCGCTGCGGCCCGCGAGATATTGCGCGCGCACCGAATTCTTCAGTGCGTCCTCCCGGCTGGGCAGCTGGATCGATGTCAGCACGTCCGCCTTCTCGGAGCGTACGGAATGTGCGTCGAAGCGGGCGGGAGGCTCCATCGCGACCAGCGACATCAGCTGGAACAGGTGGTTCGGCACCATGTCGCGCAGCGCGCCGGTGGCATCATAGAAGCCGCCGCGGTGGCCGACCCCGAGCTTCTCTTCCACGGTGATCTGGATGTGGTCGATGTGGTTGCGATTCCAGATGGGCTCGAACATGCCGTTGGCAAAGCGCAGCACCAGGATGTTCTGCACCGTTTCCTTGCCGAGATAATGATCGATCCGGTAGATCTGGTGCTCGTCCATGATCTTCAAGAGCTCGGCATTCAGCGCGCGGGCCGAGGCCAGATCGGTGCCGAACGGCTTTTCGATCACGAGCCGCCGCCAGGCGCCGTTCTCCCTCATCATGCCGGTGCGGCCGAGCTCCCGCGCGGTCGGCGCGAACGCGGCCGGCGGCGTTGCCAGATAGAACAGCCGGTTGCCGCCGGTGTCCTGCGCGCATTCCAGCGAATCCAGATGCTGGCGCAGGCGGTCGAAGGAGGGCGGATCCTTTGCGTCGGCCTCGACGAAGGTCACGCATTCCAAAAGCCTCGTCGCGATGTCGTCGTCCACCGGGCGCGTCGCGAATTGCCGCAAGCCCTTCAGCAGGCTGTCGCGCAGCTCCTCATCCGACTGGCCCCTGCGGGCGACGCCGACGACGCAGAATTTCTCCGGCAGAAGATGCTCGGCGGCCAGGTTGTAGAGCGAGGGCATCACCAGGCGATGGGTGAGATCGCCGGTGACGCCGAAGATGACGAAGGCGCAATTTTCCGGCTTGCGCTTTGGCTGCGGGTCTTTTGTCACGAATGGTCGGCCTTCGCTTGGTTTACTCGTTACTTCGGCTTCGCCGCGCCCGGCTGCTTCGGCTCCTTGTGTCCGCCGAACCCTGCGCGCATCGCCGAAAGAATTTTTTCGGCGAAGGTGTGTTCTTTGCGGGACCGGAAACGTGTGTAGAGCGCCGCGGTCAAAACCTCGGCCGGCACGGCCTCGTCGACCGCCGCATTCACGGTCCAGCGGCCTTCGCCGGAATCCTCCACGAAGCCGGAATATTCGGCGAGCTGCGGACTGTCAGCGAGTGCCGTCGAGGTGAGGTCGAGCAGCCAGGACGGAATCACGCTGCCACGCCGCCACACTTCAGCGATGTCGGCGAGATCGAAATCGTAGCGATGATCCGCCGGCAAAGCCTCGATATTGGCATTCCTGAGGATGTCGAAACCTTCGGCATAGGCCTGCATCAGGCCGTACTCGATGCCGTTGTGGATCATCTTGACGAAATGGCCTGCGCCGACGGGCCCGGCGTGGATGTAGCCTTGCTCGACGCGGGGATCGCGGCCCTCGCGCCCCGGCGTCCGCGGAAGGTCGCCGGCGCCCGGCGCGAGCGCCGCAAAGATCGGATCGAGTCGGTCGACCACCTGCTTCTCGCCGCCGATCATCATGCAGTAGCCGCGGTCGAGCCCCCACACGCCCCCGGAAGTGCCGACATCGACATAATGGATGCCGCGCGCCTTCAGCGCCTTGCCGCGGCGGACGTCGTCCTGCCAGAAGGTGTTGCCGCCGTCGATGATGACGTCGCCTTCCTGCATCACGGCGGCGATCGTCTCGATCGTGGTCTCGGTGATGCGTCCTGCCGGCAGCATCACCCAGGCCGTGCGCGGCCGCTCCAGCTTGGCGACGAACTCTTCCAGCGTCGCCGAGCCGACCGCGCCGTCGGCGGCAAGGCCGGCGACGGCCTTGGCGTCCTTGTCGTAGACCACCGTCGAATGCCCGTGGCGCATCAGGCGGCGAACGATGTTGCCGCCCATTCGGCCGAGGCCGATCATGCCGAGTTGCATCTGCATTATTCCTTTAGTTCAGCGCGTCGTTGAGCGCTGCATTGAGCGCGGCAAGGCCTGTCTTGAGCCCACCCTTCAGGTGCACCCGCAGCGCACGCCGGCCGCGTTCCGTCAGCACGTCGAAATCGCCGCGCGCCTGCGCCGCCTTGATCACGCCGAAGCTCGCCTTCTGGCCCGGCACAGGCAGGTCCTTGGCGTCATCGGCGGTGATCTGGAGGAAGACGCCGCTGTCGGGCCCGCCCTTGTAGGCCTGTCCCGTCGAGTGCAGGAAGCGCGGGCCGAACTCGGCGCAGGTCGCGACATGCCGCTTCTCGCGCACCTCGAGGCGCATGGCCCGAAGCGCGTCGATCGTGGCCTTGTCGCGCGCGATGTAGCCGAGCAGGGCGACGTAGTCTCCGTCGCTGGATCGCGACAGATGCGCCTTCAGCCAGGAGCCGAGATCGCCATTGGCGCCGGCGGCGCGTAGCGCCGTGGCGTTGGCCTCGTCGGTGTAGAGATCGGCTTCCTTGGTGCTGACCACCGGCTCTTCCGCCGGCAGCTTGCCGGTCTTCTCGAACGCGGCGGTGAGCTCGCGGGTCTTGATCTTGGCCGCTTCGACGTCCGGCTGGTCGAACGGGTTGATGCCGAGAATGCTGCCGGCCACGGCGGTTGCCATCTCGAAGCGGAAGAATTCCTGGCCGAGATGCTCGATCGACTTCATGACGATGCGCACCACGGGGTGACCCGCCGCCTCGATCGCGGCAAGCTGGGAATCGTGTGCGGCGTCCGCTTCGCCTTCGACGCGGATGTCGATGAAGAAGCGGTCGTTGCCGTAGACGGAGGGATCGCCCAGCGGCTCGCCCTCGATCGGGATCAGGCCCTTGCCCTCCTTGCCGGTCGATTCCGCGATCAGCTGCTCGGCCCAGGCGCCGAAATCGGCGATCTTCTTCGACGCCAGGATCGTCACCTTGTCGCGGCCTTCGAGCCCGGCGAGACCCATGGCAAGGCCGAGCTGCACGCCCGGGTTTTCGGACGGCGGCACATCGGGGCCACAGGAGCGGGCCATCGCCAGCGCATGCTTGACGAAGCTCTTGACGTCGATGCCCGCGGTTGCCGCCGGCACCAAGCCGAAGGGCGAGAGCACCGAATAGCGTCCGCCGATCGAGGGCTCGCCGTGGAAGATGCGGGCGTAATGAAGGCTCTTCGCCGCCTTCTCCAGCGACGAGCCGGGATCGGTCACCGCGATGAAGCGATGCCCGGTCTTCACCTTTGCACCCACCGCCTTGGCAACCTGCTCGTGGAAATAGTCCTTCATCGCGTTCGGCTCGGTGGTGCCGCCGGACTTGCTGGAGACGATGAAGACGGTGTTGGCGATGTCGATCTTCGCCTCCATCGCCCGCACCTGTGCCGGATCGGTGGAGTCGAGCACATGCAGCTTGGGGAAGCCGGGCTTCTTGCCGAAGGTCTCCGCCAGCACCTCGGGGCCGAGGCTGGAGCCGCCCATGCCGAGCACGACGGCGTCGGAGAATTTCTGGCTCTTCACGCGGCCCGCATAGTCCTCGTAATCGGCAATGTCGGCCTTGGCTGGACTGTCGAGCCAGCCGAGCCATTTGTCCTCGTCCGCACCGGTCCAGACCGACTTGTCGCGCTGCCACAGCCTGCGGATCTTGGCCGACGCCCGCCATTCCTCCGTGGTCTTGGCCAGCGCCTTGCCGAGCCCGTCGCCCAGCGAGAGCTGCTGGCGGTCGAGTGCGGGGCCGAGCACGACGGCGCGCTTGTGGGCGACGGCGCCGTAAAGCTTGTCGGCGGCATCCGCAAACAGCTTGACGCCGTCCTTGACCAGCTCCTCGGCGATCGCATCGAGCGAGATGCCGGAGCGCTCCAGCTCGTCCAGCACGCGCTTCGCGTCCTCGACGTTCTCCTCCAGGCTGTCGCGCGGCTTGCCGTGGTCGCGGAACGCATCCAGCGTTGCAGGCGGCACGGTGTTGATGGTGTCTGGGCCGATCAGCTCCTCGACATAGAGGACGTCGCTGTAATCCTTGTTCTTGGTGCCGGTGGAGGCCCACAGCATGCGCTGCGGCTTGGCGCCCTTGGCGGCGAGCTTCTCCCAGCGCGGGCCTGCGAACAGGCGCTTGTAGTCCTGGTAGGCGAGCTTGGCGTTGGCGATCGCCACCTTGCCCTTGAGCGCGGCGAGACGTTCCTTCTCGGACGGATCGTTGGCGCGGGCGATCTTCTCGTCCAGCTGCTTGTCGACCACCGAATCGATCCGGCTGACGAAGAAGCTGGCGACGCTGGCCACATGCGACGGATCGCCGCCGCCGGCGACGTAGGTCTCGAGACCGGCGATGTAGGCCTCGGCCACCTCGAGATAGACGGCCTTGGAGAACAGTAGCGTGATGTTGATGCTGATGCCCTCGCTGATCAGCTGCTCGATCGCCGGCAGGCCCTCCGGCGTCGCCGGCACCTTCACCATCAGGTTCTTGCGACCGACGTCCTTCCAGAGCCGCCGCGCCTCCGCGATCGTGCCCGATGTGTCCATGGCGAGATAGGGCGAGACCTCCAGGCTGACATAGCCGTCGCCGCCCTTGAGGCGGTCGTAGACCGGGCGCAGCACGTCGGCTGCGTTCTGGATGTCCTCGATCGCGACGGCCTCGAACAGGTCGGCCACGGTGCGGTCGCCGCGCTTCAGCGCCTTGCCGATCGGGGCGTCATATTCGTCCGAGCTGCCGATCGCCTTTTCGAAAATCGACGGGTTGGAGGTGACGCCCTTGACGCCGTCGGTGTCGATCAGCCGCTTCAGGTCGCCCTTGGCGATGAAGCCGCGGGCCAGGAAGTCGAGCCAGACCGCCTGTCCGTGCTTTTCCAGTTCTTTGACGGGATTCATGATGCTTATTATCTCCAAGCCTGCGGACGAGGGGTTTTCGCGAAGGTCTGACGCGCTATCCTCTAGCCTACATGCACCCGGGAGGGAACCAATCAAGGGTGCGGGAGTCATACCCTCCAGTGTAACTCCGTCGCGATCATGGCGATCCAGACGGGCAGCTTACTGTTGCGTAAAGGTCGTCACCATCCGGCCGATCTTAGCGCCTCGCTGCCCAGCGGGCATGTCGTCGTCATCCACTCCTTCGCATCCGCGCTCTCCGTATCGACAATGAATTTCTGCCACGGGGTTCGATAGCGGAGATCTTGCTCGAAGATTGCCCCGGTCACGAAATGATCGTGCTGAGGCCGACGCCGGACATGCGAAGAGCTCCGCAGCATCCCAAGCTGGCCGTTACGCACAGAACGATCGCGTTGTCATCCGTCGGGGTGGGCCTGGCCTGGCAGCGACTGTGACACGGTGCTGCGCGTTGCCGCGACGTACAGGCCGCCAGCACACCGCATTGCAGCAGGAAGATGAACGGGGACCGCAAGGCTTCGCCGTACAAGCGTCATAAGATCGCCGCTCCCGGCCCGCTATGCTGCATTGCCGGATGGGGCCATCCCCGGGAACGCCCGGATGTGGCGACCGAGTGACATTTTCTGGAAATGAGCCAGAATAGACAGAGATTCGCACAAATTACAGGCAGGTGCCTGTTCGTAACTCATGGAGTGCCTACGTTGTGCGTTGCGTCGAGTCGGCACCCGGGTGTCCAATGACTGTCATGTGCTCACGCTGATTCGAAACGGCCTGAGGAACGGTCCGGTAACTGCTTTCGTTTCAGCTTGTAGCGGAACTCACGCGGAGAGGGATCATGTACAACGATTCTCTATTCAACGCTTTCGCTCGGTCGTTCGAGGCGAGAAGCCAGCACGACATGTCGATGGCGGAATATCTGGAATCGTGTCGAAGCGATCCCATGAAATACGCGAACGCGGCTGAACGACTGCTAGCGGCGATCGGTGAGCCTCAGACGATTGACACGGCCAAGGACCCACGCCTTGGCCGTATTTTTTTGAACCGCACCATCCGCACCTATCCAGCCTTCGCCGGCTTCTACGGCATGGAAGAAACCATCGAGCGCATCGTCGGTTTCTTCCGCCATGCGGCGCAAGGTCTCGAAGAGCGCAAGCAGATCCTCTATTTGCTCGGCCCGGTCGGCGGCGGCAAGTCCTCGCTCGCCGAGCGGCTCAAGTCGCTGATGGAAGTGCAGCCGATCTACGTGCTCAAGGCCGGCGACGAGCTCTCGCCCGTGTTCGAGAGCCCGCTCAGCCTGTTCGATCCCGATCAGCTCGGTCCGATGCTGGAGGAGAAGTACGGCATTCCGCGCCGTCGCCTCACCGGCCTGATGAGCCCGTGGTGCTACAAGCGGCTGGAAGCGTTCGGCGGCGACATCTCGCAATTCCGGGTCGCCAAGATCCAGCCGTCGCGGCTGCGCCAGATCGCGATCGCCAAGACCGAGCCCGGTGACGAGAACAACCAGGACATCTCCTCGCTGGTCGGCAAGGTCGACATCCGCAAGCTCGAGACCTACGCCCAGAACGATCCCGACGCCTACAGCTATTCCGGCGGCCTCAACCGCGCCAATCAGGGCGTGCTCGAGTTCGTCGAGATGTTCAAGGCGCCGATCAAGATGCTGCACCCGTTGCTGACCGCAACCCAGGAAGGCAATTATATCGGCACCGAGAATATCGGCGCGATCCCATTCACCGGCATCATCCTGGCGCACTCGAACGAAGCCGAGTGGGCGAGCTTCAAGGCCAACAAGAACAACGAAGCCTTCATCGACCGCATCTGCGTCATCAAGGTGCCCTACTGCCTCAGGGTCACCGAGGAGCAGAAGATCTACGAGAAGCTGATCCAGGGCTCCGAGCTCGCCTCGGCTCCTTGCGCGCCGTCGACGCTGGAGACGTTGGCGCGGTTCTCGGTGATGTCGCGCCTGCGCAAGCACGAGAACTCCACCCTGTTCGCCAAGATGCGGGTCTACGACGGCGAGAGCCTGAAGGAATCCGATCCGAAGGCGCGCAGCGTCCAGGAATATCGCGACGCCGCCGGTGTCGACGAGGGCATGGATGGCGCCTCGACCCGATTCGCCTTCAAGATCCTGGCTGCGACGTTCAACCACGATCCGCAGGAGGTGGCTGCCGACGCCGTGCATCTGATGTACGCGCTGGAGCAGGCGATCCGCCGCGAGCAGCTGCCTGAGGAGACCGAGAAACGCTATCTCGAGTTCATCAAGGCCGAGCTCGCGCCGCGCTACGCCGAGTTCATCGGCAACGAGATCCAGAAGGCTTATCTCGAATCCTACTCGGATTATGGGCAGAACCTGTTCGATCGCTACGTCGACTATGCCGACGCCTGGATCGAGGACCAGGACTTCAAGGATCCCGATACCGGCCAGTTGCTCGATCGCGAGCTTTTGAACCAGGAGCTGACGAAAATCGAGAAGCCGGCGGGCATCGCCAACCCCAAGGATTTCCGCAACGAGGTCGTCAAATTCTCGTTACGCTCCCGGGCCCAGAACGGCGGCAAAAACCCGACCTGGACCTCCTACGAGAAGATTCGCGATGTGATCGAAAAGCGGATATTCTCCCAGGTCGAGGACCTGCTTCCGGTCATCTCCTTCGGGTCGAAGAAGGACGGCGAGACGGAGAAGAAGCACGGCGAGTTCGTCGCACGCATGGTGGAGCGCGGCTATACCGAACGTCAGGTTCGCCGGCTCGTCGAATGGTACATGCGCGTGAAGCAGGCCGGTTGAGGCGGATGGGAGGCGAATGGTAAAGTGCCCATTCACATTATTGACAGGCGCCTGAATCCAGGCGGCAAGAGTCTTGAGAACCGCCAGCGGTTCTTGCGTCGGGCCAAATCCCTGGTGCAGGGCGCCGTCAAGAAGACCTCGCAGGAACGCGACATCAAGGACGTCCTGGAGGGTGGTGAGGTCACGATTCCACTCGACGGCATGCACGAGCCGCGTTTCCGCCGTGAAGGCGGGACGCGCGACATGGTCCTGCCCGGCAACAAGAAGTTCATCGAAGGCGACTATCTCCAGCGCTCCGGGCAGGGCAGCGCCAAGGATTCCGGTCCCGGCGAAGGCGACAGCGAGGATGCCTTCCGTTTCGTGTTGAGCCGTGACGAGTTCGTCGATCTGTTCCTCGACGACCTCGAGCTTCCGGATCTCGCCAAGCGCAAGATCGCGCAGACCGAGAGCGAAGGCATCCAGCGCGCCGGCTACACCATGACCGGCTCGCCCGCCAACATCTCGGTGAGCCGGACGGTGAAGCTCGCGCTGGCCCGCCGCATCGCGCTCAAGCGTCCGCGCAAGGACGAGATCGAGGAGCTGGAAGCCGCGATCGAAGCCTGCACCGACGAGGACGAGCGTGCGGCTCTCGTGGCCCGGCTCGAAACCTTGAAGGCGAAGTCCAAGCGCATCCCCTTCATCGATCCGCTCGACATCCGCTACCGGCGCTTCGAGACGGTGCCCAAGCCCGTCGCGCAGGCCGTGATGTTCTGCCTGATGGACGTCTCCGGCTCGATGTCCGAGCACATGAAGGACCTGGCGAAACGCTTCTACATGCTGCTCTACGTGTTCCTGAAGCGGCGCTACAAGCACGTCGAGATCGTCTTCATCCGCCACACCGACCGCGCCGAGGAGGTCGATGAGCAGACCTTCTTCTACGGTCCGGCCTCGGGCGGCACGCTGGTCTCCAGTGCGCTGCAGGCGATGCACGAGATCGTGCGCGAGCGCTTCAACCCGTCGGATTGGAACATCTACGCCGCGCAGGCTTCCGACGGCGACAATTCCTATTCCGACGGCGAGCTCACGGGGCTCCTCTTGACCGAGAAGATCCTGCCGGTCTGCCAGTTCTTCGCCTATCTCGAGGTAGGCGAGGCCGGCGGCAGCGCCTTCGATCTCTCCGACTCCTCGCTCTGGAGCCTCTACGAACGCCTGCGCAACAGCGGCGCCCCGCTCTCGATGCGCAAGGTCTCGGAGCGCAGCGAGATCTTCCCGGTATTCCACGATCTGTTCCAGCGCCGCGACACTGCCCAGGAGAAGGCCGCTCCATGAAGGAACGTTTGTTCGAAGGCGCCGATTGGGATTTCCACACCTTGCAGCGCATCACCGATGCCTGCGAGGAGGTGGCGCTGAAGGATCTCGGCCTCGACGTCTATCCGAACCAGATCGAGGTCATCACCGCCGAGCAGATGCTGGACGCCTATTCGTCGGTCGGCATGCCCCTGTTCTACAAGCACTGGTCGTTCGGCAAGCACTTCGCTTTCCATGAGGCGTCCTACCGCAAGGGCCTGATGGGACTGGCCTACGAGATCGTCATCAACTCCTCGCCCTGCATCTCCTATCTGATGGAGGAGAACACGGCGACGATGCAGACGCTGGTGATCGCGCACGCCGCCTTCGGCCACAACCATTTCTTCAAGAACAATTATCTGTTCAAGCAGTGGACCGATGCCGACGGCATCCTGGACTATCTCGACTTCGCCAAGAACTACGTCATGCAGTGCGAGGATCGCTACGGCCGCATCGAGGTCGAGCGCACGCTCGACGCCGCGCACGCGCTGATGTCGCACGGCATCGACCGTTATCCCGGCAAGAAGAAGCTCGATCTGCGCGCCGAGGAGAAGCGGGCAGGGCGTCGCCGCCAGCACGAGGAGGAGGTCTTCAACGATCTCTGGCGCACCGTGCCGAAGGGCGCCGCCAAGAGCCGCTCCACGCTCAGCATCGAGCGCCGCCGCAAGCTGCTCGGCCTGCCGCAGGAGAATTTGCTCTATTTCCTGGAGAAGAGCGCGCCGCGGCTGGCGCCCTGGCAGCGCGAGCTGCTCCGCATC
The DNA here is from genome assembly GCF_020194055.1 of Bradyrhizobium sp. NBAIM03. NCBI lineage: Bacteria > Pseudomonadati > Pseudomonadota > Alphaproteobacteria > Hyphomicrobiales > Nitrobacteraceae > Bradyrhizobium > Bradyrhizobium sp. NBAIM03. Next base: position 395,738 of record NZ_JADYVS010000001.1, on the reverse strand, counting down.
GTTCGCCACATCGCGCAATATTTCTATCCGCAGAGCCAGACCAAGGTCATGAACGAGGGGACGGCGACCTACGTCCATTATCGCATCATGACCAAGCTGCACGAGCAGGGTCGCATCAGCGACGGCAACTTCCTCGAATTTCTGGGGTCGCACACCAATGTGGTGTTCCAGCCCGAATTCGACGACCCGCGTTTCTCCGGCTTCAACCCCTACGCGCTCGGCTTCGCGGTGATGCAGGACATCGAGCGCATCGTCGCCAATCCGGAAGACGAGGACCGCGAGTGGTTCCCCGACATCGCCGGCAAGGGCGACGTCATGGGCGTGCTGCGCGACGTCTGGGCCAATTACCGCGACGAAAGCTTCATCGGGCAGTTCCTGAGCCCGAAGCTGATGCGGCACTTCCGCATGTTCCATCTGCACGACGATCCCGAGGAGCGCGCCGGCATCCGGGTCGACGCCATCCACGACGAGCGCGGCTTTCGCCGCGTCCGCCGCGAGCTGGCGCGGCAGCACGATGTCGGCTTCATCGACGCCAATATCGAGGTGGTCGACGTCGATCTCTCCGGCGACCGCCGCCTGATCCTGCATCACCACGTCATCAAGGGCTCGCAGCTCAACGAGACCGACGCCAAGCGCGTGCTCCAGCACCTGGCCGATCTCTGGACCTACGACGTCGCACTGATCGAGGTCGACGCCAACGACAAGGTCCTGCGCGAATACGTCGTCAGCCCGCGCCCGATCGCGGCGGCGGTGGCGTGACGGGGGCTGCCTACATGGGGCACCACGCGAGGTGCGCATTGATGTGCCCTCGCCCCTTGCGGGAGAGGGCAGCGACGCCGGCAGACATAAGCTCACTGGGGTGAGGGTATCTCTCCGCACTCTCCCGTGCCGATGGAGACCCCTCATCCGGCGCTTCGCGCCACCTTCTCCCGCAAGGGGAGAAGGAAGGCACTTGTGGCGGCCCATCGCGTCTACGAGGCTGATCGCTTCCCCGGCTTCTTCTTGCTCGCATTCAGCTCCACCGCCGCGCGGATCAGCGCCTTCAACGCATTCTCGTTGATCGTTTCGCCCTCGCGAATATCGATCGCGCGGCGCACATTGCCGTCGAGGCTGGAATTGAAGAGACCTGCGGGATCCGCCAGCGCGGCGCCCTTGGCGAAGGTCAGCTTCACGACCTCCTTGTAGGTCTCGCCGGTGCAGATGATGCCGTCGTGCTCCCAGACGGGAACACCGCGCCATTTCCACTCTTCGACGACATCAGGGTCGGCCTCCTTGATCAGCGCGCGAACCCGCCCCAGCATCTCGCCGCGCCAGTCGCCGAGCTCCTTGATCCTGCCGTCGATCAGCTTGGATGGCGAGGTGGTACCTGCTTGCTTCGCGCTGCTCGTCTTCGCCGCCACGGGCTTCTTCATCACCGCCTCGTTCACGTGTTGCTGCGGCCGCGATAAGGCAGCGCGAACAGATAGAGCCCGGTCGCGAGCAGCGGAATCAGCGGCACCAGCGCCAGGAAGCCGATCCACACGGCCTCGACCTGCATCGTCATCGCCACGATGTTGGCGATGACGGCAAGCGTGAAAGCCATCGACAGCCAGCGATGAATCTGCCGAATCCACATAGGCGTGCTCATTGGGACCTCCTTTGAGAATGATCGGAATGGGTGGTGGAGCTAGCTCGCCCGCGCCAGCAAATCGTCCAGCTTCGCCAAAAACTGCTTCCAGCCGGCATGCGCGCCGCCGAACGCCTGTTTCTGCGTCGGGCGGAAGCCCGCCTGCTCGACGCGCAGATGCGTGCCCGCGCTCGTCGGCGTCAGCGTGAAGGTGACGATGCTCTTGAGGTCGAAGGCGGCGTCCTCATGCGAGAAATTCCAGGTGTAGGCCAGCGTCCTCTGCGGCTCGATGGTGAGCACCTCGCAATCCAGCACGCCGCCCCATTCGCCGCGCAGATTGAAGCGATGGCCGACGACCGGCTTGAAGTCGTTCTTCATCAGCCATTCCTCGATCAGATGCGGCTGCGTCAGCGCGCGCCAGAGCCGCTCGGCGGGATAGGCAAATTCGCGCTCGATCACGACGGAGCGCGTCTCGGCGGGTTCGTTCATTGGTCCATCCTCTTCAGGAGATCGTCGAGGGCATCTAACCTTTTCTGCCAGAACCCGGCCATCTGGCCGGTCCAGTCGATCAGCGGATTGAGCGCACCGGGCTGCGCGCTGTAATGGGTCTGCCGACCTTCGTGCCGGTCGCGCACCAGGCCCGCCTGCTTCAGGGCGCCAAGATGTTTCGACACCGCCGGCTGCGACACGCCTGATCGCGCCGTCAGCGCCCCGACCGTCTGCTCCCCCTCACGGCACAGCCGCTCGAAGATCGCGCGCCGGGTGGGGTCGGCGAGCGTTCTGAACAGAAGGTCGGGGGTGGGAGTCATGAAAAATCCATAACCGGGAGGTTATGGGTAGACTCATAACTGTAGAGTTATGGGTGAGTCAAGTGGACTTGGAGGGAAATGGCTGTCGCTCGCGCAACGTCCTCCGCCGTCATTGCGAGCGCAGCGAAGCAATCCAGAATCCCTCCTCGGAGACAGTCTGGATTGCTTCGTCGCAAGGGCTCCTCGCAATGACGGAGAATGTGGAGGCGCCCCGCGAAACGCTACGGCCGCAAATACAGATACCCCTGCGACTGCAGCTCGGCGAGCCGCACCACGCCGCCGTTCTCGGCGTTGACGAAGCCTGGCAGCAGCTCGCTCAGCGTCACGTTCTGCGCCTTCATCGTGTTGCCGCAGGCGGCGAGCTCGACGCCGCCCTTGGAGAAATCACTGATCCGCTTGCTGACGTCGGGGTTGGCCTGCGCCGAGTGAAATGCCTTCAGCGCCGGGCCGTGGATCACCAGCGCGATCGTCACATGTTCTGGGCCGCCGACGCCGTCGAAGTGGTTCTGGATGTTGCCGAGCACGAAATGGACCTTCTCGGCGTCGCTGAGGTGATAGACCACCTTGAGCTTGTTCGACGGCGCGGTGGCGGTCGTGGCTTTCGCGCTGGAGGCGCCAAGCGCCGCACCCAAAGCCGAGACGGCGCTCCACAAGATGCTGCGGCGGTTCATGGCATTCTCCCTGGATTGCCTGACATTGCCTCAGGCATATCACTTGTGGCGCAGCGCCGCGAGTTCCTTGCGGTCGGTCACCAGCGAGGCGCACTCGCGATTGTCGGCCCGGTCGAGCCGGAAAATCTTGTCGTCGGCGCCGGCGGTCAGCGAATGCTCGGCGTCATCGTCCGGCTTGTTGTTCTGCCAGACCCTGACACGTTCGAGCCGCACGATCGCGGACTTGTCGTCCTTGGAGAGCGCAACGCCGATGCCGCCGCCATCGCAGTCGACGCCGCAGCCGAGGCGCACCTCGTCGCTGCTCTTTGTGAATACGGCGTGGTTGCACGAGCCGCTGGAGTCGAAATCGCCGCTGCGATGACGGTACCTGAAGCCGAGGCGGAAGGAATGGTGAAGCTCCTTGTCCTCCTTGTCGAATTCCGCGGAGATCAGCAGCTTCATCGCGGCGACCTTCTGCTTCGGATGCCGCGCCAGATGGTCGGCATCGTAGCGGCGGACGAAGCAGGCATAGGCCTTGTCGCCGGGAGGCTTCGCATACATCCGCGTATTGAAGGTCTCGGCCTCGGCCTTACCGGCCTCGCGGATATCGTCGACTTCCTCGGCGCGGCCGACGCTGGTCAGCGCAGCAAAAGTGAGGGCAGCAAGGATGACGAGCTTCATAAGGGCCTCGTGCACACGACAATTTCGTCGCAGCAGGACAGAGCTGCTGTCTGTTAGACGCAGAATTGGTGACCCGCGTTCAACCGTCGCAAGCCGCTCGAGCGGTGGTCGCGGTGCGGATTCGCGCAACTCGCTTCACGCTCCGCCTTAGTCACTGATGGGCTCGAGAAGGTTCAAGCGGTGAAGCGGGCGGCTCTTCGGAACTTGAAGCCTGCAATCGCTGCGACATTGTCTCGGTTCGTCAATGTGATAGCCTTCACAGACGATCGCCTTTGGCGGTCGTAGGCTGGGGCTGCCTTGTAAGTTTGTGGAGTCCCCCGCATGGGCGAAATTCGCAACTTCAGACCCGGAAATCCCGACGAGCCGCCGCCGCACAGCGGAATGCCTCGCCGTCTCGCCGCGATCATCGTCGGCGATATCGTCTCCTACAGCCGGTTGATGCAGGCCGACGAGGAAGGCACGCATGCCCGCGTCAAGCGGATCGAGCGCGACATCATCCAGCCCAGCATCATCGAGCACCATGGAAGTCTGGTGAAGACGACCGGCGACGGCTTCATCGCCATATTCGACAGTCCCGTGGAAGCCGTTCGATGCAGCATCGTCATCCAGCAGAATCTCGTCGGCCGCAACGCCTCCATTCCCAAGCATTCCCGGCTCGAATATCGGATCGGAGTCAATCTCGGTGACGTCATCGTGGAGCCGGACGACATCTACGGTGACGGCGTCAACATCGCCACGCGTATCGAGGGCATCGCGGAGCCGGGGCAGGTCTTCATATCCGGCGCGATCTACGAGCAGATCAAACACAAGATCGTATGCGGCTATGAGTCGCTCGGCGACCGCAAGGTCAAGAACATCACCGATCCGGTGCGCGTGTATCGTGTGCTGCCGGACGCTGATGCGGTCGGCAAGACAAGAAGCCGGCGTGAGAACGCGCTGATCTTTTTGCTGGCCATTACAGTGCTGATGATGGCCACCGGCGTGCTCTGGTATTTGCTGGCGCAGCCCGGCAGGATCGGCGAGCAGGCTGCCGCGCCGCCCACCGCTCCGGTCGTCTCACCGGTTCCTCAGCCATTGCCGAGCGAGGCGGCGAAGCAGACGCCGCAACCCTCTCCGTCATTGGCTTCGTCGCCTTCGGCCCCGACTCCGGCTCCGGCTCCCAGCCCATCGGCAACGCCGGTGCGCGAGCCCGAAATGATCGCCATTCGCGGCGGCAGCTTCGCCATGGGAAGCAACGACGATCCGACCGAGCGTCCCGTCCATCAGGTCACGATCAAGCCGTTCTCGATCGGAAAATATCCGGTAACGGTGCAGGAGTGGAACGAATGCGCTGCCGCCAAGGCGTGCGGATTCACGGCCACTGGCAAGGACGATGCCCCGGTCAGCAATGTGAGCTGGACCGATGCGCAGCAATATGTCGCCTGGCTCGCGCAAGCGACGAAGAAGCCCTACCGGCTTCCCAGCGAAGCCGAATGGGAATATGCGGCACGCGGCGGGACACAGACCAAATATTGGTGGGGCGACAAGCTCCAGCCGGGCATGGCGGGCTGCAAGGATTGCGGTGAACTTGCGGCCGAGCAGCCGGCCAAGGTCGGCAGTTTCAAGCCCAATCCATTCGGGCTTTACGACATGGGCGGCGGCATCGATCAGTGGGTCGCAGACTGCTGGCACCGGACGTATCAGGGCGCGCCCAGCGACGGCTCGGCGTGGACTAGCCCTGACTGCGGCTCTCATGTCCTGCGCTCAGGCTCCTGGAAGAACGATTCGAGATATGTGCGGCCGTCAAACCGCGGTGGATACGACACCGGCGTCCGTTACCCCACGCATGGATTCCGGATCGCGCTCAGTCCGTAGGTACTGGAGTCAATTTGATGAAGATCGTTTCCTGTATCGCGCTCGCGGCCGCCATCGCATTGCTCCCCGGCGCGGCCTATCCGCAAGGCAAAACTGCGCCAAAGGACGCCAAGCTTTATTTCATCTCGCCGTATGACGGCCAGAAGATCCGTGGTGGGTTTTGGGTCCGTTTCGGCCTGCGCAACATGGGCGTGACGCATGCCGGCGACGACTACCACAATGCCGGCCACCATCATCTGTTGATCGATGTGAAAGACCCCATTGATGCCAAGGAGCCGATTCCGCAGGACAAGTCCCATCTGCATTTCGGAGCCGGACAAACCGAAACGTTTCTCGAGCTTCCGCCGGGCACGCACACGCTGCAACTGGTGCTTGGCGACGCCAAGCACTATCCGTTCGAACCACCCGTCGTGTCGGAGAAGATCACGATACGCGTTAGGCCGGCGGCATCAGCGCGAAGATGATCACCGCAGGCTGGCGTTGATCTTGTCCAGCACCGCCGAGCCCGGGCAGAGCGTGTCCGCCTCCAGCGCGTTGAGCGGCGTCTCGACCGTGTTGAGATGCTCGTGCAGGTCTTCGGCCTCAGGGTCGACGTACAGAAGACCGGTGACGATCTGGCCCTTGGCGGCGTGCCTTGCGAGGAAGGTCTGGGCGCCCAGGCGGTCGTGCGGATCGTAATCCGCATCGATCTTGCGCAGCGCGATCTTGCTGCCGTCGTGCTGCTCGACCACCTGCACCGTGCCGGGCGCGTAGTCCACCGCAATCGGGTCGCGGCCGACCAGCACGTCGAGCCGGTTCACGGCGTCATTGTGCTCGCGGACATAGTCGAAGCTCTTGGTCGAGCCGGCATGGTTGTTGAAGGCGATGCAGGGGCTGATCACGTCGATGAAGGACGCGCCCTTGTGGCCGATCGCGGCGGCGATCAGCGGCACCAGCTGGCTCTTGTCGCCGGAGAACGAGCGCGCCACGAAGGTGGCCCCTAACTGCAGCGCGATGGCGACGAGGTCGATGGCGTTGTCGGTGTTGGTGACGCCCTTCTTGCTCTTCGAGCCGCGATCGGCGGTCGCCGAGAACTGGCCCTTGGTCAGGCCGTAAACGCCGTTGTTCTCGACGATATAGGTCATGTTGACGCCGCGCCGGATCGAATGCGCGAACTGCCCGAAACCGATCGAGGCGGAATCGCCATCGCCGGAGACGCCGAGATAGATCAGCTCGCGGTTGGCGAGGTTGGCGCCTGTCAGCACGGATGGCATGCGGCCGTGCACGGAATTGAAGCCGTGCGAATTGCCGAGGAAATAGTCCGGCGTCTTCGACGAGCAGCCGATGCCGGAGATCTTCGCCACCCGATGCGGCTCGATCGAGAGCTCGTAGCAGGCTTCGATGATCGAGGCCGTGATCGAATCGTGGCCGCAGCCCGCGCACAGCGTCGAGATCTTGCCCTCGTAGTCCCGATGCGTGTAGCCGAGCGCGTTCTTCTTCAGGCCTGGATGATGGAATTTGGGCTTTGCGATGTAGGTCATGACACGGCCTTGCGGAGCGGGGTCACCTTGAGGTGGTCCTGGTGGTCGCCAATGGCTTTGGCGATGAAGCGGGCGGTGATCGGCGTGCCGTCGTAATGCACGATCGGCACCAGCCGGACGGGATCGATGCCGTTCTCGTTGACGATGAGCTGGCGCAGCTGGCTGTCGCGGTTCTGCTCGACGACGTATACGAAATCGTGCTCGGCGAGGAAGCTGGCCACGCTGGAATGGAACGGGAAGGCGCGGATGCGCAGACGGTCGAGCTGATGCCCGCGCGCTTCCAGCAGGCCGATCGCCTCGTCCATCGCCGGCGAGGTCGAGCCGAAATATATCACGCCATATTTGGTCGGCCGTTCCGCATTGGCCTGCAGCGGACGCGGCACCAGGTCCTGCGCGGTCTCGAACTTGCGCATCAGGCGCTGCATGTTGTCGGCGTAGACCGTGCCTTCCTCGGAGTAGCGCGCATAGCGGTCCCGCGACGTGCCGCGGGTGAAGTAGGAGCCCTTGGTCGGATGCGTGCCGGGATAGGTGCGGTAGGGAATGCCGTCGCCGTCGACGTCGAGATAGCGGCCGAAGTCGCGGCCTTCCTCCAGCATCGCCGCCGTCATCACCTTGCCGCGGTCATATTGCCTGGCATCGTCCCACTTCAGCGGGCGGCAGAGCCGGTGGTTCATGCCGATGTCGAGATCGAGCATCAGGAAGATCGTCGTCTGCAGCCGCTCGGCGAGATCGAAGGCGGCGGCCGCGAACTCGAAGGCCTCGGCCGGGTCCTCGGGGAACAGCAGCACATGCTTGGTGTCGCCATGCGAGGCATAGGCGCAGGCGATGATGTCGCATTGCTGGGTGCGGGTCGGCATGCCCGTGGAGGGGCCGGCGCGCTGGATGTTCATGATCACGGCCGGAATCTCGGCAAAGTACGAGAGGCCGATGAACTCCGTCATCAGTGAGATGCCGGGGCCGGAGGTCGCCGTGAAGGCGCGGGCGCCGTTCCAGGACGCGCCGATCACGATGCCGATCGACGCGAGCTCGTCCTCGCCCTGCACGATCGCGTATTTCGCCTTGCCCGTTTCAGGATCGTGCCGGTACTTCTTGCAATGGGCGGTGAAAGCCTCGGCCACCGACGAGGACGGCGTGATCGGATACCAGGCACACACGGTGGCGCCACCATAGACCGCGCCGAGCGCGGCGGCGCTGTTGCCCTCGATGAAGATGCGGTCGCCGACCTTGTCGGACTTCTTCACGCGCAGCCCAATCGGACATTTCAGGTTCTGCAGCGCCCAGTCGCGGCCGAGATGCAGCGCATGGACGTTGGAGGAGAGCAGCTTCTCCTTGCCTTTGTACTGCTCGCCGATCAGCTGCTCGATCAGCTTGGGGTCCATGTCGAGCAACGCGCTGAGCGCGCCCAAATAGATGATGTTCTTGAACAGCTGTCGCTGACGCGGATCGGTATAGGTCGAGTTGGTGATCGCGGTCAGCGGCACGCCGATCACGGTGATGTCGTCGCGGAATTTGGTCGACGGCATCGGCTTGGTGGAATCGTAGAACAAATAGCCGCCGGGCTCGATGCCGGCGACGTCCTTGTCCCAGGTCTGCGGATTCATCGCCACCATCATGTCGACGCCGCCGCGTGCGCCGAGATGGCCGGCTTCCGTCACGCGCACCTCGTACCAGGTCGGCAGGCCCTGGATGTTGGAGGGGAAGATGTTGCGTGGGCTGACAGGCACGCCGTGGCGCAGGATCGCGCGCGCGAACATCTCGTTGGCGCTGGCCGAGCCCGAGCCGTTGACGTTGGCGAAGCGGACGACGAAGTCGTTTACGCTGCTGATCGGCTTTTTGTCGGACATGTCGAACCTGCGTGGGTCATCTCGATGAAATATTTCTGCATGTCCCAGGCGCCGGTGGGACAGCGCTCGGCGCACAGCCCGCAATGCAGGCAGACATCCTCGTCCTTCACCATCACCCGCCCGGTCTTCAGGTCCGAGGAGACGTAGAGGTCCTGGTCCGGATGCGCGGAGGGCGCCTTCAGGCGCTGGCGCAGATCGCTTTCCTCGCCGTTGGCGGTGAAGGTGATGCAATCCATCGGGCAGATGTCGGCGCAGGCGTCGCACTCGATGCAGAGCGAGGTCGAGAACACGGTCTGCACGTCGCAGTTCAGGCAGCGATGCGCTTCGCCGAGCGCCAGCTTGACATCATAGCCGAGCTCGACCTCGGCGCGGATGTCCTTCAGCGCAACGACCTTGTCGCGATGCGGCACCTTGTAGCGCTTGTCGGGCGAGATGTCGTTGTCATAGCTCCATTCGTGGATGCCCATCTTCTGCGAGGAGATCTGCACCTCCGGCAGCGGCCGCTCGTCGACCGCTTCGCCCGAGAGCATCTTGTGGATCGACAGCGCGGCGTCATGGCCGTGCGCGACCGCCCAGATGATGTTCTTCGGGCCGAACGCGGCATCGCCGCCGAAGAACACTTTCGGGTTGGTCGAGGCGAAGGTCTTCGGATCGACCTTCGGCATGTGCCATTTGTCGAACTCGATGCCGCAATCCTGCTCGATCCAGGGGAAGGCGTTCTCCTGACCGACCGCGACCAGCACGTCGTCGCAGGGAATGGTCTGATCGGGATCGCCCGAAGGCACGAGGTTGCGGCGGCCTTTGGCGTCGTATTCGGCTTTGACGTGCTGGAAGGTGACGCCGATCAGCTTGCCGGCGACATGCTTGAAGGCCACCGGGACCATGTAGTTGAGGATCGGGATATCCTCGTGGATCGCGTCCTCCTTCTCCCAGGGCGAGGCCTTCATCTCGTCGAAGCCGGAACGCACGACCACCGTGACTTTCTCGCCGCCGAGCCGGCGTGCGGTGCGGCAGCAATCCATCGCGGTGTTGCCGCCGCCGAGCACGATGACGCGCTTGCCGATTTTGTCGACATGGCCGAACGACACGTTGGCCAGCCATTCGATGCCGATATGGATGTTGGCGGCGGCCTCTTTCCGGCCGGGAAGCTCGAGCTCGCGGCCGCGCGGCGCGCCGGAGCCGACGAAGATGGCGTCGTATTTCTCGGCAAGCAGCGCCTTCATGCTGTCGATGCGGTGGCCGCCTTTGAACTCGACGCCGAGACCCAGGATGTAGCCGGTCTCCTCGTCGATCACCGAATTGGGCAGGCGGAATTTCGGGATCTGCGTGCGCATCATGCCGCCGGCTTCCGGGTCGGCATCGAACACGGTGCAGTGATAGCCGAGCGGCGCGAGATCGCGCGCCACCGTCAGCGAAGCGGGACCGCCGCCGACCAGCGCGACGCGCTTGCCGTTCTTCGGCCCGGGCTTCGGCAGCCGCTGCCTGATGTCGTCCTTGAAATCCGCGGCGACGCGCTTGAGGCGGCAGATCGCGACAGGGTTTTCCTCGACGCGTCCGCGCCGGCACGCCGGCTCGCAGGGACGATCGCAGGTGCGTCCCAGAATGCCGGGAAACACGTTCGATTTCCAATTGATCATGTAGGCATCGCTGTAGCGGCCTTGGGCGATCAATCGGATGTATTCGGGAACCGGGGTGTGCGCAGGACAGGCCCATTGACAATCGACCACTTTGTGAAAGTAGTCGGGGGCCGCGATGTCGGTCGGTTTCATTCCTACCCTGTCCGCGCAGGTCCGAAGACCCCGCGGCCTTTTTTGTTTGAGCTTGGCGAGCGCTTAATGCGCTTTGATCTGGTTTCTGAATGACGTCATTGGGTTAGCTTATTAGAACCGTTCCGAAGTACAACGGCAAATTTGCGCGCGTCACCGCTTTCATGGGAGCTACGCGTGCACGGCATTAACGCGCGGCGCACGAGATGCGTGCGGTGCAATATGCTGCGATGCGGATGCCGTTCAGCCGCGCGCGACATCGCTCTTGGCGAGGTCCCACATCAGGCAGTAGGTGCCGACGGAGATGGGGAGCGGGAAGGGCGCCGCAGCCGGGCCGGTGAAGCGCTCGGCGATAACGGCGGAGACGGCATTGACGTGCGTGCCGTCGATCAGCACGAACCAGTCGCGCGCGCCCTCGTTGCGCACCGCCGGAATTCCCGCCGTTGCGCCCGACAATTCCGGCTCGCTTTCGAGCAGGTGCATCGAGATGATGCCGTCGCGGTCCTGCGGCGCCAGCTTTTCTTGCAGCGCATCACGCCACGCACCGGCGTTGTCGGGCGTCGGCCGCAGCCGCACCAGGCCGAGCGACGCGCCGCGGCCAGTACCCTTGCTGATTGTGATGCGCGCGACCACGCGCAGCATGTCCCTGAAGCGCGCCATGGATCGCCGCGACCATTCGGTCTGGTCGGCGAGGCGCGCCCGGTAGGCGGGGCTGTCGAGCACGCCGAGCGTTTCGGTCGAGTACAGCGAGAGATATTTGGGGTTGGCGGCATGCGCGACATAGCGCCGCGCTTCGAGAAATCCGTCGATTGCGACACGCTCTTCCAGATGCTCGCGATCGTACCAGCGGTTGAAATCGGCCTCGTCCGCAGCGTCGATGTTCATCGACGTCAGCAGCATGCCCTTTCCGGCGAGCGGCATTCTTCTTGTCCTCTCATCGCCCGATCTTCGACGCAAGGTCCGCGATCGACTTCATGACGGCGTCCCTCACGCCGCCATCATAGAGCGAATGCCCGGCTTCTTCCACGATGCGAAGCTCGGAACCGGGCCATACTTTCGCAAGGGCCTGCGCTGTCGCGGGAGCACACAACAGATCATAGCGCCCCTGCACGATCATGCCGGGAATGCCGTCGAGCCGGCCCGCGTTCCGCAGCAGCTGGTCCTCGTTCATGAAGCTGTCGTTGGTGAAATAATGCGCTTCCATGAACGGCGTCGCCGGCAATGTGCGCCAGACGTTCAGCCCGGCGAGGTCGAGCCGCGTCCGTGCCGGCTTGTGCTCGGACAAGACGCGCTCGGTGTCGTGCCAGGCCTTCGCCGCCGGGCCATGCACGGCAGGGTCGGCATCGAGGATGCGGCGCCAATAGGCATCCACCGGCCGGTCACGCTCCTCTGGCGGCAGCACGCTGAGGAAATCCTCGTACAGCGCCGGATGGAATTGCGACAGGCGCGAGGTGAAGGCCGTCTCGACCTCGTCCCGCGTGCCGAGAAACGTCGCGCGCAGCGCTATGCCGGAGACGTGCTCGGGATGCGCCTCTGCATAAGCCAGCGCCAGCGTCGCGCCCCAGGAACCGCCGACCACCATCCAGCGTTCGAAGCCGAACTTTTCGCGGATCGTCTCCATGTCCGCGATCAGATGCTGTGTGGTGTTGTGCTCGCGCGATCCCTTGGGCCGGCTGCGGCCGCAGCCGCGCTGGTCGAACAGCACGGCGCAGAAGCGGTCGGGATCGAACAGCCGGCGATGGTCGGGCTGGCAGCCGCTGCCGGGCCCGCCGTGCAGATAGACCGCGGGGATGCCGTCGCTGCGGCCGACGCTCTCGACATAGAGCTCATGGCCATCGCCGACGTCGAGCATATCGGAGGTCAGCGGCGCAAAGGGATCAGTGCGTTTGGCCGCTGAGCCCGCGTCGGCGTCAGGCGTCATTCTCGGATTCCAGGGTGCCGCCGGCAAAGTTGCGATAGAGGAAGCGGCTGGTCTCGCCCTCGGCTTCGGCTTCCGCCTGCTTGAAGATGGTCTCGTGCAGCGGCGACAGCGCGCAGGCCGGGTCGGTGTTGGCGGCGTCCCCGGTCAGCGCGAAGGCCTGACAGCGGCAGCCGCCGAAATCGATCTCGCGGAACTCGCAACTCTTGCACGGCTCCTTCATCCAGCCGGTGCCGCGATAGCGGTTGAAGGCCTCCGAGTTCTGCCAGATCCAGGCGATCGAATGGTTGGAGCGCACCGATTCGAAATCGAGCCCGGTGATGCTCTCGGCGGCATGGCAGGGCAGCACCTTGCCGGCGGGCGAGATGTTGAAGAACTGCCGGCCCCAGCCGCCCATGCATTTCTTCGGCCGCAGCGCGTAATAATCCGGCACCACGTAGTCGATGGTCAGTCGGCCCTTCAGCCGCTCGCGCGCCTCCTCAACGAGGCGGGTACACTCATCGAGCTGCGCCACGGTTGGCATCAGCGCGGCGCGGTTCTTCAGCGCCCAGCCGTAATATTGCACATTGGCGACCTCGAGCCGGTCGGCGTCGAGATCGAGCGCCATCTGGATGATGTCGGGAAACTGGTGCAGGTTCTGCCGGTGCATCACCGCGTTCACGGTGAGCGGCAGGTCGAGCTCGCGCGTCCATTTCGCGACCTCGAGCTTCTTGCGGTGGCCGCCCTTGTAGCCGGCGACGCGATCGGCGAGGCCGTCTTCGATGCCCTGGAACGAGATCTGCACATGGCAGAGCCCGGCATCTGCGAGATCGCTGAGCCTCTCGCGCGTCAGCAGCACGGCCGAGGTGATGAGATTGGTGTAGAGCCCGGCGTCGCTGGCATGCTTGACCAGCTCGACCAGATCCTTTCGTGCCGTCGGCTCGCCGCCGGAGAAATGCACCTGGAGCACGCCGATCTCGGAGAGCTCGCTCAGCACCTTCTTCCACTCGTCCGTCGTCAGCTCCTTGCCGGAGCGGTCGAGCTCGACCGGGTTGGAGCAATAGGGACATTGCAGCGGGCAGCGATGGGTGATCTCGAGCAGCACGGCCAGCGGAATGCCGAAGGTCTCCGCCGTCGAGCGTTGCTTCTCAAGCACCGCGAGGCTGTCGCTGGGCGGGATGGTCACGTCGCTCATGACGTCTTCTCCCTGATCTCGGTGAGAAAGCCCTTGTCGGCGAGATCCTGCAGCATGGCGATGACGTCGGCCAGGATCGCCTCGCGCGGCGCTGCGTACTTTGCGGCGAGCTGATCGGCGACGTCGCCGACATTGCGCTCGCCGTTGCAGAGTTGCAAGACCTCGACCGCAATCTCGTCCGGCGCCAGCACCCGCTCCGGCGCCAGGATCACCCAGACCTTGCGCGTCTCGTCATATTTCAGCTTGGCATGCCGCGGCAGCACGGGGCGGCTCGCCTCGCTGACGCTGATGTTCCGCGGCCCGGCCATCGCTTTAATCCTCAGCTCGCTTTGGGCACGAACGCGCCCGGCGGAATGTGGCCCTCGACATAGGCATGCTGGAGCGCATCCAGCTGCACCCACAGCACGTTGGTCTTGAAGATCAGCGCGTTGCAGACCTGCGCGCGCTGCTCCGGCGTCGTGGCCTGCCTCTTGACATAATCGAGCGCAAAATTGGCGTCGCGCGGCGCCTGGGTCAGGCGGCGCTTGAAGTAGCTCATGATATCGGGGTTGACGAAGTCGTAGTGCTCCAGCATGCCCGAGATGCGTTCTTCATGCAGGTTCGGCGCGAACAACTCGGTGAGCGAGGAGGCGATCGCCTCCAGCGGGCTTTTTTCGCGGCAGAAGTGCACATAGGCTTCGACCGCGAAGCGCGTCGCCGGCAAGATGCCTTCGGTGGATTCGACGTAAGCGGTGTCGAGCCCGAGCCCTTCGGTCAGCTTGATCCAGCGCTCGATGCCGCCTTCGCTGCCGACGTCGCCGTCATGGTCCTCGATGCGATGGCGCCATTCCAGCCGCGTGGCGCGGTCGCGGAAGCGCGAGATCACCACCGCGTCCTTGATCGGGATCGTGCTCTGGTAATAGTAGCGGTTGAGCGCCCAGGCCTGCACCTGGCCCTTGTTCAGCTTGCCGCCATGCAGCAGCTTATGGAACGGATGCAGGCTGTGATAGCGCGTGGCGCCGATGTGGCGCAGCGTTGCCTCCAGCTCCTCGGCGGAGTTGAGCTTCAAGTCCTTGCCGATCGAGAGCGCGGTCATTCCAGTCAGTGATGCGGCGTTCACAGCACGATCTCCGTTCCATCCGCGGGTATCTGCCAGCCCGCCTCCTCAGTGAGCTTGCGCTCGGGCGAGCCGGGCAGCAGCGCCGGATTCGAGTTGTTGATATGCAGAAACAGCTTCCTGTCGATATTGAGATCGGCCAGCCGGGCGATGGCGCCGTCCTCGCCGGACATGGCGACATGGCCCATGCTCTTGCCGGTCTTGTGGCCGAGGCCGGCCCTGATCATCTCGTCGTCGCGCCAGACGGTGCCGTCGAAGAACACCAGTGAAGCGCCGTCGATCTCGGCCTTGAGCGCGTCGGTCACTTCGGCGCAGGCCGCGATGAAGTAGAAGAACTTGCCCGTGGCCTTGTCGGTGATCTTCAGGCCCAGCGTGTCGCCGTCGCCGCTCTCGCCGCCCGGATGCACCTTGCCTTCGAGATACCAGGCCGACTTGCCCGGCACGGCAAAGGGCAGCACCTCGAGCCCCGAGCGCGCACCGTCGGGCAGCCGCGGCTCGAACGGCTCGCGGAGAGCAATCGGCTGGCGCCGCACGTTCTTCTCGTTCAGCACGTTGAAGATGCTGTTGGAGCTGAGGATCGCCAGCACCTTCTCGTGCGCATAGATCGTGAAGGGCGAGCCTTCGCGCATCGACAGCAGGCCGGCCACCGCATCGACTTCGCTGTTGGTCAAGATCACGCCCGCAATCGGCGTGTGGCGCAGCGCGCCCGCCTTTGGGTGCAGCTGCGGCGTGGCGTTCAATTGCTGGCGAAGATCGGGTGAGGCGTTGATCAGGAACCAGTGCTCGCCGTCGCCGCTGAAGGCGACCGAAGCCTGGGTTCGAAACAGCTCATGTCCCTTCGCACGAGCCGCGCGGCAGCCTTCGCAGCCGCAATTCCACTGCGGAACTCCGCCGCCGGCCCCGGCGCCCAGGACGACGACGCGAAGCATGATCCGTCTCCTGGAGGCGAATTGGCGAGGTGGATCTCAGGCCGAGACAGTTTCGGACAAGGTTTCTCTCTGCCGGAAACGTATCGTGACCGAAAGAACCACCTGCGCAGAACGCGTTTCCACCAGCCGCTTACTTGCGGGTGGCGCTCACATACATATTGATTTCCATGCCGCAGGGCACTTCGACGATCTTAGGGGCTTTCCAGGCCATTTGGCTCTCCATTTTCGCGAATTCGGACGTATCCGCCCATTGGACAAATTAGTGCGGACGGCAAAGTTCGCCAGTGAAATTTTCCCGACCTAGGTAGTAGGCTGCGGGAATTGTTGCACTGCAAAGATGGCGTATTGCGGCCGCAAAGATGAGCGGATCAGATACGCAAAATTGCCGATAGGTCGTGATCCCTGTCGGGATAAACCAGTTGTGAGTATGGACCGGCTTCTCATCGGCGACAGACGACCCCAATGGATCAGGCATGCCCAGATATTTCTTCAACACCCGCATCGGAGACGAACTGATCGTGGATCCTGACGGCGAGGACCTGCGCAACCCCGATCGCGCCTGGGAGGTCGCGCGCCAGATGATCCTTGAGGTCGTGAAGTCGGAAGGAACCCAGCCGGCGCTGCTGGAGGCCGTCATCGAGGTCACCGACGCCGACGGCGAGATCGTGCTGGAGTTTCCCTTCACCGAAGCGCTGCTCGACATGCCGGACCAGTCCGCGACGAGGCATTAGCCGGACGCGATAGGTAAGGGGCTCACCGCTCTCTCCACGTCATTGCGAGCGTAGCGAATCAATCCAGAATCCCTCCCCCCGGAGGCAGCCTGGATTGCTTCGTCGCAAGGGCTCCTCGCAATGACGGAGAATGAGGCAACGCCCGGCGCAAAACCCGCCTTTCACCCCCGCGAAATCCGCATGGCTTTGCCGCGTTCCCGGCGCTAAAAGACGCCTGTCATACGGAGCAAGCCATGCAAGATCTCTGGCGCCTGTCGGCCGCCGACCTCGCCACCCTCGTCAGGTCCAAAAAAGTCTCCGCCAGGGAGGCCGCCAAGGCCGGTCTCGCGCGGCTCGATGCCGTCAATCCCCAGCTCAACGCGGTGATCGACCACCGGCCGGATGACGTGCTCAAGCAGGCCGATGCCGTCGATGCCGCAATTAGCCGGGGCGAGGACCCCGGCGTCCTCGCGGGCGTGCCCGTCACCATCAAGGCCAATGTCGACCAGGAAGGCTTTGCCACCACCAACGGCCTCAAGCTGCAGCGCGACCTGATCGCGCGCGAGGACAATCCGGTGGTCGCCAATTTCCGGAAATCGGGCGCCATCCTGCTCGGCCGCACCAATTGCCCGGCCTTCTCCTACCGCTGGTTCACCACCAATCTCATCCACGGCGACACCAAGAACCCCCGCGACGCTTCGCTGACGCCGGGCGGCTCGTCCGGCGGCGCCGGCTCGGCGGTCGCGGCCGGCATCGGCCACATCGCGCACGGCACCGACATCGCCGGCTCGATCCGTTATCCCGCCTATGCCTGCGGCGTGCACGGTCTGCGCCCGACGCTCGGACGCATTCCCGCCTTCAACCCGGCGCTGCCGGAGCGCCCGATCGGTCCGCAGATCATGGCGGTCTCGGGCCCGCTGGCGCGCACGGTCAACGATTTGCGCATCTCGCTTGAAGCGATGTCGGCCCGCGACATCCGCGATCCCTGGTTCGCGCCGGTGCCGCTGCAAGGACCCGCACGGGACAAGCGCGCTGCGCTGTGCCTCAATCCGGGTGGCCTTGCCACCGCACCGGAGGTGAAGGCCGCGGTGAGCGATGCCGGCAAGCGGCTGGAGCGCGCGGGCTGGACCGTCGATGTGATCGAGGACACGCCGCCGATGCGCGAAGCGGTGGAATGGCAGATCAAGCTCTGGCTCGGTGACGGCTATGAGGCGCAGCTGGAGATGGCCGAGCGCGAGGGCGATCCCGGCGCACTGGCCTGCCTGCGCGGCAACCGCGCCAGGGTCACGCCGATGGATCAGGCCAATTACGCCAAGGCGCTGACCCGGCGAGCCACGCTGACCCGCGACTGGATGCTGTTCTTCGAAAAATACGCCGTGCTGCTGACGCCGGTCTCCGGCGAATTGCCGTTCCCCGACCATCTCGATCGCAAGGACGAGGATTCCTTCAAGCGGGTCTGGGAAGCGCAGCTGCCGCAGATCGCGATTCCCTTCATGGGATTGCCGGGCCTCGTGGTCTCCACAGGTCTCGTCGGCAGGGCGCCGGTCGGCGTGCACATCGTCTCTGGCCGCTATCGCGAGGATCTGTGCCTGCTCGCGGGCGAAGCGATCGAGGCCGGCGGCGTGCCGCCATCGCCGATCGATCCCGTGGGCTAGCGATGACCGCCATCTACGACTTCAAGGCCAACTCGCTGGCCGGCGAGGAGGTCGCCCTGCGGCGTTTCGAGGGGCAGGTGCTCTTGATCGTCAACACCGCGAGCAAATGCGGTTTCACGCCGCAATATCGCGGCCTCGAGGATCTCCATCGCGACCTCTCTCCGCGCGGCTTCTCGGTGCTCGGCTTTCCCTGCAACCAGTTCGGCGCGCAGGAACCGGGGCAGGCGAGCGAGATCCAGGAATTCTGCTCCTCGAACTACGACGTCACGTTTCCCTTGTTCGAGAAGATCGACGTCAACGGGCCGAAGGCGCATCCACTGTATGAGTACCTGAAACGCCAGCAATCCGGCCTGTTAGGGGCCGCCATCAAATGGAATTTCACCAAATTCCTGGTGGACCGTAAGGGCCGCGTGGTCGCGCGCTACGCGCCGACCGCCCGGCCCGAAGGATTGCGCAATCAAATCGAAACACTATTGTGAGCGAGACAATCATGAGCGACGAATTTCCGGACCGCCTGTCGGTCGACCCGAACAGCCCCTATTACAACGCGGAGATCCTGTCGCGCGACGTCGGCATCCGCTTCAAGGGCATCGAGAAGACCAATGTCGAGGAGTACTGCATCAGCGAAGGCTGGGTCCGCGTCACCGCAGGGAACGCCAAGGACCGCCACGGCAACCCGCTGACAATCAAGGTGCACGGTCCGGTGGAGCCGTATTTCAGGGATAAGAAATAGGCTTGACCTGAGCGCGCGCCGTTCGCTTCTCGTCATTGCGAGGAGCGCGCACTCTCTCCTCGTCATTGCGAGCGCAGCGAAGCAATCCAGGATCTTTCCGCCGAGGCAGTCTGGATTGCTTCGTCGCTTCGCTCCTCGCAAAACCACTGAAGGCCCACCCCATGTCCGTCCGCATCGTCGACGTCCGCGAAATTACAAAGCCGATCTCTTCGCCGATCCGCAACGCCTATATCGACTTCACGAAGATGACGACCAGCCTCGTCGCCGTCGTCACCGATGTCGTCCGTGACGGCAAGCGCGTCGTCGGCTACGGCTTCAACTCCAACGGCCGTTACGGGCAGGGCGGCCTGATCCGCGAGCGTTTTGCTCCGCGCATCGTCGAGGCCGATCCAAAGTCGCTGCTCGACGCGGCCGGCGACAATCTCGACCCCGACAAGGTCTGGGCCGCGATGATGACCAACGAGAAGCCGGGCGGCCATGGCGAGCGCTCGGTCGCGGTCGGCACCATCGACATGGCGGTGTGGGACGCGGTGGCGAAGATCGCGGGCAAGCCGCTGTTCCGTCTGCTCGCCGAACGCCACGGCGTCAAAGCCAATCCGCGCGTCTTCGTCTACGCCGCGGGCGGCTACTATTATCCCGGCAAGGATCTCTCGATGCTGCGGGCCGAGATGCGCGGCTATCTCGATCGTGGCTACAATGTCGTCAAGATGAAGATCGGCGGCGCTGATATCGACGAGGACCGCAGGCGCATCGAGGCAGTGCTGAAGGAAATCGGCAAGGACGCGCAGCTCGCCGTCGATGCTAACGGCCGCTTCAACCTGGAGACCGCCATCGCCTACGCCAAGATGCTGCGTGACTATCCCTTGTTCTGGTACGAGGAAGCCGGCGATCCTCTCGACTACGCGCTGCAGGCCGCGCTCGCCGAATTCTATCCGGGCCCGATGGCGACGGGCGAGAACCTGTTCAGCCATCAGGACGCCCGCAATCTGATCCGCTACGGCGGCATGCGCCCCGACCGCGACTGGCTGCAATTCGATTGCGCCTTGTCCTATGGCCTGTGCGAATACCAGCGCACGCTGGAGGTGCTGAAGACCCACGGCTGGTCGCCGAGCCGCTGCATCCCGCACGGCGGCCACCAGATGTCGCTCAACATCGCCGCCGGCCTCGGCTTAGGCGGCAACGAAAGCTATCCCGACCTGTTCCAGCCCTATGGCGGCTTCCCCGACGGCGTCCGCGTCGAGAACGGCCACATCACCATGCCCGAGCTTGCAGGCATCGGCTTCGAAGGCAAGTCCGATCTCTACAAGGAGATGCAGGCGCTGGCGGAGTAGGAGTATCGTTGGAGCGCGACGTCCGCGCCACACACTCCGTCATTGCGAGCGCAGCGAGGCAATCCAGAATCTTTCCGCGGAGGCAGTCTGGATTGCTTCGTCGCAAGAGCTCCTCGCAATGACGGTGGAGGGGCCACTGCCGCTCGCGGGCGTCTGGCCCGCAGCCCAATGTGCCGAATTGCGCGAGCTGTCGCCACACACTCCGTCATTGCGAGCGCAGCGAAGCAATCCAGAATCTTTCCGTGGAGGCAGTCTGGATTGCTTCGTCGCAAGAGCTCCTCGCAATGACGGTGGAGGAGCCACTGGCCGCTCGCGGGCGTCTGGCCCGCAGCCCAATGTGCCGAATTGCGCGAGCTGTCGCCACACACTCCGTCATTGCGAGCGCAGCGAAGCAATCCAGGGTCTTTCCGCTTCGGCAGTCTGGATTGCTTCGTCGCAACGGCTCCTCGCAATGACGCTGGCGAAAGCCTCGTAGTCATCTCCTGGTTGTGCTATTGTAGAAGCTGTCCTCAGCCGAGTACGATTATGAAGCAACCCTGCGTGTACATGTTCGCCAATCGTCGCAACGGAACGATCTACACGGGCGTCACCTCCAATCCGCCGCGCCGCGTTCGAGCATCGCGAAGGACTGGTAAAGGGTTTTTCATCGAAGTACGGCTGCAAGCTCCTCGTCTGGTACGAGCTGCACGCGACCATGTCCGACGCGATTGTGCGCGAGAAGCAGATCAAAGGTGGCAGCCGGGCGAAGAAGCTTGCGCTCATTGAGAGCCTCAATCCGAATTGGGACGATTTGTACGAGACGCTGATCTGACCGGCAGGAGATCTGCGGCTACTCGGCGAGCCGCTGCCACGTCCTCCGTCATTGCGAGCGTAGCGAAGCAATCCAGGATCTCTCCCCGGAGGCAGTCTGGATTGCTTCGTCGCAAGGGCTCCTCGCAACGACGGGGAGGGAGCGGAAGTCATCCGGTCGTCGTCCGAGCCTGCAGCGGGCGGTCGTTGGGTTTCGCAAGCTGTCACCACATACTCCGTCATTGCGAGCGCAGCGAAGCAATCCAGAATCTTTCCACGGCGGCATTGCTTCGCTGTGCTCGCAATGACGATGTGGTAAGCGTCCGCCCCCTACGACAGCCGCATATCCAGCAGCCTTCGCCCTTCGCCCTTCAGCAGCTTCTTCACCGCGCTCGACGCCACGACCTCGCCGTCATTGGCATAGGCCTCGTGGTTCTTCTCGATGTCGTCGAGGCGGTAGAGGTAGTTGACCATGACGCCGGCGGACTCGCGCATTCCCTTGGGCGAGAGGTCGCCCAGCCAGTTGATGCGCTCCAGCCGAGCGCCGTTGCCGAGATGGAAGCGGGCGACGGAATCGATCAGCTTGCCCTTCGGCGTGCGCGCCTTGAGGAAATAGTGCGCCGCGAGCGGCTCCAGCACGGCGCGGAGCAGCGCCGCCGTCTCCGGGCTCTCGAACCATCTGGGATCGTCGAGGCGCCTCAGCACCTCGCGGTCCTCGTCCGACAGCGGCAGATCCTTGTCCTGCTTCACCCAGGCCATGAAGCCCGGCACCGGCGACAGCGTGACGAAGGTGTCGAGCTTCGGCAACTCGCGGCGCAGCTCTTCCACCACCTGCTTGATCAGGAAGCTGCCGAAGGAGATGCCGCCCAGGCCGCGCTGGGTGTTGGAGATCGAATAGAACACGGCGGTGCGCGCGCGCTCGATCGGCAGGTGCTGGCGGTCGACTGCGAGCAGGGGCTGGATCGCGCCGGGGATCGTCTCGGTCAGCGCCACCTCGACGAAGATCAAGGGCTCGTCCACCATCGCAGGATGGAAGAAGGCGTAGCAGCGCCGGTCGACCGGATCGATGCGGCGGCGCAGATCATCCCAGTCCGAGATCTCGTGCACGGCCTCATAACGGATGATCTTTTCGAGGATGTTGGCCGGCGTCGACCAGTCGATCCTGCGCAGCACGAGAAACCCCCTATTGAACCACGAAGAAAGAAGATGCGAGACGTCGCGGTCGAGCGCGGCGAGATCGGTGTGCCCGTTCATCATGCCGAGCAGATCGGCGCGCATGTTGACGAGATCACCAGTACCGCCGGGCGCGCGATTGAGCCGGCGGATCAATTCCTGCCGCCGCGGCTCGGAAGCGAAATGCAGCGAGCTTGCGTCTTCGTCGCTGGGCGCGGCCCGCCATGTCTCGATCGCCTTGGACAGGCGCTCCCGGTCGGGACCGAAATCGCGCACCAAGCCCTCGAAGAAGGCGCGGCGTGCCGCCGCGTCCAGCTCCCGGTAGATGTCGAGCACCTCGCGCGCCATCGCGGTGCCCGAGGCTTCGCCCCGGCCCGACAGCAGCGCATCGCAGAGCTCGAGCAGTCCGTCGGCATCATGCTTGGTATCGGCGGCGTCCCCCCGGCGAAGCAAGGTGCGGCCGCGCTCGGAGATGGTGGCAAGCAGGTCGGAGAAGAAGGCGTTGGCCATCGGGACTTTCGTATCAGGTCTGTGCGATGCGGCAAGCTTACACGGGATTTGGGTGCAAGCCGATCACAATCAAGCAGGCGAATGCGGCATCTTTCGCTCCGCCGTGCGTTTGGAGAATGAGGGCATGCCGGAACGGGTCGATGATATGCCGGGCAGTGCTCATTCCAACGCGCTTTCATGCCCCGGCTTGACCGGGGCATCCAGTACGCCGCAGCTTCTCGATCCTAGCCGAGCCGTCTCGGCGTACTGGGTCGCCCGGTCAAGCCGGGCGACGACACCGCGTGTGCTGCAAACTCCGTCGGCGTCCGACCCGTCACCTGGCGGAATGCGGCCGAGAACGCCGGCACGCTGGCATAGCCGAGCTGGGTCGCGAGCTGCTTCACCGACACGCTCGCATCCGTCGATATCCGCTCGATCGCCGCCGCAATCCTCGCGCGCTGGCACCAGCTCTTGAAGCTCAGCTGCGTCTCGCTCGAAAACAGCCGCGACAGCGTACGCGCGGAGGTTCCGACCGCGCGCGCCAGCGTGTCGATGTCGTGCAGGCCGGTGGGATCGTCGAGCACGATCATCGCCGCGCGGCGGCAGCGCGCTTCGCTCGGCAGCGGCACGAAGGTCGCGGAATCCTCGGCCTGGTGCAATTCCAGCATCACCAGGCGCACCAGGAGCTCGGTGCGCTCTTCGGTGTTGCGCCCGTCGAACAGCGCGAGAATCGCCTGATTGAGCAGCGGCGACACCCGCACCACGAATTCCCTGGTCAGGCCGTCATAGCGCTGCTCGCGCTTCAGCCAGGACAGGTCGAAATACAGCGTGCGCATCTCGATGTCGGCCAGCAGGTCGATGGCATGCTCGAGCCCGGCCGGCACCCAGACCGCGCGGTCCGGCGGCACCAGCCAGCGTCCGGCGGGCGTCGTCACCTGCATCGTGCCCTTTGCCGCATAGATCAGCTGCGCCTCGCGGTGCATGTGCAGATCGATCCGCATCCCCTTGGGATAGTCGCGGGCGACCAGGTGCACGCCCGCGGGCGAGCGGTGGTTGCTCCGGACCTCCCGCAGGATTGGCGTTTCCAAGACAGTCATTGGCAGCATCCCGTCATGGGGAGGACATATAACTCATTTCGGAGCAGGAGAGGATTCGGGAATGAACAGCCCCAGTCGGGTCATCGGTTTCGTCAACGCAGGTCATTTCATCGACCATTATTCGATGCTGATCTTCGCCGCCGCTGTCATCATCATGGGCCCGGCGCTCGGCATGGCCTATTCGGAACTCTTGCCCTACGCGACGCCGGGCTTCGTTGCCTTCGGCGCCGGCTCGCTGCTCACCGGCTGGCTGGGCGATCGCTGGAGCCGCCGCCACATGATGCTGATCTTCTTCGTCGGCATCGGCCTTTCGATGATCGCGGTCGGCTTCGTGCAGACCCCCGTGCAGCTCGGCGCGGCGCTGCTTGCGATCGGCATCTTTGCGTCGATCTATCATCCCGTCGGCACCGCCATGATCGTGTCCTACGCCGACCGGCTCGGCCGCGAGATGGGCATCAATGGCGTCTGGGGCAATCTCGGCGTGGCGTCGTCGGCCCTGGTCACCGGCGTGATCGGCCAATATCTCGGCTGGCGTTTTGCGTTCATCGTTCCTGGCGCGGTTACGGTCCTGATCGGCATCGCCTTCGCGCTGAGCGTCGTGCATGAGGACCGCAAGGGCTCGAAGCAAGCGGCGGCGCAGGCGCGGGTGGCCAGGCAGGACATGTGGCGCGTGATCCTGGCGCTGCTGATCGTGGTGATCGCGATCTCCACGACCTTCAACGCCGTCACCGTGGCGCTGCCAAAGCTGTTCGCCGAGCGCCTTGCGGACCTGACCAAGAGCCCGGCTCTGTTAGGTGTCATCGCCGCCGGCGTCTACGTGTTCGGCGCGATGACGCAGTACACGATCGGCCGGCTGCTCGACCGCTACTCCCTGAAGACGGTGGCGCTGCCACTTTCCTTCATGCTGGCGCCATTCCTGTATCTGGCCGCGAGCCTGTCCAACCTGCCGCTGATCGTCGTTTCGATCGGCATCGTCATGGGTGCGTTCGGGCAGGTGACGGTCAACGACGCCATGGTCGGCAAATACACCACGGAAGAGTGGCGTTCGCGCGCCTATGCCGTGCGCTATTTCGTCGGTTTCACCGCGGCCGGCGCCTCCGTCGGTCTGGTCGCCTGGCTCTATGAGCGGGGCGGATTCGTCACCATGCTGCACGCCTTCGCCGCCCTCTGCCTGCTCGCCATCGCCGCCGCGCTGATCCTGCCGCGCGAGATCCGCACGCCGCAGGTGGTGTGAGGGAGACTCTCTCCACCGCATTGCGAGGAGCCCTTGCGACGAAGCAATCCAAATTGCCGCCGCGGAAAAATTCTGGATTGCTTCCGCCTTCGCCAAGGCTTCGGCGGACAAGTCGCTGCGCTCGGAATGACGGAGAATGAGGAGGCACCCTCGCCATGCCACCCACGATGCCATTCTGCCAGTGTTTTGCCCGACGGAGCAAGCCGTTTCGGCAAAGCCGAACTTTTTTTGAACGTTTTCAACGGCATCCCTACTGTGCATGGGGTTGTTTTCGCGTTTGGCGTTTTTGCCCCCTCCGTCCCGTCGTGCGCGGCAGGAACTCCCGCCACCTCCCGCGGGTTGTATCCCCGTGGCCCCGACAGCGGGGCCGGGTAAAGGGGAAATGACGCCTGCATGCTGTGGACCTTGCTCCGGCCGGTCGGCCTCGTCCCCGCGGCGCTCATCCTCACCACGATTGCGGCCGGCGCCGAAGCGGGCAAATCGGCCGGCCCGTCCGAATTCCTGCTGGTGGCGCAGATCGTCCTGCTGATCGCGGTTGGTCGCGGCCTCGGCGAGATCATGATGCGCATCGGCCAACCCTCGGTGATCGGCGAGCTGCTCGCCGGCATCATCCTGGGGCCGTCATTGCTCGGCTGGATTTGGCCCGAGGCGCAAGCCGCGATCTTTCCCAACACGCCCGAGCAGAAGGCGATGATCGCCGGCATCGCCCAGTTCGGCATCCTGCTGCTTTTGCTGCTGACCGGCATGGAAACCGACCTCAAGCTGGTCCGGAAGGTGGGCAGGGCCGCGATCGCGATCTCGATCGCTGGCATCGTCCTGCCGTTCGCCTGCGGCTTCGCACTCGGCGAGTTCCTGCCGGATGCGCTGCTGCCCAATCCGCAGGAGCGCCTGGTGGCGTCGCTGTTCATGGGCACGGCGCTGTCGATCTCCTCGGTGAAGATCGTCGCGGTCGTCGTGCGCGAGATGAACTTCATGCGCCGCAACGTTGGGCAGATCATCGTCGCGACCGCCGTGATCGACGACACCATCGGCTGGATCATCATCGCCGTCATTTTCAGCCTCGCTTCGCAAGGCTCGCTCGACATCGCTTCCGTGACCAAGTCGGTGCTGGGAACGCTCGCCTTCCTCGCGGTCAGCTTCACCATCGGCCGCCGCCTGGTGTTCCAGCTGATCCGCTGGGCTAACGACAATCTCGTCAGCGCGGCCGCGGTCATCTCCGTGATCCTGCTGCTGATGAGCGTCATGGCGATGATCACGCATCTGATCGGCGTCCACACCGTATTAGGTGCCTTCGTCGCCGGCATCCTGGTCGGGGAATCGCCGATCCTGACGCGGCAGATCGACGAGCGCCTGCGCGGGCTGATCTCAAGCTTCTTCATGCCGGTGTTCTTCGGTCTCGCCGGGCTCAGCGCCGATCTCTCTGTGCTGCGCGATCCCAACCTCCTGATGCTCACCGGCCTGCTCGTCGTGATCGCCAGCGTCGGCAAGTTCGGTGGCGCGTTCGTCGGCGGCACCGTGGGCGGGTTGAACGGGAGGGAGTCGCTGGCCCTCGCCAGCGGCATGAACGCGCGCGGCTCGACCGAGGTCATCATCGCGACCATTGGCCTGTCGATCGGCGTGCTCAGCCAGAACCTGTTCACGATGATCGTGACGATGGCGATCGTGACCACGATGGCAATGCCGCCGATGCTGCGCGCGGCGTTGGCCAGGCTGCCGATGAGCGCGGAGGAGAAGGAGCGGTTGGAGCGCGAGGAGTTCGAGAGGCGCGGCTTCGTCGCCAATCTCGAACGTCCCTTGCTCGCCGTGGACGAGAGCGTCAACGCCACCTTCGCCGCGCATGTCGCCGGACTGATCGCCGGCATGCGCGGCCTGCCGATCACGGTGCTGCATATCGGCAAGCGCGCCGAGGAACAAGAGAAGGGGCGCGGCGAGGAAGTGAGCCACGAAGCCGTGGTGAAGAAGGCGGCCGAAACCGTCTCCGCCAACAGCGACAACGATGCCGGCAGCGTCGATGTCATCAGCCGCACCAGGCGCGCGGAGCTTGGCGAGACCATTGCCGACGAGGCGCGCAAGGGCTTCGATCTCCTGGTCGTCGGCATCGCCAAGGTCGCCGCCACCAAGGACCGTTTCGATCGCAAGGTCGACGATATTGCCGCGAAGTTCGAAGGACCGCTTGCGATCGTGGCCGCCAAGGGCAAGCACCTGAAACAGCCGATGCCCGAGGCGCTCAACATCCTCGTTCCCGTGTCCGGCAGCGCCGTCTCCAAGCGCGGTGCCGAGGTCGCCGTGGCGCTGGCGCAGGCCGGCTCAGGTTCGCTCCGGGTGGTCTATGTAGCGACGACGCGCGACAAGGGCGCGCAGCGCGGTAGCTCGCGCGGGTTGAGCCAGGAGACAGGCATCCTCAAGGACACCAGCGATCTCGCCGCCCGCTACGACGTCGACATCACCACGACCCTGCGCGTGAACCGCGCGCCGGAGGCGGCGATTCTGCGCGAGATCGACACCACCGACGTCGACCTCGTCGTCATGGGCGTTGACCGGATCCAGGCCGACCATCTCTCCTTCGGCGGCGTCGCCGATGCAGTGCTGCGACAGTCGAAGGTCTCGGTGCTCCTGGTCTCGAGCGGCGAGGCGCGGCAGGCGCCGGCGGAGCAGGGTTAGGGCTTCACCTCCGCCACCGCCTGCGGCTTCTTCTTCGACGCCCGCCAGTTCTCGAAGCGCTGCACCACCACGAAGAAGGCCGGCACGAACAGCACCGCAAGGCAGGTCGAGGCCAGCATGCCCGAGAATACCGTGATGCCGATCGACTTGCGCGCGCTGGCGCCGGCGCCGGTGGCGAGCACCAGCGGGACGACGCCGAGGATGAAGGCGAACGAGGTCATCAGGATCGGCCGGAAGCGGGCGCGCGCGGCCTCGATCGCGGATTCGATGATCGGCTTGCCGTCGCGGCCGTGCAGCTCGAGCCCCACCTCGACGATCAGGATGGCGTTCTTGGCCGAGAGCGCGATCAGGAGGATCAGGCCGATCTGGCAATAGAGGTTGTTGTCGATCTTGAGGGCGGAGAGGATCAGCATCGGCCCGAGCAGCGACAGCGGCACGGCGAGAATCACCGAGATCGGCGCGTACCAGCTCTCGTACTGGCCGGCGAGCACGAGATAGACCAGCAGCATGGCGAGCCCGAACACCCAGTAGATCTGGTTCGAGACCGCCTTCTCCTGATACGACATCGCGGTCCATTCATAGCCGGTGCCCGGCGGCAACGTCTTGTCCGCGATCTCCTCCATCAGCTTCAGCGATTGGCCCGACGAATAGCCCTGCGCCGGCAGGCCGATCACGGTCGACGACGGATAGAGATTGTAGAGGCTGATCAGCGACGGCCCCGTAGCCGGCGTGATCTTGGCGACGGTGCCGAGCGGGATCATGTCGCCGTTCGAGTTGCGCACCTGCATGTTGGCGATGTCGCGCTCGGTGACGCGGAAGGCGGGATCGGCCTGGGTGTAGACCTGGAACACGCGGCCGAACTTGTTGAACTGGTTGACGTAGGACGAGCCGAGATAGGTCGACAGCGCCGAGAACACCTGATCCGTCGTCACGTGCAGCGTCTGGGTCTTGATGCGGTCGATCTCGACGTTGAATTGCGGCACCGAGGAGCGGAACGAGGACTGCACGCGCTGCAGCGCGCTCTGGCTCTGTGCGTTGGACACCATCGCGCCGGTGATGGCCTGCAGCTTGGCGAAATCGCTGTTGCCGTCGCGCAGCTCGACCTGCATCGAGAAGCCGGCGGCGTTGCCGATGCCCTGGATCGGGGGCGGCGGCAACACGATGGTGCGCGCCTCCATGATATCAGCGAGCTTGTCGTTCAGGCCAAAGACCAGCGAGCGCAGATCCTCACCGGGCCCTTTACGCGCGTCCCAGTCCTTCAGGATGATGTAGGCGACGCCGGCATTGGCGAGGCTGGCGCTGTTGTCGAGCGCGGAGATGCCGGCGATGGTGATGACCTGCGCCACGCCGGGCGTGTCCTTGATCAGCCCGCTCGCTTTGTCGAGCACGGCCTGCGTCCGCTCCAGCGCGGCGCCGTCGGGCAGCTGCACCGCGGCGATCAGATAGCCCTGGTCCTCGATCGGCAGGAAGCCGGTCGGCACCCGCGACAGGCCGTAGCCGCTGGCGGCGATGATCAGCAGTGCGAACGCGACCGAGATGGTGGCGTGCTTCACGAGGAACGTGATCAGCCTTGTGTAGCCGCGCTCGACGCGGTTGTAGACCGCATTGAAGCCCCGATAGAAGAAATTGCGCTGCTCCGGCGGCACCGCCGGTCGCAGCCACAGCGCGCATTGCGTCGGCTTCAAGGTCGCCGCGTTGATGGCGGAGAGCAGGGCGGTCGCGGCGATCACCAGCGCGAATTGCGAATAGATGCGCCCGGTCAGTCCGGCGAGGAACGAAGCCGGCAGGAACACCGAGATCAGCACCAGCGTGATGCCGACGATCGGCGCGAACAGCTGGTCCATCGCGCGGATCGCGGCGTCGTGGCCGTTCATGCCCTGCTCGATGTTGTGGGCGGCGCCCTCGACCACGACGATGGCGTCGTCGACCACGATGCCGATCGCGAGCACGATCGCGAACAGCGTCGACATGTTGATGGTGAAGCCGAGCGCCGCCATCGCGGCGAAGGCGCCGATGATGGTCACGGGCACGGTCGTCGCCGGCACCAGCATCGCGCGCCAGTCCTGCAGGAAGATGAGGATCACGACCAGCACCAGCAGGCCGGCCTCGATCAAGGTCATGTAGACCTCGTGCACCGAGGCCTCGACGAACTTGGTGGTGTCGAACGGCGTGTCGTACTTGATGCCTTCGGGGAAGCGCTTGGCGAGCTCCGCCATCTTCTTCTCGACGGCCTGCTCGACCTGCAGCGCGTTGGCGCCCGGCGACTGGAACACGCCGATGCCGACCGCGGGTTGCTTGTTGAGCGAGAAGATTTGGCTGTAGGTCTGCGCGCCGAGTTCGACCCAGCCGACGTCGCGCACCCGCGTGACGTCGCCGCTCGTGCCCGTCTTGACGATGATGTTCTCGAACTGGCCGGAATCGTCGAGCCGTCCGTTGACGTTCAGCGTGTACTGGAACGCTTGTCCCGGCGGCGTCGGCGGCGCGCCGACCTGACCGGCGGCGACCTGCTGGCTCTGCTGCTGGATTGCCTGGATCACGTCCTGCGGCACCAGGCCACGCACCTGCAGCTTGTTGGGATCGAGCCAGATCCGCATCGAGTATTGCCCGGCGCCGAATACGGTGACGTTGCCGACGCCGGGCAGGCGCGAGAGCTCGTCGCGGATGTTGATGGTGGCGTAGTTGCTCAAGTAGAGGCTGTCGTATCGCGAATCGGGCGAGGTCAGCGTCACGAACAACAGGATCGAGGTCGACCGCTTCTGCACGGTGACGCCCTGGTTCTGCACCGCTTGCGGCAATTGCGACAATGCGCTGGAGACGCGGTTCTGCACCAGCACCTGCGCGAAGTTGAGGTCGGTGCCGATCTTGAAGGTCACGGTCAGCGTGTAGGTGCCGTCGGAGCCGCTGTAGGACTGCATGTAGAGCATGTCCTCGACGCCGTTGACCTGCTGCTCGATCGGCAGCGCCACGGTGTCGATCACGGTCTTGGCGCTGGCGCCGGGATAGCGCGTGGTGACCTGCACGGTCGGCGGCACCACGTCGGGGTATTGCGCGATGGCGAGATTGAACAGCGCGACGCCGCCGATCAGGATCATCAGCAGCGCAATGACGTTCGAGAGGACCGGCCGCTCGATGAAGAACCGTGAGATCATGGCTGGCAGCCCCTACTTGCTCGAGGCCTGCGTCTGCTCGATCTTCGTCACCTGCGGGTCGATCTTCTGGCCCGGGATGACGCGCAAGAGCCCCGCGGTCACGACGCGATCCTCTGGCTTCAGGCCGCTCTCGATCACGCGCAGGCCGTTGTCGACCGGGCCGATCTGTACCTTGCGCTGCTCGACGACGTTGTCGCTGTTGACGACGAGGAGATAGCGGCCGCCCTGGTCGCTGCCGAGCGCGGTGTCGGGAACGAGCAGGGCGCTCTTCTCCTGGTCGAAGGGCACGCGGACCCGGACGAAATAGCCAGGCAGCAGCACCCGCTTGTCGTTGGGAACGAGGCCGCGCACGGCCAGCGTGCCGGTCGACTGGTTGAGGGTCGGCGAGACGTAGTCGAGCTTGCCCTCATGAGGGTAGCCGGTATCGGTCTGCAGCCCCACTTGAATCGGGAAGTGCTTCATGTCCGCGGGCGTCAGTCCGCGACGGGTCGCCTCGGCGCGGATGCGCAGCACGTCCTGCTCGTTGACGGTGAAGTTCACATAGATCGGGTCCATCGCCACGATGGTGGCGAGCTGGGTCGGCGAGGAGACGCCGACGAGCTCGCCGATCGAGACCATGTGCGCGCTGACGATGCCGTCGAACGGTGCCGTGACCTTGGTGTAGCCGTAATTGACCTCGGCCAGCTTGGTGTTGGCCTGGGCCTGCTGCAGATTGGCCTGGGCGTTGTCGCGGCTCGAGGTCGAGGTGTCGAGCGTGGCTTGCGAGACGGCCTGGCGCTGCACCAGCTCGGCCTGCCGCTTGTAGTCGGCCTCCGCCTGCCGGAGCGAAGCCTGCGCGCCAACTTCGGCCGCCTGCGCCTGCTCGAGCTTGAGCTTGTAGGTCTCAGGCTCGATCGTGAACAGCTGGGTGCCCTGCTTCACGAACGTGCCGTCCTGATAATCGATCGTTTGCAGAAAGCCCTGCACGCGCGCGACGAGATCGACGCTCTTGATCGGCGCCGTGTTGCCGGTGGCCTCGATGTAGCGCGTCACCGGACGCTGCACCGGCGTCGCGACGTCGACCTTGGGCGGCGGCGGCGCCACGAACGTGTTCTTGTCCTCGCAGCCGGCGAGCGCAGCCAATGCCGCGGTTGCGGCGAGTGCCCGACCGATATGTTTCCTCGCTGCTCCATTGCGTTGTGCGGGAGATGCGGGATTGGCGCGCGTCATTCGGTGGTCCCCGATTGCTGTCTGTCGGTGCGGCAGGCTACCAACAAACGGGCAGTCGTGGAACACCATAGCCATGGCGGTCACGGGTCTTGCACCGAAAACGGCAGTGTGGCCTTTGACAGATTTGTCACGACAAGGCGCTTTTCACCGGCGAACGATTGGCCCGTCCGCACCTAGAGCTGGCGCGCATGCCACGCCGCGAGCACATCCTTCTCGTCTTCGGCAGTGAGACCGACGACGGGCCCGTTGACGGCGTTGAGCCAATCAAGCGTATCGCGCGCGGTGTCTCCCGGCGGTCGCGAGGTCAGGCCGGCCGCGCGTGCCGGCGAGGTATCGCGCGTCAGGAAGCCGGCGTAATCAGGCAATGGCAGCCACGTCGGTAAGGACCGCGGGCCCGCCCAACGCCTGACGTCATGCGCTTCCAGAAAGGCGCGATCGATCCAGGTGAAGGTGCAGGACGCGTTCAGCGCGGATGCGCATTCGCTCAGGAATCCGCCGCGCGTGCGGATCGGCCCAATCCCATCATAGATGCCCGTGAGATCGGTCTCTGCCGCATGCACGATCCATTGCGCGAGATCGCGTACGTCGATGAACTGGACCGCATCCTCCGGCGATCCCGGCGCCAGCACCTCGCCGCCGCGCGCAAGCCGTGCCGGCCAGTAGGCGAACCGTCCGGTCGGGTCCTCGGGACCAGCGATCAGTCCGGCGCGGCAGATGAAGGCATCATCGCCGACGGCCTGCTCGCAGGCCACCTTGGCGGCGCCGTAGATCGCGTCGGTGCTGTGCTCGACATCTGCCCCAATGGGCTCGCGCAGCGGCGCCGTGTCGGCCCGTTGGCCCGGCACGCGGTTGTCCGCATAGACACTGACGGTGGACACGAAGGTCCAATGCACGCCCGGCCGCTTCAGCGCGGCGACCGCACGGCGGACCTGGCCGGGATGACGCGAGACGTCGACCACGGCGTCGAACGTCTCACCCGTGAGTGGCCCAAGTCCGTCGGCCAGGTCGCGGTCGATCTGCATGAAGCGCGCACCCGTAGCGATCGGCCCCGCGAGTCCGCGCGCGGCGCAGGTCACGTCGTGACCGACCGCGCAAGCATGGCTTGCTATCGCGCGCCCAAGAAACTGGCTGCCGCCGAGGATGAGAATGCGCATGAAACAGTCCAGTGTTGCCGATGAGGCCGCGAGACTACAACCTCCACCGGCGGTTGCAACGATCCCTCAGCGCGGCTTGATCTCGGCGTATTTCGCTATCGCTTTCTCGAACTTCCGGTTGAACAGCCACATCGCGGCGAAGATCTCGCGGTAGCTCGCCGAGGTCTTTGCCCGGTCGGCCTGTCCGAAGGCAAAAATGCTGTTGTTGCGCAGGTACCTCATGATTCTGGGGCTCGACACCCGATAGTTCAGGAGATCGCCCGATTTGAGCGCGGACCGCGTCGGGGTAGGAACGATCTGGATCAGCTGGAAAAGCTTCATCTGGTCGATCGTATCAGGCAGCGTCTTGACGATTCCCGGAATCTCGCGGAACAGATCGGCGTGCGCGTTCATCAACCCGTTGCGGACGTTGGTCCAATGGTTGAAGCGCTGGTCGGTGCCACGGGCGCGCGCCTCTTCCCTGTCGTTGCGCGCGCTCAGGTGCGGATCGATCGCAGCGACGTCGGCCTTGATCTTCTCCCATTTCCGACGGCCGTTGCGGTCCTCGGAGGGGCCGGTCTGGAAGCTGCCCATATAGGTGTTGGAGCGCGCATTGCGGACATTCTGCTTGCCGTTGGTCTCGGCAAAGAAGAGCCCGAGGCTGATGCGCCCCGCCGTCTCGGCATGTTCAGGCGCGAGCCCCTTGGCGCGCGCGATCGCAACCGCGAGGTCGACGACGTCCTTGAACGGCGTCGGCGAGCTCTGCGCGCCGGCAGGCGGCGCCTCCATGATGTCGAACAGCCTGCCGTATTCCTCGACCAGCGGCTCGATGTCGGCGTCGAAATAGGCCGGGGGAATCTCGAACTTGTTGGGCCGGCCGATCCGCGACGGCGTGACGTCGGTCAAGTCCTTGTAGCTGCTGATGACGGCGACGCGTGCGAGATACAGCGCCTGCCCCGGCAGGTTCGGCAGCGGCTGCTTCGCCTCGATCTGGCGCCGCCGCTCGGCGAGCACGGATTTGAAGTCGCCGAGCGCGCGCTCGTAAGTGGCGAGCGCCGCCGATTGCTGCGGCGACGGTGCCTTCTGCGCATCGACCGGCGCCGCCACGAAGAAGGCAACGGCCGCAAGCGCCGCGGCGGCAAGTCGTCTCGATCCCATGACCGATCCTGTGGCTGGTTCCCGTCGATTCGATGGCCAGCGAGATCGTAGACTCCGGAGGCGAGCTGCCGCAATTCTCCTCTCACGCCGCCCGATAGTCCGGCGCCGTCGCGAGGAATTTGCCGTAAGCATCCGCATCCGGAGGTTGGAAGCGTCCTTTGAGCCCGCCGGTCTTCTGGTTCTTCGCGCCGATATCGGCCATCAGCTCGTCGAAATGGCGGTAGTGATAGGGTGCGACGCACAGCCCGCCATAGACGCCTGCGGCCGGCCGTTCGACGCGCTTGAAGTGCAGCATCATCTCGATGTTGTCGCGCATCGCCTGTGCCGTCGGCTGGTTGGCGAGTTGGCCGTCGGCATAGCGCACCAGCCAGTTGGCGGCGAGGTCGGCACAGAGCACGGTGCAGAACGACGAGTTGAATCCGACGAAGCCCATGTCGGGCAGGTCGGGGTTGGCGATCAGGCGATAGAGCCGGTATTGCCCGTCGGCGTCGACCAATTTCGCTTGATAGGCCTCGGGCAGGAACGGCACGCCGAGCTTGTAGCCGATCGCGAGCACCGCGACGTCGGCGCCGACGCGCTCGCCGCCGCTCATCACGATGCTGTCGCCTTCATAATGGTCGAACGTGCCGAACACGGCCTTGATGCGGCCGTCGGCGACCATCGGGTAGAAGCCCGGCGTTGCGATGGGCACCGAGCAGTTGACGCCGTCCTCGATGCGCTCCTTCGGCACCATGTTGCAACGGCCGAGCTTGAGCTGCGCCTTGAGCAGACTCTCCAGCCCGCGCCAGTTCGCCCAGACCAGCGGCGCGGCGATGCGGTGCGCGAGCCGTCCCATCGCGCCGATGCCCCAACCCGGAAACATCTCCTCCTGGGCGCGGATGTAGAGGATGCGCTTGAAGTTCACGAGACCGCCGATGAAATAGGGAATGCGCCAGACCGGCTCGCGCATCACGATGGTGACCTCGCGCGCGCCTGACTTCACCGCATTCACGGCGATGTCGGTTGCGGACTTCGAGCCGCCGAGCACGACGACGCGGCGTTCCTTGGCCAGGGTCGGATCGCCGTATTTCGACGAGTGCAGGATCTGGCCGCCCTGCGCCAGAAAGCCGTCCTCGCCGGGGCAATGCAGCTCGCGTGGCTCGTTGAATTGCCCGGTGCAGACCGCGACGAAATCGAAATCCTCGCTCGTGGTCGTGCCGTTCCTCTCCTTCAAGGCAAGCGTCCATCCCGGCCTGCCGTCGCCACGGCGCGCCATGCCGGCGACTTCGGTGTTGAGCCGCAGCATGCGCTCGAGGCCAAAACTCTTGGCATAGTCGGCGAGGTAGGCGTGGACCTGCGGCCCGGTCGGCCATTCCGGATAGGCATCCGGCATGGCGCGGTCGGTGTAGCGGTAGAGCTCCTTCGGGCTCTGGGTCTGCACCTCGGGGTAGGAGCGCGCCGGCTCCCAGACGCCGCCGAGATCCGAGCTGCGCTCGACGATCGTGACGCGGTGGCCTCGGGTGGAGAATGCTTTCGCGGCGGCAAGGCCGGAGACGCCGGCGCCGATCACGCAGACATGTTTTGGGCTGACCATGGGTTTGCTCGATGTGTTGCGCGCAAGCGGCCGCGTTCGGCCGCAAGGCGCGGCCGGCCGGACTGCAAGCCGATGGAAGCGGAGGAAGCGGCGACGGCTAGTCGTTGGCCTCGGGCGGCAGGAAGTCGACCTCATGCAGCGCCGAGATGCGCA
The DNA here is from genome assembly GCF_020194055.1 of Bradyrhizobium sp. NBAIM03. Classification (NCBI taxonomy): domain Bacteria; kingdom Pseudomonadati; phylum Pseudomonadota; class Alphaproteobacteria; order Hyphomicrobiales; family Nitrobacteraceae; genus Bradyrhizobium; species Bradyrhizobium sp. NBAIM03. Next base: position 359,644 of record NZ_JADYVS010000001.1, on the reverse strand, counting down.
CGACCTCGGCCGGGTCGGTCAGATTGTGCAGCTGGTTGAACAGCGCCTCCAGCTTCTGCATCGGTGAGACCCAGAACAGCGCGCGGCACGGCTTGTCGGACTTGTTGAAATAGCCGTGCGGGATGCCGCGTGGCATGCGCACGAGGTCGCCGGCATTGGCCTTGACCCATTGACCGTCGAGCTTGAGATCGAGCGTGCCTTCCTGCACCAGGATGAACTCGTCCTGGGTCGGATGGATATGCACCGGCACGAACTGGCCGGGATCGCTGTTGGTCTCGAACGCGAAAGTGGAGTCGGTGACGGCCTTGGGGAAATAGACCTGGCCAAGGATGTTCCAGCTCTTGCCGCCGTAGCCTTTCCCGTTTGCGGTGATGCCTTTTTCGAGTGCAGTCATGGCTTGCTCCTCATGGATTCCGGCGGGGACGGAGCATCGGCCGGGGACGGACCGCCTGTCTATCCGCTAAACGAATCCGGATGAACCTATTGCCATGCAGCACGACGAATTTGCGAGCTACGGCCCTTTTCGCTCCCGCGGAACTATTATAGGCTTAAAGGAATTCCGGGCGCGAAGCATGGTCGACGATGTCCGCAGCCGAGCTGGAAATGAGCGCAACAGCCTCTGCAGCCGAACGGCTTGCGGCCTTCGCCCGCGTCACCACTGATGACGTCGACGAGGCGGCCGAGCAGATCGGGCGCATCTTCTGCCCGCATGATCTCAAGCCGACGCAGGCGCGGGCGGCCGGCTTCTCGGCCCGGCACAATTGCGCGGCCTTCGATGGCTTCTCCATCAACTACGTCGCCTATGGCGGATCGGTCAGCATCGATCCGGGCTGCCTCGAGCGCTTCTTCCTGGTGCAGGTCCCGCTCGCGGGCAGCGCCCGCATTCGTGCCGGTGGTCGCGAGCTCGATGCAGCGCCGGGCCGGGTCGCCTCGCTGCTGTCGCCGACGATTCCGACCCGGATGACGTGGAGCGATTGCGCGCAGGCGATCCTGCTGCTCGATCGCCGCATGGTCGAGCAGCGCGCCGCGGCCTTGTCGGGCAGGGCGGCCGGCGTGGTCGAGTTCGATCCGGTGATCGAGCTGGATGCGCCGTCCGGGCGGGCCCTGCAGACGAGGCTCGCCGAGCTGATGACACTCGCCGAGCGTCTCGGACCATCAGGCCGGCTGTCGCCGGCCGCAATGGCCGATTGGCGCGAAGCGCTGCTCGATCATCTGCTCAACCGGCAGCGGCATGGCCTGTCGGATGCGATTGAAACTTTCTCAGGACAGGCCGAGCGTTTGCCGCGTGCCCTTCGCGCCGCGCGCGACCACCTTGCCGACCATGCCGGCGAGCCGCTCGACCTCGCGCAGCTCGCCTGCGCCTCCGGCATCGGCATCCGCGCGCTGCAGCTCGGCTTCCGCCGTCACTTCGGCGTGTCGATCTCGCAGATGCTGCTCGACATGCGCCTCGCCGGCCTCAATGCGCGCCTCGCGCAAGCCGCACCCGATGTTTCCATCACCGAGATGGCCTTCGATCTCGGCTTCACCCATCTCGGCCGCATGGCCGGCGCCTACCGCGAGAAATTCGGCGAGACGCCGTCAGCCACGCTGCGGCGAAGGATGAGCTAGATCCGTCTCGCCAGACCTTGATGCCGGACTCAACCCGCCGGCGAGTCGGTCTGGCGCAGCGTCGTCACCCAGATCACGCGCGCCACCTGCTGGGTCGGGTTGTCGAACATGTGCGGCACGATGCTCGGAAAACGAAAGCTGTCGCCGGCTTCCAGCACATGGGCCTGGTTGTCGAGCCACAGCCGCAGGCTGCCCGAGAGAATGTAGCCCGCCTTCTCGCCGGTGTGCTGCAGGAAGTCGGTGCCGGAGGAGGCGCCGGGGTTGAGCGTGAGCTCGTAGAGCTCGAGCTGGCCTTTGCCTTCCGGCGTCAGCGCTTCCTTGACGACGCCGCTGGCGGTGAGCCGCAGCAGCCGCCTGGCGTTCTTGCGCACGGTGTAGCGCGGCGCTTCGGCAGGATCGCTGCTCTCGAAGAAATAGGAGATGGGAACGTCGAGCGCGATTGAGAGCAGGCGCAGCGTGCGGATCGACGGCATGGCGCGCGCACGTTCGAGCTGGCTGATCATGCCGGTCGACAGGCCGGTCTTGTTGGCGACGTCCTGGATCGACAGGCCGGCGCGCTGCCGCAGCAGCCGCACGGTTTCACCCAGGCGCTGGTCGACCGCATCTTCGGCCTCGGTCGTCGGAGCGTCCTTCAGACTGTTCGTGTCGCCGCGACCATCCATGTCGCTCTCCCATGCATCATCTCAGCGTCGGGGATCGAGCCCCGCGCCTTCAGTCAGAGTGAAAAGCTGGCGCATTCTAGCAATGCGATTGACAGCTGTATTTAGTCGTGATGAACTTTTGGGAGAAAAATTTAGAAGCACTAAAGCCCACTCCTGTCCCTTTGCCGGGGTCTCGGGGGCGCGGGAGACGGTGCCGCGTGCGGAAACGGAGAGTGGGTCATGGCGGACGACACCGGCAAGTTCGGCGTTGGGGCAGGACATCTCGGCATCCCGAATCGCCGTCAATTCTTCCAGCTCGGCGCGGGCGCGGCCGCAGGCTGGACGCTTTCAGGGAACGCTTCCGCGCAGACCGAACGTCCCTCCAATCCGCCGGACAAGCCGCGCGGCCAGGTGATCGCGGCGCTGTCGCAGGAGCCGACCGTCTTTCATCCCTTGATGCCGGGCATCGAGGTCGATCAGGGCATCTGGTGGCAGGTGTTCTCGCCGCTCTGGTACATCGAACCCGACGGCAAGTTCGTTCCCGACCTGGCCCGCGAAGTCCCGACCATCGAGAATGGCGGCCTCTCCGCCGACGGGCTGACCTGGAAGATCAAGCTCCGCAGCGACGTGAAGTGGCACGACGGCACGCCGTTCACGGCGGAGGATGTCAAATTCTCCATCGAGCTGATCAACAATCCCGGTTTCCGCGCGCGCAGCCGGGTCGGCCATAGCCTCGTCAAGGACATCACTGTCGTGGCGCCCGACGAGATCCATTGGCGGATGGAGTCGCCCTATTCGCCCTATATGTCGATCCTGGCGTCGTTCACCTTCATCGTGCCCAAGCACATCCTGGAGAAGGTGTCCGATCCGAATGCCTCACCGTTCCACAATGCGCCTGTCGGGACCGGCCCGTTTCGCTGGGGCGAGCGCGTGCCCGGCGACCATATCCAGCTGAACGCCCACACGGGCTATCATGGCAAGGGGCCGTACCTCGAACGCGTGGTCTTCAAATACATCCCTGATCTCACCGTGCTCTACACCCAGTTCCGCACCGGTCAGGTCGACTACACCGGCCTGCAAGGCATCCTGCCGAACTTCGTGCAGGAGGCAAAGACGCTGAAGGGCCGCAAGATCTTCGTCTCTTCGACCTCCTCGGTAGAGCATATCGCGCCGAACCTGGATTTTGGCCCTTTCACTGATCGTGCCGTGCGCGAGGCGCTCTATCTCGGCATCAACAAGCAGGCGATCATCGACGCGCTCTATTACGGTCTGCCGACTCAGACCGAGAGCTTCGTGCCGCAGCAGGCCTGGTCGTTCCAGCAGGGTCTGCCGCGGCACAAATACGATCCTGCCAAGGCCAACGCGCTGCTCGACGCCGCGGGCTGGGTTCGCGGCTCCAGCGGCATTCGCGAGAAGGGCGGCGTCAAGCTCGAATTCACCAATTCGACGACGTCGGGCAATGCGGTGCGCGAGCAGACGCAGCAGCTCCTGATCCAGGACTGGCGCGCGATCGGCGCTGCGATGCGCGTCAACAACATGCCGGCGGCGGTGATCTGGGGCGAGTTCTGGCAGCAGTCGAAGTTCAACTCGGTGCTGGTGTCGGTGAACTTCATGCTCGGCAGCGACCCCGACGTGACGCCGCGCTTCGGCTCCGGCGCCATTCCCGCCAAAGGCGGCCGCGGCTTCAACACCTATCAGTACAGAAGCCCGGAGGCGGATCGTCTGCTCGCTGAAGGCGCCAAGCAGTTCGAACTCGCCCAGCGTAAGACCACTTATGGCGACCTGCAGAAGCTGATCCGCAACGATTTTGCGATCCTGCCGCTGTTCCAGGGCTTCATTGCGGAGGGGGTGAAGGAGGGGCTGCAAGGCTTCCGTCCCAACATCAACACCTCCATCAATTGCTGGAATATCCGCGAATGGTATTGGGCCTGATGTCTCGGGCTGGTCGGATCGCCTGAGATGGCCCGTTACGTCGTCAATCGCCTGGCGCAGGCGATCATGCTGCTCGTGATCGTCTCGGGGATCGGCTTCGCCATCCTGCATCTGGCGCCCGGCGGGCCGCTGTCGCAGTTTGCCGTCTCAAGCCAGATGACGCAGGAGGATCTCGACCGCGTCACCAGGCAGCTCGGCCTCGATCGTCCGCTGCCGGTCCAATATCTCGACTGGTTCGGCCGCATGGTGCGGGGTGATTGGGGCAAGTCGTATCGCGACGGCGAGGCGGTGCTGTCGGTGATCTCCTCGCATCTCGGCGCCACGCTGGAGCTGATGGCGACGGCGACCATCATCGCGGTGCTGCTCGGCTGCTGGATCGGCATCCTTGGCGCGCTACGCCGCTACTCGCTGTTCGATACGCTCGCCACCGTCGGTGCCATGATCGCGCTGTCGATCCCGACCTTCTGGTTCGGCCTCGTCACCATCTACGTCTTCTCGGTCAAGCTCGGCTGGCTGCCGGCGGGCAACCGGCATACCATTGGCGACGGCTCCTTCCTCGACCTGCTGCATCATCTGATCGCGCCGGCCATGGTGCTGGCGCTGGTCGAGACCGCGATGTGGGGCCGTTTCATGCGCTCCTCGATGCTCGAGGTCATCAACCAGGACTACATCCGCACTGCACGCGCCAAGGGCATGCCGGAATGGCGCATTCTCACGGTGCACGCGCTTCGCAACGCGCTGCTGCCGATGATCACGGTCGCCGGCCTGCAGTTTCCGACGCTGCTGGGCGGTGCGCTGGTGGCGGAGACCGTGTTCACCTGGCCGGGCATGGGCCGCCTGTTCCTGGATTCGATTGGTTACCGCGACTATCCCGTGGTGATGGGCATCCTGATGTTCTCGGCGACGATGGTGCTGATCGGCTCGCTGCTGGCAGACATCCTCTATGCCGTCGTCGATCCGCGCATCCGGGTGGGCTGAAGCGATGGCGACCGCAGCCTTCTCCACCGTTCAGCTCGCGCCCGGCCAGGCCGCGTGGCGGCGCTTTCGCCGGCATCGGTTGGCGCTCGCGGGCGCCTTGATCATCCTCGTGCTCGTGCTCGGTTCGACGTTCGGCCCCTACCTGCTGCCGTTCGACGACACCTACATCGACATCATGAAGCGGTTCGCGCCGCCGCTCTCCGGCGCGCATATTCTCGGCACCGACGAGCTCGGCCGCGACGTGCTGGCACGGTTGATGATGGGCGGGCGGGTCTCGCTCTCGATCGGCATCGTCGCGATGGTGATCGCGATGGCGGTCGGCATTGTCGTCGGCGCCTTTGCCGGGTTCTATGGCGGCGCGGTCGGCGCGGTGTTGATGCGGCTCGTCGACGCCGTGCTGTGCTTTCCGACCATCTTCCTGCTGCTGGCCCTCGCAGCGCTGACCGAGCCCGGTCTCGTCACCACCACCATATTGATCGCCGCCACGGCCTGGATGGCGGTGGCCCGCGTGGTCGAAGCCCAGGTGCGTTCGCTGCGCGAGCGTGAGTTTGCGGTCGCCGCGCTCGCGTTCGGCTCCTCGAACCTGCGCATCATGTTCCGCGAGCTCGTGCCCAACGCGATCGCGCCGATCGTCGTTGCCGCGACGCTCAACGTCGCCAAGGCGATCCTGCTCGAATCCTATGTCAGCTATCTCGGCTACGGCATCCAGCCGCCGGCGGCGAGCTGGGGCAACATGCTCAACAATGCGCAGATCTATCTCACCAGCGCGCCCTGGCTCGCGATCGCGCCGGGCGTCGCCATCACGCTCGCGGTGACCAGCTTCAACTTTCTCGGTGACGGCCTGCGCGATGCGCTCGATCCGCGAATGAACATCCCGTGACGCGCAAGACCTCTGACGCGCAAGAACTCGAACTGAACTCCAGGAGTGCCCCATGTCCCCGCCGCTCAACCGCATCAACAGCGACGAACGCCTGCCGGCGCAGGTAGATGTCGTCGTCATCGGCGGCGGCGTCATCGGCGTCTCGGCCGCCTATCATCTGGCGAAGAAGGGGCACTCCGTCGCGCTGGTCGAGAAGGGCCATGTCGGCGGCGAGCAGTCGAGCCGCAATTGGGGCTGGTGCCGCCAGCAAGGCCGCGCACGCGAGGAGATCCCGCTCGCGCGCGAGGCGCTGCTTCTGTGGGAGGACATGCAGAACGATGCCGGCGTCGATGCCGGCTTCCGGCGAACCGGGGTGTTGTTCCTGACCAAGAGCAAGGACGAACTCGCCAGGTGGGAGCGCTGGGCCGCGGTCGCGCGCGAGATGCAGGTTCACTCCACCGTGCTGACGCCGGCCGAGGTCGCCGAGCGCATGCCCGGCAACGCCGACACATGGGTCGGCGGCCTGCACACGCCGAGCGATGGCCGCGCCGAGCCGTCGATGGCCGTCCCTGCGCTCGCCACCGCCGCACGCAAGCACGGCGTCACCATCCACCAGGGCTGCGCCGCGCGCGGGCTGGAGACGACGGGCGGGAGGGTCAGCGCCGTCGTCACCGAGAAGGGCACCATCCGCACGCAATCCGTGCTGCTGGCGGGCGGCGCGTGGTCGTCGCTGTTCTGCCGCCGCCACGGCATCGAGCTGCCGATCGGACTCGTCAACGCCACCGCGTGCCGGACCACGCCGGGACCGGAGATCACCTCCGGCGCGCTCGGCACCGATTTCTACTGCATCCGCCGCCGCCTCGACGGCGGCTTCACGCTGGCGCTGCGCAACCGCGGCACGGTCGAGCTGTCGCCGGACCTGTTCCGTTACGCGCGCACGTTCTGGCCGACCTATCAGCATCGCAAGAACGGATTGAAGCTTTCGTTCGGCAAATCGTTCTTCGATCAGCTCATGCGCGGCACCAGCTGGAGTTTCGACAAGCCATCGCCGTTCGAGGCCGAGCGCGTGCGCGATCCCGCGCCCGACATGTCGCTGGTCAATGCGGCGCTGGCGGCGCTGATCAAGTCGAATCCGGAATTGAAGGACATCGAGATCGCCGAAGCCTGGGGCGGCACCATCGACTGCACGCCCGATACGATACCGGTGATCTCACCGGTCGATGCGCTGCCGGGTTTCTTCCTCGCGACCGGCTTCTCCGGCCACGGTTTCGGCATCGGTCCCGCCGCCGGCAAGCTCGCCGCCGACCTCGTGACCGGCGCGACGCCGCTTGTCGATCCGGCCGCCTACAGCCACAAGCGCATGATCGACGGCCGCCGGCTCGCGCCGGTCAGCCCGTTCTGAGGCCGGCATGACGGTTCTCTACAAGGCCAATATGGTGCGCGGCGCCGAGTGGGCGCTCTTCTTCGCGGAGCGCGCGCCTGATGTGCCGTTCCGGCTCTGGCCCGACATCGGCGATCCGGCCGCGGTGCGCTATCTCGTGGCCTGGGTGCCGCCGGATGACATCACGACGACCTTTCCCAATCTCGAGCTGGTCTTCTCGGTGGGCGCGGGCGTCGATCAGTTCGACACCACGACAGTCCCGGCGCACATCCCGCTGGTCCGCATGCTGGAGCCCGGCATTGCCGAGACCATGGTCGAATACGTCACCATGGCCGTGCTTGCCCTGCACCGTGATCTCCTCGATTTCGTCAGTCAGCAGAGGCAGCAGGTCTGGCGCGAGATCCGGATCACGCCGGCCAGGCGCCGGCACGTCGGCGTGATGGGGCTCGGCCAGCTCGGCCAGGCCGTGCTGGAACGGCTCAAGACGTTCGGCTTTCCGCTTCTTGGGTGGAATCGTTCGCCGCGCGAGATCGAAGGCGTCACCTGTTACGCGGGGGCCGATGCCTTGCCAGAATTTCTGGCGCAGGCCGACATTCTCGTCTGCCTGCTGCCGCTGACGGATCAAACGCGCGGCATTCTCAATGCCGAGCTGTTCGCGCGCCTGCCGCGCGGGGCAGGGCTCGTCAATGTCGGACGCGGCCCGCATCTCGTCGAGGCCGATCTCCTCGCAGCCCTCGACAGCGGCGCGCTATCAGGTGCGGTGCTCGACGTCACCGATCCCGAGCCGCTGCCGGTAGGCCACCCGTTCTGGAGCCATCCGCGTATCCTGCTGACGCCGCACAACGCCAGCATGACCACGCCCGATACGGCCGTCGATTTCGTGCTCGACGTCATCGCGCGTCACCGCCGCGGCGAGGAGCTGCCGGGGCTGGTCGATCGCAGGCGGGGCTATTAGGGCAATCGCATGAGCATCGACAGAAGAAGATCTGATCAGGCCGTTGCCGAAGCACAGTCCTCCGTGCTTTCGGTCTCCGGCCTCACCACCTCCTTCATGCTGGAGCGGCAATGGATTCCCGTCGTTCGCAAGGTCTCGTTCGACATCGCAGCCCGCGAAACCGTCGCGATCGTCGGCGAGTCCGGCTCGGGCAAGAGCGTCACCGCGCTGTCGATCATGCGGCTCATTCCGAGCGAGATCGGCCGGGTCGAGGGCCGCGTCATGCTGGCGGGGCGCGATCTGCTCGCGCTGCCCGAGGCTGATATGAAGGATATCCGCGGCAATGACGTCGCCATGATCTTCCAGGAGCCGATGACGAGCCTCAATCCGGTGCTCACCATCGGCTTCCAGATCGCGGAGGCGCTGATCCAGCATCGCGGCCTGTCGCGCGCGGCGGCGGAGGCGGAGACCGTCCGCCTGCTCGATCGCGTCCGCATCCCTGCGGCGGCGTCGCGCTTCCACGAGCACCCGCATCGCTTCTCCGGCGGCATGCGCCAGCGCGTGATGATCGCGATGGCGCTGGCCTGCAAGCCGAAGCTTCTGATCGCGGACGAGCCGACCACCGCGCTCGACGTCACCATCCAGGCCCAGATCCTGGAACTGCTCAAAGAACTTCAGCAGGAGGAGGGCATGTCGATCCTCTTCATCACCCACGACATGGGCGTGGTCGCCGAGATCGCGGACCGCACCGTGGTGATGTATGGCGGGCAGGCGGTGGAGACGGACGCCACCGCGCGCATTTTTGCCGCGCCTGCGGATCCCTATACGCGCGCGCTGCTCGCGGCGGTGCCGCGGCTCGGCTCGATGGACGGGCGGATGCGGCCGATGCGGTTTCCGATCGTCGACAAGGTGACGGGCACGTCGGACGAGCCGGCCGAGACGCCCGATACCGTCTCGCCCGCCGAGCGGCCTCTGCTGGAAGTCTCAAACCTCACGACGCGCTTTCCGATTCGCTCGGGCCTGTTCGGCAAGGTCTCGGGCCGCGTCCATGCGGTCGAGAACGTCTCCTTCACCTTGCGCGCCGGCGAGACGCTGGCGCTGGTCGGCGAATCCGGCTGCGGCAAGTCGACCACCGGCCGCTCCATCCTGAAGCTGACGCAGCCGGACAGCGGCACCGTCCTGATCGACGGCCAGGATGTGCTGGCCATGAACGGCCGGGCTTTGCGCGATGTCCGCAAGCACATGCAGATCGTGTTTCAGGATCCGTTCGCGAGCCTCAATCCGCGCATGTCGGTGGGAACGGCGATCGCTGCGCCTTTGCTTGCCAACGGACTGGCAACGGCGTCGCAGGCGCGCGACAAGGTCGCCGACCTGCTCGTCCGCGTCGGCCTCTCCGCTGACATGGCCGCGCGCTTCCCGCACGAATTCTCCGGCGGCCAGCGGCAGCGCATCTGCATCGCGCGCGCGCTCGCGCTCGGGCCGAAGCTGATCGTCGCCGACGAAGCTGTCTCCGCGCTCGACGTCTCGGTGAAGGCGCAGGTCGTGAACCTGATGCTCGACCTCCAGGCCAGCATGGGCCTCGCCTATCTCTTTATTTCCCACGACATCGCCGTGGTCGAGCGCATGAGCCACCGCGTCGCCGTGATGTTTCTCGGCGAGATCGTCGAGATCGGCCCGCGCGCGTCGGTGTTCGGCAACCCCCAGCACCCCTACACCAAAAAGCTGATGGCCGCCGTGCCGGTGCCCGATCCGTCACGCCGCGGCACGCCGCGTCCAACCTCCAACGACGAGATCAGAAGCCCGGTCCGCGCGCCGGATTATCAGCCCCCCGTGCGGCGCTATCGCGAAGTGTCGCCCGGTCACGTCGTGCAGATGTGGGGCGAGGAATGGTCGGCCTGAGGCTGCGAGCTTCACGAAACCAAGCGCGTATCTTTGATTTCGGCCAGACGCGGGCAGCGTGCTGACCAACCGCGCGTTGCAGATCCAGCATGTTCGCCGTCCGTTATCGCGAAATGAGATGCGTCCTTCGGAAATTGTGACCGAATAGAGCGACAGGGAGGACCGTGTGTGAACCGCTTCATACGCGCTCGCTCTCTTTCTGAATTACCACTCTCGCAACGAAAATTGCCGCACCCGGATCATTTGAAACACGGGTGAGATGCAATGCCTGCGCAGCCACATGCTCGCAGCTTTGGATTGGTTCCGTCTCGCTCACGAGCAAAGCCAGTCCCATCACTCAGCAAAGATTCTTCAGAAATTGGAATGAAAGGGCATCGCGCAACTCACGCAGCTTCTGTTCGGGGTCGGCCGGTAGGCTGCTACTTACTCAGAAGGAGCTCCTATGAAGATAAGCAGCGCAATTTTCAGCGCCTTTTCTGCAACAAGGCGCGTCGGCAATCTTCGGATCGCCCGTTCAAGTCTGATCAAATCGGCTCATCTTCTTGAAAGAATCGGGCTGGCCGCCGTTGGTGCATCTGGCGGCCTCTATGTTGGGGCGGCCCTGTTACGTCAGAAAGCCGGACTATTCGAAAGCGGCTGGATCGTCCTGATAACAATGCTCTACGGAGCTGTCGGCTATTACGTCGGAATTGATATGGCTGGCCATGGCGCACAGAGGTCGACATCGAGCATCTCGGAAGAATGGAACGGTTCCGAGCCGGTCGAGATTATGAGTGCGGCTGGCACGTTCGGTGCGGCAATCGCTGCGACTCTGTCCGTCAGCATTCTTGTCCTTGATCAAAATCTGCCTAACGGCCTGATCGGCTTTGTTGCCGGCTGCTGGGTAATCGGTTCTTCGCTCCAGGTTGCGGCGGGCACGATGGCTCGCAGCTATGAAGCGCCTATCGGCGAGCAATGAAGGAGCTGCGGTCGCGAAAAATATCCGCTTGGCACAAGCCTCAGTTTCTGGTTCGGAACGACTGCGACGAGACTCATCGCAACCTCTGCCGTCCAATGCTGCGTGCCGACGATGTTTAGGTGCGAAGCCGTTCGCCTCGCGCAGCTCACTGGTTCAATGCGATATCGGGATTGAGAAGCCTAGGTGGTCGCGCAACAAACATGACGTGCCATAATGGTAACGTTGGTATATTGTCCGCGCGCGCCGTGGTCCAAAATTCTGCTAACCGCCAACCACACGATCGGTGGAGCCAATGCAGATTGCGGAGTGGCTTGAGAAGCTGGGGCTTGCGCAATACGCGGAGCGCTTTGCCCAAAATGGAATCGACATAGGCGTCCTTCCCGAACTGATGGACGAGGACTTCGATAAGCTCGGAGTCCTGCTCGGCCATCGCCGCAAAATGCTGCGTGCTATCGCTGACCTCGATCCGGCCGCGTTGATCGCATCGTCCGCTCCTCCTCAGGACGCCGAGCGGCGTCACCTGACCGTCATGTTTTGCGATCTGGTCGGCTCGACTGCGCTCTCCGCGCGTCTCGATCCCGAGGATATGTGGGAGGTGATCCGGGCCTATCGCGCTGCCTGCGCGAGCGTGGTCGCCGCTTATGACGGCAGGATAGCCAGATTCGTCGGTGACGGAATACTCGTCTATTTCGGCTATCCGCGCGCCCACGAAGATGATGCCGAGCGCGCGGTGCGCGCCGGCCTCGACATGATCTCCGCGATACGCCAGCTCAAGACAGGAACTGACGAACGAGCTGAACTGCGGATCGCAATTGCGACCGGACTTGTGGTGGTCGGCGACCTCATCAGCGGAGATGCGTCGGAGGAGCACGCAACCATCGGCGATACACCAAACCTCGCCGCCCGGCTCCAGAGCCTGGCGGAGCCCGGGGTCGTCGTTGTTGCTTCATCGACGCGCCGGCTGCTTGGCGATCTCTTCTCCCTCCGCAATCTCGGCCGCCGGGAGGTCAAGGGAATGGCAGACCCCATCGCAGTCTGGGCGGTGGAAGGAGCGACCGCATCCGAGAGTCGCTTCGAGGCAGTCCGTGCCGCGCGCTCGATCGGCTTTGTCGGCCGCAAGAACGAGATCGAGTTCATCCTCTCGCGCCAGCGGGAGGCATGGCAGGGGCGGGGCCAGTTCGTATTGATTTCCGGCGAAGCGGGCATCGGCAAGTCGCGTATTGTAGCAACGCTGTCGGAAAGCCCCTCGTTGGGGTCGCACCGTCGCGTGCGATATCAGTGTTCGCCTTACCACATCAATAGTGCGCTTCATCCCTTCGTCGCGCAGCTCGAGCGCGCCGCCGGAATTCGCTCGCACGACACGGCGGATCAAAAACTCGACAAGCTCGAGGCAATGCTGGCGATAGGAACCCAGCAGGTCGCCCGGGCAACACCGCTCATTGCCGCTCTGCTTTCGATTCCCACCGGCGACCATTGCCCGCCCCTCGGCTTGAGCCCGGCGCAGCAGCGGCGGCAGACTTTTGCCGCCCTTCTCGATCAGCTTGAGGGACTGGCGCGAGGCCAGCCGCTGCTGATCATCTGCGAGGATATGCATTGGGCCGATGCCACGACACTTGAACTGTTCGATCTCGCGGTCGATCGGATCAGGGGACTGCCGATACTCGTGCTCTTGACGTCGCGGCCGGAGTTCGAGCCCTCCTGGTCGGGCCTTGCCAACGTCAGTCTGTTGCGGCTCGACCGGCTCGATCGGCAGGACACGCGCGCGCTCGTCGAGCAGATTGTCGTCGGTCGCCAGCTGCCACGCGAGATGATGGAGCAGATCATCGACAAGACGGATGGCATTCCGCTATTCGTCGAGGAATTGACCAAGATGGTGCTGGAGTCCGGGCTGCTCGTTGAGGATGCCGGGCGCTACCGCTTGAATAGTCCGCTGCCGCCGCTTGCTATCCCTGCGACGCTGCAGGATTCGCTGATGGCGCGGCTCGATCGGCTCGCCCCGGTCAAGGAGGTGGCTCAGATAGGCGCCGCCATTGGCCGCGACTTCTCGTACGCGCTGCTGAAAACCGTGGCGGCACGCGACGATCTGACGCTGAGCGCTGCGCTGGGACAACTTGAAGAGGCCGAACTGCTGCTGCGTCGTGGGACGCCGCCCGAAGCAAATTACAGTTTCAAGCATGCCCTTGTTCAAGAAGCGGCCTACGAGAGCCTGCTCAAGAGCAAACGGCAGGTGCTTCACACAAGGATTGGCGATGTCCTGCGCGACAAGTTTCCAATCGTCGCCGAGACCGAGCCGGAAGTTCTCGCGCACCACTTCACCGAGGCGGGGCTGAGCGAGATCGCCCTCGAATGGTGGCGCAAGGCGGGCCAGCAGGCGTTGAAACGCTCGGCCTATTCCGAGGCGATCGCGCATCTCGGCAAGGCCATCGCGATCGCCGATCAATTGCCTGGCGAGCCCCACCGGATGATGAGCAGGCTGCATCTTCAAATCGCATATGGCCGTGCCTTGCGGGGCAGCCTCGGCCACAGCGCTCCGGAAACGGTCGCCGCATGGACGCGCGCGCGACAATTCGGAACCGGTATCGATGATCCCGTTGAACTTGCGCCGGTCCATTCCGGCCTCTTCAATGCCTGCCTGACCCATGGCGAACTTGCTCCGATGCGGGAGCTGGCGGATGCCATCAGGAGCGCCGCTGAGCGACGGCCGGACTCGCCGGTGGCCGCCGTCGTGGCCCATTGGACTGGGGGCGTGACCTGCTGGTTCGCCGGCGAGTATTTGAACGCGCGTACGCATCTTGAGCGGGCGCTGGCGATCTATCGGGCCGAACCGGATCCCGCGACCTTCAGGGCGTCGGCGCTGGATCTCCCGTTCGTGATCATGCGATTTCTCGCTTTGGTGCTCTGGCCGCTCGGCGACATCGCTCGTGCGCGCAAGCTCGCCGCGGAAGCGGTGGGTACTCCGGGAGAAAAACGGGCGCTGTCCCAGGCCAATGCGTTGGTTCATCGCGCGGTGTTCGACGGAGTATGCGGGGGCATGTTGCAGCAGACAGAGACGATCCTGGCGCTCGGTCTCGCACGCGACCACACGATGCCGCTGTACGTGGCCGCCGGCACCTACCTGAACGGCCTCGCCAAGTGGCGTGCAGGAGACCGAATGACCGGACTGGCGGACATGCGTCACGGCTGGACCTTCCTGCACGAGAACGATTGCTACCTCTGCGAACCGTTCTGGGGGATGCATGTCGCCCTGGCGATTGCAGATTTAGGCGACGTCGAGACCGGGCTGGAAATCCTGGACGAATTGATCGCCGGGACGGGACAATCCGGCCAGCATTGGCTTGATGCCGAGCTGCATCGTGTCCGCGGTAAACTCTTATCGCGCCATAATCCTTCGGACGAATCCAGTGCCGAAGACGCCCTCAAGCGGGCGCTGGACATCGCACAACATCAGCAGACCAAGACCTTTGAGCTGCGCAGCGCTCTTGAACTTGCACGCCTGTACAAGACAAATGGCCGAGCGCGTACGCTAACCGAAGTGCTTGCGCCCGTGGTCGCTCAATTCGAGGCGGAGCATGGTCTTCCCGAATTCGCGGAAGCGAAAGAGCTGCTTAGGAATGGGCGTTAGCCGCGCCGCCATTCGATCAGTACAAGCGCCGCGCCGACTTCAAGCCAGAATAGGTCGGCATCTTGTTCTCGATTCCCGAGCCGTAGTTCTCCGGTTTTGACACGTCTTAACCTGCTGTGGTGAAAGCTAGATATGCTTCTCGTGGTTGCGAGGGGGAGTCTGCTGCGGCGGCGAATCCTGATTTCGGCAAGCAGCTGTTGTCGGATTGCTCATTGTCTCAAGGCGCAGGCTTCATGCCAACACCTGGGCCATGCGGTGATAGGCTTGCCTTCGCAAGGGCAGGCGGAGCGACCAAAGCCCATTTGGAGATCCAGTCGTGGTTCGCCTGCATGTCGAACGTTTCATTCGCAGCCGGATCGCTCGGCGGTCCCTGGCGCTCGGGATCATCGCTCTCAGCGGATGGGCCCTGTTGCCGTATGTGACCTACCGAATCGCGCCCTCCGCCTATGTCAATGCCGAGCTCATGCGGGTGACTGCGCCGATGGCGGGTCAGCTCTCGTCAGATCTTCCCCGCAAGGGCGAATATTTCGAGCACACCCGGATGGTGCCGCTGGTCGAGGCGCGTTCGCCGGATCGCCGGCACCTCATGGACCTTGATCAGCAGCTGGCCATGTCCACCAAACGCGCCGAGCTCGCACGCCGGCAACTCGAGGAAATCGCCGAGCTCGATCGCAAGCTCCGCGAGCGAAGCGAGGACTATCGTTCGGGGATGGTAGCGCGCCTGCGCCACGAGATAGGTGAAACGGAAGTTGAAAAAGGCGGCTGTCTCGCTGAGGCGCGGCAGCGGAACGATGTCGCGGGCCGGATGGAGAGGCTCGTGAAGCTCGGCATCAGTTCGCAGATCCGCTCCGGTGAGGCCCAGGCCTCGCAGGAGGCAACCGCAACGCGGTGCCAGATGGCCGATGAACGCCTGCGGCGCCTCAAGACGGAATTGGGGGCGGCCGACAAGGGCATTTATCTTCGTGGCGATGCCAACGACGTGCCCTATTCTCAGCAGCAGCGCGAGCGGCTTGTCCTCCGCCGCCAGGAGCTCGAGACAGACCTGTTGCAGAACAGCTCACGTGCCGCGCAGTTGGCCGCGGAAATTGCAGAGGAACGCACTCGACTTGATCGTCTCGATCACTACGATCTGTCCTTGCCCGCAGCCCATGTGGTCTGGTCGGTCGCGGCCAGCCCGGGCTCGATGGTCACGGAAGGGCAGTCGGTCTTCGATTTCGCAGATTGCAAACGCCGGTTTATCGTCGTTGAACTACCCGAGCGCGATTTCGAGAAGATCAAGGCTGGAGATGCGGCTACCGTCCGTCTGATTGGGAGTCGCGAATGGAAGAGCGGCCAGATCCGGCAGGTCCGCGGATCGGCCGCGTACGGCGATGATCGGCTGCTTGCGGCTCGGGTGCCGCGGCCTGATCCGGGCAACATTACCATTGAGATATCGCTTCCGCCCAATGAGACGTCGGCCGACCGCAACGGCTCCTGCGATATCGGACGATTGGCTGAGGTGCGCTTCGAGCGCAGAGCCGACGGCCTGCTACGATTGGTCAGCTCGAAGTTGAAATGGCTGACCGCTCGCCTGGAACTCGACCAATCGCTCCTGTGAGCGAGATGTTCCATGCAAGCCATGACTCTGCCTCTCTCTCAGCTGTTCGCGCCGATGCTGGGCATCTTTGCTGCGATGTATCTGTTGGCGCCGACCTTTCCGGTCGCGCGCCCTTGGGCGCGTCTTGCGGTCTTTGTTGTGGTTTGGCTTGTGGTTGCCCACTATCTCGAATGGCGTATTTTCACCACGGTGCTGCCGGCAAGCGGGACCTGGTATCAGGTCGGCTGGATCTGGTTCTGTCTGTTCGTCGAGCTTCTGACTTTCACAGATCAGTTCATTCTCTATCTGACGTTCCTTCGCAGGACCGATCGCCGAAGCGAAGCAGATCAGCACGAGCGTCGGCTTCGCAGCCTGCCGGATGATGAGCTGCCCTCGGTCGACGTCTTTATTCCGACCTACGACGAGCCATTCGAGGTGCTGGAAAAGACGATCACCGGCGCGCTGTGCCTGGACTATCCGAACGTCCAGGTGTGGGTCTTGGATGATGGTCGCAGGCCTTGGCTCAGGGCACTCTGCACGCAAAAGGGCGCCGGCTATCTCACGCGCGCCGACAATTTGAATGCCAAGGCCGGCAATATCAATCATGCCCTGACCAAGACGAGCGGCGAGTTCTTCGCGATCTTTGATGCGGATTTCGTGCCGCAGCGCAATTTCCTGATGCGCACGATGGGCTTCTTCGCTGATCCAAAGGTCGGAATCGTTCAGATCCCGCACGCCTTCTACAATGAGGACCCGATGCAGGCGAATCTCGGCCTGCACAGGGGACTGCCGGACGAGCAACGGTTCTTCTTCGATTCCATCATGCCCGCGCGCGACGGCTGGGATGGTGCCTTTTGTTGTGGGTCCAACTCCGTCACGCGTCGCGCAGCACTCCGCGCGGTAGGCGATGCCTTGCCGACCCAGTCCATTACGGAAGACATCCTGCTGACGCTCGTCCTGCTGCGCAAGGGATACGTCACCCGCTATCTCTGCGAACCGCTGGCGATTGGACTGGCGCCGGAAAGCCTTGATGCCTTTTTCGTGCAGCGGCAACGCTGGGCGCGTGGCGCGATTCAGACGCTGTACCTCGCCGCCGGTCCGCTCGGCCCCGGACTGGGCTTGATGCATCGGCTCCTCTTCTTTCCGACGCATTGGCTCTCATTGGGCTTGCGGGCGCTCATGGTCGTGGTGGTTCCGATCGTGTTCATGTGGACCGGCTTGGCGCCTGTCGTCGATGTCACCCCCGAATCGGTGTTCTACTACTTGTTCCCCGCGATCCTGGCGCTCAACGGCGGCATCTCCTGGTTCGCGCCGCACGTGCATTTTCCGCTCGCCGCTCAGGTGTCGGCGACGATCCAGAGCTTCAAGATATTGCCGACGGTGCTGGGGACTCTCGTCAAGCCGGCGGGACATGCGTTCAGGGTGACGCCGAAGGGGGCTGCCGCGCGGCGCGCAAGTTACGCTGCGGAGATATTCTGGCCGTCGGCGGTCTTGATGGCGTTGACGGTTGTCGGTGTGGTTCTGAACACGATCCCGGAATGGCGCATCATCGATCATCCGGCCGCTCTACCGATGGTCGCCTTCTGGTCGGTCGTGAACATCGTCGTGCTTTTCTTCGTCTGCATGACCTCGCTGCAGGCGCGGATGGGACGTACCGAGGAGCGTTTCGACATCGACGAAACTATCTTGATCCAGACCGTGACCGGCGAGCAGCTTTCTGGACGCGTGAGCAACATCTCCCTCTCTGGCGCCGGCGTTCTGCTTGGCTCCGGTATTGACTGTCCTCGCGCCGGAGAACCGCTGCGCGTGCACATCATGCAGGTCGGATGGGTCGATGCGGTGATTGCGCAACAAAGGGGCCGGCTCATCGGGGTGCAGTTCAAATTGCCGCAGTCGCTTGAACGAGACCTGCTGATCCGCAAGCTCTTTACCGTCGCCCGTCTGAAGCGGAAAGGTGTCGTCGCGTGCTCGGTGAATAGGGCGATGCTTAAGAACATCTGGTTGATGGCCGCACCGTTGCCCCACATTGTTGCAGGCGGCGCGAAGCCCGCGTCGGTCTCGCCGACCGAGCGTCTGCCGGCAGAGAGCATGGTCATTCGGCCTCAACCGCGGACAGACGATTTTGCAGTTCTTGCCGGAGCTCGAAGCCTGCATCCGACGAGTTTTACTGAACCTGGCTTTGGCCGAGTGGCCGGCACAGTAATCGAAGCCGTCGCGCCGAGTTGATTGCTGTGTTGTCCTTCTCGCCGGACCAGTCCATGCGCTATCGATCGACGGTCAAGCCGCTCATCGATGCCGTCAATCTCCTTCCGGTGTTCTCCCAAAAAATCACAAGCGGAACGAGCAACCATCCTTTAGCCCAAGGCGTTTACGGGTTGAGGGTGCAGGGAGCATCTCTTGATCGATCACCGCAGCGATCTTCGGAAGGGGCGTCTGACGCTCTGGGCCTCCGCGTTCGTGGCGGTCGCTTGCTTGGCGATTGTCGCGCTCAGCGGCTGGCGGGAGTGGTCCCAGCGACAGACGCTGCTGAAGGGCTCCGAAACAGACGTGGCCAATCTGGCCCGCTCGGTGACGCAACACGCGGACGATACGTTCGAACTCGCGGACACCGTTCTCAATGTGTTGGTCGGCCAACTCGAACTCGAGGGGACCAGCCCGGCGGCGATCGCGAAGATTCAGACCTTTCTTTCCCGGCGCAAAGCCGCGAACCGGATTCGAGCTGTGTTCGTCTATGACGAGACCGGCCGCTGGCTCGCAACCAGCGAGCCCGTGGATTTCGCCGGCCTCAACAACAGCGACCGCGAGTATTTCCAGCATCATCGCGCCGTGGCTGAGCGAGGAACCTTCATTGGGGGCCCAGTGAGGAGCAGATCGGGGGGGCAATGGATCATCACAGCGTCAAGGCGCTTCGATCATCCTGACGGCAGTTTTGCCGGAGTGGCTCTTACCACGATCGATGTCGACTATTTTTTGCAATTCTATCGCGGATTCGACGTTGGCCAGAACGGCTCAATTGCACTGGCGACCGCGAAGGGCGTTGTCCTCGCGCGTAGCCCGGACAACGGATATACGGGTCGCGATCTGTCGAATGCACCGCTTTTTAGGAATTTCCGCGAGCGGCCAAGTGCGGACGTCTACTACTTCACGTCGCCTCTCGACGGCGTTCGGCGTCTGAGCTTTTATCAACTCAGCAGTCGCTACCCTGTTGTCGTGGTTGCGACGGAATCGGAAGACGACGTCTTGGCCCCCTGGCGCAAAGCGGCGCTGACGCGCGTGGTTGCGGTGCTGGGACTGATAGGAGGGCTCGCTGTTGCAGGGGTTTGGCTGGTGCGCCAGTTGCACATGCGGCAGAAGATGGCCGCTGCTCTGATCGCCAAGGAGGCGGATTTTCGTCTCCTCGCGGAGCAGTCGGGAGACATGGTCATGCGTATAGCGGTCGATGGACGGATTCTCTATACGTCGCCGTCCAGCGCGCGAGTCCTCGGCTGGGCTCCGAACGAATTGGTGGATACGTCGGCCCTCGCCGGCATAAATCCGGCGGATCTGGCGCGGGTTGAGGAGACGATCTCCGCGTTGATGAACGGCGAAGCCGAGGAGGCGAGAATCACTTATCGCACTCGGCATCGCGAGAAAGGCGAGGTCTGGATCGAAACCGCGCTGCGCGTCGCCAGGAGTGCGCAGAGTGGAGACATCAACGGCGTGGTGGCGATCTCGCGCGACATGACCGAACGTAAGGACCTGGAGGATAAGCTGGCAGCTCTCGCCAGTTCGGATGGCCTGACGGACTTGGCAAACCGCAGACACTTCGACGAGCGGCTAGAGGCGGAATGGGACCGCGCCAGGCGCGAAGGAAGGCCTCTGTCACTGTTGCTGATGGATGTCGATCATTTCAAGAGTTTCAATGATCAGTACGGGCATCAGGCGGGCGATGCATGTCTCCGCTCGGTCGCCGGGGTCCTGGCAGAACAGGCCCGGCGGCCAGCAGACTTGGCCGCTCGGTATGGTGGTGAGGAATTCGCCTTGCTGCTACCAAATACGGACACGGGAGGGTGCGAGCAGGTCGGCGAGCGAATCCGGCAAGCGATTCAAGACCTCGGCATCCTGCACGCGCTCAACCCGCCATCCAAGCAGGTCACCCTCAGTATTGGTGGCGCCACACATATGTCGTTCGGCGATAATGCTGATTTCACGTCGTTGATAGCGGCCGCGGATAAGGCGCTCTACGCCGCCA
Organism: Bradyrhizobium sp. NBAIM03; assembly: GCF_020194055.1. NCBI lineage: Bacteria > Pseudomonadati > Pseudomonadota > Alphaproteobacteria > Hyphomicrobiales > Nitrobacteraceae > Bradyrhizobium > Bradyrhizobium sp. NBAIM03. The sequence continues at coordinate 339,025 of NZ_JADYVS010000001.1, read as the reverse complement.
AGGAGAGCGGGCGCAACCGCCTTGTGATGTCAGGGCAAATCATCGCGTGGCCCAGCGCGATACGAGCTTGAAGAGTAGCTCTCGTGCGCCGCGGCGTGCGCCTCACGAATTCACGTGCACGAAATCCCGCAGCAGCGGATAGATCTCGTTGTTCCAGCGCTTGCCGGAGAACACGCCGTAATGGCCGACGCCGGCCTGCATGTGGTGGACGCGGCGATAGGCGCGTACGCCGGTGCAGAGGTCCTGGGCGGCGAGCGTCTGGCCGATCGAGCAGATGTCGTCCTTCTCGCCCTCGACCGTCATCAGCCCCATGCGGCTGACCGCCCTGGTGTTCACCGGACGGCCGCGATGCATCAGCTTGCCTTGCGGCAGGAGATGCTCCTGGAACACGTCGCGCACGGTCTCGATGTAGAATTCGGCCGGCAGATCCATCACGGCGAAATATTCGTCGTAGAAGGTCTTGATGGTCGCGGCCTTCTCCTTCTCGCCCTTGGCAATGTGGTTGGCGAGGTCGAGATGCTGCTTGATGTGGCGCTCGAGATTCATCGAGACGAAGGCGGTGAGCTGCACGAAGCCGGGATAGACCTTGCGCAGAGCGCCGCGGCACTGCACCGGCACGTAGTTGATCAGATTGCGCTCGAACCATTCGATCGGCTTGCTCTTGGCGAATTCGTTGACCCTGGTCGGCTGGATCCGTGTGTCGATCGGGCCGGCCATCAGCGTCAGCGTCGCCGGGCGGGAGGGATGGTTGTCCTCGCACATGATCGCGGCGGCCGCGAGCGCGGAGACGGACGGCTGGCAGATCGCCACCATGTGCGGGCGCGGCCCGAGCTGCCCGAGGAAGTCGATCAGGTGCTCGGTGTAGTCGTCGAGCCCGAAGCGGCCCTCGCTGCGCGGGATGTCGCGCGGATTGTGCCAGTCGGTGATGTAGACGTCGTGGTCCTGCAGCAGCGTCTTCACGGTGCCGCGCAGGAGCGTGGCGAAGTGTCCGGACATCGGCGCAACCAGCAGCATGCGCGGCTGCTCGGCCACGCCGTGTTTCCTGAAGTGCAGCAGCGAGCCGAACGGCGTCGCGTAGGCGATCTCCTCGCTGACCGCGACCTCGCGGTTGCCCACCATGACGCTGTCGATGCCGTAGGCGGGACGGTCATAGGTGAGGGTGGAGCGCGAGATCAGCTCCAGCGCGGCCGAAAGCCGGCCGACCACTTGGTCCGATGAGCCCTGAGGCACCAGATTGAGGAATTTGAGTGCGGACGAAGCCCCCGCGCGCCATGGCGCCGTCAGGTCCATGTGGTTCTGAAAAGCCTGATAATACATCGACATCATACTGAAGCGCCCACTTGCCTCCTGTCGTGATGCAATATCGAAGCCAGACGGGAGCCGGACCGCCCGGAAAATTGGCACGTCGCTTGCTGCGCCCCGGTCGGGTAGGCACAGATCACGGGCACGCACGCGCGGCGGTGCGTTGCCCAGGCGTGAGGGAAGGGCTCTATGGCGAAGGCGACACTGACCATCAGCAGCAAGAACTACTCGTCCTGGTCGCTGCGTGGCTGGCTGCTGACGAAATTCTCCGGGCTCGATTTCGAGGAGATCGTCACCGCGCCGGACGATCCGTCGGCGCGTGCGGAGATCCTGCTGCTGTCGTCCTCGATCCTGGTGCCGTGCCTGCGGCACGAGAGCGCCGTGGTCTGGGACACGCTGGCGATTGCCGAATATCTCAACGAGGTCATGCCGGACGCCGGCCTGTTGCCGGCCGACCGCATCCAGCGCGCCCATTGCCGCTCGATCTCGGGCGAAATCCATTCCGGCTTCACCACGCTGCGCGCCTCGCTGCCGGTCAACCTGAAGGGGCACTTTCCCGGCTTCAAGATCTGGTCGCGGGCGCAGGCCGATATCGACCGGGTCTGGTTCATCTGGCGCGACTGCCTGGAGAAATCGGGCGGTCCCTTCCTGTTTGGCGAGAAGCGCACCATGGCGGATGCGATGTACGCTCCCGTCGTAACGCGCTTCGTGACCTATGACGTCAAGCTCGCACCGCCGCTCAAGGCCTATGCCGACACCATCATGGCCATGCCCGAGATGCAGGAATGGGTCGCGGCGGCGAAGGAGGAGCCGGCCGAGATCGAGGAGCTCGAGGTCGAATATTAGGCAGGCGTTGCACGGCTGTGCCTGTTTCGAGGGCGGCGGCCCTCCGCTGCGGACCGCGGCGCTATGCCCTTGCAACAATTAACCTTTGGACCCGGCGACAGGCGCCTGCGATCCGGCCGGCTGCGCAGATATTGTGCGCGCCTGCCGAACCGCAGCGAGATCTAGCCGTGAACAGGTGCGTACAAGGCGCTTCGGCTGATTCGGACGTGATTCGTTCGGGCCGCGTTCCGAAGGTTAAAGCGCAGCGCGGCCCCGTCGCATTTTGAAACAGACACCGCCTTCAGGCGGCCCCGCGCTGCTTCAGGCGCGGCAGGCGCCAGCCGATCACGGTTGCTTCCACCGCAATCCCGGCCTCGTGGTTTTGCCAGCGTCCTTCGACATAGCGGCAGGCGAACGGCAGTTGATACGTCCCGCTGTGATCCTCGCACAGCACTTCAAGTGGCAGGCCCGGCGGTGGTTCTCCGGCGCCGTCGAATTCCGCCAAACGTCTATCGCGCGTTGCCATTCCAAAAATCTCCCCTAAACAAAGCCGCGGAGAGCGCCCACTTCTCCCGCATGCGGTTCACTGCTCCCCGTCCCAGGGGAACGGGCCCAAGCTCAACGCGAGAATGCGGTGCGAGTGTGGTAGCCTCACGCTGCAGCGCGCAAACAGCGCACATTGATGTGATCGACTGGCCGAGGAACTTTCATGCTGCTTCGAAACGCCGAAGTTTGTTTCGCAATGTTGCTGCTCGCCACGCTGGCGCCTCTGCCGGTGCTCGCGCAGGACGTGCCCGGCATCGAGATCTGCACGGTCGAGAAAACCATGGAGCGCCGCACCAGCTGCCTCCAGAGCAATGTCGACTTCCTGCAGAAGACGATCACCAAGCTCAGCCTCGACCATCAGCAAAAGCTGGATGTTGCCAATCGCCAGATCGATGCGCTGAAGACAGCCATCGCCGGCCTGCAGAAGACGCTTCTCGATCTCCAGGCCGCGCAGGCGAAGACCACTGAGGATCTGAAGAAGAAGCAGGACGCGCCGCCGGCGAAGGATGCTGCGAAATAGGCGCGTCGATCACGCGACGCGATATCGCTCCATCACGCCACGATCGGGCTCGTAGCCGAGCCCGGGACCCGCCGGCACCGCGACATGGCCGCTTTCATCGACATCGGCGCGGCCGCCCCAGAGGCAGGCTTCGCGCTTTAAATAGAACATCTCGACCAGCCCGTCGTCGCGCGTCGCGAGCAGATGCAGCGTCGCCAGCAGGCCCGGGCCAAAGTAAGGCGAGTGCGGCACGATCCTGATGCCGAGCCGATCGGCCAAGCCTGCGACCTTCAGGAATTCCGTGATGCCGCCGACCTTGATGACTGACGGCTGGGCGTGGCTGACCGCGCCCGCTTCCATCATCTGGCGGAATTGATATTCGGTGCAGGCATTCTCGCCGGCGGCAATTCCGAGCCCGCTCTTGCTGCGCACCTCGGCAAGCGTGGCGAAGTCTTCCGGCGGCCAGACCGGCTCTTCCAGGAACATCGGCTGCGCGTCGCGGCATGTCGCCGCGAAAGCGATCGCCTGCTCCCCGGTCAGCGGGCAGTTCATGTCGACCATCAGTGGAATGTTGGGACCGATCGCTTCGCGCGCGGCAAGCACCGCAGGCGTCGTGGTCTCGTGCAGCTTGATCGCGCCATAGCCGAGCGTGAGCGCCTTCCTGCATTCGGCGGCGATGTTGTCGGGCGAGCCGATCCGGAGCAGGCTCGCGTAAGCCGGGATCGCCGGGCGCCTGATCTTGCCCAGCAGGCGGTGCAGCGGCACGCCCTTGATCTTTGCGGCGAGGTCCCACAGCGCGATATCGAGCCCGGAGATCGCGAACATGGTGATGCCGTAGCGGCCGAACAGATGCAAATTGCGCTGGATCTGCTCCATCACGGCGGGGATGCCGGCGGCATCGGGCACCTCCAGCCCGCGGGCCTGCGGTGCGATCATCTCCTCGACCGCGCTGCGCGTCGTGCGCGGGCAGACATAGGCGAAAGCATCGCCCCAGCCGGTCAGCCCGGCATCGGTCGTGACCTCGACGAGGACCATGTCGAGTGCGGTGATGGCGGAAGCGCCCTGGCGGAAGCTCGCGACACCGGCATCATAGGGGATACGGATATGGTGCGCCCGCACATCGGTGATTTCCATGACCCGGTTCCTCTTTCTCGTGAGCGGTTTCGGCGAGTGTAGCCACGAACACCGGGGCGTTGCCAGCTTCCATTGACCGGCTATCCTCATGCAAACGACAGCAATGCCGATCAAGCAAAGTGATGCCGATCGGCGCATCATCACCGCGCTTCGAACGAGAGCCTGAACCGCCATGAATCCAGCCCAGCGCGCGCTCTGGTATATCGAGAGCCATCTGGCCGAGCCGATGACGCTCGACGAGATCGCTGCGATCTCGGGCGTGTCGCGGTTCCACATTGTGCGTGCGTTTGCCGCAGCCGTCGGTCTGCCGGTGATGCGCTACGTGCGCGCGCGGCGGCTGACGGAGGCGGCGCGCAGTCTGGCAAAGGGCGCACCTGACATCCTGTCGCTGGCACTGGAGGCGGATTACGGCTCGCACGAAGCTTTCACCCGCGCGTTCCGCGACCAATTCGGCACCACGCCCGAAGCGGTGAGGGCGGCAGCGTGCGTCAACCAGCTCAGGCTACAGGAGCCGATCCTCATGGATTCCACCATGCTCGATACTCTCGCCCCACCGCGCTTCGAGACGGCAAAGGCCTTCCTCGTCGCCGGCCCCGCCGAGCGCATCTCCTGCGACAACGGTGCCATGATCCCCGGTCTATGGCAGCGCTTCAATCGGGAGGTCGCCGACATTCCCGCGCGCGTCGGCAACATCGCCTACGGCGTCTGCTGCAACGGCGATGATGCCGGCAATTTCGATTACATTGCCGGCGTCGAGGTCGCCGATTTCTCCGACCTGCCGCGCCGCTTCGGTCGCATCCGCATTCCGGAGCAGCGCTATGCGGTGTTCACGCACAAGGATCACGTCGCCTCGATCCGGCGCACCGTCAACACGATCTGGAATCAATGGCTGCCGGCGTCTGGCCTGAAAGCCGCGGACGCGCCCAACTTCGAGCGCTATGACGAGAAATTCGATCCCGCGACCGGCCATGGCGGCTTTGAAATCTGGATACCGGTGCGAGAGTAACACGCAACGCTGGCATACCGTCCCGCTTGCTTGGCAAGCCCCGGCGACTTTGCCATAACCGCAGGCAAATCTTGCCTGCGGGGGCCCGAGCCGGACATCCCGTGCAAGCCATAACAAGCCGCCGGGAGGGTCTCCAATGTCCAGCGTCCGCGTTCTCGCCACCGACCTCGAATTTCCCGAAGGGCCGGTCGTGATGCCGGACGGTTCGGTGGTGCTGGTGGAGATCCGGGGACAGCGCCTGACGCGCGTCTATCCCGACGGCCGCAAGGAGATCGTGGCGAAGATTCCCGGCGGCCCGAATGGCGCCGCGCTCGGACCCGACGGCAAGATCTACGTCTGCAACAATGGCGGCTTCTCCTGGATTCCGGCCGGCAAGATGATCATGCCCGGCCCGCAGCCGGACGATTATCTCGGCGGCGCGATCCAGCGCGTCGACCTGCAGTCCGGCAAGGTCGAGACCGTCGTGACCAAATGTGGCGCGCACGATCTGCGCGGGCCGAACGACCTCGTCTTCGACAAGCACGGCGGACTCTGGTTCTCCGACCTCGGCAAGCGGCGCGCGCGCGAGATGGACGTCGGCGGCATGTATTACCTCAAGCCCGGCATGAGCGAGATCGTCGAAATCGTGCATGGCGTATTGCCGGCGAACGGCATCGGCCTGTCGCCGGACGAGAATACGGTCTACATCGCGGAGACGCCGACCGGGCGGCTTTGGGCCTATGAGCTCTCGGCGCCGGGCACGCTCAAGCCGCGCGATCCGATCTATCGCGGCGAGCGCGGCCAGCCGATCTGCGGCCTTGGCGGCTACCAGATGTTCGACTCGCTCGCGGTGGAAGCGAACGGCAATGTCTGTGTCGCCACGCTCGTCTCCGGCTGCATCTCGGTGATCGCGCCCGACGGCACCCTGGTGGAACAGGTTCCGACCGGCGACCGCGTCACCACCAACATCGCCTTCGGCGGCCCCGAGCTGAAGACCGCCTACATCACGCTGTCGGGCAAGGGCGAGCTGATCGCCATGGACTGGCCGCGCGGCGGATTGCCGCTCAATTTCCTAAACAAGTAAACGGTGCTAGTGACCGTCATTGCGAGCGAAGCGAAGCAATCCAGGAATGCGTCCGCGGTGACAGTCTGGATTGCTTCCTCGCTTCGCTCCTCGCAATGACAACGGAGAGAGACTTCAATGCCCTGGCCCGATCCCGTCACCCTGCGCGGACAGCATGCCCGTCTCGAGCCGCTGTCGCATGACCATCGCGAAGGGCTGGTCGAGGCGGTCAAGGACGGCGAGCTGTCGAAGCTGTGGTACACCGCAATCCCGCTGCCGGAGAACATGGGCAAGGAGATCGACCGCCGCTTAGGCCTGCAGGCCGCGGGCTCGATGCTGCCCTTCACCGTGTTCGATGCCGGCGGCAAGATCGTCGGCATGACCACCTACATGAACATCGATGCCACCAACCGCCGCGTCGAGATCGGCTCGACCTGGTATGGCAAGAGCGCGCAGCGCGGCCCGCTCAACACGCAGTGCAAGCTGCTGCTGCTGCGCCATGCCTTCGAGACTCTGAACTGCATCGCGGTCGAGTTCCGCACGCATTTCTTCAACCACCAGAGCCGCCGCGCCATCGAGCGCCTGGGCGCCAAGCAGGACGGTATCCTGCGCAGCCATCAGATCGCGCCGAACGGCACGCTGCGCGATACTGTCGTCTACAGCATCACCGCCGCCGAATGGCCGACGGTGCAGGCGCATCTCGAATTTCAACTCAACGACAAGCCGCGCTAGGGGCGGCCGAGGGACCATGGATAGATATGATTATGTGATCGTGGGCGCGGGCTCCGCCGGTTGCGTGCTCACCAGCCGGCTCAGCGAGGATCCCAACACCTCCGTTTGCGTGCTCGAGGCGGGCCCGTCCGACTGGCATCCCTACATCCATCTGCCGGCGGGCTTCATCAAGACCTTCCACATGAAGAGCATCAACTGGGCCTACCAGCAGGAGCCCGGTCCGTGGACCGGCGGGCGCAGCATCTACGCGCCGCGCGGCAAGACGCTCGGCGGCTCGTCCTCGATCAACGGCCACATCTACAATCGCGGCCAGCGCATGGATTTCGACACCTGGGCGCAGATGGGCAATCGCGGCTGGGGCTATGCCGACGTGCTGCCCTACTTCCGGCGGCTGGAGAAGCGGATCGGCGAGGGCGAGGACACCTATCGCGGCCGCGACGGCAGCCTCATCGTCACCACCATGAACTGGCGCGATCCGCTCTGCGAGGCCTTCATGGAAGGCGCGGTCTCGCTCGGCATTCCCCGCAACCCCGATTACAACGGCAAGACCCAGGAAGGCGTCTCCTACTGCCAGCGCACCATCAACAACGGCCTGCGCGTCTCCGGCGCGACCGCGTTCCTCAAGCCGGCGATGAAGCGGCCCAACGTGCATGTGCATACGCATGCGCACGCGACCGAGATCATCTTCGAGGGCAAGCGCGCGGTCGGCGTGCGCTACATGAAGGGCGGTCGCGGCGGCCAGCCGGTCGAGGTGCGCGCCAACAAGGAGGTGATCCTGTCCGGCGGCAGCTATAATTCGCCGCAGCTGCTGCAGCTCTCCGGTATCGGTTCGCCGGACCTATTGCAGCAGCACGGCATTGCCGTGCGTCACGCGCTACCGGTCGGCGAAGGCCTGCAGGACCATTACGCCCCGCGCACGGTGGCGCGCGTCAAGGACATCAAGACCATCAACGAGCTCCGCCGCGGCTTCTCGCTGTGGATCGAGGCGTTGAAATGGGCGACCCAGCGCAAGGGCCTGCTGTCGCTGTCGCCGACCATGGTCTATTGCTTCTGGCATTCCGGCGAGAGCGCCGAGAGCTCCGACCTGCAGCTCACCTTCACGCCGGCTTCTTACAAAGAAGGCGTGCAGGGCCAGCTCGAGGACGAGCCCGGCATGACCGTGGCGTCCTGGCAGCAGCGTCCCGAGAGCCGCGGCTATGTCCGGATCCGCTCCAGCGATCCGTTCGCGCCGCCGATCATCCAGACCAATTATCTCGACGCCGAGCTCGACCGCCGCGTCATCGTCGGCGGCATGAAGCTGGCGCGGCGCCTCTTGAAGAGTGCGCCGCTCTCGCCCTATTACGCCTACGAGGATTTCCCCGGCCCCAACGTCAACACCGACGACGAATTCCTAGCCGCCGCCACCCAACGCGGCACCACCACCTTCCACCCCGGCTGCACCTGCCGCATGGGCCCGGCGGATTCCACCTGGGCCGTCGTCGACGACCACCTCCGCGTCCACGGCCTCGAAGGCCTCCGCGTCATCGACGCCTCCGTCATGCCGCGCATGATCTCGGCGAATTTGAATGCGTCGACGATGATGATCGCCGACCGCGCCTCCGACCTCATCCGCGGTAAGCAGCCGCTGGAAGCCGCAAGGATTCCGGACGCAGCGGTGGCGTGATATCTTCGTAGGGTGGGTTAGCCAGCGGCGGCGCGAAGCGCGGCCGTAGGCGTAACCCACCGTTTCTTTCGATGTGAAAACGAGCCGTGGCGGTTACGCCTTCGGCCAATCCGCCCTACGCGCTTCACCGATAGGCAAAACGCCAAATGCCCCAATCCGGCGCTGAGCGGCAATCCGTTGGCCAGATTGCCATCTGCGGCATCGTCTTTCTCTGCACCGCTATTCCGCTCGGTCTGCTGCTCCGCGTGGGCTGGCGCGATTGGACCCTCCTTGCCGGCCTCTGGGCGATAATGTACTTCATGGGCGGAATAGGATGGTTTCCTCGGCCCACACCAGTTCAAAAGGCCTTCTCATATGGTCTGCTCGTAGGCACGGTGCTGCCGGCGCTGGAGTGGGCGGCGACGCTTCACGGCCCGTAGCCCGTCGGGCAAAACACCCCGTCACCCCGTCAACCCCTCTCCATAAAATATTCCGCTTTACCGAAATTCGGAATTGCGGCATAGATCGAACCAGCCCGGCTCACGAAAGAGGGGCGGTTCGCGAGTCGTTCGAAACGCGGGCCGGGTTGCGGTGGACGCGGCAGCGTCGGCACGATGGGTGCGGGCAGGGCGGGTAGTCCCTGTGAGCCCGAGGCCGCGTGCAGACGAACGGCGCTGAAGTCCGGCGAAGCCTCTTGGCGAAGCCGGATGAGCTGCGTACGGCAAAACCGTGTGGTCCTGGCCGTCGTTGCTACGGTCAAGCTGGCTGCGGAGATGCGCGCGAGCCCAACCGGGCGGACGGCATCGTCAATTCGCGGGGCGAGGGAGGCCAGAAGGAATTCGGCTCCCGGGAGAGCACGGCATAAGCCGTCCGACCATCGCGCAGGGAAGGCCGAGTGATCGGCGACACCTGTATGCTGCTGTGCGGTTTCTCTGCGTGTGCTTTTCGCGCAGCGGACCGCGGGTGCCCGTCGGCACCCGGTCTTCCCTGCGCCCTCTTTCTTTTGGGGCGACGGAATGAAGCAAAGCTCGGGCGAGATGAGCCGCGAGGCTGCGAAGGTGTGTCTGCAAATTGAATTGCCAGCGGAGAACGACGCCGTTGCTCCTTGCTCCGTCATTGCGAGCGCCGCGAAGCAATCCAGACTACTGCGGTGGAGGGATACTGGATTGCTTCGCTGCGCTCGCAATGACGGGAGCGGGAGGCTGCTCGCGACACACTCGATATCGTAGGGTGGGCAAAGCGAAGCGTGCCCACGATCTGCATCCATCACGGAGGAATGGTGGGCACGGCGCTATGCGCCTTTGCCCACCCTACGGCACCGTGCGACGCGTTACGGCGCGCCTACACTTCCCTTCGGCTCAAGAACGCCAGCCGCTCGAACAGATGCACGTCCTGCTCGTTCTTGAGCAGCGCGCCGTGCAGCGGTGGAATCAGCTTGCGCGGGTCGCGTTCGCGCAATTGCTCGGCGCTCATGTCTTCGTTGAGCAGCAGCTTGAGCCAGTCGAGCAGCTCCGAGGTCGACGGCTTCTTCTTCAGGCCCGGGACCTCGCGCACCTCAAAGAAGATGCGCAGCGCTTCCTCGACCAGGCGCTTCTTGATGCCGGGGAAGTGCACGTCGATGATGCGGCCCATCGTGTCGGCGTCGGGGAACTTGATGTAGTGGAAGAAGCAGCGGCGCAGGAACGCGTCGGGCAGCTCCTTCTCGTTGTTGGAGGTGATCATCATGATCGGGCGCTGCTTCGCCTTGATCGTCTCGCCGGTCTCGTAGACATGGAATTCCATGCGATCGAGCTCGAGCAGGAGGTCGTTCGGAAATTCGATGTCGGCCTTGTCGATCTCGTCGATCAGGAGCACCGGGCGCTGCTCGCTGGTGAAGGCGTCCCACAGCTTGCCGCGCTTGATGTAGTTCCGGATGTCGGACACGCGCGCATCGCCGAGCTGGCTGTCGCGCAGGCGCGACACCGCGTCATATTCGTAGAGGCCCTGCTGCGCCTTGGTGGTGGACTTGATGTGCCAGGTCAGCAGCGGCGCGTTCAGCGCCTTCGCCACTTCCTCCGCCAGCACCGTCTTGCCGGTGCCGGGCTCGCCCTTCACCAGGAGCGGACGCTCGAGCACGATCGAAGCATTGACGGCGACCTTGAGATCGTCGGTCGCAACATAGTCCTTGGTGCCGGTAAATTTCATCGCGCGTCCTTGTTGGTCGTCGCCGCAACGCATTGCCAGTATCAATGGCCTCGGTCACGACAAGCGAACGGCCGCTCGCGGCGCGTTCCTGGTTCGGTCAGGCTTTCAGACCCGTTTTATCAGCGAAAGGATGACGAGCACAATCACCGCGCCGATCGTGGCATCGACGATGGCGCCGATTGTGCCCGTTGCCAGCTGGATGTGCAGCTGTGGCAGAACCCAGCTCGCCACCAGCGCGCCGATGATGCCGACGACGATGTTGCCGACCAGCCCAAATCCCGCCCCGTGGACAATCTTGCCCGCAAGCCAGCCGGCGATGGCACCGATGATCAGTGCTGCGAGAATTCCCATTGCAAACGTCCCCCAAACAACCCCTTGACGTCGCCAATTCTAGAGCAAAAAGCCTGCCGGTCCAGCGTCCCGCAGCGGCCTCCGCCCCTTGACGTTCGCCACCCGACGGGCAATCTGTCACCCATGTTCCTGCAATTCTTCACCTCTCTGCGCGATGCGCAGGTCCCCGTGACGCTGCGCGAATACCTCACGCTGATGGAGGCGCTCGACGCCGACCTTGCGGACTACACGGTCGAGAACTTCTATTACCTGTCGCGCGCCTCGCTGGTGAAGGACGAGCGCAATCTCGACAAGTTCGACCGCGTCTTCGGCACGGTGTTCAAGGGGCTGGAAAGCCTGCTCGACGCCATGGAGAAGGCGGAGATCCCCGAGGAGTGGCTGAAGAAGCTCGCCGAGAAATACCTGACCGAAGAAGAAAAGAAGCAGATCGAGGCCATGGGCTGGGACAAGCTCATGGAGACGCTGAAGAAGCGCCTCGAGGAGCAGAAGGGTCGCCACCAGGGCGGCTCCAAATGGATTGGCACCGCCGGCACCTCGCCGTTCGGCGCGCACGGCTACAACCCCGAAGGCGTGCGCATCGGCCAGGAGAAGAACCGCAACAACCGCGCCGTGAAGGTGTGGGACAAGCGCGAGTTTCGGGATCTCGACGGCAATGTCGAGCTCGGCATCCGCAACATCAAGGTGGCGCTGCGCCGCCTGCGCAAGTTCGCGCGCACCGGCGCGCCCGATGAGCTCGATCTCGACACCACCATTCGCGAGACCGCCAATCACGGCTACCTCGACGTGCACATGCGCCCCGAGCGGCGCAATGCAGTGAAGCTCTTGGTGTTCTTCGACATTGGCGGCTCGATGGATGCGCATATCGAGCAGGTCGAGGAGCTGTTCTCGGCGGCGAAGAGCGAGTTCAAGCACATGGAGTATTTCTACTTCCACAATTGCCTCTATGAGGGCGTGTGGAAGCAGAACAAGCGCCGCTTCACCGACCGCACGCCGACCTGGGACGTGCTGCACAAATACCCGCACGACTACAAGGTCGTGTTCGTCGGCGATGCCTCGATGTCGCCTTACGAGATCATGGTGCCCGGCGGCTCGGTCGAACACGTCAACGAGGAGCCCGGCTCGGTCTGGCTCGACCGCATCATCCGCACCTATCCGCATACGGTGTGGCTGAACCCGGTGCAGCAGAAGCACTGGGACTATTCGGAATCCACCACCATCATCAAGCGCATCTTCGCCAATCGGATGTATCCGATCACGATCGAGGGGCTGGAAGCTGCGATGAAGGAATTGACGCATTGATGCCTCCCGTCGTCATTCCGGGGCGCCCGAAGGGCGAACCCAGAATCCATCGGGCCGCAGTGCATGTAGAGGAATAGATTCCGGGCTCGCGCTACGCGCGCCCCGGAATGACAACAAGAGGGAGAAGCACGTGCCCCAGACCATCACCCGCGGCATCAAGGCGCTGATCGACGAGGCCAATGCCGAGATCGAGACGCTCACCGCCAAGGACGCGATCGAGATCTCCAAGAACGGCGACGTCGTCATCGTCGACATCCGCGATCCCCGCGAGATCGAGCGCGACGGCCGCATCCCCGGCGCCTTCGCCTGCACCCGCGGCATGCTCGAATTTTGGATCGACCCGCAGAGCCCGTACGCAAAACCGATCTTCCAGGAAGACAAGAAGTTCGTGTTCCACTGCGCGGGGGGCTTACGCTCTGCGCTCGCGGCCAAGACCGCGCAGGACATGGGCCTCAAGCCCGTCGCCCATATCGCCGGCGGCTACGCCGCCTGGCGCGATGCCGGCGGGCCCACGGAGAAGTGGGAGCCGAAGAAGAAGGGGTGAGGGCCTTGCCCTCTCCACCCGTCATTCCGGGGCACGCGAAGCGTGAGCCCGGAATCCATTGATCCACAGAGTCTGAGGCACGATGGATTCCGGGCTCGTGCTTCGCACGCCCCGGAATGACCAACGGAGAATGCTTCAATGACCACCGCCACCGACCCCCTCGTCTCCACCGAATGGCTCGCCGCTCACATCGGCGATGCCAACGTCAAGATCCTCGACGCCAGCTTCAAGCTGCCGGGCGTGCTGCCGCTGCCGAAGGACGACTATCTCGCCGCGCATCTGCCGGGCGCCGTGTTCTTCGACGTCGATGCGGTGTCGGATCATTCCAACCCGCTGCCGCACATGTTTCCGAGCGCGGAGCAGTTCGGCCGCGACGTCGGCAATCTCGGCATCTCCAACGCGGACACCGTCGTGCTCTATGATGCCGGCGGCTGGGTCGCAGCGCCGCGTGCGTGGTGGATGTTCCTGTCCTATGGCCACAGCAACGTACGCATTCTCAATGGCGGCCTGAAGAAGTGGCGCACTGAGGGACGCGCGACCGAGAGCGGCGAGGTCAAGCCGAAGCCGGAGACCTTCACGGCGAGCTATGACGCAAACCGCGTGCGCAGCATGCAGCAACTGATCGCCAATGTCGAAAGCCGCAACGAGCAGGTGATCGACGCGCGCGCCGCCGATCGCTTCGAAGGCCGCGCGCCCGAGCCGCGCCCGGGCATCCGCTCCGGTCACATCCCCGGCGCCCGCAACGTGCCCTACAATCTGCTGTTCGACGCCGCGACCGGCGAGATGAAGCCGCTCGACGAGCTCCGCGCCGCCTTCACCAATGCCGGCGTCAAGCTGGATGCGCCGATCGTGACGAGCTGCGGCTCCGGCGTCTCGGCCGGCGTGCTGACGCTCGCGCTCTACCGCCTCGGCATCACCGACACCGCGCTTTATGACGGCTCGTGGTCGGAATGGGGCCAGGCCGGCGGCCCGGCCATCGCGACCGGCCCGGCTTGAGGTTGCAGCCACGATGACGGTGCGCTCCCTCGCCCCGTTCTTACGGGGAGAGGGTTGGGGTGAGGGGCCTCTCTCCACACGATGAGACTATCGACGGACCTGTACCCCCTCACCCGGAATCCGCGCGACGCGCGATATTCCGACCTCTCCCCGCAAGCGGGGAGAGGTGAAGAAGTAAGATCACCGCGTGCGTGCGGTCGTCGTTGTCGCGAAGGCCGGCTGCTGCTGACCGAACGGATCGTGCTGCTGCTGCAACTGCTGAGGCGGCGGGCGCCGCACCACGCGGGCTCGCTTCTTGGCTTTCGCCTTGCGCTTGGTCGCCTTGCTGTCCGACTTGGTGCTCTCGGCCTTGCTGCTCTCGGCCTTGACCTTCGCCGGCGCGTCCATCGTGGCCGTGGCGGCGTTCAGCGCAGCGAGCCTTGCGGAGGCGACATCGAGCGCCGCGGCGGCGAGGGCCGGGTCAGCTGGTTCCGGCTCGCTGGCGATTGCGGCAGGCTGGGCCTCGGGAATCCCGGCCGTGGTGTCGGCGGGGGTCAGCGTATCGATGGAAGCCGGCGCTGCGGCCGTCACGGTCGGTTCGGGCTTGGCTGCTTCGATGGCCGGCACTTCAGCCAGGGGCGCGGCGGCCTCGGGCCGGACGTCGGTCTCGGTCGTCAGTGCAGCAACCTGTTCGGGCTCGCTCAGGGGCAGAGCGATGGTCGGCACCTGGTCGCGCAGCGATGGCGTGGTCTCGGCAGGTGGCTCCGGCTCGGTCCGCAGCACCGCGAGCACCGGCTGGGCCGGCTCGGGCGCCTGCGCAAACATTTGCTCCTGCGGCCCGTTCCGCCAGCCGGGGTTGTTGACATATTGCTGATGGGTCGCCCGGAGCAGAGCGGCGGCCCCGAGGCCGAACACCAGGATGGAGGTTGACAGCAGGATCGCGGCAAACAGGAAGCGAAAGCCGGGAAGCATTGAGCGATTGCGAATTTCCGCCCCGGCGGCGGAAGTAGCCGGGGCTCAAGAGCCATCTGAACGCGGTGACGGTACTGCTTGCCGCGTTCGCCACGCGGGATCGGAGCTCAAAAAGGTGGCGAATCAGGCTGATTCGACCATATCGCAACGTCTCCGCATCGTTCCGTTAAAATCGCGGCCGACCATCGCGCCAATCGAAGGCGCGATACGATTTCAGCCCCGTGATGCAACGGGGCAACGGTAGTCTTGCGGATCACAAATCGGCAAGTCCGGCGCAAATACGCCTGATATGTCTTGAATGTGCCGCTATCTTCCGTCATCTGGCCGTTAACGGTCCGGTCGGGCTTGGGGACTATACAAGAGCGATGATGATCAAACACTTTCTGACGATATGCGCTGCCGCAACAGTCGCTGCGGCGGGAACCTCGCTCGCTCAGGCTCAGAGCTATCCGATCCAGCAGGTGCCAAGCTATGGCGCGCCTGCCGAATATCGGCCCGGTGACCGCATGCCGAATTTCGACGCGCTGGATGAAGACGACGACGCGATGCCGCATGCCTCGCTGCCCCCGCCCGGTCCGGCCGACGATCCGCGCTACGGTCGTCCGATGGGCGCGCCTCCGGTCTATTCGGCCGCCCCACCCCAAGGTCCGGTGATGTCGCCGGATGATCCGCGCTATGGGCGCCCGGCTGGCGCCCCGCCGGTCTATTCGGCCGCGCCGCAGGGCCCCGTGATGTCGCCCGACGATCCCCGCTACGGCCGCCCCGCCGGTCCGCCGGCGGTGATCTACGCCGACCGTCCGCCTCAGCAATCGCCCGCCAACGATGGCCTGCGTCCGCCCGAGTCTGTGGGCGGTCCCTCCGCGACTGGGACGGTCCAGGCCGGACAGCCGCCCGTGGGCACGGATGGCCGCCCGGTGACCCTGGCCGCGCTGCCGCCCGAGGAGCAGCCCGATGCCGCGCCGGTGCAGCTGCCGCCGAACCTGCGCCGTCAGGAGGTCGCGTTCCAGACCAAGGAGCCGGCCGGCACGCTCGTGGTCGATACGCCCAACACCTACCTCTATTACGTGCTCGGAGGCGGCCGTGCGATCCG
Organism: Bradyrhizobium sp. NBAIM03; assembly: GCF_020194055.1. Lineage (NCBI taxonomy): Bacteria > Pseudomonadati > Pseudomonadota > Alphaproteobacteria > Hyphomicrobiales > Nitrobacteraceae > Bradyrhizobium > Bradyrhizobium sp. NBAIM03. Next base: position 322,882 of record NZ_JADYVS010000001.1, on the reverse strand, counting down.
CTACGGCGTCCGAGTCGGCCGCGACGGCTTCACCTGGACGGGCGTGCAGAAGATCACCCGCAAGGCCGAGTGGCCGGATTGGCATCCGCCGACCGAGATGATCGAGCGTCAGCCCTATCTGCCGCGCTTCATGGCCGGCGGCCCGGGTAATCCGCTCGGCGCCCGCGCGATGTATCTAGGTTCGACCGTCTACCGCATCCACGGCACCAACCAGCCCTCGACGATCGGCAAGTTCGTCTCCTCCGGCTGCATCGGCATGCTGAACGAGGACGTCTCCGACCTGTTCGAGCGCGTCAAGGTCGGCACCCGCGTTGTCGTGATGCCGGGTGGTCCGCCGCCGGGAACGGCGACGGCCTCCGCTGCGCCGACGCAGAGCGCTGCCGGGCCGGCTCCGATGTCCGCCCAGGCGGGCCCGGTCCCGGGGACGCAGCCCACCGTTGTGCCGCCGCTGCCCGCGCCGGTCACCGTGCGCTGAGGGCCTCAACTCGATGAGATTGCGAAGGGCGTGCCGTCGGCACGCCCTTTTTCGTTTCAGGCCAGCTTCCGCGGCAGCTCGCCGCCTTTGGTGAAGGCGTCGATCGCCTCGACCATCTGGCCGTAATGGATGCGCAGACCATCCGTGGTGGCGTAGCCCAGATGCGGCGTCAGCACGAGATTGTCGAGCTTGCGGAAGGGATGGTCGACCGGCAGCGGCTCGACCGAGAACACGTCCAATCCTGCACCTGCGATCTTGCGCTGCTGCAAGACTTCCAGCAGCGCCTGCTCATCCACGATCGGCCCGCGCGCGGTGTTGACCAGGAAGGCCGTCGGTTTCATCCGCGCAAGATCCGCGCGGCTGACGAGGCCACGCGAGCGCTCGCTCAGCACCACGTGGATGGTGACGATGTCGGCCTTGGCGAACAGCTCCTCCTTGGAGGCGTAGCCGACGCCGGCCGCCGCACATTTCTCCGCGGTGAGGTTCGGGCTCCAGGCGATCACGTTCATGCCGAACGCCTTCGCAATGCCCGCCATCTTGCTGCCGAGCTTGCCGAGCCCGACGACGCCGAGCGTCAGCCCTTCGATCTCGACTCCGGCAAATGTTTGCCAGGACTCGCCCGCATGCATGCGCGCGTTCTCTCGGCCGATGCCGCGGGTCAATTCCAGGATCAGGCCCATCGTGAGCGGCGCCGTCGGATCGCGGGAATATTGCGTGCCGCCGATGGCGATGCCGCGCGCTTTCGCGGCCTCGATGTCGATCGCAGCGTTGCGCATGCCCGAGGTCAGCAGCAGCTTAAGCTTCGGCAGGCGATCGAACAGGCTCTTGGGAAACGCCGTGCGCTCGCGCATCGCGCAAATGATTTCGAAGTCGGTGAGCGCACTGGCTGCGGCCTGCTCGGAGGCGAAGGGATGGCTGAACACGGTGACGTCGACGCGATCCGACAATTTCGGCCAGTCGGCGACGTCGAGGGCGAGATTGAAATAGTCGTCGAGGATTGCGCAGCGCAGCCGGCTCATCAGCGTTCATCCATGGCGAGAGGTGAAGGCGCCAGGCGGGCGCCGTCATCGGAACCTGGCCATGGTTTGCGCGCAATCGCGCCGGCGCGCAAGCAGCCTGCGTCTTCAAAAGTCCGATACGCTCAGACGTCGCGGGGCTTCAGGCGGAACGGTGCATCCATGCCGTGCTTGGCGCGCCAGGCGGGGCCGGGGCCGCGCATGTAATGCAGTTCGGGCCGGTAGGGATTGAAGGCGGTGACGAAGAAGCGCTTCCAGAAGGCCTTGATCTCCGAGGCGAACCCGGAGTCGCGCCCGGCTCCTGCCGGAACAGGAAGAGAATGGGTCTCGATCAGAGCCATGATGCGGCCTCGCTGTGCTCCCCGTTCGTTCTGAGCGGGTGGCGCTGTTTCCGCGCGAAACCGAGCTTTGGCCTGATTTATTAAAAGATGGTTTCAATTGTCCGGATCGGTGGCCGGATGGTTTCCTGACCGTATTCATCCGTGGTGAACGGACGGAAAACGTTGCCCTTTGGGGGCGGGATCGCTACATCGCTGGCGAAGCAAATTTCCTCAAATCGAAGGTTTCACGGGACCGATGGCGCGCCAGTTCATCTATTTCATGCAGGGCCTGACCAAGAGCTACCCGACCCGGAAGGTGCTCGATAACATCCATCTGAGCTTCTACCCGGACGCCAAGATCGGCGTGCTCGGCGTCAACGGCTCGGGTAAGTCGACCCTGCTCAAGATCATGGCCGGTCTCGACAAGGAATACACCGGCGAGGCCTGGGTCGCCGAGGGCGCCCGCGTCGGCTATCTCGAGCAGGAGCCGCAGCTCGATTCCAAGCTGACCGTGCGCGAAAACGTCATGCAGGGCGTCGCCAAGCAGAAGGCGATCCTGGACCGTTACAACGAGCTCGCGGTCAATTATTCCGACGAGACCGCCGACGAGATGACCAAGCTGCAGGACGAGATCGAGGCCCAGGGCCTGTGGGATCTCGACAGCAAGGTCGACCAGGCCATGGACGCGCTGCGCTGTCCGCCCGACGATGCCGACGTGACGAAACTCTCGGGCGGTGAGCGCCGCCGCGTCGCGCTGTGCCGCCTGCTGCTCGACCAGCCCGAACTCTTGCTGCTGGACGAGCCGACCAACCATCTCGACGCGGAATCCGTGTCGTGGCTGGAAGGGCACCTGCGCAACTATCCCGGTGCGATCCTGATCGTCACCCACGACCGCTACTTCCTCGACAACGTCACGGGCTGGATCCTCGAGCTCGATCGCGGCCGCGGCATCCCGTACGAGGGCAATTACTCGTCCTGGCTGGTGCAGAAGCAGAAGCGTCTGGAGCAGGAGGGCCGCGAGGATGCGGCGCACCAGAAGACGCTCGCGCGCGAGCAGGAATGGGTCGCCTCGTCGCCGAAGGCCCGCCAGGCCAAGTCGAAGGCGCGCTACCAGCGCTATGAGGAGCTGCTGAAGAAGGCGAGCGAGAAGCAGACCCAGACCGCGCAAATCATCATTCCAGTGGCCGAGCGGCTCGGCGCCAACGTGGTCGATTTCGAGGGGCTCAGCAAAGGCTTTGGCGATCGTCTCCTGATCGACAACCTCACCTTCAAGCTGCCGCCCGGCGGCATCGTCGGCGTGATCGGTCCCAACGGCGCCGGCAAGACCACGTTGTTCAGGATGATCACCGCTCAGGAGAAGCCGGACTCCGGCACGATCACGGTCGGCGAGACCGTGCATCTCGGCTACGTCGACCAGTCGCGCGACGCGCTCGACGGCAAGAAGACCGTGTGGGAGGAGATCTCTGGCGGCAACGAACTGATCCTGCTCGGCAAGAAGGAAGTCAACTCGCGCGGCTATTGCTCGTCTTTCAACTTCAAGGGCGCGGACCAGCAGAAGAAGGTCGGCGCGCTCTCGGGCGGTGAACGCAACCGCGTCCATCTCGCAAAAATGCTGAAGTCCGGCGCCAACGTCCTGCTGCTCGACGAGCCGACCAACGACCTCGACGTCGACACGCTGCGCGCGCTCGAAGAGGCGCTGGAGGACTTCGCCGGCTGCGCCGTCATCATCAGCCACGATCGCTGGTTCCTCGACCGCATCGCGACGCACATCCTCGCCTTCGAGGGCGAGAGCCACGTCGAATGGTTCGAAGGCAATTTCCAGGATTACGAGAAGGACAAGATGCGCCGGCTCGGCCAGGACAGCATCATCCCGCACCGCGTGAAGTACAAGAAGCTGACGCGGTGATGGCGGCATGATGCGACGGGCGCTCATCGCTGCGGGGATCGTCATCGCCTGCAGCTGGTCGCCCGTCCGTGCTGCCGACGCCGCCTTCACCCAGTTCATCGCCTCGTTGTGGCCGGCGGCCCAACAGGCCGGCGTTTCGCGTGCAACGTTCGATGCGCAAACGCGCGGGCTGGAGCCCGATTACAAGCTGCCCGATCTGCTCTTGCCCGGGCGGCCGGCAACGGGTGCGCCGTCGCAGGCCGAGTTCGTGCAGGTGCCGGCCGACTACGTCAAGGAAGCCTCGATCGCGCGGCTTGCAGGCGAGGGGCAGCGGCTGCTCCAAAAGCATCGTACCTCGCTGAACGAGATCGAGAAGAAGTCCGGGGTGCCGGCGACCGTCATGCTCGCCATCTGGGGCCGCGAGACAGACTATGGCCGGCACACGTTGCCCTACGATCTGGTGCGCGTACTGGCGACGCAGGCCTATGTCGGACGCCGAAAGGATCAGTATCGCAACGAGTTCATTGCCGCGCTCAAGATCCTCGATGAAGGCGTCGTCACGCGCAAGGACATGCGCTCGTCCTGGGCCGGCGCGACCGGCCTCACCCAGTTCCTGCCGTCCGAATATTACAAGCATGGCATCGATTTCGACGGCGATGGCCGCATCGACATCTGGCACTCGGTGCCGGATGCGCTGGCCTCGGCTGCGCAGCAGCTCGTCAACAAGGGCTGGCAGAGCGGCGTGCGCTGGGCTTACGAGGTGCAGGCGCCGGCGAAGGTCGATTGCACGACGGGCGTGCCGGAGGTGACGAAGCCGATCGGCCAATGGCTGCGCGAGGGTTTTGTCCCGGTACGCGGCCAAAAGCTCAGCGCCGCCGAGCAGGCGCAGCCGGCCTCGCTGCTCCAGCCCGAAGGCATCTACGGCCCGTCATTCCTGACCACGAAGAATTACTTCGTCATCAAGGAATACAATTTCTCCGATCTCTACGTGCTGTTCGTCGGCCACCTTGCCGACCGCATGACAAACCCGCTGCCGTTCGCGACGCCATGGGCGGCCTCGAAACAGCTGCGCACCAAGGACGTCGAGACCATGCAGCGCGAGCTGACGCGGATCGGGCTCTACAAGGACAAGATCGACGGCAAGGCCGGCATGCAGACGCGTGCGGCGCTTGGCGCCTATCAGAAGTCGGCGGGCCTCAAGCTCGATTGCTGGCCGAGCGAAGAGGTGCTGCGTTCGATCCAGGCGGCGCGATAGAGCATGATCCGGAAAAGTGTGAAGCGGTTTTCCGAAAAGATCATGCTCAAACAATAACCTAAAGCGCGATGACGCTTCATCCTAACCGCATCGCGCTTTAGCGTGCGCAAACAAAAAGCCCGGCCGATGCTCTCGGCCGGGCTTTCCGATCGCGGCGCGCAGCGCCAGGCAATCAGATCAGTAGCAGACGCGAACCGGGCGGCTGACCCAGCCGTAGCCGTCCCAATAGCGCTCGCGGCGCCAGTAGCAGGGCGCGGGCGGCGGGGGCTCGGCGATGTAAACGGGGCCGCCATAGGCCGGACGGCTGGAGGCGATTGCGCCGCCGACGATGGCGCCGCCGATCAGGCCGGCTGCGATACCGGCGCCGACGCCGTCATGGGCCTTCGCGGACGGAGCGGCGGTCACCAGCGAACCGGCGACCGTCGCGACCGTGAGGGCGGCAACTAAAGTCTTGTTCATGCTCTTGGCTCTCCTGGGAGATGGGTTCCTCCTGCTAGAGGCGCCCGGGTTTCAAAGGTTCACGCACACTCTGATGGAATTGGCCTTGCAGCTAGGAAGCGCGCAAATGGTCAATCCACGGTAAACGCACACGGAGCTGTGACGAGAAAAAGCGGTCTTTTTCAGGCCCTGAGATGAACGGCGCATCCGTAGTGAACCGGCTTGGCGCGCCTCAGCCGCAGACTCGGACGCGACGGACGCGCCAGGCATAGCCATCCCAGAAGCGCTGCTTCTGCCAGACGCAGCCGCCGTAATAGTCGTCGGCAACATAGCCTGGACCCGGGGCGTAGTAGCGCGGCGGGTAGTAGCCCGGCCCATAGTAGCCATAGCTAGGCCCGTAATAATACGGAGAAGCCAGCGCGCCGCCGACAATGGCGCCGCCGATGATCCCGGCGGCCACGCCTGCCGCGACACCGCGCTGGGCATGGGCCGGCGTTCCGGCCGTCAGGGCCAGAATGGCGACGGCAGCGACCGCCAGGAGCGACTTCTTCATTGCTTGACCTTTCAGACGAACACACGGGAACCTTTGGCCCGCAAGGTTCCATATTCCGCTTGAATGATCAATGAACGGCACCTTTGCCGGAGACGACCAATTGGTATGGGTCCCACCGGGTGACGATGATGGGCAACGCGATGGTTAATGCTTTGATTGCGGCCGGGATCGTTTTCGCGGTCGGCTACGGCTGGATCGCACATCTCCAGAACCGCGCACGGCGCTCCCGCGCCACCGCCGGCAGCCACCGAGGGAGTAGCGGGGACAGCACCTATTCCGGGACGAATGACGGCTTCTCGCTGGGAAGCTGGTTTTCCGGTGGCAGTTCGGGGAGCTCTGGCGAGGGCGCAAGCTGTTCCAGCAGCGATAGCAGCAGTAGCGGCGGCGACTGCGGCGGTGGCGACGGCGGAGGAGGAGGCGGCGGTGGCGGCGACTAGTGGGCTACAATCTTGATCCAGCGCAAGAGCTTGATTTAGAGCCGTTCTAGGCTTTGATCAGGCCAGTTTGGAATAGCTTCAAATACCTGTTTTTCCTTTTGCATCCGGCCGGCCTGTTAAATATCGATGATGGCGCATCACCGAAGGGCCTGCCGCTTCCATGATCGTTTGTTCCTGTAACGTGCTGAGCGATGATGATATCCGCGCCGCCGTCGCCGAGTCCGACGACGCCGTGCGGCATGCCAAACAGGTCTATGGCTGTCTCGGCTGCAGCGCCGAATGCGGCCGCTGCGCCCGGACGATCAAGAGTATCATCGACGAAGCGCTCGGGCCCTGTGCGCAGTCCTGCTGCGCCGGCTGCCCGCATAGCCACACCGTGGCCGCCAACGACGAGACCGCCGAACCCGCCGAGTTCGCCCTCGCGGCCTGCTGAAAACTTCCGCAATTCCGGCTGAGCTTTTCCCCGGCTGGGTTCCCGTAGCCGGTTGCTCTCGCTCGCAAAGTGATTTAGAAGCGTTCTAAACTCGGTTTGGGACCGATTTGGACTGCAAGAGCTGGAGTGAACCATGCAGGGCGACGCAAAAGTCATCGACTATCTCAACAAGGCGCTGCGTCACGAGCTGACTGCGATCAATCAGTACTGGCTGCATTACCGCTTCCTCGACAATTGGGGCCTGCTGGACATGGCCAAGGTCTGGCGCAAGGAATCCATCGAGGAGATGGAGCACGCCGACAAGCTCACCGAGCGGATCCTGTTCTTCGACGGCTTTCCGAACATGCAGGTGCTCGATCCCCTGCGCATCGGCCAGAACGTCAAGGAGATCATCGAGTGCGATCTCGCCGCCGAGATGAGCGCGCGGGCGCTCTATCAGGAAGCGGCGACCTACTGTCACAGCGCCAAGGACTATGTCACACGCGACCTGTTCGAGAAGCTGATGAGCGACGAGGAGCACCACATCGACTTCCTCGAGACCCAGCTCGATCTGATCGGCCGCATCGGCCTCGAGCTCTACACCCAGAAGCATGTCGGCGGGCTCGAGGGCGAGGGGCACTAAGCTCGGGCCCGGCTCCCTCCATCGTCATGGCCGGGCTTGACCCCGGCCATCCACGTGTTGCCGCACGTCGTTTCGTTTTGCGGAACCGCTCTCGGCTACAGCTGCGTCTTGTAGAGCTCTTCCACGGCCTCCTGGCTCGCCGGTTCGCCGAGGCCGGTCTGCTCGTGAATGACCGTGACGATGCTCGGCATCACCGAGCGCTGCACCTTCTCCGACCCCCACAGATTCGAGCGCATCAGCGCCTTGCCGCAATGGAAATAGACCTCGCTGACCGCGACGTTCAGCACCGCGCGCGGCGGCTTGCCGAATTCCACCATCGAGGCGAGCAGATCCGGGTCGGCCGACAGCGTGCCGCGGCCGCCGACGCGCAGCGTCTCCTCGATGCCCGGCACGAAGAACAGCAAATGCACGAAGCCTGAGCCTTCGACCACGTTGCGAAAACTGTCGATGCGGTTGTTGCCAGAGCGGTCGGGCATCAGCAGCTGGTTGGGGCCGGCGACGCGGACGAAGCCGATGCCGCCGCCGCGCGGCGAAGCGTCGACGCTGCCGTCCGCTCCCGATGTCGCGAGCACGCAGAATGGCGACATCTCGATGAATTTCTTCGCATGCGCATCGATCGCGGGCCGTGCCTTCGCGATCACGCGCGGGCTCGGCTTGGCATAGATGGTGGCGAGGTCTTCGGCGCTAAGATCGGTCAACGGCGTGCCTCCGCTTCAGCTGGGCTTCAAGCTACCCGATCGGGCCGTCGCCAGCCATGGAAATCACTAAGGCGCGTTACACCGCATCCGCCGGCACGAAGCAGCTGATGATGATGGAGCCGCGGTGGTGGACGTACCACACCACGGCCTGGCCGATCGGATTGCCCTGGTCGCGGATGATGGCGCGTCCGGGCACCTCGATCCATTGTCCCTCGATCGGCACCCAATAAGCGCCATTGCGTACGTCATACTCGGTGCGATGGCCGTCGGAGATGTCGCAGCAGGGAACCCCGTTCGGCGCGATCACGCTCTTGAACCAGGCGCGGATGTCGGGCGGAACGTGGTCGTATTGGCCATTGTCGCGCGCGAACGCAACGTTTGCCAGCGCTGTCGTCGCAACCAACCAAACGCACAGTGCGAGCCTGTGCATGCGATCCTCCTCGTCGCGTATCGTGCCATGGGCGCGCGATTGTCCTGCGCGTCTTTCCCTATCGTTGGCACGGATTAAGCCTGAGCCGTCACTGCAATGCATGCTCAAATAATATGCGATGCCGGCGCCCCCGCTTATGATGCGCTGCGAGATCAGCTTGTGGCGCATCCACCAAGTTGGTCGCAGAAGCGAGAAGGCGGATGTAGGATTTCGGCTCGGACCTTCGTCTTAAGGAAAACGCCGGGAGAAAGTGCATGTGCCGCAACATCAAGACGCTGTTCAACTTCGAGCCGCCGGCGACGGAGGATGAGATCCACGCCAGCGCGCTGCAATTCGTGCGAAAGCTGTCGGGTTTCAACAAGCCGTCGCAGGCCAACGAGGCGGCGTTCGATCGTGCGGTGGCCGAGGTCTCCGAGGCGGCGCGAAAACTCCTGACCTCGCTGCATACGAACGCGCCGGCGCGCGACCGCGAGGTTGAGGCGGAGAAGGCGAAAGAGCGTTCGCGGCTGCGCTTCGGTACGTGAGGTCAGGCAGCGTGCTCCGTGATCTGGCTCACGGTATCTGCTGCCTCGGCTTGCGATGGTGGCGGCCGGGGTTTTGATCGCCCGGAGCACGACATGAGCCACCCCCTTCTTCCTTTGAAAGCAGGTGCCATCGTCTTCACGCTGCTGTGGACCGCGTGGATGATGTGGTGGAGCGGCTCGTTCTCGAGCGCGAACGTGATCATCCTCGCCCTGTGCGGCGCGGCGGTCGGCTATTTCTGGTATCGCGCCATGCGCTGGCAATTCGAGCGCATGGGCATGCTGCCGCGGCGCGAGGATCGGCCCGACTAGACCCGTCGGCTATCCTTGCCCTGCTTCTTCTTTTTCTTTTTCTTCCTGTGATCGTCGACGTCATCGCCCTCGTCATCGACGATTGCCTCGTCGGTCTCCTGGACGGCGGCTTCGAGCGCTTCGCGCTCGGCGGCTTCGCGCTCGCGCTGGCGGCGGCGTTCGTCCCAGGCGTCGAAGAGCTGGTCGAGCCAGGGCAGCACCTGCTCGATCGACGGCAATTGGCCGGGCGGACCCGGCTCGCCGCGCGGGCCTTGCGGCCCCGCCGGTCCCTGCGGCCCGGCAGGTCCCGGTGCGCCGGCTGGCCCACGCGGACCGGCTTCGCCCTGTTTGCCTTGCGGACCGGGCTTGCCGGGCGGCCCGGCCTTTCCGACCGGGCCCGGCTTGCCCTGCGGCCCGGGCTTGCCGCGTGCGCCGTCGGGGCCGCGCCGGCCCGGATGCCCCTGTGGCCCCGGCCGTCCCGGCTCGCCTTGCCGCCCGCGAGGCCCCTGAGGCCCCGGCCGTCGTCCCTGGTCGTCTGCCACGCCACCGCTCCCTTCACCTGGAGCAAGCTACTTAGCGGCGTTTGACGACAGCAGCAATTCCGCCCGCGCTTCGTGCCGGGCTTGATCAACATCAATCGGCGGCGCGAGCGGCCGCCTCATCGATCGCGCGGCTGCGCAGCGCGTCGTCGCTGGGCGCTAATCCTGACAGGCGGGCACGTCGATGCCGGAGGCGGCATAGAGCCTGATCTTGTTGCGCAGCGTGCGCACCGAAAGGCCGAGCACGCGCGAGGCGCGCGTGCGGTTGCCGTCGCAGCGCGCCAGTGTCTGGAGCACGAGCTCACGCTCGACCTCGTCGACGGTGGCACCGATCAGAAGCGGAACGATCTGGTTCGGGGCAAGGAATTGTGCGTCCGGCCCGGACGCGGCGACATGAACAGTGGTCATCAAAACACCTCCCGATCAACGCCCGCTTCCATCGTCGGAAGCGGATCGAGAACCAACGACCCCCAAGCCGTGAATCTACGGTGGTCCGGTTTGGTTAATGAAAGGTTAATTGGAGGGGCTGCACCGAATTGATCTTGAGAATGCCCAGATGCCGCCGCGATTGGTGCGAGCCTCGCATCCCTCACACCGTGCGATAGCCGCCGTCCACCATCACGATGGTTCCGGTGACATAGGCCGACAGGTCGGAGGCGAGGAACACCGCGGGACCGACGATGTCCTCGGGCTTGCCGGTGCGCGCCAGCGGGGTGTGATCGATGAAGGCCTGCACCAGCGCCGGATTGGTCGCGCGCACATTGGCGTTGAGGTTGGTCTCGATGAAGCCGGGGCCGATCGCGTTGACGCGCACGCCTTCCTTGCCGAGCTCGACCGCGAGCGCCTTGGTGAAGCCGAGCACGCCGTGCTTCGAGGTGGTGTAGGCCGCCGAGCTCGGCGTGCGCAGATGCACGAAGGACTGGATCGAGCCGATGTTAACGATGCGGCCCTTGCTCGCGCGCAACGGCGCGAGGAACGCCTGCGTCACGTTGAAGACGCCGGTGAGGTTGAGCGAGATGATGTCGTTCCAGTCCTTCGCCACCGTCTCGGTCTCCGCGGTGAAGGCGTTACGACGGGTGATGCCGGCATTGTTGACGAGGATCGAGACCTGCCCGATTTTGTCCGCGATCTGCCTGGCGAGCGCGAAGCAATCCTCGCGCCTGACGACGTCGAGCGCAAAGCTCTCGGCCTTGCCGCCCGCTGTCCGGATCTCCTGCGCGGCCTCCGCCGCCGTCTCGGCGTTGACGTCGAGCAGCACGACCTGCGCGCCCTCCCGCGCATAGCCGGTGGCGATCGCCCGGCCGATTCCGGAACCGGCGCCGGTGACGACAGCGATGTGGTTTGCGAGCAGCGCCATGGCAGTTTCCTCCCGTTTTCGTTTCGAAGTTTCACGAAACGCTAACGCGAAATTAAGGGGTCGGAAACGGCGGCCTTGGCATACTGATCCTGATTGCTAAACGTTGCGCGCATGATGGAACGGCTCGAAACCTGGAAACTCGCTCTGGAGCGGCTGCGGTCGGCGCAAGCGCCGGATTGGGCCGAGGCCGGCCGGCTGGTGGCCGAGATCGCGCGGATGAGCAGCGACGTCACGCTGCGCCAGGCTGCCGAGCAGGCGCTGCCGGTGCTGCGCCAGGCCGTCGACAATGACGATCACAGCGTGACGCTGGCGGCCCAGCGCCGTATCAGTGTGGTGCTCGAGGTCGTGCACGATCTGACCGCGCCGCGCTTCGGCCGCCGTAACGCCGCGCCGAAGAAGCTCTCCAGCGAGGACCGCGCCCGCAAGATGCTCGGCCTGCCGCTCGCGGTGCAGCTCACTTGCGAGGACATCAACCAGGCCTATCGCCGCGCCGCCAAGGGCCTGCATCCCGACCAGGGCGGCAGCGCCGAAGCCTTCATCGACCTCGCCGCCGCGCGCGACATCCTGATCCATCCCGGCGCGCACAAGGACGCGTGAGCGTCTCGGGCCTTCGAAAAGCAAACCGGGCAAGGACGCCCGCGTCCTTGCCCGGTTCTTCGTCCGCCGATCGATTACCTTACCACTTGCAGCTACCGCTCTTGAGCGCGGCGTCCTTGACCATGAGTGCATCGACGAAGGTCGGCACGCTAGCGCTGGCGCGGTGATAGCCGGCCGGCCACGGCGTGGTCGGGATGCTCTCGTCCCAGATCTGGCAGAAGCCGGTGTCCTGCCAGCGGATCAGATGATAGCTGGCTTCGGCCGGGCTCGCGGCGACGAACGCGGTGACGGCAAGACCGGCGGCAGCGCACAGCATGGAAATACGACGCATGATCAGCTCCTCAAATGAATGATGTGATGCGCCTCCCGACAATGACGGGGAGGGGTGGTGCGGGACGCGCTTGGCATGCGCCCCGGACAAGATGTGAGTAGTTCCACCCGCCGCCGAGGTTCAAAAAATGTGCGCGGGACAGGTCTGATTGCGGCCGGGAAACGCTTCAGGCCACGCAAAGCAAAAGGGCGGATCGCCCGCGCGACCCGCCCTCAAACGCTACTCTCGCGTCCGGCTCAGAGCGTGCACTTCCGCTCGGTGCGCATCTTGATCTGCAGGTCCGAGGCCTGCTGGAAGGTCGGGAACGGCTTGCTGACGACCTTGTAGGTCGAGACACCGAACTGGAACGGCTTGTACTGCAGGTCCTCGTTCCAGACCTGGCAGATGCCGGTGTTGTCCCAGCGGATCACGTAATAGCCGACCTTCGCGGAGGCGGGCACGGCGAACACGGAACTAGCGATGCCGGCAACGGCACTGAGCGCGAGAAGGCGACGCATGAAGTATCTCCTGGTGGGACATGGGCGGTGGGACATGGGACCGAAAAATTCGTGCGGTAAAAGCAGGTCCTTTGCAAGCCGGGGAGCCGCCATTCACGGACATGTCAGCCGTGCCATGAGCATTTGGTTTGGACGCGTGCCCGATAGGTCACACGCAGCTGACCAGGCTCCTACTTGGCGAGCGAAGCGACCGCCTCGATCTCGATCAGCATCTTCGGATCGGGCAGCGCCTGCACCACGCATGTGGTGCGCGCCGGGTAGGGCGGCGGGCCGAAGGCGCCGGCATAGAGCGCGTTCATCGCGGCGACGTCCGAGGCGCGGGTCAGGAGCACGTTGACCTTGACGAGATCATGCATCCCGGCGCCGGCCTCGCCCAGCACGCGCTTGATGTTGATGACGACATTGGCGAACTGCGCCTCGAAGCCGTCGGGCAGCGCGCCTGATACATCGAAGCCGGGAATGCCGGAGACGAACAGGAGGTCGCCAACCCGCGTCGCAAAGGACAGCGGCGGCGCCTTGACGTGCGGCGGGGGCGCGAAATGCTGGATCGGCATGGGATCACCTCAGGACGGGGGCGGACGCAGGAGCGTAGCGGCTGGCGCGGGGATGCTCAAAACAAAAGTGCGAAAACAACCCCATGCACAGTAGGCGCCGCACGGAAATCATTGATGTTTTCCAGAATTCGCCAAACGCGAAGCATTCGGTTGCTCCGTCGGGCAAAACAGGGGCATTATGGCATGCTGGCGGTTGGTGGTCTTCGCCTCTCCCCGCGTGCGGCCTGCGCGTGGCGAGAGAGCAGGCCATTCACCCGTCATTGCGAGGAGCCCTTGCGACGAAGCAATCCAGACTGCCGCCGCGGAGCGATTCTGGATTGCTTCGCGGAGCCTGTCATCGGGCCGCGCTTCGCGCGGACCCGTTGGCTCGCAATGACGGAGCATGAGGACCTTCCGCGAGTCTCGCCGCCGCCTTGCTTGCGGAAACGCCCGCCGATCATGTTGCCGCCCCGATCGATCAGGTACATTCGCTCCGTCTGATTCGAACCCTCCTTTAAAAAACAGCCCCCGGAGACCCCCATGAAGCTCGCATCCACCCTCCGCGCCGCGTGCGTCGCCATCGTCGCCCTGGCTGGCCTCTCGACGACCGCGCAGGCCGACAGCGGCTTCGTGACGCTGACGATCTACAAGGCGGGCTGGATCATCGGCGGCTCGGGCGGCTCGGGCGTGCTCAACTTCCGCGGCCGCTCGTATGGGCTCTCCACCGGCGGCCTCGACTACGGCCTCGTGTTCGGGGGATCCAAGACCGTGCTGCGCGGCCGCGTCTCCAACATCAACCGTCCCTCCGACGTTGCCGGCGTCTACGGCGCCGCCGGTGCCGGCATCGCCGTCGGCTCCGGCGCCCGCGCCATCGTGCTGACCAACCAGAAGGGCGCAGTGCTGGAGCTGTCGGGCACGCAGGTGGGGTTGATGGCGAATGCGGATCTCAGCGGGCTTGCGATCACGATGCGGTAGAAGGGTGGAGTAGGGTGGGTTAGCCCTGCGGATGCGCGAAGCGAATCCGCAGGGCGTAACCCACCTCTTTGGCGTCTCCGGAGACGAACAGTGTGGGTTACGCTTCGGACAGCGCTTCGCGCCGCCCGAGGCTAACCCACCCTACGATTTCCCGACCATCGCATGCACCCGCTCGCAATGTGCGACGAGGTTAGCGTGCGCATCGACGAAGGCCTTCAGCGGCGTCGGGATCGGAAAGTAATAGATGTTGGCGATGAAGCCGTAGATGCCGGCATCAACGCTCGTCGGCGCCGCGCCGTGTACGAAGCCTTGCGCCGGCGCGATGTCCGCCAGCACCTGCAAGTCAGCGAGCCCCCGCGCGTAGGCATGCTCGGGCGTGTAGCGACCGATGCCCTGGAAGTGATAGCGCTGCGCGTTGTAGGCCTTGGCCTTCTCGAAGCCGGTAGGGTCGATCTGCGGATGCTGCGCGATGAAGGCGTCGCGGAACGCCGGATAGAAGCGCTCGTCCTTCCAGCGCGAATAGGACATCACCCAGTAGAGATCGTCCAGCATGCGCGTGACGAGATGGTCGGTGCGGCGCTGTTCCGATGACAAGCCGGCGTGGATCGTGAGGCGGTATTTCTTAGTCGCGTGCGCGATGATGGTCTCGCTGTCGCCGATGATCTCGCTGTCGTCGACGATGTAAGGCAGCTGCCCGCGCGGCGCGGCCGAGGCATCGAAGACGTGCTCATGCACGAACGGCACGCCCGCGAGCTTGAGAAACGCATAGACCTTGAGGCCGTAGCCGTTGTTGTCGGCGACGCCGAAGAGTTCTGGGTAGGAGTAGAGGGTCAGCATGGGCGGGCGCCTCCGGGGTGGCGGAGGCCAGCATGCTAGGGAGTAGAAACGGATGCAATCCTCGTAGCCCGCATGAGCGCAGCGACATGCGGGAATGGGCTCCCCGGATATCGCTTGCGCTCATCCGGGCTACGTCAGAGCGCCATTTGCGAATTGCCTTTTGCGCAATAGGATGACCGCAATCCTCTGGTCCGGGAGATCACGATGGCCATCAACAAGGACAAGATCGACGATGTGAGACTTCGCCCATGACCCGCGACGAATTGGTCGCTGCCTATGCGGCGCCCGGCCGCCACTATCACAATCTCGCGCATATCGAGGATTGCCTGGCGGCGCTCGCGCGCGCCGAGGGTCTTTCGGCCGCCGAGCGCGAGACGCTGTCGGAAGCGATCTGGTGGCACGACGCCGTCTACGATCCGACGCGGACGGACAACGAGGAGCGCAGCGCGGAGCTTGCCGAGCAGCACGTTCGCGCCGAGCTTCGCCAGGAGGTCGGCCGCCTGATCCGCCTGACTAGAACGCACGACGTTCTCCCCGGCGATCGTCTTGGGGCGATCCTGATCTCGATCGACCTCAGCATTCTCGGCGCCGATCCCGCCCGCTACGACGCCTACGCCGCCGCGATCCGCCGGGAGTTCAGCCATGTCGCCGAGGAGGACTATCGGGCCGGCCGTGCCCGCGTGCTGCGCCGTTTCGCGGCACGCGAGGTCATCTTTCCCGATCCGGTCTTCGCCGCGAGCTTTGACCGCCAGGCCCGTGCCAACCTCGCGCGCGAGCTGGCCCAGCTGAGCTGAAGTGGGCTGACCCGCCTACGAACGCGACGCCGCCTGAAACACCGCCAGCTGCGCCTCGAACGCCCGCCTGAACGCCGGCCGCGCCTCGGCGCGGGCGACATAGGCGGCGATGTCGCGAAATTCGTCGAGCAGTCCTGACGTATTCAATCGCCGCAACACCGTCACCATCATGAGGTCGCCGGCGCTGAATGCGCCGTCGAGCCAGTCGGCTTCACTGATGTGGCGGGACAATTCGCCGAGCCTGATGCGCACGCGCTCCTGCAAGCCGGGCAGGCGCTCGGCGTACCAGCTCCTGTCGCGCTCGAACAGCATCGCCATGCCGAGCTCGACGATCGGCGGCTCGACCGTGCTGAGCGCGGCGAACATCCATGCGATGGCGCGGGCGCGCGCGTTGGCATCCTTCGGCAGCAAGCCATCATGGCGCTCGGCAATGTGGAGCACGATCGCGCCGGATTCGAACAGCGTGAGATCGCCGTCCTCATAGGTCGGGATCTGCCCGAACGGATGCAGCGCGCGATGCGCGGGCTGCTTCATTGTCGCGAACGAGAGGAGGCGGACGTCGTAGGGCTGCCCGACCTCTTCCAGCGCCCAACGTACCCGCATGTCGCGCGCCTGTCCTCGGCCACGATCGGGAGAGCTTTCGAAGGCGGTAATGGTGGGCATCGGAGGCTCCTAGGCAATCACGCCATGTGTTCACAGGACGATCGGCCAGTGGAGGATCCGACAAGCGGTCCCATCTTTCCGACGCGTGACGAAGCCAGACCCTCATGGTGAGGAGGCGCGAAGCGCCGTCTCGAACCATGAAAGGCCCCACCTCGTCCGCGGCCATCCTTCGAGACGACCGCTTCGCGGTCTCCTCAGGATGAGGTCTGTGGGCCTGGAGCATCGAGTGCAGCGATCCACGCCGCAAGTTCGCGCCACGGCTCCAGCGTCCAACTCCCCGACGCAGCACCCGAGGGCGAGGGCAGCACGAATGTCTCGGGCCAGCTTGCATCGCGCGTTTGGCGTCCCAGCGCAATCGCATCTGACGGCCTGCCGTAAAACAAGCTTGCCGCCTTCTTGCTTGTGAACGCGATCGTCCGCGGCCGGTACGTGTTCATCTTCGTCCGAAAGCCCGGCACGTCGATCGTCTCCGCCGCGATCTGGTGATCCATCCCAGCGCCCGTCTTGCAGAGATCGGTGAAGCCGATCCCGAGCTCGATCAGCGATGCGAAGTCGCTTGGCTGATAGCGCCGCGGCGTGATCCCGGCCTCATGGAGCGCGCGCCAGAACCGGTTGCCGGGATGGGCGTAGTAGTGCCCGAGCTCGGCCGAGCGCGTCGAGGCGGCGGTGCCGACGAAGACGAGGCGGAGGTTGGGGCGGAGCTGGTCGGGGAGGCGGTGGGAAGCAGGCAAGGCAATCGTCCGTGGCACCACTCACTCGTCCGTCTTGCGGGCTTCGCGGCCGTGCCAGATTCGCGTGATCAGGATGTCTCGCGCTTCTGCCAAGACGGCATACCGGACGATGTAGCCCGACGCGCCAAAGCGAACCACGATCTGGCGAAGCTCGGCATCTTCGGTCTGCATGCCCAAATTGGGAAACTCCTCCAGCCGCTCGATGGCGCGCCAAATCGACGCGAGAGCGCGTTGCGCGGCGGCCGGGCTGTGTTGATCGAGAAAAAGGCGCAATCGCTCGACGTCCTCGACAGCGTCGGGCGAAAGCAGGATCATCCGATCCTGCGCGGCACCGGTCGCGGCAGCTCTTTTGCCGATCCCCAGCTCGCGACCCAGTCCTTCACCTCGTTGAGCGACACGGCGGCGCCGCTCTTTCGGAAATCATCCAGTCGCCGGCGATCCTCGGCGATGTCGGGACCGGCAATATCGACCACGGAATCGAGCAGCGCCACGGCCTCCGCGAGCACGGCGGCGACATCCTGCCCGCGCTCGTCGGCCATCTCGCGCAAACGAGCGTCGGTCTCGGCGTCGATGTCCAGCGTGCGACGAATGATGTTCATGCTATCAGGATAGGCGTGGAGGAGGTTTTTGTCGAGGCGCCTGTCTTGGAGAGATCAGTGAAGCCGATCCCGAGCTCGATCAACTCAGCAAACTCACGCGGCTGATAGCGGCGCGTGATGCCGGCCTTATGGATCACGCGCCAGAAGCGGTTGCCTGGATAGGCGTAATAGTGCCCGAGCTCCGCCGAGCGCGTCGAGGCGGCGGTGCCGACGAGACGAGGCGGAGGTTGGGGGGAGCTGGTCGGGGAGGCAGTGGATGTCGTCCTCAGTATGCACCTGCACGCTCTATCAGACCAGCGCGCCTGCACGAGATGTGCTAACAGAAGCTTTTAGCAATCTGAGCGCAAGATGCCTAGCGTTACTTGCTAACTTGGCGCGTTGCGTCGTAGGGTTGCGAGAAGGGTATTGCTCTGAATACGCCACGAAGGTCGGAAGAAGATTATGCAAAGGAAAGCGACGTTTCAATCGTTGTCGTGGCTATGGGATCTGTACAAGCGAAAGCTTCTGGATATGGACCCTCCTTATCAGCGGAGGAGTATCTGGAATCAGCCGTACAAAGAGTTTTTTATCGATACGGTTCTCAACGACTACCCATGTCCAGCGATCTTTCTGTACGAAAACATCACTCCGGACGGGATAGCAAAATACAGTGTCGTGGACGGCAAGCAACGCCTGTTGACCCTTTGCCATGAGCCTGCTGTGAACATTCCGCAACAACTCATATCGATTTATGCAAGTCTGAGACCGCGTCTCGAAGTAGTCGAGCAGCGAGTAACCGCTGCGTTGTTGACATATTCGCGTCAAAACATGCTGCCGTTCATTGCGCGAATTAAGACGATCGAATCAGCTGCCGAGAAGATTGAAACTGGGCGTTATCGCTCATTTTCCGAGATCGATGATCTCGTCGCAGTCACGTTGGTGGTGCCTACCCTTCGGCATGAAGCAGAAGCGATCGAATATTGTGAGGGGGTATTTCGGATACAGGACGTTAAACTTAGGACATCGGCGAGGAAGCCGCCCGATCTATTTCGATTCGATTCGACCCGGCTGTATGGGGTGTTGGTGAGACCGGGAGGAATCGACGCGGATGTCGAAAGCATCTACGACATAAAGTTCGAAATCCAGATTCGAACCGCATTTGAGCATGCCTGGATAGTTGCGACCCATCCGCTCACTTACAAGAGCGACACAGTCGATTGGAGGAGGCTGAGACTTGCGGCGCAATTGAAGGCTGCGGCAGAGCAATTGGACTTGTCTATTCTTCAATTTGAAGAGCTGGCTGGTGGTATAGTTGAGGCACCTTGGCCGGAGATCGAGACAAAACGTCAGGTAGTAAGTTTGATCGAGCGGCTCGTAAGGGACGAAATTATACCGTCTGAGGCAAATCCAAAAGATATGTCCCGATTTGCGGACAATCTACTGAGCTTGGTGCGGGCTTCTCACAAGAGGATTGATTTTGGGATAGCTATGGCAGAAATGGAGAGAAGGCTGCGTCTTTTTTCTGCTGACACATTTCCGAGAAGCGCGTCGCTTTTGCAAGTGTGTATGGGTCTTCTGCAGGAAGGTGGGCTACTGTCTGGGCCTCTTCAAAGGTATTCGTGTCACGTTACGGATCATTTGTTGGAGATTTTTCCCGGTGTGAGCGGGCTCACACCGGTTTTTAGGTACAGTCGGGCGGATGCAGGAGTCGAAGATTAGCTGCCGGCTCACAACACCCGATTGCTCTCCTTCACCTTCTCCGCATCCAAATACAAGCTCTCGCCCATCTCCTTGAACTTCGCGCTCATCTTGGCCATGCCGTCCTCGGCGGTGCCGGCCATCGACATCCCCACGCTGTTCGGATCATTCAGCGTCGCCGCGTAATCCCGCACGTCCTGCGTGATCTTCATCGAGCAGAATTTTGGGCCGCACATCGAGCAGAAATGCGCGACCTTGTGGGCTTCCTTCGGCAGCGTTTCGTCGTGGAAGTTCTTTGCCGTGTCAGGGTCGAGGCCGAGGTTGAACTGGTCGGTCCAGCGGAATTCGAACCGGGCGCGCGAGAGGGCGTCGTCGCGCAGTTGCGCGGCGGGGTGGCCCTTGGCGAGGTCGGCGGCGTGGGCGGCGATCTTGTAGGTGATCACGCCGGTCTTGACGTCGTTGCGGTCGGGCAGGCCGAGATGCTCCTTCGGCGTGACGTAGCAGAGCATGGCACAGCCGAACCAGCCGATCATGGCGGCGCCAATGCCCGAGGTGATGTGGTCGTAGCCCGGCGCGATGTCGGTGGTCAGCGGTCCCAACGTGTAGAACGGCGCCTCGCCACATTCCTTGAGCTGCTTGTCCATGTTGATCTTGATCTTGTGCATCGGCACGTGGCCGGGGCCTTCGATCATGACCTGGCAGCCCTTGTCCCATGCGATCTTCGTCAGTTCGCCGAGCGTCTCCAGCTCCGCGAACTGCGCGCGATCGTTGGCATCCGCGATCGAGCCTGGACGCAGGCCGTCGCCGAGCGAGAACGAGACGTCATACTTGCGCATGAGGTCGCAGATCTCGTCGAAATGGGTGTAGAGGAAGCTTTCCTTGTGATGCGCCAGGCACCACTTCGCCATGATGGAGCCGCCGCGGCTGACGATGCCGGTGACGCGGCTGGCGGTGAGGTGGATGTATTGCAGGCGCACGCCGGCGTGGATGGTGAAATAGTCGACGCCCTGCTCGCACTGCTCGATCAAGGTGTCCTTGTAGAGCTCCCAGGTCAGCTTGACCGGATCGCCGTTGCACTTCTCCAGCGCCTGGTAGATCGGCACGGTGCCGATCGGCACCGGCGAGTTGCGCAGGATCCACTCACGCGTGGTGTGGATGTTGCGGCCCGTGGAGAGGTCCATCACGGTGTCGGCGCCCCAGCGGATCGCCCACACCATCTTCTCGACTTCTTCCTCGACCGACGAGGTCACCGCCGAGTTGCCGATATTGGCGTTGATCTTGGTCAGGAAGTTGCGGCCGATGATCATCGGCTCAAGCTCTGAGTGATTGATGTTGGAGGGGATGATGGCGCGGCCGCGCGCGATCTCCGAGCGCACGAACTCCGGGGTGATGAAGGCGGGCACCGAGGCGCCAAAACTTTCGCCGTCGGCGAGCGCGGCTTCGGCGCGCTCGAGTTGCTGCTTGCGCCCGAGGTTTTCGCGCTCCGCGACGTAGATCATCTCCTTGGTGATGATGCCGGCGCGGGCGAATTCGAGCTGAGTCACCTTGTGGCCGTCGAGGCCGCGCAGCGGCTTGTGATAGGCCGAGAAGGCGCGCGCGGCCTTGTCGGTGGAGACGCTACCATTGTCCTCCGGCTTGATCTGCCGGCCCTCATATTCCTCGACGCCGCCGCGCTCCAGCACCCATTGCTTGCGGTTGCGCGCCAAGCCGGCGTTGACGTCGATCGTGACGGAGGGATCGGTGTAAGGGCCCGAGGTATCATAGACCGGCAGGTTCGGCTCGCCCGCGCCTTCGGACAGGATGATCTCGCGCAAGGGCACGCGGATATCAGGCGCGGCGTCGGGGGTCGCGAAGATTTTTCGCGAGGAGGGCAGGGGGCCGGTGGTGACGGCGGGGACGGTTTTATCGGGGTTGGAGCGGATGTTCATGGGATCCTCCGGTTAATTCGTATGCTTGGGCGCCGGGACGACGCTGGTGAATTCTTGCTCCGTCATTGCGAGCGCAGCGAAGCAATCCAGAAATGCATCCGCGGAAGCAGTCTGGATTGCTTCGTCGCAAGGGCTCCTCGCAATGACGAGTGGAGGGAGCGGGGCGATCATCACGCCGCCTCCTTCGAACCGTCGAGCCATTGCCGCACGCGGGCATCGGGGTCGGGGTTTTGGGTGACGTCGGAGACAACAGCAATGGAATCCGCGCCCGCGGCAAAGATCTCGGCGGCGTGCTCGAACTTGATGCCGCCGATGGCAACCAGCGGGATGGTGCCGATGCGCTGCTTCCATTCGGTGATCTTGGGAATGCCCTGCGGCTCGAAGCGCATCGATTTCAGGGTCGTGAAGAAGATCGGGCCGAGCGCGACGTAGTCGGGCTTCGCCGCCAGCGCGGTCTCAAGCTCGGCGTCGTCATGGGTGGAGATGCCGAGCTTGAGGCCGGCCTCGCGGATAGCGCCGAGATCTGCGTCTGCAAGATCCTCCTGGCCGAGATGCAGGTATTGTGCACCCGCAACGATCGCTGCGCGCCAATAATCGTTCACCACCAGCTTGGCCTGCGTGTCCTTGGTGATGGCCAGCGCGTCGGTGACGATCTGCAGCGCGTCGGCGTCGTTCAGCTCTTTGGCGCGCAGCTGGATGGTGCCGACGCCGAGCTTGGTCAGGCGTTCGACCCAGGCCAGGCTATCAACCACGGGATAGAAGCGATCAGGATACGGCATGCCAGAACGGGGTCCCAACGACAGGGGTGGAGGGCGAGGCGAAGTCGCGGGCGTTCATCAGCCCGGCCTCGTAAGCGGTGCGGCCGGCCTCACAGCCGAGGCGGAAGGCGTTCGCCATTGCGACGGGATCGGCGGCTTTGGCGATGGCGGTGTTGAGCAGCACGGCATCATAGCCGAGCTCGAACGCCTGCGCGGCGTGAGAAGGCGCGCCGAGGCCAGCGTCGACCACCAGCGTGATGTCGGGCAGCCGCTCGCGCAACAGTTTTAGCGCATCGCGGTTGGTGATGCCCTTGGCGCTGCCAATCGGCGCGGCCCACGGCATCACCACCTTGCACCCCGTTTCGACCAGGCGGCTCGCGACCGAGAGGTCCTCGGTGCAATAGGGGAAGACTTCAAAACCGTCCTTGATCAGGATGCCGGCGGCTTCGACCAGGCCGACGACGTCGGGCTGCAGCGTGTCGTTGTCGGCGATGACCTCGAGCTTGATCCAGCTCGTGCCGAACAATTCGCGGGCGAGCTTGGCCGTCGTCACCGCCTCGCGCACGGTGCGGCAGCCGGCGGTGTTCGGCAGCACGGTGACGTCGAGCTCGCGGATCAGCTTCCAGAACGCATCGCCGGTCTTGCCGCCGGCAGATTCGCGCCGCAGCGAGACCGTGACGATGTTGGCGCCGGAGGCGCGGATCGCGCCTTGCATGATCGCAGGCGAGGGATAGAGCGCGCTGCCGATCAGCAGGCGGGAGGCGAAGGTTTTGCGGTAGAAGGTCACCATGTCGGTGTTTCCGGGAGTATCTTTGATATTGCGGGCGGGGGTGTCAGCTTCGTCGTCATTGCGAGCGAAGCGAAGCAATCCAGTCCGTCACCGCGGCGGCAGACTGGATTGCTTCGTCGCTTCGCTCCTCGCAATGACGAGGATGAGATATTCGGCATTCCGCTCACCCTCCCTGCCGCGGCGTGATGATCTCGATCTCGTCGCCGGCGTTCAGTCGCGTCTCGGCCCAGCGGCTTTTCGGCACGACGTCGTAATTCAGCGCGATGGCGAAATGGCTGCCTTCGTAGTCGAGCTCGGCGAGCAGCGCATCGACGCTGGCCGCGTTCACCTCGCGCGGCTCGCCGTTGACGATCAGGAGCATTGCATTACCTCGTTGTCGATCTGGCCGCGCTCGACATAGGCGAGCGTCAGCTCGGCGAGCGCAGGCGCGATCAGGAAGCCGTGGCGGTAGAGGCCGTTGACGCTGATCTTGCGATCGCGAATGCCGATGCGCGGCAAATTGTCGGGAAAGGCGGGACGAAGCCCCGAACCGACCTCGACGATGCGGGCTTCGCCGAACGCGGGGTGCACGGTGTAGGCCGCGCCCAAAAGCTCCAGCGCGGAGCGGACGCTGACGCCGGTGTCTTCGGCCTCGATCGAGGTCGCGCCCAGCATGAACAGGCCGTTCTCGCGCGGGATCACGTAGAGCGGCCAACGCGGATGGATCAGCCGCACCGGGCGCGCCAGCTGCACCTCGTCCGTCTCGATCAGGATCATCTCGCCCTTGACGCCGCGAAGCTCGCTCTGCTCGTCGCGGGCACCAAGGCCGCGGCAGTCGATGACGATGCTTTTAGGATTCAGGTTTGCAAGCTCGTTCGCGGTGACGTCGCTGCAGAACTTGATGGTGCCGCCGGCAGCCTTGATGCGCTCGTGCAGCTGCGGCAGCACGCGGCGCGGCTCGACATGGCCCTCGGCGGGGAAGAACAGCGCGTCGCGGAAGCGGCCCTCCAGCGACGGCTCGAGCGCGGCAAGGCCGGCGGCATCGAGCCGGCGGTGATCCGCGGTCATGCGCGCAAACCGCTCGAAATCGTTGCGCTCGCGCGGGTGGGCGACGACCAGAGAGCCGTTGAACGGCGTGTCCGGCAGCTCGCGCCGCCAGAGATCGAGCGAGCGCAGCCCCAGACGGCTGATGATGGGCTCGGCGACTTCGGCCTCGCAATAGGGCGCGAGCATGCCGCCGGCCCAATGGCTGGTGGCATCCGTCATCGCCTCGTCACCGCGCTCGTGCAAGGTGACGGCGTGACCGGCCTGCGCGAACAGCAGCGCCTGCCAGGCGCCCGCGATGCCTGCGCCGATGATGGATACCGGTGAATCCGGTCGCTTGATGGTCTGCAACATCCCTGTCCCTTCGCCGGCATGACCCGGATCAGGTTCAAAGGGTCACCGCGGTCCTGGGCGGTATTGCCCATTTAGCGGTATCTCAGCTCCTCCTCGGAGCACCCCTCGGAACGGTGGTAATGTATGCCAGCAGGATGGGGTGGTCAACGCGGTAACAGTCGTCATGCCCGGGCTTGTCCCGCCTGCGCGGCCAAAGCCGCTTCGGCGAGGCGAAGGCCCGGGCATCCACGTTCTTGGCGCAGATGCAAGACGTGGATGGCCGGGACAAGCCCGGCCATAACGGAGATCAATGAGCGGGAACCTGCGCCCGCGCGTTACGGACGCGCTGGGCGAGCTTCCCGTGGGTCGGAGCGGCGAACATCGGCTGCGGATTGCCGTTCGGCTCGAGCCAGGGCTGGCCCATAGTGCCTTGGCCCATGGTCTCGCCCGCATGGGCGACCTGGACCGCCTCCTGCCGCTGGCGCTTTGCAGCATAGTAATAGCCGCCCGCGAAATAACGCACGGCTCGCGCGTGATCGCCATTGGCGGCGCGGTAGGCACCGGCGAGGTACTTCACGGCGTAGGTGAGGTTGGTGTTGGGATCGCGCAGGCCGGCGGCATCACCGGTGTAGCCGACCCCGCGGGCGGTCGCGAGCTTGATCTGCATCAGCCCGATGGTACCGCCGCGGCCGACCACATGCGGCTGATAGCGGCTCTCACGCATGATGACACGATGCACCAGTGCTTCCGGCACGCCGTTGGCGCGGGCATGGGCGGCCACCATCTCGGCATATTCGGCTTGCCCGGCAAAAGCTGCCTGCGGCAACGTCAATCCGGCCGCGAGCAGCGCGACAATTCGTAAGATTTTCATCGAAATATTCCTCGGCAGAACGGACCCGCGCCCCAGCGCGTTAGGCCGTGGGAACACGGCGATGATGTGGCGAAATGTCACCAACGGCGATTTTCGCCGGCTCGTCGCTTTTGCGACTTAAACCTGGGTTAAGCTCGGAGTTGGTGGAGCGCCTTACGCGACAGCGGGTCTGTCCATTTCGCGCATTCGCCCAACAATCGCTAGTCAAAGCCAGCACTCGGGAGACGTCCATGACCCCTGCAGACATCGACGACATTCCCAAGCAGAACCCTTGTGCACAATGTGGCACACCGATCCCGTTCCCTGACTGGATCGAGCCGGGCGAAGGCCGCGTCTCCTATCTCTGGACCTGCCACGCCTGCAATTACCGCTTCGAGGCGGTGGCGATCTTCCCGCACGAGGCGATCGAGCACCCGCCGCTCGCGGCTTGATCAGGCGGCAAGGCGCGGTGCCTGCGAGACCGGCAATCGCATCCGCACGATCAGGCCGCGCGGGGCGCGGTCATGCAGCGACAGCTCGCCGCCGTGGCCGAGCGCGATTGCGCGCGCGATCGACAGGCCGAGCCCGAAGCCGGTGGAGTAGTCCATGGTGCGCGCGTCGTCGCCGCGCACGAACGGCTCCAGCATCTCCTGCTTGCGCGCATCCGAAATGCCGGGGCCGTCGTCCTCGACGTCGATGACGAGCATGGTGTCCGAGACGTCGAGGCGGATCGTCACCTCGGCGCCGAAGCGCACCGCGTTCTCGACCAGGTTGGTGACGCCGCGATGCAGATCGTCGGGCCGCGCGGCGGCGGTCGCGGACGCCGGCCCGACATAGTGCACGACATGGCCCATGTCGCCGAACTGATCGGCGACGAGCTGGAGCGTGCTGGCGATGTCGACCAGCGTCACCGCCTCGACCTTGCGGTCGTCGCGCAAGAGCGACAGCACCGATTCCAGCATCGCGCGCATCTGGTCGAGATCCATCAGCATGCGCTTGCGGTTGCTCTCGTCCTCGATGAACTCGGCGCGCAGGCGCAGCCGCGTGATCGGCGTGCGCAAATCGTGGCTGATCGCGGCCAGCATCCGCGTGCGGTCCGACATCAGCCGCACGATCCGCTCGTGCATGCGGTTGAGCGCGCGCGCCACCGCGCGGATCTCCTGCGGGCCGCGCTCGGGCAGCGGCTCGGCGGCGCCGTCGAGGCTGAAATTCTCCGCCGCCGCGGCGAAGGACGACAGCGGTCTCGTCAGCGCGCGCGCCGCCCACAGGCCGAGCACGGTGACGCAGATGAAGGCGCTCATCAGTGCCATCAGCCAGGGCGCGCCAGAGAACAACGGCCGCGGGGCGCCATCGACATGGCCCGCGATCACGGTGCCGTCGGGCAATTGCACGCCGATACGGGGCTCGATGCTGCCTGAAGCCAGCCGTCCGGTCTTGGAGGCGCGGCCGAGATGGCGGCGCATCCAGCGCAGATGCAGGCTGTCGCTCTCCGCGAGATTGGCCGTGCCGGGCGCCAGCATCTCGATGCCGAGCCCGGGGAAGGCGCGCGCGAGATCGGTGACGAGGCGCGGACGCTCGCTCGCCTCCGCCGCCTCGAGCAGCAGCGCGGCATCGGCCAGTTGATGCGCCCGGTCCGGCGGGGCATCAGGGCGGTCCTGCCGGATAATCAGGAAGGCGGTGGTGATGACGAGATGGAGCGCCACTGTCGAGGCCAGCACCAGCGCGGCGATCTGCCCGCCGATACCCTTGAGGTGGAAGAACGAGAACGGCTTCATCGTCGTCCCCCTCAGCTGCTCACGGGCACTGCGGTCGCTTCGGCGCTTGCTGCCTCGGTTTTCGCGACCTCGGTTCGTGGCGTGAACAGATAGCCGCCGGAGCGCACCGTCTTGATCAGGGTGGGATCGGCCGGATTGGGCTCGATCTTGCGGCGGATGCGGCTGACCAGCACGTCGATGGAGCGCTCGAACGAGCCGGTGCTGCGCCCCTGCGTGAGGTCGAGCAGGCTGTCGCGCGACAGCACGCGGCCGGGCCGCTCGCAGAACGTGCGCAGCAGGTCGAACTCGGCGCTGGTCACCGCGACGCGCGCGCCTGCGGGATTGCGGAGCTCGCGCAAGCGCAGATCGATGCGCCAGCCTTCGAAGGTGAGCGCGGAGGCACCGTCGACCGAGCTCGCCGCTTGCGCGACCGCCTGGCGACGCAGCACCGCGTTGATGCGGGCGAGCAGCTCGCGCGGATTGAACGGCTTCGGCAGATAATCGTCCGCGCCCATCTCGAGCCCGACGATGCGGTCGACGTCCTCGCCGCGCGCGGTCAGCATGATGATCGGCGTCTGGTTTTCGGCGCGCACCTTGCGGCACAGGCTGAGGCCGTCGTCGCCAGGCAGCATGACGTCGAGGATGATGAGATCGACGCGGTGGTCGGCCATAGCGCGCGACATCTCGCGGCCGTCGGCGACGGCGGTGACGTTGCAGGCGTTGTTGCGCAGATATTTCGCAATCAGCGTCCGGGTTTCGCGGTCGTCCTCGACGACCAGGATGTTGGGATTGGGAATGGCCATGGACCTTGTTTGTCCAAAATTCCGGCCAAAAGGCGAAGATTTTTGTTTCGAATTGTTTCTACCTGGCGGTCAGCAACGGACGGCAATCGCCCCACCGCCGAGCGGCAAGCTCTCGTTAAGGCCGTTAACCATACCGTGGCGTGGTCCGCGGCGAAACCCGCAAAACCAAGGGAGCCATCATGACCTCGATCTCGGCGGCCTCCGCCGGCAGCTATCAATCGCCACTGCAACGGCTTCAGCAGGAATTGCAGTCGCAAGTCTCCGCCGGCACGATCTCGTCGTCGGACCAGTCCGCGCTCTCGACGGCGCTGACGGATATCGACACGGCGCTCCAGCAGAGCCGATCGAGCGGCCGGTCGAGCGGCGCGCCTCCCTCCAAGGACGAGATGCAGTCGAAGATCGAGGACCTCATCTCGAGCGAAGTGTCGAACGGGACGCTGACCTCCGAACAGGCCGAGGAGCTGAAAAGCGTGTTTCAGTCCGCCTTCGCGGGTGGACCAGGCGGTCCGCCGCCGGACGACGGCTCTTCGGATTCGACGACGACGGATTCGACGAGCAGTAGCTCGACGGACCAGACCACCGCCGAGATCCTCCAGCAATTCCTCCAGGCGCTGCAGCAATCGCAATCGTCAGCATCCTCCTACGGTGCCAATGGCAGCTCAACCGGCAATTCGAGCTTCGCCGCGCTCCTGATCGACTACAAGAGCTGACTTCGGCGACGCCGGGTCGGCGCGGTCTTCGCCGCGGTCCTGCCTTGCCCTAATGCGCATGATCCTCGGCGGGGAACCGTGCACCGCAAAATGTTCCTGAGTGACGCAGGAACAGTTCGCGCATGGCGCGACGAAATTGCGGCGCGCACGGAACTGCGCCCGATCAGAGCGGTTTTCTCCGCACGAGTTTTCTGTGAAGGAGAGGACAACAATGTTGATGAAATCGATCGTCACCGGCCTCGCCGGTACCGCGCTACTTGCGACCGTCGCAATCGCGCAAACGCCGCCCGCCGCCACCACCGACAAGGCGGCCCCTGCGGCCACCGCAACGACCACGACGGCTTCCGGCCAGTGGCGTACCTCGAAGATGGATGGCCTGAAGGTCTACAACGAGGCCAACGAGAACATCGGCACGATCAACGACCTGCTGATGGACAAGAACGGTGACATCAAGATCGCCGTGATCGGAGTCGGCGGCTTCCTCGGCATGGGCGAGCATCTGGTCGCCGTGCCCTACGAGAAGCTGAAGTTCGTCAACGAGCCCGTCGCCTATACCGGCACCGGCGCGAACACCGGCGCCCGGCCCGCAGGCACGACGACCGGCGCTGCGACCGGTACCGACAGGCCCGCAGCGACCGCATCGACGTCGTCCGCGTCAAAATGGTACCCGGACCACGCCGTGTTCAATGCCAGCAAGGACGAGCTGAAGAACATGCCGCAGTTCAAGTACGCGGAGTAATGCGGCTCGCGTAACTGCCTGAACGAAGCGCGCCTGGTTTTCACCGGGCGCGCTGTCGTGTCTTTAACTTCCTGCGTCCTCAACCCCCGCTGCCCTTGAGCCGTTCATTGCGTCGGCGCAGGGCTTCCAGGGTGGCGAGCAAGATGACCGAGACGGTCGTCAAGATCACCGCCGCTGCCGTGATGGTCGGGCTGATGTTCTCGCGGATGCCGCTGAACATCTCGCGCGGCAGGGTGCGCTGCTCGGGACCCGCCATGAACAGCACGATCACCACCTCGTCGAAGCTGGTTGCGAACGCGAACAGCGCGCCTGATGCCAGACCCGGCAGGATCAGCGGCAGGATCACGCGACGGAACGCGTAGATTGGCGAGGCGCCGAGCGAGGCGGCGGCGCGTGCCAGGTTGGTGTCAAAGCTCTGCAGCGTCGCCCCGACCGTGATCACCACGAAGGGCGTCGCCAGCGCGGTGTGGGCCAGGATCAGGCCGAGATAGCTGCCGGTCAGCCCGATCGGCGCGAAGAAGAAGTACAGGCCGACCGCGGTGATGACCCCGGGCACCACCACCGGCGACAGCACGAAGGCCAGCACGAGCGGCTTGAACCGGCTCTTCCACTGCGCCAGCCCCAGCGCGGCCAGCGTGCCGAGGACCATGGACAACAGCGTCGAGGCGACGCCGATGATCACGCTGTTCTTGAGCGAGTTCATCCAGCGCGGCGAATTGACGAAGTCGTCGTACCAGCGCAAGGAAAGGCCCGGCAGCGGATAGGTGAGGTACGAGCTGGAACTGAACGACAGCGGCATGATCGCAAGGATCGGCGCGATCAGGAAGATGAACACCAGCGTGGAGACAACGATAGTCGCGGTCCACGCGATGCGCTGGCTGGGGGTGCGCAAGGAGGAATTGTCGCTCAATTCTTCATCCCTCCCGTGACCTGCTGGCCCTGCACCAGCTTGCCGTAGACGAGAGCGAGCAGAACGGTGGCGAGCAGCAGCACCGCGCCCAGCGCCGAAGCAAGGCCCCAATTGGCCGTCTCGGTCGTGTAGAGGGCGATGAAGTAGCTGATCATCTGGTCGGCGGCGCCGCCGACGAGGGCCGGCGTGATGTAGTAGCCGAGCGCCAGGATGAAGACGAGCAGGCTTCCCGCGCCGATGCCAGGCAGGGTCTGCGGCAGGTAGATCCGTAGGAAGGCGGTGAGGGGCGGTGCTCCGAGCGAAGCGGCGGCACGCATGTAGGCGGGCGAGATCGCCTTCATGCTGCTGTACAGCGGCAGGATCATGAACGGCAGCAGAACGTGGGTCATGGCAACGCAGACGCCGAAGCGGTTGTAGATCAGGCGCAAGGGTGCGTCGATGATGCCGAGCCAGAGCAGACTATCGTTCACGACGCCCTTGCTCTGCAACAGGACGATCCAGGCGCAGGTGCGAACCAGGAGCGACGTCCAGAACGGCAGCAGCACGAAGATCATCAAGAGGTTCGACCGGCCGGGCGGCAGCGTCGCCAGGAGGTAGGCGACCGGAAAGCCGAGAATCAGGCAGAGGGCCGTGACAGCGAGGCTGATGAAAAAGGTGCGGAGGAAAATGTCGCGGTAGATGGCCTGATCCGGTGGTGCGGCGACGATCGCGCCGTCGGCGTTTCGCGTCAGGTCGAGCGCGGCGAGCAGGTAGAAGCCGGTGATCGGGCCGCCGGCGTCCTTGATCGTGGTCCAGGTGGCGCGTTCGCGCCAGGCGGGGTTGATCCTGCCCAGCGTCTCCCTGGCCGTACCGGGCTCAGGCACCGCCTTCAGATTGCGTCCTGTGCTGGTCAGGATCGTGCGGAAGCCGTTCAGCGCGTAGTTGAGCCGTTTGGCCGCAATCGCAAGGGTGCCGGCGGCGCGCGCCGCCAGGATGTCGCTTGCAAGCGCCGCATAGGCGTTTTCATCCGGCAAGTCCTTGCCGTCCCAACTGGCAAGAGCAGCGACCGTTTGCGGCAGGACCTGACGCACCTCCCAGTCCTCGACCGAGCGCCACAGCATGCCGGCGATGGGACCTGCGAAGGTGAAGAGCAGAAACAGCAGAAGCGGCAGGACCAGCGCCAATGCCTTGACCTGGCGTGTCCGCTCCGCACGCCTCAATCGGCGTTTGAGCGGCACCTCAGTCTTGTTATCGGCGCCGAGCGCGGGCGCTGCTGTCATGGAGAAAGCCTCTTGGAGCAGCCTGAGCAAGCGCCTCGTCCTTCGAGACGACCGCTTCGCGGTCTCCTCAGGATGAGGCTCATTGACATTGGTGCCAGTAACGTCGCTGCCACAGACTCAGACCTTCATCCTGAGGGCCCGCCGTAGGCGGGCGTCTCGAAGGATGCGCCACGGGCGAGTTGTTCGCGTGCTATTTCGCGGCCCATTTGTTGAAGCGTTCGGTCAGGCGATCGATGTTCTCGAGCCAGAAGGCCACGTTGATCTCGACCGCGTTCTTGATGTTGTCAGGCGCCGTCGGCAGGTCCTTCAGGACGGCGGGTGCGAGCCGGCCGGCGGCGTCCTTGTTCGACGTCCCGTAAGCAATGTTCTCCGACAGCTTGGACTGGTTCTCCGCCTTGCCTACGAAATCCAGGAACTTGTAGGCCGCATCCTTGTTCGGGCTCCCCTTCAGGATGACCCAGCTGTCGAGGGTGAACAGCGCGCCGTCCCACACCATGCCGAAGTTCTTCTTCTCGTTCTTGTTGGCGGTGTCGATGCGGCCATTGTAGACCGAGGTCATCGCCACCTCGCCGGAGGCGAGCAATTGCGGCGGCTGCGCGCCGGCCTTCCACCAGACGAGGTCGCCCTTGATGGTGTCGAGCTTCTTGAAGGCGCGCTCGATGCCTTCGTCGGTCGCCAGCACCTTGTAGACGTCCTTCGGTGCGACGCCGTCGGCCATGAGGGCGATCTCCAGCGTGGTCTTCGGGCCCTGACGCAGGGCGCGCTTGCCCGGAATCTTCTTGGTGTCGAAGAAGTCGGCCCAGCCTTTCGGGGCCTCCTTCAGCTTGTCCTTGTCGTAGCCGAGCACGAAATCGTAGAGGATGGCGCCGACGCCGCAAGGATTGACCGAAGGCGGGATATAGGCGGCCTCGCCGCCGATCTTGGAATAGTCCAGCTTCTCGAACAGGCCTTCCTCGCAGCCGACCGCGAGCTCATCGCTCTCGACCTGGACGACGTCCCAAGTGGCGGCGCCTCCCTGCACCTTGGCGCGCAGCACGCCGACGCCGCCGTCCCAGGATTCGTCGTTCATCGCGATGCCGGATGCTTTCTTGAACGGCTCGAAATAGACCTTCTTCTGGGCCTCCTGATACGCACCGCCCCACGAGACGACGGTGAGGTCACGCGCCTCCGCGAGATTGGCCAACGCAGCACTGGCGCCCAGTGCCGCGGCGAAACCCAGAGCAATCTTGCGCTTCAGCATGGTCTTCGTTCCTTCTTCATGTGAGTTGCGTTGACATCGAGTGTTCAGCTTTGCCGCCGACGGATCAGACAGGATCGAGGGCGAGGCAGTCCTCCGGGCGGAAAGTGATGAACACGCTTTCGCCGTGTATTAGGCCGTGATGCGCTCCCGACTGAAGCTTGACCATGAACTCGGCGTTGCCGGCCACATCCAGCACGGCCAGCGCGTGGTCGCCGAGATAGATGGTGTTCTGCACTTTTGCCGGCAGCCGGTTCGGTCCCTCACTGGAATTGCCATTGGGAATTATTGCGACACGCTCCGGCCGCACCGACAGGGAGGTCGATGCGCCCGCGCCTGACACGTTGACCGCCCGTGCGGCGACTGTGCCGCCACCGGCCAGCGCGACGCGGCAATAATCCCTTTCGACGGTTTCTACGGTGCCGGCGAGCACATTGTTCTCGCCGATGAAATGGGCGACGAAGCTGTTCACGGGATGCTCATACAGCGCGTGGGGGCGGTCGATCTGTTGCACGATGCCGTCGTTGAATACGGCGATGCGGTCCGACATCGTGAGCGCCTCGCTCTGGTCGTGGGTGACATAGACGACCGTGATGCCCATCGTCTCGTGCAGCTGCTTGATCTCCAGCTGCATCTGCTCCCGCAGCCGCTTGTCCAGTGCGCCCAGGGGCTCGTCCATCAGCACGAGCTGCGGATTGAACACCAGCGCGCGGGCCAGCGCCACGCGTTGCTGCTGACCGCCGGACAATTGCCCGGGCCGCCGGTGCGCAAAAGTTTCCATCTTGATCATGCGCAGCGCCGCGCTGACGCGCTCTTGCGTCTCCGCCTTGCTCGACTTGCGAACCGAGAGCGGGAAGGCGATGTTTTCCGCGATCGTCAGGTGCGGAAACAGCGCGTAGTTCTGGAACACCATGCCGATGTCGCGCCTGTGCGGCGGCACGTTCTTGATCGGCCGCTCGCTGAGGTAGATCTCGCCATGGGTCGGCACCTCGAAGCCGGCCAGCATCATCAGCGTGGTCGTCTTGCCCGATCCCGACGGGCCGAGCAGGGTGATGAATTCGCCCTTCCTGATGTCGAGGTCGAGGTTCTTCACCACGAGATGCTCGCCATCATAGGTCTTCTGAATGCCGGAAAAACGCACCAGCGCCGGCGCAGGCGTGACCATGCCGGCTTCCATGTTGTCCTCGCGGTGTCCCCTACAATGCGCGTGCGAGATTAGCATCCTGCAGCGAGAATGCCAGCGGCGCAAGCGACGAGGAATTGTGCGGGTCCGGCGAGTGGCGGGACAACCGCCTCTGACGGGTGGCGGCGCCTGCACGCACGCCTCGTCCTTCGAGACGGCGCTTGCGCGCCTCCTCAGGATGAGGCTCATCGGCGTCCGTGCTCGTTGCAACAGCTGCCGCGCACTCCGCCCTCATCCTGAGGAGCCCGCCCAAGCGGGCGTCTCGAAGGATGGCCGCAGGGAAGAGCTCTCACATGCGACGGCCCTGCGATGCGCAGGGACGCGCTACATCCCCGACAGCTTCGTCACGAATACGTTCAGCGAGCCGCCGGCTTCCGCGACCACGCGCAGGGTCTTGGAATCGAAGGCGATGTCGGCGAGAGTGAGGCTGTCGATCCTGGCCTCGACCTTGAGGCCGTCCTCGCTCTTCTGGTAGTCGGCGATCGCGGCGGCGATCTTCTCGCGGGCGTTGGCGGCGATCGGCTTCAGATCCAGGGTTGCCTTCTGCAGCAGCGCCTGCTGCATCTGCGGGACGACTGCGCGTGCAGCGGCGCCCAACAGGCCGAACGCGGCCTCGGATTCCACCGCGAGCTGGATGTCGGTGAGCCGCAGCGTCTGTTGCGCCTGGTCGAGCACCGGCCGGCCCCAGATGTGCAC
The DNA here is from genome assembly GCF_020194055.1 of Bradyrhizobium sp. NBAIM03. Lineage (NCBI taxonomy): Bacteria > Pseudomonadati > Pseudomonadota > Alphaproteobacteria > Hyphomicrobiales > Nitrobacteraceae > Bradyrhizobium > Bradyrhizobium sp. NBAIM03. The sequence goes on along the minus strand of NZ_JADYVS010000001.1, from coordinate 288,405 downwards.
ATTTGCCTCGGCGCCGAGGCCGAACCAGCTCTTCTTCTCCTTGGCGCGCACCAGAAGTGAGATCAGCAGCTGGTCACCCGACGGGATGACGTTGGCGCTCTTGACGGTGACGTCGACCGGGCCGGAGCCGTCCTCCGGATAGGTGCGGCCGACCATCTGCGCTGCGATCAGCTTGTTGATCTCGGTGAAAGGCACGTCGATCGGCACGCCGATATTCACGCCTGTGCCGGTCGGCGGCACGATCGAGATCTTGTCGGGGAACGGACAGTCCGGCTTGGTCGGCGTCGAGGTCACGCGCGTCTCGGCTTCGAGGCCGAGCAGCAAGGTCACGGCCTGCGCATCGACGCGCGGCTGCGCCGCGATCGCGCGCACCGGCTTCATCTCGAGCCAGAGCGGCGGCAGCGCCGCCGAGGCGCTGGATCCTTGCAGCGGGATCGAGCGGCAGGCCTTGATCCATTGCGCCTTGGCATTCTCGCGCAGGCTGGGATCGTTGCGGATGCGCTCGGAGACGGCGTTGATCTGCTCGCCGACGGTCTTGTCGATCAGCGGCTTGACCTGCGCGGGCACGTTGACCTTGGCGCCGGCGACGTTGAGGTTGGTGTCACCGAGATTGACTTGGGCGCCGAGATTGGGCTCCAGATACCAGGCGGCGGCGAGCTTCGGGCGCGAGGTGACGACGACGTTGCCCTTGATCTCCGCGCTCGCGTTCAGGTTCTTGATGTTGACCGCGCCGATCCGCTTCGCGGCGTCGCCGCCGAGCACGCTGCCGAGCGCATCGCCAAGCGCGCCCGTGGCTTTCGACGACAGCGAGCCGGTCACGTTGAGCTTGCCGGTGAGCGGGGTCGAGATCGTCAGCACGTCCTTGTCGCCGGCTGCCGCCATCGGGCCCCGGACGGCGGACCAGCCGATATCGGCATTCTCCAGGATCTGCGAGATCGGGTTGTCGGCCTTGCCGGCGAAATTGCGCGGCGCGGCCTTCTCGGCCTGCTCGCGGATCGCCGACAGCGCGATGGCGACCGGCGCGATCACGATGGAGCTCTTCGAGGCCGGCGGCAGCGGCGGCAGCTGAGCGACCGGCGGCGCCGAATCCGTCGCGCGTGGCGCCAGCAAGTCCATCGCCTTGAGGCTGATGAAGAACGACGCCGCGAGCACTGCGACGCCGATCAGAATAGTCTTCAGATTCCACGTCAGACGCATCAATCCCCCAAGTCGCCCGGACGGGGATTCTACAGGGCGGGCGAGGAGGGCGCTAGAGCGCACCCGTTGGGTGGAATTGGGGCGAACAGGTTACGGATTGTGACGCGCCGTCGGCGTGCCGTCACGCCAGACGCATGATTAGCTTTGCCGCGGGCGCCGGACCGCTCTCACCTTGCCGCGATTGCCTCCGCCGCAGAAGAAACGGTCACCGCCGTCCGATTCCAGGCCTGACACGATCGTGCCGGCGGGCATGTCGATCTGCTCGATCACTTGTCCCGTTTCCGGGTCGATCCGACGCAAATCGCTCTGTTCGTTCTCCCAGGTGCCGTGCCAGAGCTCGCCGTCCACCCAGGTCACCCCAGTCACGAAGCGCTTGCTCTCGATGGTGCGGAGGATCTTCCCCGTTTCGGGGTCAATTTGATGGATCTTGCGCTCGCGATATTGCCCGACCCAGAGCGAGCCCTCGGCCCAGGCGAGGCCGGAATCGCCGCCGCCGCCGGGCGCCGGAATGGTGCCGAGCACCTTGCCCGAGGCCGCATCGATCTTCTGGATGCGGTCCTCGGCGATCTGGAACAGGTGCCGTCCGTCGAACGCCGTTCCCGCATGCGCGGCGACGTCGATGGAGCGCGCGATCCTGCCGTCGGCCGGATCGAGCGCGTTCAACTTGTCGCCGGAAGCGAACCAGACGCGCGTGCCGTCATAGGTGACGCCATGCACGGCCTCGACGCCTGGAAAGGGTCCATACTCCGTGACGATCTCGGCGGCTGAACGTTTCATGTGCTTGCTCCCTGTGCTTAACGCGCATCCTACGTCTTCAGGAGCGGCGTGGGGAGTAACAAGCCTGTCGGGAAACCCGGAACGGGCGGCGTCATCCAGCGGCGCGCCCGTCCGTGTCCGAACGACTGCACCTTGCCCGACCGCGCCAGCTCCTCGAGCGCGCGCTGCACGGTGCGCGGACTGATGCGAAGCGCAAGCGCGAGCGCCGAGCTCGACCATGGCTCGCCGTCGGTAAGAAAGGCGAGGACGGCGGCGTGCTTCTCCTCAACGGGCCGCGCCAGCACGAGGACGTCGCGCGTCTTCCGCGGCGCCAGCACGAAGCCCTGCTTCGTCGCGCTGATATCGGCCAGCGGCGCGAGCTTGGTGCGGAGTCGTCCGATCTCGACGCGCAGGCGCGCGCGGTGCGATTCGTCGGCGTGCCTGGCTTGAAAGGCGCCGGATATCAGCGTCTCGCGCGAGACATCCGCAGGCCATGCCTGCGCCAGGAGACGCGCGAGCGCGAACAGCACGGGACGCGTTCCAAGCGACACCGCGACGCCTTGCCTCCGCACGACGTGATGGAAGGTATCGACGACGAGCGCCGTCGAGGTCGCCAGACGTTCGACCTCTCCCAGCAACAGCGGATGTTCGCTGCCGCGGGCGATCAGGCGTGCTGCCGGCGTGTCGAGGATCAGGCTCGCGCTGTCGACCTCGGCCACGAGCGCCGGAATGGCTGCAAGGCGCGCCGCGTGAGCCGCGCGGCCGAGCGCTGTGCGCGCGTCGTTCGTTCTGAGCCGCCTGATGGCGATGCCGGCGAGCACGAGCTCGCGGACGACCTGCGACGCGGGCGGGAGCATGGCGGGACGGACTTCGGCGAGGGTGCGCTCGGCCTCGTCGAGGCGCCCGACCAGAAGCAGGCGGCGGGCCTCGACATGGCCCGCATGGGCGGCATTGACGAGATCGCCGTGCTGTTCGAGCGTCGCGCGTGCCGCCGCGAGCGTCTTCACCGGCCAGTTCAGATCGCGTGAGACCAGCGCGATCTCGGCTTCGGCCACCAGGCATCTTGCGCGTGCCACCGCCTCGCGCGGACCGAAGGCACGCGCGGCGGTGCGCAGCAGCGACTTGGCCTTGGCGAGATCGCCGAGCTGCGCCATCGCGATGCCGCGCAGCGCCAGCGACGGCGCATCGTTGCGCAGCGCGACGCGGTTCAAGGCGCCGAGCGGATCGCCGGCCTCTAACGCGCGCGCAGCGGCAGTGATCAGCGATTCCATGTCAATCCCGCCACACTTGTTACTCCCACCGCGCAACCGCTTGGTGCCAGAAGTCGTTGGCAGGACGTCGAGCAAAAGCTTTGGAGAGTCATGATGACATCAGCAGAAAAAGCAGGAACCAACGGAAAGACCGCCATGCAGACACCGCCGGTGGTGTCGCCGCAGGACTGGGAGGCGGCCCGTCTGCAGCTGCTCGTGAAGGAGAAGGCGCATACCCGTGCCCGCGACGCCCTGGCCGCCGAGCGGCGCCGCATGCCGTGGATGGCTGTCGACAAAACCTATGCGTTCGAGGGGCCCGGCGGCAAGCTCAGTCTGCACGACCTGTTCCAGGGCCGGCGGCAGCTGATCGTCTATCGCGCCTTCTTCGAGCCCGGCGTGTTCGGCTGGCCCGATCAGGCCTGCCGCGGCTGCTCCATGGTGGCCGACCAGGTCGCCCATGTCTCGCATTTGAATGCCCGCGACACCACGCTGGTGTTCGCCTCGCGCGCGCCGCAAGCCGACATCGTCAGGCTGAAGCAGCGGATGGGCTGGATCATGCCCTGGGTCACCATCACCGACAGCTTCGATGCCGATTTCGGCGTCGACGAATGGCACGGGACGAATGTGTTCTACCGCGACGGGACGCGCATCTTCCGCACCTATTTCGTCAAGAGCCGCGGTGACGAGCAGATGGGCGGGACCTGGAACTATCTCGACATCACCCCGCTCGGCCGCCAGGAGGTGTGGGAAGATTCGCCGGAAGGTTACCCCCAGACCCCGACCTACAAATGGTGGAATTGGCACGACAGCTACACCGAAGGCGCCGCGCCCGACAAGCGATGGGTGGAGATCTCGGACGCCGGCGAGAAAGCCTTCCGCGAGGAGGCCGCGGGAGAGCGGAAATGACCGGTCCGGTCAGCGCGGTCCCCAGCGCCAGCCCCGACGGCGTCGCGGCCGCGCGCCACCTCGCCAGATGGCTGGGGCTGGCGGCCACGCCGACCTTCGCCATCATGGCCGTGCTGACGGCTTTGCCCGGGGGTGGGCCCGCGGAGATGCTGTGCGGCGCCGGGCAGGGCTCTCTGCTCGGCGGGATGGTGCCGATGTATCTCTTGATGAGCGCGTTCCACGCCGCGGCGTGGCTGAGGCTGATGGCGGGGCGCGGTCAGCCGGTAAGCGCGCCGCCGGTGTGAACGCCTCGTCCTTCGAGACGACCGCTCCGCGGTCTCCTCAGGATGAGGCTAATCGACATCGGAGCCGCGGCTAGAGAGCTGCCCCGCACTCAGGCCTCATCCTGAGGGCCCGCCGGAGGCGGGCGTCTCGAAGGATGATGTGATCCTCGCTTTGCCAGCTCATGCAGCCTGGCGAAGTCGCCGCGCATAAACGCTTCCTTCTTCGCGCGGCTCCATTTCTTGAGCTTGCGCTCGCATTCGATTGCGTCGGTGATGCGATCGAACCATTGATAGAAGACCAGAGTGACGGGTCGACGAGACTTTGTGTAGCCCTCGAACGTGCCGGCGTTGTGCTGCGCGACTCTGATCTCGAGCTCGGTGCGGGTCGTGCCGATGTAGTAACTGCCGTCCGCGCATTGGAGAATGTAGAGGTATGCGCCGTCTGTCATCGTGAACGCCTCGTCCTTCGAGACGACCGCTTCGCGGTCTCCTCAGGAAGAGGCTAACTGACGTTCCAGGCTTGCTGCAAGGATGAGGCCGCGCACGCAGCCCTCATCCTGAGGAGCCCGCCGGAGGCGGGCGTCTCGAAGGATGGCCGCACCTCGCAAGCCAATTGCCCCACGGTGGCGCCTTCTATTGCGTTCCGCCCGCCGCTTGCAGATACGCAACCACCTTACCCGCTTCGTCCTTCGAGATGCCGCCATAGGGCTGCATCTTGTGGCCGGACACGACCTCGTCCGGCTTGACCATGAAGCGGGTGAGCTTGTCCTGGTCCCAGGCGAAGCCGGCTTCTTTCATGGACGAGGAGTAATTGTAGTCCGGCAGCGAGCCGGCCTTGCGTCCGACGATCTTGTTGAGATTGGGACCGAGGCGATTGTCGCCTTCCTTCATGGAATGGCAGGTGCGGCAGGAATTGTTGAAAGCCTGCTTGCCGGCGTCGTCAGGCGCGGGTTGCTGCGCGAGCGAGGCGGGCGCGGACACGAGCAGCGTCAGTGCTCCGGCGCCGGCGAGGGCGTGCAGCCATGGGCTTGGCGAGGGTTGCCTTCGTGGTCGCATTTGCGCCTCCATCGGGGATTGCGCCGCAACAGGCGCAACGGGATGTCAGGGCAAACGAAAACGGCCCCGGTGGGTTCCGGGGCCGTTCGCGTTACGTTGTCCTGTCGCTTCAGCGGCTCGCGGCGCCGAGGTCTGCGCGGCGCTCGGTCATCGGCAGCACGATCACCTTGGTGCCGACGTTGACGCGGGAATAGAGGTCGGTGACGTCCTCGTTGGTCATGCGGATGCAGCCGGAGGACACGCGCTTGCCGATGGTTTCGGGGGCGTTGGTGCCGTGGATACGGTAGATGGTGCCGCCGAGATACATGGCGCGCGCGCCGAGCGGATTGCCGGGGCCGCCGGCCATGTGGCGCGGCAGATAGGGCTGGCGGGCGATCATTTCCGGCGGCGGCGTCCAGGCCGGCCACTCGGCCTTGCGGCTCACCGACTGGATTCCGGACCAGGTGAAGCCGTCGCGGCCGACGCCGATACCGTAGCGCAATGCCTGGCCATTGCCGAGCACGTAATAGAGATAGGTGTTGGGCGTATCGATGATGATCGTGCCCGGCGCTTCGCGCGTCGCGTAAGAGACGGTCTGGCGGCGGAAGCGGGCCGGCAGCTCGACCGCGTCCTGATCCTCGGGCTCGGTCTGGTAGGTCGGCGCCTGATAGGGCTGATACGACGGCTGATACGGCTGCAGCGGCTGCGGCGCGGTCATCGGCGGCAGCGGCTGGAAGAACGGGAAGATCTGCACCGGCGCGGCCTTGGCTGCACCTGCAAATGCGATTGCGGAAACCGCGACGGCACTGAGTGCAACGGCGCGCGAAAACGTCTTCGTGTCCAGATTGAACATGTGATCGCCCCTGTTTGCTCGGTGTTTTGCTCACCGCGGCACCGTTGCGGTGCTCCGTTGCCTGAATTCCTAACGGCAAAACGTTTCGGGACATTTGCGCGGAAAACCGAAAACGGTTTCACGGCGGCAAGAATTGTTTCATGACAGTTTCGTGGCCCCGCCGGCTCGTTAACGAACAAAACAGCGCGCCGACACTTCTGTGACGTCACACGCCTGAAATATCCTTCGTTGATGGTCGATGCCTGAGAATCATCAAACTCTCGGGATTTTCCCATGCGGGTATTAATCGCGACGGACGCCTGGCATCCCCAGGTCAACGGTGTGGTCCGCACCCTGACCTCCCTGGCGAATGCGGCCAAGACCCTCGACGTCGAGATCGACTTCCTCACCCCCGACGGCTTTCCGTCCTGGCCGCTGCCGACCTATCCGGGCCTGCGCTTTGCGCTGCCTTCGGCGAAGGAGATCGCGCGGCGGATCGAGAAGGCCGCGCCGGAGGCGCTGCATATCGCGACCGAGGGCCCGATCGGCTGGGCGGCGCGCGCCTATTGCCGCCGCAACCGGCTCGCCTTCACCACCTCCTACACGACGCGCTTTCCGGAATACGTCTCGGTGCGGACCGGCATCCCGGCGGGCGTCGGCTATGCGGTGCTGCGCCACTTCCACGATGCCGCCGCCATGACCATGGTTGCGACGCCCTCGCTGCGGCAGGAGCTGTCCGAGCGCGGCTTCAAGCGGCTCGGCTTCTGGACGCGCGGCGTCGACACCGGGCTGTTTCATCCCGACGCTCCGGCACAGCTCGACCTGCCGCGCCCGATCTTCATGACGATGGGGCGCGTGGCGGTGGAGAAGAATCTCGAAGCGTTCCTCTCGCTCGACCTGCCCGGCACCAAGGTCGTGGTCGGCGACGGTCCGCAGAAGGCGGCGCTGGAGAAGAAATATCCGGACGCAGTCTTCCTCGGCGAGAAGAAGGGGGCGGATCTCACCGCCCATCTCGCCGCGGCCGACGTCTTCGTGTTTCCGAGCCTGACCGACACCTTCGGCGTGGTGCAGCTCGAGGCGCTCGCCTGCGGCACGCCGGTTGCGGCGTTTCCGGTGACGGGCCCGAAGGACGTCATTGCCGATCACCCGATCGGCGCGATCGACCACGATCTGCGCACCGCCTGCCTGCGCGCGCTCACGATGTCACGCGAGACCTGCCGCAACTTCGCGCTGGAGCGCTCCTGGGAGAACAGCGCGCGCCAGTTCGTCGGCAACCTCACCTCACTGCAGCCCAGCCGCTCCTTGCGCGCCTCGCCTCGCATGGCGCGGCGGCCGGTGCGCGGCTGACCGTTTATTCGAACCACAGCGAGAACCTCATCGATGGCTAAGATCATGAACCTTGACGGCACCCAGCAGCTCGACCTCACGCGCGGCACGGTCGAGCAGGCCTATGACCGCTGGGCGCCGGTCTACGATCTCGTGTTCGGCGGCGTGTTCGCCAAGGGCCGGCAGGCGGCGATCGCGGCCACCAACAAGATCGGCGGCCGCGTGCTCGAGGTCGGCGTCGGCACCGGCATCTCGCTGCCGCTCTACGCGCCGAACCTGCGCATCTTCGGCACCGACATTTCGGAAGCGATGCTGGACAAGGCGCGCCGCCGCGTGACGGAGCAGAAGCTGAAGAACGTCGAGGGCCTCGCGGTGATGGACGCCGAGAAGCTCGAATTCCCCGATAATTCCTTCGACGTCGTGATGGCGCAATACGTCGTCACCGCCGTGCCGAACCCGGAGAAGGCGCTCGACGAATTCGCCCGCGTGCTGCGTCCGGGCGGCGAATTGATCATCCTCACCCGCGTCAGCGCCGACACCGGCATGCGCCGCTTCATCGAGCAGAAGCTGCAGCCGGTGGTGCGTCCGCTCGGCTTCCGCACCGCCGAGTTCGCCTGGTCGCGCTACGCCAAATGGCTCGCCGGCGCGCACGGCATCGAGCTTGCCGAGCGCCGCTTGATTCCGCCGCTGGGACACTTCTCGCTGGTGCGCTTCCGCAAGGTCGACGTCGCCAAGGCGGCTTGAGCTCACGCGTCGCGTGCGTCATCGCGCCGCTGCACATCGTCACATGACAAAATGATGATGTCACACGGCCTACATCGAATCTCTGTAAATCCTGAACCCGAAAGAATTTTGGGGATGAGCATGATCAAGAACTATCTTGAGCAGCTGCGGATCCAGCGCTGGGACGACCATCGCTACTATCACCACAGCCGCATCAATCAGAGCCTGCACTTCGTCAGCGCGCTGAGCTTCCTCTTCGCCTATGTCTGGCTGTTCATCGATCCCGTCGTCTCCGCGCTGGTCGGCTGGCTGGTGTCGATGACCTCGCGCCAGGCCGGCCATTTCTTCTTCGAGCCGCACACCTACGACCACATCAATCAGGCGACGCACGAGTACAAGGAAGAGATCAAGGTCGGCTACAATTTGCAGCGCAAAGTGGTGCTGATGGCGATCTGGGCGCTGTCGCCGCTGGTGCTGGTCGTCGATCCCACCCTGTTCGGCATCTTCACGCCCTGGCAGAGCGCGACCGACTTCATGCGGCAGGTGGCGAAGATCTGGCTCGTGGTCGGCGGCGGCGGCCTGCTGTTCCGCACCGTGCACCTGTTCTTCATCCGCGACGTCGAGACCGGCCTCGTCTGGATGACCAAGATCCTGACCGATCCCTTCCACGATTTGATGCTCTATCGCGGTGCTCCGCTCGCTTTGATGCGCGGCGAGCTGATGGATCCCGGCCTGCACCTCAATCCCGAGCACACGCTGGGCTTCATCGAGGAGCCCGTGCTCGAAGAGCAGCACGCTTGAAGCGCGCGGCGCACGCGACAGGCTCCGATGTCTGATGGCTACGTCATGCCCGGGCTTGTCCCGGGCATCCACGTGTTGGGGACTGCGAACGCGGTGCTTCCTTCACCTCTCCCCGCGTGCGGGGAGAGGTCGAATTTGCGCGGAGCGCAAATTCGGGTGAGGGGGGCTATCCGCGGGGGTGCTGCCAGATTGTCGTGCGTCAACGCTCACCGCACGCGCGGAGAGTCCCCCTCACCCCGACCCTCTCCCCGCAAGCGGGGCGAGGGAGAAGGGCGAGCGGTGATCGGGGCCAAGTGTCAGAAAGCCTCAGCGCCCGAAGCGCTTGGCCAGCATCTCTTTCAGGATCTGGCGCTTGATCTGCTTGTTGGTGAGCACGCCATCGTGCCACCAGAAGCCGTCGGCCTTCATCTTCTGCGCGGCGCGGACGAAGCGGTCGGCGACTTCGGTGAAGTCGGCGTCGGTGTAGTTGAGGCTGAAGATCAGCCGTCCGGTGCCGACCCAGCTCAACGCCAGGCCTTCGGCGCGCAGGTAATATTGCAGCATCCAATTGTAGCGGGACGGCGTGGTGTATTTCACCGTCCAGATCGAGGAGAAGTTGGCGAAGCGCACCGGCAGGTCGGCATCCTGCATCATCTGGTTGAGCTTCTTCACGCGCCCGTTCCAGGTCTCCTCCAGCCCATCATAAACGGCGCGGAAGTTCGGGCTGGCGAGGCGGCTCAAGAACTCGTCCATCGCCGTCATGACGTAGGGGTGCGAGTTGAAGGTGCCGCGGGCGAAGCAGATGTCGGCGGGGCGGTCGTCGCGGAAGCGCCGCATCAATTCGCGCTTGCCGCAGACCACGCCGACCGGCAGGCCGCCGGCGAGGCTCTTGCCGTAGGTCACCATGTCGGCCTTGACGCCGAAATATTCCTGGGCGCCGCCGGCGGCGAGGCGGAAGCCGACGAAGACCTCGTCGAAGATCAGGACGATGCCGCGCTGGTCGCAGACCTCGCGCAACTTCTTCAGCCATTCGGTGTAAGCCGCGCGATCGAAGTTGCCGCCGCGCGAGGAATCGACCAGCGAGGAATCGCCGGGCGCGTTGGCGTTGGGATGCAGCCCCTGCAGCGGGTTGACCAGCACGCAGGCGATGTCCTTGCGCGTGCGCAGGACATGCAGCGTCTTCTCCGACATTTCGGCGAGGGTGTAGGTCTCATGCGCAGGAATGGGATTGCCGACGCCCGGCTGCACGTCGCCCCACCAGCCGTGATAGGCGCCGGCGAAACGAACCAGATGCGTGCGCTTGGTGTGGTAGCGCGCCAGCCGCACCGCCTGCATCACGGCTTCGGTGCCGGACATGTGGAACGAGACTTCGTCGAGGCCGGAGATTTGGCAGAGCCGCTGCACATTCTCGAGGATGACGGGATGGTAGGGGCCGAGCACGGGGCCCAGCGCATGCGCGCGCTTCTCGGCGCCCTCGATGCACTCCTTGTAGAAGTCGTTGCCGAAGATGTTGACGCCGTAGGAGCCTGTGAGGTCGTAAGCAGTGTTGCCGTCGACGTCGGTGACGGTGACGCCGCGCGAGGACTCCATGAAGGTCGAGGTGCCCAGATGCTTGCGGACGAGACGCGAGAACTGGAACGGCACGCGGTAGCTCTCGGTGAAGTTCAGATCGGAGATCGTCTCCGCGGCCTCCTTCGTCATCGCGCGACCCTTGGGGTAGCGCTCGGCGTAAAGCCTGGCGAGACGAAAGAAGGCGTCCTTGCGTTGCGCTGCGATGTTCGCCGGCGCGCCGTCGCAGGCGAAGTATTGATCACCCTCGAACTCGTAGAACGGCAGCAGCCGCGCCACCCGGCGCGACATCTTGGAGTGCCCGGCGAGCGAGCGGTGCTTGGCGCGGGAGAGTTCGACCCGCGCCTTGATCTTCGGGAGGACGGCGGCAGCGGACGCTGCGGCGGCCACGGACATCGAGAGAATCGGGAGTGTCGTTTCCATGACAACAAGCGCTAAACCTGTGAGCTGACAGATTCATGACAGTCAAAGCCCTCATCGCCTCTTTCACCCAGCAGGAAGATCTCAACTTCCTGTTGACCAACCGCATCCCCCGCGCGGCGCTGACCCGCTTCATGGGTTGGTTCTCCAAGATCGAGAATGCCCTGGTGCGGGATTTCTCGATCGCGCTGTGGAAGCTGTTCTCCGACCTCGATCTGTCGGAGGCGCGCAAGACGCAGTTCAAGAGTCTGCACGACTGCTTCACCCGGGAGCTGAAGCCGGGCCTGCGGCCGTTCGATCCTGATCCTGCAGTGGTGGCGAGCCCCTCGGACGGCATCGTCGGCGCTCACGGGAAAATCGCGGACACCGAGCTGTTCCAGGTCAAGGGCGCGCCCTATTCGCTGCTCGATCTCGTCGGCGATTCCGCGCTGGTCGAGCAGCACCGCAACGGCTCTTTCGTCACGCTGCGGCTGACCTCGAGCATGTATCACCGCTTCCATGCGCCTTATGACGCGCACATCGAGCGGGTCACGCTGATCCATGGCGACGTCTGGAACGTCAACCCGATCGCGCTCAAGCGCGTCGAGCGCCTGTTCTGCAAGAACGAGCGCGCGGTGATCCGCACGCATTTGTCGACCGGCGAAGCCGTGACACTGGTCCCGGTGGCGGCGATCCTGGTCGCGAGCATCCGCTTGCACTTCCTCGACATGGTGCTTAACGCGCAGACGCGCGGCTCGGTCAATTTTCCCTGCGACGTCAACGTGAGCAAAGGCGAGGAGCTCGGCTGGTTCGAGCACGGCTCGACCATCATCATCCTCGCGCCCGGCGATTTCTCCTTCTGCGACGGCATTGCCGAGGGCACACGCATTCGCGCCGGTCAAGCGCTGCTCAGGAGAAAGTAGCCTTCAATCCGCCGCCCCCGCCGCCTATATCGTCGGGCGGGGACGATTCGATCGATACGGATGTGACGATGGCGCGGGCGCCGGTCATGGCGGCGGGTGGTATTGTGTTGCGGCGCGCGCCGGTGCCGCTGGTTGCAGTCGTGCGCCAGCGCAAGCGCAACGAATGGGTCCTGCCCAAGGGCAAGCTCGACGACGGCGAGACGCCGAGGGAAGCCGCGCACCGCGAGGTGTTGGAGGAGACCGGCCACGACGTGGCCGTGCACGAATTTCTGGGCACGCTGGTCTATCAGTCCGGCGGGCGCTCCAAGGTCGTGCATTACTGGAGGATGGAGGCCGACGGCGGGCCGGTCCGCAAGCTGATGAACGACATCAAGGCGGTCGACTGGCTGACGCTGGACGACGCGATCGCCCGTCTGTCGCGCGAGTACGAACGCGTCTTCCTGACTCAGATCGGACCGATCGCGCTCGCGGCGGCAGGGCTGGCGCCTCTGTTCGCCCCGGAGCAGGTTTCCGAGCCGGTGTCGCCGTTGGCGAAAGACGACATCCATGCATCTTTGCAGACGCTGACACAAGCGGAAGCAGCATCCGTCGATGAATTGCGGCACGGCCTGTTGCGGAAGGTGAAGGCTTGGCTGCGCGGCGAAGCGTGAGTTACTTACGCGCAATTTCAGTGCGGCATTGAAGGTGCACCCTCTCCCCTTGTGGGAGAGGGTGGCTCGCCGCAATAGCGGCGAGACGGGTGAGGGGTCTCTATCCTCACGAGCGGGTCCGGCGAGTGGATAGAACCCCTCATCCGGCGCTTCGCGCCACCTTCCCCCACAAGGGGAGAAGGAAGACTACCGCCGCTCCTTCTCCTTCGGAGCGGGCGCGGGTCTGTGCGGCGCTGCGGGACGTTGCGCGGCGGGGAGGCGTGGCTGGAAGCCGCCGGGGCGCTGCATACCTGGTTGTTGAGCCGGAGGCTGGCCCGGTTGCAATCCTGTGCGCGGCAATGGCTGCTGCGGACCTGTTTGCTGTGTCCCGCCCGGTTGCGGCGGCACGATTCCTCCGGGCTGAATCTGTCCACCACGCTGCGGCAGGGTCTGCGGTACGCGTGGACGGCCGGCACCTCGCGGCTGGCCGGGCTGCGGTTGCAAGTGTTGCGGCTGCCCGGCACGCGGCATGCCCGGCTGCACCGCGCCGCCGTGCTGTCCTTGTCCCTGCCGCTGCGGCGGCTGCACGCCTTGCTGTAGTCCCTTCCGGCCCGGCGTGCCCGGCTGCTGCTGACCCGGACGGTTATCCTGACGCTGCCCGTTCGGTTGCTGCGGCAATTGCCCTGGGGTCGTCGTCGGCCGCAATTGTTGCTGCTGCGGCGGTTGTGCCGGCCGCGGAATGCGGCTGAGCGCAGCCGGATTGGCGCGACGGAAGTCGCGCTGCTCGATGACGATCTGCCGGCCCGCAGTCTGCGCCAGATGCACCTGGCCGACGAAGCCGCGGTCGCGCGCGATCTGCTGCGCGGGAATTATGATCGGCACGGCAGCAAAGCGCATGCCGCCGGCCGTGGCTGCGCCCGCTCGGATCGCAAAGCCGCTCGCGGCTTGCGTCAGCGCGCCGAGCCGCGCGCCGCTCGCGCGTTCCTCGACATCGATGTGGCCGACCCGGCCGTCGGCGTCGGGATAGAGCTTGATGTTGACGTTGCGCGCCCGGTTCGCCGCCGCCCCTTCGGGCACGTCGACGACCCCGGTGGTGCCGCGGATGCCGAGCGTTGCCGTCGGCGTCGTGATCTTCATGTCGCCCGTCTTCGCCACCGCGGCCGCCACGAAGGCAACCGTGCCCTTGCCGACGTCGAAGATCGCCGAATTCTGCTTGCCGCCGTCGTCATAGACGTAATTGTCGATGGTGATCTTCGCGCTGGCCGAGAGGTTGAACGTGGTGGCGTCGTTGAAGGTGATGCCGAGCGCGGAGTTCGACGAGGTCTGCACGATGTCGTTGAGATAGATATCGTCGCGCACGCGCAGCGGATAGGAATTCTTGTCGCGGATCACGGTCGCGATCCCCGTCACGGTCGCGACGTTGCCGATCGGCTCGACGGCGGGGGGCTGTGCGTCTGCAGACGGTGCCGGCGTCGGCGTCGGCGTCGGCGAAGGCGCGGGCGTTGGCTGGGCTTGCGGTTGCGCCTGTGCGAACTCGATCGTCTCGGATGCGCACGCTACACCAGCGCCTGCCAGCGGCAAGGCCAGCAGGGCGAGCGCGAATACGAGGCGGCGCCAAGCCAGCATTGATGTCACGAAGGAGTCCCGGTGAGAGCGTGAGGCGAGATCGGGCGATTTCAACGGGGTGTGGCTGAATGGTGGATGAACGTCTGTCGTCGGGGCAGGGGCTAGCTATCCTTCCGTCATGGCCGGGCTTGTCCCGCCTGCACGGACGAAGCCGCTACGGCGCGGCGAAGGCACGGCCATCAACGTCTTGATTGCGGTACGAAGAACGTGGATGCCCGGGACAAGCCCGGGCATGACGAAGAGTTGTCTACTTTTCGCGATGCGCTCCGCGGGTCAGCTCACGCGCTTCCAGGTCTGGCCGCCGCAGAACATGCCGCCGAAGGCGCAGCCCTGCACGCGCATTACGTTCGGACCTTTCATCGAGATCGTGGAGTCGTAATTGCGGCCGGAGTTGGGATCGCGAATGCGGCCGCTCCACTTCGATCCTTCGGGCTTCATGTTGATCAGGATGCGCTCATTTGTCTTCTCGGCAAAGCCGCAGAGATTGGCGCCACACTGCTCGACGCGGACATTGCCCTTGTTCTCTTCGGTCGCCCAGATGCCGATCGGCGAGTTCGCTGCGGCCACGGGCGCGGCAGCCACCGGAGCCGGCGCGGGAGCCGCGGCGACCGGAGCGGGGGCGGCAACAGGGGCAGGCGCAGCAACAGGAGCAGGCTGCGAGCTGTCGTAGCCGACAGAAGGAGCGGCGGCAGCGGTCGCGGCTGGGGCAGCGGGCGCGGCTGGCGCTGCCGGCGCAGTCGCTTGCGGCACGGGCTGCTGCTGCACGGGAGCCGGCGTGGGTTGCGTCGTCGTGGGCGCCGGAGCCGGCGTGGTGTCGTCGTCATCGTCCTTGGAGCCGCCAAGACCCTTGAGGTTGATGTTGTTCAGCTTGATCGGCTTGTCCGACAGGCCCGGCGCGACGATGGTCACGCAATTGAGCGAAGCGCAGTTGCGCGGCGTCTCGATGCGGATGTGCTGGCCCTCGATCTGGAACGAGATCGAATTGCCGGCATGCGCGGCGGCGGTCGAAGCCAGGAAGAGGGCGGTGGCGGCGATGGAGAGCTTGTTCATGACAACCTCCGAAAATAGCGCGGTCCCGATATGGACTGGTGTCGCTGGTGAATGAAGCGTGGTTCGACCCTACGCCGCGGCGGTCGGGCGTTCTGTGATGGGCGTCACAACGAGCGAACAACGCCTGGGTGATGCAGCGCACATTCAGCCGCGCCTGCGCTGCGTAACGTCGTCGCGACACCGAGGGAAACGCAGATGCAGCGGCTTGCAACCTGGCTTGCCACCTGTCTTGGCACATCGATCGTGCTGCTGGCGGTCGCGCCGACGGCGCAGGCCGGCTCCTACACGTTCTCGATCGGCGGCAGCCGGTTTCATGTCGAGGCGCCGCGCAATTGCCGATCCGCGTCCTGTATCACGGTGGCCTCCAGGCGCAACCTCAGGCCGACGGACGATGTCGGCACGGCACGAACTGTGCAGCCGGCGCCCGCGCCGATGATCCAGGCGCCGCAGCCGGCTTGTCCGGCGGCAGCGGTCAAGCCGCCACAAGCGGCTGTGGTGGTGCCGCCACCGGCGCCTCCCGTTCTTGCCGCGGCGTCGTCGCAGCCTGTTGCACCGCCGCCGGCGCCAAGCTTGGAGATTTCGAGACTGGAGACGTTGAGCCCCGGTCCGCCGCGGGTTGACCTGGAGCGCATCGACCAGCCGAAGACCGCCGCGCTCGAACCGCCGCGCATCGAGCCGCCGGTCATCGTTCCGAGCACCGAGATCAATCAGACTGCAGCGGTGGCGCAGATCAGCACTGACCAGGGCCACGCGCTGCTCGGCGAATGGGAGAGTCTAGGTGCCAAGGGCACGGTCCGCATCGAGCGCTGTGGAGCTGCGTTGTGCGGTTACGCGCTCAGTGAAGCGTCGAGCCGCGGCGAGAGCGTGCTCGTCCACATGAAGCCGAAGAAGCACAATGTCTGGACCGGCAGCATCTACAGCCGCTCCAGCGGCAACACCTACTACGCCACGATGACGCTGAAGAGCTCCGGCAAGCTGCACGTCGAAGCCTGCGCGCTCGGCCGCTTCTGGTGCTCCGGCAACGACTGGACGCGGGTCGAAGCGCCGCGGGAGGAGCTGATCACGACGTCACCTCAATGGAGCGCGCGGTCGTAGCTCGCGGCGATGCGCATTGTTGTGCCTTCGCCCCTTGTGGGAGAGGGCAGCTCCGCTGGTCGACACGAATTCACTTGGGTGAGGGGTTGTCTCCACAAGCACTGTGCCGCGAGGATAGAACCCCTCATCCGTCGCGCTTTCGCGCGCCACCTTCTCCCACAAGGGGAGAAGGGAAGAGAGTCACTGTGTGCTTTGAGTCTAAATCATCCCGAGCACGATGGCGCCGACGAAGGCCATGGCGAGGTAGGCGGTGATCACGCTCAATCTGCCGGCGAACGTCATGAGGTCGCTCCCTCGGTGCGCGCTGCTTGGCGCGCAGCCCTTATGGTTAACAGAAAGTCTCTTTTCGAAAAAGTCAGGCTCGCTGTCGCTCGTCATCGGCAGCAACCGGTGCCGCCGCGCCCGGTATGGTTAAAGAACACTGAAATCAACACGTTGAAGAGTCTTTAAGTAAATTCATCGAACGTGCGTGCATGACGCGCGGAGTTCGTTTGTATCTCGTCGGCTCCATCGTCCTTGTTTCGCTAGCGGGTTGCGGTCGCGGCTTCTTCCAGGCCGAACGCGAACCCTGGCGGGCCGAGGCAGAAGCCGCATGCCTGAAATCGGGCGCAGTCAAGGAAAGTGCGGACATCGTCCGCATCGACCCGATCTCCGGGCCTGGCAGCTGCGGCGCCGAGTTTCCGCTCAAGGTCGCCGCCATCGGCGAAGCCTCCGGCACCTATGGCTTTGCCGACGAGGCGCTGCGTCCGCCCGGCAGCATCGGCAACCAGCCGCGTTGGCCGGTGCAGCCGCAGTCGAATTATCCGCAGAGCCAAGGCTATCCAACATCGTCCTATCCCGCATCGTCCCATCCGCAGCCCTCGAACTATCCCGAGAGCGCGGTGCGCCAGCCCACCGGCTACGGCACCTCGACCGGACCGATGTCGCTCAACGCCCCCGGCGTGGCCGCGCAGGAAGACGAGATCGACCTGCCGCCCGAGGGCACCGATGCCGCGGGGGCGGCGCGCTACATGAACACACCGAGCTATCCGGCTCGTCCGGCGCCTTACTCGCAGGCGCCGGCGCAGCAGCCGCTGCCGCGTCTTGGTCCTGCGCAGGGTAATCCCGTCACGAGCGTCGGTCCCGTCGCGATCAAGCCGACCGCGACGCTCGCCTGTCCGATCGTGTCCGAGCTCGACCGCTGGCTCGCCGACACGGTGCAGCCGTCGGCGATGCGCTGGTTCGGCGTGCGCGTCGCCGAGATCAAGCAGATCTCCGCCTATTCCTGCCGCGGCATGAACGGCAATTCGCGGGCCCATATTTCGGAGCACGCCTTCGGCAACGCCCTCGACATTTCCGCCTTCGTGCTCGCCGACGGCCGCCGCATCACCATCAAGGACGGCTGGCGCGGCATGCCGGAAGAGCAGGGCTTCCTGCGCGACGTGCAGGCTGGGGCCTGCGCGCATTTCACGACCGTGCTGGCGCCGGGCTCCAACGTCTTTCACTACGATCACATCCATGTCGATCTGATGCGCCGCGCCAGCCGCCGCCTGATCTGCCAGCCGGCCGCGGTGTCGGGCGAAGAGGTCGCCTCGCGCGCGCAATCGCGCAGACCCTATGCGAGCGGGCGCGAGCCGTCGGTGACCGGTTCGCTCGGTGCTCGCAAGAGCACGATGCACAAGCGGGAAGACGACGAGTACATCGACGAATAGCCCGATTTGCCAGTAGCCCGGATGGAGCGAAGCGCAATCCGGGAAAAACTGTCCCCGCATTCCGCTTCGCTCCATGCGGGCTACGATCGCGTCAAAGGCAATGTCTATCGTCCGCTATCTCACCCACCCGCAGGTGCAAATCGATCCCGATGTGCCGGTGCCGCAATGGGGCCTGAGCCCGGTGGGTCGCGCGCGCACCGAAGCCTTGGCGAATGCAGGCTGGCTCGCAAGCACGACGCAGATCGTCTCCAGCGGCGAGCGGAAGGCGATCGAGACCGCCGAGATCGTTGCCGCTCGGCTCGGACTCATGATCGAGATCCGCGAGGCCATGCACGAGAACGACCGTTCGGCGACCGGCTTCCTGAAGCCGGCCGAGTTCGAAGCCGTCGCCGACCAGTTCTTCGCCGCGCCTCATCTCAGCGTGCGCGGCTGGGAGCGTGCCGCGGATGCACAGGCGCGGATCGTGCGCGAGGCTGAGGCGGTGCTGGCGCGACATCGTCCCGGCGACGTCCTGTTCGTCGGCCACGGCGCAGTCGGCACGCTGCTGTTTTGCCACATTGCGGGCCACCCCATCGCCCGCATCCACGATCAGCCCGCCGGCGGTGGCAACTGCTTTGCGTTCGCGCGGGAGGGGCGGCGCGTCCTTCACGGGTGGCGCGCAATGGAAGACATCGAAATTTGATCCCAGCCGAGCCGGAGTTCACCCTGCAGCCGGCTTCCGCGGCGCCGGTGCCAATCCCATGCAGCGCTGCACCTCACCCGGGACGTTGTAGGTGCGCATGATGTGGCGGCTGTCGCGTAAGCCGGACGCCTCGCGTTGCACCACGAACATCCAAAGCGCCTGGCCAGCTTCCAGCACCAGCTTGCGCCTGGCCGGTTGCATCGCTTCCGGCACATCGGTCGCTGCGTGGGCGGCGTCGAACTCGCGCAAGCGCGACAGGCTCTGTTCGAGGGCGCGGCCCATCCGTCCAAGCGCGGAAGCCTGTTCCTGGACGATCTCGTAGTGGAGGATGTCGACCGGCGGGCGAAGATCACGAGACATGGCCGCAATATAGCCGCCCGGCCCACAGGCGCAACGCGCGGCTACTTCGCCTTATACGCCGCCAGGAACATCCGCGTTGCGCTCTCGACCACCGCACTCATGCGCTGTTCCGACGGCGCGGGCGCCGCCTGGAACACGAAGGGCAGGAACAGCGAGGCCTTGCTGAGCTCCATGAACTGCGAGGCGGCGAGATCGCAATCGTCGATCGCGAGATCGCCCGAGGCGACACGGGCCTTCAGGTAAGCGGAGAGGCTTTTGATGCTCTTGTCCAGCACGCGCGCATAGTAACGGCGGCCGACATCAGGCATGCGCTCGGCGATCGCCATCACGGTGCGGATCGCGGATCCGCCACCGGGGCGGCAGACCAGGTGAAGATAGGCGAGGCCGAACTCCTTCAGCGTGGTCTCGGCCTCGCGCTCGGGATCGAAACTGAACACGACCTGGCCATGCTGGAGCGCCTCCTGTTCGACGATGGCTTCGAACAGCGCGAATTTGTCGGCGAAATAGACGTAGAGCGTGCCCTTGGAGACCTGCGCGGCGCGGGCGATCTCGCCCATGCTGGCGCCGTCGAAGCCAAGATCCATGAACACCTTGCGGGCACCGTCCAGAATCTGGCGGCGCTTGGAATTGTCCTCGTCCGGGACGACGTGCAATTGTTCGCCGGCAGCTACAACCATTGGTTTAGGGTCTCGGAAGCTTTTTGGTTCGGATCAGGGCCATGAAACGCCAACGAAGGATTCGCGGCAGTAAGGTCTGCAGGACATAATCTCTATATTGACCGAACCGTTCGGTCAATGGTATTTGAGATCCAGCGAGGAGATCGCCCGCAACAGAGGGCGCCCTCGGTTGCGTTTGTGGGGAGGCCTGGATGGCCGCATCGAGAGACCAGACGGCTCGCGTCCTTCGCCAGGAAGCGGTGGAGGGCCAGGCGGGCGGCGATCCTGGCTCCGAGGCATCCGCACTCCCTGCCGAGCAACTGCGCCCTCATGTCGCCGAGGAGGCGAAGCGTCCGACCCGCGAGGCGCCGGAGAGTCCGGTGACCGACAAGCCGCCGGCACCCGGGGCGGAAGCGCCCGCCGCCGCTGCGCCCAAATCCGGCAAGCGCAAATTCGTCCTGACCGGCCTCGGCCTCGCACTCGCGTTCGCCGTTGCGGGCTATGCCGGCTATTACACGCTGGTCGGCCGCTTCTACATCTCGACCGACGATGCCTATGTCCGCGCCAACAACACCATGCTCGGCGCGCGCGTTGCCGGCCATATCTCCGCGATCCTCGCCGGCGACAACACGCCCGTCCAGGCCGGCGACATCATCTTCCGCATCGACGACGGCGATTACAGGATCGCGGTCCAAGCCGCCGCGACCAAGATCGCGACCCAGCAGACCACCATCGATCGCATCGGCCGCCAGGTCGCCGCACTCGACAGCCAGGTCGCCCAGGCCAAGGCGCAGCTCGTCTCCGCGGAAGCGGGCCTCAAGCGCGCCGACCTCGATTACGAGCGCCAGCAGGCGCTGAGCAGCAAGGGCTTTGCCTCGCGCGCCACCTTCGAAAGCTCGGAGGCCGGACGCGACCAGGGCGCCGCCGCGGTTAAGGCTGCAAAGGCCGCCTTTGAGGTTGCCGTCAGCAATGTCGACGTCGCCAGGGCGCAGCAGGCCGAAGCGCAGGCCCAGCTTGCCGAGCTCAAGACCACGCTGGCCAAGGCCGAGCGCGACCTCGGCTTCACCGCGGTGCGCGCACCGGTCAACGGCACGTTCTCGAACCGCCTGGTCAACACCGGCGACTTCGTCGCGGTCGGCCAGCGCCTCGGCAACATCGTGCCGCTGGACGAGGTCTATATCGACGCGAATTTCAAGGAGACGCAGCTCAAGCGCATCCGTCCCGGCCAGCCGGTGACGATCAAGGTCGATGCCTATGGCATGCGCAAGTTCTCCGGCGTGGTCGACAGCATCGCGGCGGGCGCAGGCTCGGTGTTCACGCTGCTGCCGCCCGACAACGCCACCGGCAATTTCACCAAGATCGTGCAGCGCGTGCCGGTCCGCATTCGCGTGCCCAAATCGGTGGCGAAGCAGAACCTGCTCCGCGCCGGCATGTCGGTCTACGCCACCGTCGACACCAACAAGGGCGCCGCCGACGCCGACAGCGAGGTCGACCTCGACCATCCCACCGCGGTCCATCCGCAGTAGGGACGATGACATGAGCCGCGCTGCTGCCCCGAATGCAGGTGCGCTCCCTCTCCCGCTTGCGGGAGAGGGCTGGGGAGAGGGTGTCTCCTCCAGGGAGACTCCCCAAGAGGAGAAAGCCCTCACCCGCCGCGCTCTTCGAGCGCGTCGACCTCTCCCGCAAGCGGGAGAGGTAAGAGCCCGCCGCTCCAGTCCGAGCTGACACATGGCCACCGCCACCACCGCTTCACCTGCCATGATGGCGGATCCCGCTTCGGAGCGCATTGCGCCGAAGCGGCTGTTCGCGTTCATCATCATGGTGTTCGGGATGTTCATGTCGATCCTGGACATCCAGATCGTCTCGGCCTCGTTGAGCGAAATCCAGGCCGGGCTGTCGGCGAGTTCCAGCGAGGTGTCCTGGGTTCAGACTGCCTATCTGATCGCCGAGGTGATCGCGATCCCGCTGTCGGGCTTCCTGTCGCGCGCCTTCGGCACGCGGCTGCTGTTCGCGATCTCGGCGGCGGGCTTCACCGCCGCAAGCCTGCTCTGCGGCTTCGCCACGACGATCGAGGAGATGATCCTCTGGCGTGCGCTGCAGGGCTTCCTCGGCGCCGGCATGATCCCGACCGTGTTCGCCTCGGCCTACACCGTCTTTCCGCGCACGAAATTCCACATCGTCGGCCCTATCATCGGGCTCGTCGCGACGCTGGCCCCGACCATCGGGCCGACGGTCGGCGGCTACATCACCGACCTGATGTCGTGGAACTGGCTGTTCTTCATCAACGTCGTGCCCGGCATCGGCATTACATTAGGTGTGCTGGCGCTGGTCGATTTCGACGAGCCGCATTTCGAATTGCTCGACCGCTTCGACTGGTGGGGCCTATTGTTCATGGCGAGCTTCCTCGGCACGCTGGAATACGTGCTGGAGGAAGGATCGCAACATCAATGGATGCAGGACACGTCGGTCGCGATCTGCGCCTGGATCAGCGGTCTCTCGGCCATCGCCTTCTTCTGGCGCGTGTTCACGGCGGCCGAGCCGATCGTCAATCTGCGCACCTTCTCCGACCGCAATTTCGCCGTCGGATGCACGCTGCAATTCTGCATCGGCATCGGCCTCTACGGCCTGACCTACATCTACCCGCGCTATCTCGCCGAAGTGCGCGGCTACAGCGCGCTGATGATCGGCGAGACCATGTTCGTCTCCGGCATCACCATGTTCCTGGTCGCGCCGCTGGTCGGCCGGCTCATGGCGAAGGTCGACATGCGCTACATGATCGCATTCGGCCTCATCGTGTTCGCGATCGGCTCCTACCAGATGACCTTTATCACGCGCGAATACGATTTCTACGAGCTGCTGGTGCCGCAGATCCTGCGCGGCATCGGCATGATGTTCGCGATGGTGCCGACCAACAACATCGCGCTCGGCACGCTCGCGCCCGAAAAGGTGAAGAACGCGAGCGGCCTGTTCAACCTGATGCGCAATCTCGGCGGCGCGGTCGGCCTCGCCGTCATCAACACCGTGCTCAACGAACGCACCGACCTGCACATCGTCCGCCTGCAGGAGCGGGTGACCTGGGGCAACGCGACCGCGACTGAAACCCTGACCATGTTGATGCAGAAGTTCCAGGGGCTCGGCGATTCCGCGCTGATGGCGATGAAGCAGCTCAGCCAGATCGTGCATCGTCAGGCCGTGGTGATGAGCTTCGGCGACGTCTTCCTCATGCTGGCGCTGTTCTATCTCGGTCTCAGCCTGCTGGTCGCGCTGCTGAACAAGCCGGCTTCGCCGTTCGGCGCGGCCGGCGACGCGCACTAATTTGCAACACTCGTGCGTGATCTCGCGCGAGGCCCGTTGCAATCGGCTGGCGACACATCTATAAAGCGCACCTCATTCATTCGAACCGGGGAGAGATTTGCATGATGTCGTCGCAATCGCAGATCGTACGCCCGCGCTCGATGATGACCTCGATCACGTTCTGGCTCGGTATGTACGCGGCCTGTTAGAGGCCTCTTCCGCCAGCTTTGATTGGGCCAAGGTTTTGGCCAAGCGTCCCGATCGCTTCGTTTCCCAAGTCAAAGTCAGTCTTACGTGACGCCGTCGCGGCCTTCGGGCCGACTCGCGTCCATCGATGGAGCCGGCCCGCGCGAAGCGGCCGGATGATGCCATGACCGCTCTGTCAAAGAAGCCCGCCGCCATTCGCGTCGTGCTGCCCTTCGTCTTCCGGCACTGGCTGAAGCAGCCGGTGCGCGGCCTCGTCGTGGCCGGCGGCCTGTTGGGGGCAACCGTCGCCGACCTGTTCATGCCGGTCTTCTCCGGACATCTGGTCGATGCGTTGACCCGCGGACCGTCCGATCCCGATGCGCGCCATGCCGCGCTGGTCGCGTTCGGCGCCATCGTGGCGCTGGGCGCGGCCTCGGTGGTGCTGCGACTCGCAGGGTTGCAGGCGATCGTGCCGTTCACGCTCAAAACCATGTCGGACGTCGCACAAGAGGCTTTCACCCGCGTGCAGCGCTTCTCGACCGACTGGCATGCGAACTCCTTTGCCGGCTCCACGGTGCGGAAGATCACTCGCGGCATGTGGGCGCTCGACCTGCTCAACGACACCATCCTGATGGCGCTGGCGCCCTCGCTGCTGGTGCTGGTGGGCTCGATGATCCTGATCGGGATGCACTGGGCCTCGCTCGGCGTGGTGATCGCGATCGGGGCGATCTTCTACGTCACGATCACGGTGGTGCTCTCGACCCGCTACATCGCGCCGGCCGCCCGCGTCTCCAATGCCTGGGACACCAAGGTCGGCGGCACGCTGGCGGACGCGCTGACCTGCAATGCGGTGGTGAAGTCGTTCGGCGCGGAGTCGCGCGAGGACACGCGGCTCGCCGGTGTCATCAACCGCTGGCGCGTGCGCGTGCGGCGGACCTGGTATCGCTACAATTACACGGCGATGTCGCAGCTTTCCTTGCTGCTGTGCCTGCGCGCCTCCGTGATCGGCGGATCGGTGCTGCTGTGGATGTCAGGTCACGCCTCGCCCGGCGACGTCACTTATGTGCTGACCAGCTACTACATCATCCACGCCTATTTGCGCGACGTCGGCATGCACATCAACAACCTCCAGCGCTCGGTCAACGACATGGACGAGCTGGTGGCGATCCATGACGAGCCGATCGGCATTGCCGATGCGGCCGACGCGCGGCCGATCGCGATCGAGGGCGGCGAGATCGTGTTCGACGACGTCACGTTCCACTATGGCGGCCATCGCGTGCCGCTGTACGACGGCTTGTCGGTCAGGATCCGCGCCGGCGAGCGGGTCGGCCTGGTCGGCCGCTCCGGCTCCGGCAAGACCACCTTCGTCAAGCTGGTGCAGCGGCTCTACGACGTCACCGGCGGCCGCGTGCTGATCGACGGGCAGGATATCGCGCTCGCCACGCAGCAATCGCTGCGCAGCCAGATCGCGATCGTGCAGCAGGAGCCGATCCTGTTTCACCGCACGCTCGCCGAGAACATCGCCTATGGCCGGCCCGGTGCCAGCCTTGAAGCGATCGAGCAGGCGGCCCGCCTCGCCAACGCGCATGACTTCATCCTGCGCCTGCCGAAGGGCTACGGCACGCTTGTCGGCGAGCGCGGCGTCAAGCTGTCGGGCGGCGAGCGGCAGCGCGTCGCGCTGGCGCGCGCCTTCCTGGCGGATGCGCCGGTGCTGATCCTGGACGAGGCGACCTCGAGCCTCGATTCGGAATCGGAGGCGCTGATCCAGGAGGCGATGGAGCGACTGATGAAGGGGCGCACCTCGATCGTGATCGCGCACCGGCTGTCGACGGTGAGGAGCCTCGATCGCATCCTGGTGTTCGACCGCGGCGAGATCGTCGAGCAGGGCACGCATACGGTGCTCGCAGCCAAGCAAGGGGGCATCTATCGCGGCCTGTTCGAGCGTCAGGTGGTGGAGCTCGGACAGATCGCAGCAGCGGAGTGAGGCGCGCGGCGGCGGGGCGAAGTCCCGCCGTCACGGCGTCGAAGGATGGAATGAGATGAAAGACCTGACGCGCGGCTCCATCGCTAGCCACATCCTGAGCATGGCGCCTCCGATCATGGCCGGCATGATCTCGATCATGATCTGCCAGCTGGTCGATCTCTACTTCGTGTCGGGGCTGGGTGATGCCGCAGTGGCAGGCGTGGCCGCGGCGGGAAATGCCGGCTTTCTCGTCAACGGCCTGATACAGGTGCTCGGCGTCGGGACAGTGGCGCTGATTGCGCATGCGGTGGGACGCAAGGACCGGCGGGACGCCAATCTGATCTTCAATCAGGCGGTCGCGCTGTCGGTGCTGTTCGGCCTGCTGACCCTGGTCACGGGAGCGGTGCTGTCGCGTCTTTACATGCGTTCGATCGCCGCTGACCAGGCCACGATCGAGGCGGGGACCACTTATCTGTTGTGGTTCATGCCGGCGCTCGCGCTGGAATTCGTCATGCAAGTCATTGCCTCCGCGCTCAGCGCGACCGGCATCGTGCGCCCCGCCATGTTGGTGCGGGTCCTTGCCGTCATCATCAACATTGCACTGGCGCCGGTCCTGATCTCCGGCTGGGGCACCGGTTATCCGCTCGGTGTCGCCGGCGCCGGACTGGCGAGCACGATCGCGGTGGGCGCCGGCGTCCTGATGCTGCTGGCGTGTTTTCGCAAGGTCGAGCGCTACGTTGCATTCAATCCGGTGCAGTGGCGTCCGCAACCACGCCACCTCAAGCGCATCCTCAATGTCGGTCTGCCGGCCGGCGGCGAGTTCGCAATGATGTTCATCTTCATGGCGGTAGTCTACTACGTGCTGCGCGACTTCGGCGCGGCGGCACAGGCAGGCTTCGGTATCGGTCAGCGCGTCCTCGCCCTCATCCAGATGCCGGCGCTCGCGGTTGCACTGGCGGCCGGGCCGATCGCCGGGCAGAATTTCGGCGCCGGCGACGCCGCGCGGGTGCGAGAGACTTTCGTCAAATCGGTGCTGATCACCTCCATCGTGGCGGTCGGCTTCATGATCCTCGCGCAGCTGAAGCCGGAGCTGCTGCTGGCCGGATTCTCCAACGACCGGGAGACGATGGAGGTCGCCTTTCTGTTCCTGCGGATCATCTCGCTCAACATGGTGGCGCAGGGCCTCATCTTCACCTGCTCCAGCATGTTCCAGGGCCTCGGCAACACCAGGCCTGTGCTGCTGAGCTCGATGACGCGCGTGCTCACCTATTCGCTGCCGGTGCTCTGGCTGTCGACGCGACCCGGATTCCGCATCGAGCACGTCTGGCATCTTTCGATCGCGGCGACGACGCTGCAGGCCGGCTTGAGCCTTTGGCTGCTGCGCCGCGAGTTCGGCAAGCGCTTCGCGCCGCGGGACCAGGCCGCGGAGACGGTGGAAGCCAAGCCGGTCGCGCCTTCCGCTCCCGCGTAGCGAAAGTGACCTCCCGCGAGTTCGCGGCGCTTTAATGCGCGCCAAGGCTGTTCCAGACGAGCGTGAGGCCCGACAGAAACAAGAGGCCGAGCACGACATCGCCGAAATGCTTGTCGTTCAGCGCATGGTAGACGCGCGCGCCCGCCCATGCGCCGATCAGCGTGCCCGGAAACGCGACGGCCGCGAGCCAGACCACCTTGAGGGCGACGAGACCTGATGCCGTCTGCAACACCAGCGCGGTGGCGAGCACCGTGAAGTTAAAGAGTTGGAAGATGCCGCGCCGCTCGTGCTTGTTCCAGCCGCGGATGTTGGCCCACAGGATCGGCAGCGGGCCGGACAATCCGGCAAGTCCGCCCAGAATGCCGCCGGCAAAGCCGATCGCACCGTCTGCGATCCGGCCGCCGATCTTGATCGCGAGCGGCCTCTTGTTCAGATACAGCGCGCTCGAAAAGATCAGGATCAGCACGCCGACGCTCAGCCTGAACACCTCCGGGTCCGCGGAGGCGACCATCATGGTCCCGAGCGGCACGCCAATCAGTCCACCGATCAGGAACGGCCAGACCAGCGAGAGATCGAAATTCTTCCACATCGAGGGCAGCGTCGAGGTCTGTGCGATGACCGAGCAGATCAGCACCAGGGGCACCGCGAGCGAGGGCGGCAGCACGTAGAGCCAGATGCCGAGCGCCATCAGCGCCGTGCCGAAACCGGCCAGTCCCGAGACGAAGCCGCCGGCGAGCGCGCCGAGCAGCAGCAGGACGTAGGTGAGCGTTTCCAACGGATTGTCCTTGTCGCAAGGGGCGACCCTGAACGGTTGATCGCACGGCTCGCATAACATGCCTGCCGGCATCGAGGTCAATCCATGCCGCATGCAAGCGTGATCTGCGGCTTTCCAGCGCCGCGATCGTCAAAGACTAGACGATCTGCCTCGTATCGGCAGGCTTGTGCAGCGCGCCGACCAGGATACGCAGCGCTTCCGTCAATTCCGATCTGTTTCGGGCCGCGCCGAGCGAGACGCGTGCCGCATGCGGCGGTGCCCCGTCGACGGTGAAGGCATCGCCGGCGACGACGGCAAGCCCGTTCCGCAGCAGATGTGCGGCAAGATCGGGCCGCTCCTCCGGCAGCCGCAGCCAGAGATGATGCGCCGCGGGCCTGGCGAGGAACTGAAAGCCTTTCAGCGCGCGTTGCGCGAGCTGCTGGCGCCCGACCGCTTCGTTGCGGATGGCGCTGATGATGCGATCGGCGATGCCGTTTTCGATCCAATGCGTCACCAGCGCGACCATCAAGGGCGCCGGCATTTGCACGGTCGCCTGCAAGGAGGTGCGCATGTCCCGCTGGGCGCCGCTGTCGGGCGTCACCAGATAGGCAACACGCAGCGCCGGCGCGATGCATTTTGACAGCGTCGTTGCAAGATAAGTCCGCTCCGGAATGAGGTTCGCGATCGGCGAGGCCGAGCGGTCGAGCAGCCCGTAGGCATCGTCCTCGATCAGGATGGTGCCGGCATCGCGGATGATCTTCGCAATAGTGCCGCGCCGCTCGGCGGAAAGCGTCGCCGTGGTCGGATTGTGCAGCGTCGGAATGAGATAGACGGCTTTCGGCGTATGCACGCGGCACGCCTTTGCCAGCGCATCCGGCAGGATGCCGTCCTCATCCATGGGGACACCGACGAGCTTGACGCCGAGCAGTGCCGCGGCGGCCTTGATGCCAGGGAAGGTGAGGGCTTCGGTCAGCACCGTATCGCCGGGCCGCGCAAGATGGGCGAGCAGGTTGAAGAGGATCGTCTGGGCGCCGGGAAAGATCACCAGCCTGGCGGCCTGCGCATGCGGAACGCGGGTGCGCATCCAGCGCGCCGCGACCTCGCGCTCATGCGCGCTGCCGCCGGGCGGCTGGTAGTTGAGATACGCCGTCAGGCCCGATTGCGCGCGGAGGGCTTCGAGTCCGGCGATGATGCGCTCGTCGAGCTGCGCCTCCAGCGGGTGCGGCGGCACGTTCATCGACAGGTCGATCGCGACCGGGTGCGGC
This sequence comes from Bradyrhizobium sp. NBAIM03, assembly GCF_020194055.1. Taxonomy (NCBI): domain Bacteria; kingdom Pseudomonadati; phylum Pseudomonadota; class Alphaproteobacteria; order Hyphomicrobiales; family Nitrobacteraceae; genus Bradyrhizobium; species Bradyrhizobium sp. NBAIM03. The sequence continues at coordinate 259,724 of NZ_JADYVS010000001.1, read as the reverse complement.
AGGTCAACCGCGCGCCGCGCGCTGGTCTCCGAGACGAACGAGCCCTGTCCGACCCGGGCTTCCATGATGCCGCGGCGCCGCGCCTCGGTGTAGGCGCGCGTCACTGTGGTGAGGTCGATGCCGAGGACCTTTGCCAGCGCGCGCTGCGTCGGCAGCTGCTGACCGCGCACCAGCCTGCCGGCGGCAATGTCGGCCTCCATGGCCTCGACGATGCGCTGGTAGCGCGGGCCCGAAAGCTCCGAGATTGTAGGGATCCATTCCATGCAATTTTGGCCCATAACCTTTGAATGTATGGATGCAAGATATTATTGTATGGATCATCGAAAAGGAAGAGGTGTGGTCATGTCTGTCTCTCCGGCGACGGTCTCTCTGGCCAAGGCGATGTGGCGCGGGTTCAGCGGCAGATGTCCGAATTGCGGGGAAGGGCACATGTTCGGCCGCTTCCTGAAAGTGACTGACGCGTGCGACCATTGCGGCGAGGAGCTCTTCCACCAGCGCGCCGACGACTTTCCTGCCTATCTCGTGATGGTGGTGGTCGGCCATCTCGTGGTGCCGGCGATCCTCGCGGTCGAGACCGCTTACGCGCCGCCGGAATGGCTGCAACTCGCGGTGTGGCTGCCGGTGACGCTGTTCGCCTCGATCGCATTGCTGCAACCGACCAAGGGCGCCATCGTCGGCCTGCAATGGCAGCTCGGCATGCACGGTTTCGAGGCGGGCAAGCTGCGGCGCGAGGCCGGCGAGCTTGCGCCGGTGCTGGTGAAGGACACGCGCGCCGCCTGAGGCGGCGTTTACATCGCGCGGCATGCCGCTACACTCCATCGTATCAAGCAAGAACGATGGAAACGCCATGGCCCCGCGCGCGAAGACCTTCCTGCTCTGTCACGGCGCATGGTCCGGCGGATGGGCCTGGAAGAAGATGCACCCGCTGATGGCGCAGGCCGGCCACCGCCTGGTGGCGCCGACCTACACCGGGCTCGGCGAGCGCGCGCATCTGGCCAATCCGTCGGTCGATCTCGACACCCATATCCAGGACATCCTCAACGTCATCGCCTTTGAGGACCTCAGCGACATCGTGCTGCTCGGGCACAGCTATGGCGGCATGGTTGCGACCGGCGTCGCCGACCGCGCGCGCGAGCGCGTAACGCAACTGATCTATCTCGACGCCTTCGTGCCGCGTCACGGCCAGTCGCTGTTCGACCTCAACGAGGGCGGGCGCGAGCCGATGCGCAAGGCAGTCAGCTCGGGCGACGGCTATCGCATCCCGCCGAACCCGCCGCCGCCGGACACCTCGCCGGCCGATCTCGACTAGCTCAATGCGCGCCGCGTCCCGATGCCGATCAAGTGCTTCGAGACGCGCCTGAGGCTCGAACATGGCGAGCCGGCGATGCCGCGCAGCTACATCTACTGCACGCGCCTTCCGCCCGGCGATGTGTTCGGGCAGTTTGCCAGGCGCACGAAGAGCGAGAAGGGCTGGCGCTATGTCGAGCTCGACGCCAGCCACGCGCCGAATGTGACGGCGCCCGAGGCGTTGATGGCGGTGTTGGACGAGATCGTCGCATAGGTCGCAGCCGTCATTCCGGGGCGTGCGCAGCACGAGCTACGATGCGCAATTGCGCATCTGAGAATCCATTTCTCCTCCGCGCCGGCCGCCTGATGGATTCCGGGCTCTCGCTTCGCGAGCCCCGGAATGACGGCGGTTGGCTGGCGAGGTGATCGGCCAAAATGGTGAGGGGTCCGATGCGTTGGCACCGAACCCCTCGTCGCACATCAGCCGGCCTGTAAGCCGGGTTCTGTAGGGCACCGTCCGCTTGCGCGAACGATACGTGACGGCCATTCCTCTGGGGTCATGTTTGCACATGGCCTCGAGCAACCTACCCGGACGGCGGGCCTGACATCGCCCCGCGGCGTTATCGCTTTCGCGAACAGCCCGCTTAAGCCGTCCCTATTCGGTTTTGCTCCCGGTGGGGTTTGCCATGCCGGCTCCGTTGCCGGACCCGCGGTGCGCTCTTACCGCACCTTTTCACCCTTACCGCGCCGAAGCCCCGAAGGGCGAAGGCGGGCGGTTCATTCTCTGTGGCACTTTCCCTGGGGTCACCCCCGCCGGACGTTATCCGGCACCGCATGTCAAGGGAGCCCGGACTTTCCTCCCCGGCGGCCTTTCGGCACCTGCCGGAGCGGCCGTCCGGCCGACTGACTGATAACGCATGGGGCATTTGTGACGGTTTCGTCAAGCCGATATCGCCGCGCACGGCCCGCCCGAAATATTTTATCCTGAAGATGTCGTTTGGCGCGCCGCCCGTTCGACTGGTTGTCGGCAACACAGCCGAACACAGGAGTGAAGCAATGCAATATCTGCTGATGATCTACCAGAACGAGGTCGAGTACGCGAAGATCGACGCGGCGACCAGCCAGAAGATCCTGGCCGAGTATCAATCCTTCACGCAAGACATCATCCAGAACGGCAATTTCAAGGCCGGCGACCGCTTGCAGCCGACCACGACCGCGACAACGGTGCGCGTGCGCGACGGAAAGACGCTGACGACCGATGGTCCGTTCGCGGAAACGCGCGAGCAGCTCGGCGGCTATTACCTGATCGAAGCCAAGGATCTCAACGCCGCCATCGAGATCGCGGCGCGGATTCCGAGCGCACGCATCGGCTCGATCGAGGTGCGGCCGATCTGGGTCTATGAGAAGTGACGGCTCTCTCACCTTCGTCATTCCGGGATGCGCCGCAAGGCGCAGGCCCGGAATCCATATCCCCGAATCGTGGTTATGGATTCCGGGCTCGCGGCTTTGCCGCGCCCCGGAATGACGAGAGGGGGTGATCGCGTGACATGACCCCTGGCGAGATCGACAAAATCTTCCGCGACGAGGCGGGGCGGGCGCTAGCCACGCTGATCCGTCTCGTCGGCGATTTCGATCTCGCCGAGGACGCGCTGCAGGATGCGTTCGCGGTCGCGCTGGAACGCTGGGCGTGTGAGGTCCCCGACAATCCGCGCGCCTGGTTCGTCAACGTCGCCAAGCACAAGGCGATCGATCGCATCCGCCGTCAGGCTGTCTTCCGCGGCAAGCAGCAGGCGCTGGTGCACGAGCTCGAGCTCAACGCGCTGGGCCCGGACGAGCCGACAGCAACGCTCGACGATGACATGCTGCGGCTGATCTTCACCTGCTGCCATCCCGCGTTCGCGCCCGAGGTGCAGGTCGCGCTGACGCTGCGCACCGTGTGCGGACTGTCGACAATGCAGGTGGCGCGCGCCTTCCTCGTCGGCGAGGAGGCGATGGCGCAACGGCTCGTCCGCGCCAAGCAGAAGATCAGGCTTGCCGGAATCCCCTATGAGGTGCCGGAACGCGAGATGCTGGCGCCGCGGCTCGATGGCGTGCTCGCCGTGATCTATCTCGTCTTCACCGAAGGCTATGTCGCAACCGAGGGCGCGGACTTGATGCGGCCTGATCTGGCGAGCGAAGCCATCCGGCTTGGCCGCCTGCTGAACCGGCTGATGCCCGACCGCGCCGGCATCAAGGGCCTGCTGGCCCTGATGCTGCTGCACGACGCGCGCCGCGCCGGGCGACAGACGCCGGCCGGCGACATCGTCCTGCTCGAAGAGCAGGACCGCTCGCTGTGGCACCGCGCGCAGATCGACGAGGGGCTGCGGCTGGTGGAGCACGCGCTGCGCGTGCCGGGCCGGCCACAACCCTATGCGGTGCAGGCCGCGATCGCGGCGCTGCATGCGCGTGCGCCGAGCTTCGAGGAGACCGACTGGCCGCAGATTGCGGGGCTGTACGAGGTGCTGCTGCGCATCAATCCGTCGCCCGTGATCGAGCTCAATCACGCCGCGGCGCTATCGATGGTCGATGGGCCGGCACGAGCGCTCGATCTCGTCGATGCGATCGCCGCGCGCGGCGGGCTTCGCGGCTATGAGCTGTTGCCCGCCGTGCGCGCGGATCTGTTGCGGCGGCTCGGCAGGACGGAGGAGGCGCGCGAGGCCTATCGTGCGGCGACGGTGGCGACGCAGCTCGAGCCGTTGCGAAGGCTCTATGCGCGAAGGATGAGGGAGATGGGGTAGGAGCCTCACACGCCGTCATTGCGAGCCAACGGGTCCGCGCGAAGCGCGGCCCGATGACAGGCTCCGCGAAGCAATCCAGACTGTCATCGTAGAGACAGTCTGGATTGCTTCGTCGCAAGAGCTCCTCGCAATGACGGCGTGTACGGCTACTCCGTCACTTCGACGCCACCGGCGTTCCTTCCGCCGGCAGGCTCGACAGCAGCGCCTGTAAGGTCGACAGCGTCGAGTGATCGGCGACGCCGTCCAGCCGCGCCGGGCGGAAATGGCGCTGGAAGGCGGTGACGACTTCCATTGTCGCAGCGTCGTACTTGCCGTTCAGGGGCACGCCATAGCCGTACCTTGCGAGCGCCTGCTGCATGCTCAGCACCGCGTCGCTGATGGTGCCGAGCATGAGAGTCTCGCCGCGGACGATCGGCGCGGGCGTCACCCAGTGGCCGACGCCGGAATTGGCCAGCGAATGCCACGGAAATTTCTCGCCGGGATCCTTCTTGCGGGCGGGCGCGACGTCGGAATGGCCGAGCACCCGGTGCGCCGGCACCTTGCGGCGGAGCATGATGCCGCGGCACAGCGCGATCACGGCGGCAATCTGGCGCAGCGGATACTCCGGATAGCCCCAGTCATGGCCGCGATTGATGATCTCGATTCCGATCGAGCAGGAGTTGACGTCGTCCTCGCCGGCCCAAGAGGAGACGCCGGCGTGCCAGGCACGCTTGGCCTCAGGCACGCATTGCACGATGCGGCCGTCCTCCAGCACGACATAATGCGCCGACACTTCGGTGCCGGCGGTGCAGAGGCGCGCCAGTGCGCCTTCGACATCGGGCATGCCGGTGTAGTGCAGCACGATCATGTCCGGCTGCCGTCCCTTGTTGCGCTCGCCATGGTTCGGGGAGGGGATGATGTCGGAGACGATCGAGGAATCGGGCTCGAAGGTGCGCAGGCCCGCCACGGTCTTGGGAACCGGGAGAACGCGGTGACGCTTCGAATCAGATCCAGGCGTGGACGAACCCGAGGGCATGAGCAGCTCAAATGGACGGAGAGTGGGGCAAGCCCTTCTCTTTACTATTCCTTTACCCTTCATCGCGCGCAATCGCGCGGCGCGGTTAACGGATTCATTTTGGCAATGTGTGTGGATGACGCATCACTCCCCTCGTCACCTTTTCCACTTGTCACGAACCGAGCAACGCTTTCTTAACGCTAAGGGCCGTTACTGAGAGATGAAGAGCCGACCCGCGTCCGGAGGCGGCCAAAGCGTATTTTGGCTCGAAATCCCATGGCTGCCCGACAAATTCCGCTGGGAACACTGGGTTTGTGGCCCGGGACGATCGGGCTCGGTAACCATGCTGGACGAGGGCTTTGTCGTGGAACCGCCGCGACGCGCAATGATTCGAGGCGTTATGGGCTTGTTCGGCCTCGATTCCGCTTGGGTATCTCGGCCGGCGGCCGGCAGGCGTCGCGCATGAGTTCGGTTCCGCACATCCCCGTTCTTGGCCGTGAGGCCATCGCGCATCTCGCCCCGCGCGAGGGCGGCGTCTATGTCGATGCCACGTTTGGCGCCGGCGGCTATAGCCGCGCGATCCTGGACGTGCCGGGAACCCGAGTGATTGCCATCGATCGCGACCGCACCGCGATTGCCGGCGGTGCCGAACTGGTCGAACGCGCCGCGGGCCGGCTGACGCTGGTCGAGGACCGCTTCTCCAACCTCGCCGAAGTCTGCGCGGCGCAAGGCGTCGATGGCGTCGACGGCGTCGTAATGGATGTCGGCGTGTCCTCGATGCAGCTCGACCAGGCCGGCCGCGGCTTCTCCTTCCGCCTCGACGGTCCGCTCGACATGCGGATGGGACAGACAGGTCCGACCGCGGCCGAAATCGTCGCGCGCGCCTCGGAAGGCGATCTCGCCGACATCATCTATCTCTTCGGCGAGGAGCGGCATTCGCGTCGCATCGCCCGCGCCATCGTGGCGGACCGGCAGGAAACTCCGTTCACGACCACGCGCGCGCTCGCCGATCTCGTCGGCAGGGTGGTGCGATCGAAGCCCGGCGACATTCACCCGGCGACACGGACGTTCCAGGCGCTGCGCATCTTCGTCAACGAAGAGCTCGAGGAGCTCCAGACCGCGCTCGCTGCGGCCGAGCGCGTGCTCAAGCCCGGCGGCCGCCTCGTCGTCGTCTCGTTCCATTCGCTGGAAGACCGCATCGTCAAGAATTTCCTCTCCGAGCGTTCGAAGACCGGCGGTGGCTCGCGGCATCTGCCGGAAGTCGCGCAAATTGCGCCGAGCTTCCAGCTGCTGACGCGGCGACCGGTCGTCGCCGGCGAGGACGAAGTTGCGCACAATCCGCGCGCGCGCTCGGCAAAGCTGCGCGCGGCCGAGCGCAGCTCGGCGCCGGCGCATGAGACCAATGAGGCATCGTCCTGGCCGAAGCTCGCCGACGTGATGAGGGGCGGCTAGCGCATGCGCATCATTCACCTCCTCGTCATCGGGGCGCTGATCTTCGCAGCCGCTCATGTCTACCGGATCAAGATGGACTCCACGGCGCGTACCGAGAAGGTGCTGCGGCTGCGTGCGGAAATCCGCGAGCAGCGCGATGCGATCGCAGGGCTGCGGGCCGAATGGGCCAAGCTCGATGCGCCGCATCGGCTGCAGGGCCTGTCCGACCGGCATCTGCACCTCAAGCCGGTCAACGGCACGCAATATGATTCGCTGAAGAGCCTGCCGGAGCGTCCGCCCCGGATGTTCAGGCCGGGCGAGCCCGATCCGATCGGGGCCATGCTCAAGACCATCGAAGCCGCGAGCGACCCTGATGCGGTGACGGGCTCCGTGCCTCAGCGCGAGGACAAGCAATGAGCCCGGCAACGCCTGCAAAACTTACCGAAAAGTCGACCGAGCGGTCAGGTGAACCTTGGCGGCGGCGGCTGATCCGAAGCCTGCTCTACGGGCGCAACGTCGATCGCGCCGCGAAGGCGCGCGCGCGTGTCGGCCTCGCCATGCTCGCCTTCGCTTCGGTCTATGCCCTGATCGGCGGGCGGCTCGTGATGTTCGCGATCGGCGCCGACGCCCACAGCGCGCGCCGCGCCGCAGCGCAAGAGGTGGTTGCGACCGCGCGGCCCGACATCGTCGATCGCAACGGCGCCATCCTTGCGACCGACGTCAAGGCGGCGAGCCTGTTCGGCGAGCCGCGCCGCATCATCGACAAGGACGAGGCGATCGAGCTCCTCACCGCGACCATTCCCGACCTCGACGAGGCCGAGGTGCGCGAGCGCCTGAGGACACGCAAGGGCTTCGTCTGGCTCAAGCGCGAGGTCACGCCGGCGCAGCAGCAGGCCGTCCACAAGCTCGGCATTCCCGGTATCGGATTCCTGCGCGAGAATAAGCGCGTCTATCCGACCGGCAACGAGGTCGCTCACCTCATCGGTCTCGTCAATATCGACAACCAGGGCATCGCCGGCCTCGAGAAGTGGCTCGACAATCAAGGGCTCGCCGACCTCCACCGCGCCGGCTTTGCCACCGACCGGTTGCAGAAGCCGATCGAGCTCGCGGTCGATCTGCGCGTCGAGCACGCGCTGCGCGACGAGCTGTTGAAGGCCAAGGACAAGTTCCGCGCCAAGGCCGCGTCAGGCATCGTCTCAAACGTCAAGACCGGCGAGATCGTGGCGATGGTCTCGCTGCCGGACTTCGATCCCAACAATCCGAAGGAAGCGCACGACCCCGACCGCATCAACCGCCTCACCACCGGCGTCTACGAGATGGGCTCGACCTTCAAGGCGTTTACGCTGGCGATGGGGCTCGATTCCGGCAAGATCAATCTGAACTCGATGTGGGACGCGCGCGGAAACCTGCATTACGGCAAGTTCACGATCCACGACAGCCATCCGGTCGGGCGCTTCATCAACACCAAGGAAGTGTTCACCTACTCGTCCAACATCGGGGCGGCACGGATTGCGCTCAACCAGGGTGTCGAGGCGCACAAGGCGTTCCTCGCCAAGCTGGGCCAGACGACGCGGCTGCGCACCGAATTGCCGGAGAGTGCGGCGCCGCTGCTGCCGCGGCGCTGGAGCGAGCTGAACACGGTCACCGCCGCGTTCGGCCAGGGCCTGTCGGTGGCGCCGTTGCAGGCGGTGATGGGCATCAACGCGCTGGTGAACGGCGGCTATCTGATTCCGCCGACATTCCTGAAGCGCAGCGAATCCGAAGCCCAGGCGATGGCCAAGCGCGTCATCAAGCCGGAGACCAGCGACAAGATGCGGTTCCTGATGCGGCTCAATGCCGAAGTCGGTTCGGCGAGAAAGGCGGACGTCAAGGGCTATTACGTCGGCGGCAAGACCGGCACGTCCGAGAAGGTCGTCAACGGCCGCTACGCCAAAAAGCGCGTGCTCAACTCCTTCACCGCCATCCTGCCCTGCGATGATCCCAAATATCACGTCCTGATCATGCTGGACGAGCCGCAGGCACTGCCGGAAACGCATGGTTTCATCACCTCGGGCTGGAACGCGGTGCCGACCGGCGGCAAGGTGATCGAGCGGATCGCGCCGCTTCTGGGGGTCGAGCCGCGGTTCGAGCTGCCGCCTGCGGAGCGCCTTATTCTTGCAGCATCCAGGACAACCCAGTAATCAACCGGGTGGGCCATCGCCGCTGCTGAGTCGGGATTTTCCCCGGAGGATCCGGCTTTCCGGCACGGCATGTCGACTGGAACACCATGAAGCTGCGCGACCTCTTGGGTCAGGATGTCAAGGGCAATGATGCCGCGATCGAGCCCGCCGCTGCGGCGCTCGAGGTGAGCGGCCTTGCGCTCGACAGCCGCGTGGTCCAGCCGGGCAATCTCTTCTTCGCGCTCGCAGGCAGCAAGACCGACGGCGCCCGCTTCGTCGATGCCGCGATTGCGGCGGGCGCGGTGGCCGTCGTCGGCGACCATGCGCCGGCCGCCTGCAAGGTGCCGTTCATCACGAGCGCCAATCCGCGCCGGGCGCTGGCGCTGGCCGCAGCGAGGTTTTTCCCGGCGCAGCCTGCGACGATCGCCGCGGTGACCGGAACCAGCGGCAAGACCTCGGTCGCCGCGTTCACACGCCAGATCTGGGAGCGGCTCGGGCACGCCTCCGCCAGCATCGGCACCATCGGTCTCGTGTCGCAGAAGCGCACCGTCTATGGCTCGCTGACTACGCCGGATCCGATCGTGCTGCACCGGCAGTTGGACGAGATCGCGCGCGAGGGCGTCACGCATCTCGCCTTCGAGGCGTCTTCGCACGGGCTCGACCAATATCGCCTCGACGGCGTGCGCATCTCGGCCGGCGGCTTCACCAATCTCTCGCGCGACCACATGGATTACCATCCGACCGTTGCGCATTACCTCGCGGCTAAGCTCCGCCTGTTCCGCGAGCTGGTGCCGCCTGATGGCGCGGCGGTGATCTCGGCCGATCATGATTGCTCGGCGGAGGCGATCGATGCGGCGACATCGCGCGGCCTGCGCGTCATGGCGGTGGGCCGCAACGGCGATGGCGCCGGCGAGGGCATTCGCGTCACGGAGGCCGTGGTCGAAGGCTTCTCGCAAAAGCTCACGGTCGAACATCGCGGCAGGGCTTACGCGATCCGGCTGCCGCTGGTCGGCGAATTCCAGATCGAGAATGCGCTGGTGTCGGCCGGCCTGGCCATCGGCACGGGCAGCGATGCTGAAAACGTGTTTGCGAGCCTCGAACATCTCGAAGGCGCCAAGGGCCGGCTCGAGCGCGTCGGCGAGCGCAATGGCGCGCCGATCTTCGTCGATTATGCGCACAAGCCCGATGCGCTCGCGAAGGCGCTGCAGGCGCTGCGGCCTTATGCCCGGCGCAGGCTGGTCGTCGTGTTCGGCGCCGGCGGCGACCGCGATGCCGGCAAGCGTCCGATCATGGGCGAGATCGCGGCGGAGAACGCCGACGCCGTCATCGTCACCGACGACAATCCGCGCAGCGAGAAGCCGGAAGCGATCCGCGCCGCGATCCTCGCCAGCGCCAAGGACGCCCGCGAGATCGGCGACCGCGCCGAGGCGATCCGCGCCGCGATCGAGGACTTGCAGGAGGGCGATGCGCTGCTCATCGCCGGCAAGGGCCACGAGACCGGGCAGATCGTCGGCGGCGAGGTGCTGCCTTTCAGTGATCACGAGGCGGTCGCCGCCGCACTAGCGTCGAGGGTTGCATGAGCGGGCCAATATGGACGGTTGCCGAGGTCGCGCGCGCGCTGGGCGTCGCCGGATCGTTCCCGGCGACGGCAATCGATTTCGTCACCCAGGACAGCCGGCTGGTGAAGCCGGGCAGCCTGTTCGTTGCGCTGAGCGGCACGCCGAGCGGAGGCTTCATCTCGGCTTTCGCCAGCGCGCGCGACGGCTGGGAGTTCGCCGACAAGGCGGAAGCCGCGGGCGCAGTGGCGATGATCGTGCCGCACGAGATCGCGGGCATCCGCATTCCCCAGATCGTGGTCAAGGACACGCTGATCGACGGCCTCTGGGGCCTCGCGCGCGCCGCACGCGCGCGCTTCAACGGCCCGGTGATCGGGCTTACCGGCAGCGCCGGCAAGACCAGCACCAAGGAATTCATCGCCGCCTATCCGAACGCCTATGCGAGCCCCTCGAGCTTCAACAATTTCTGGGGCGTGCCGCTGACGCTGTGCAATGCCAGGCGGGACGCCAGCCTCTGGGTCGTTGAGATGGGCATGAACCAGAAGGGCGAGATCGCCCGTCTCAGCGAGCTCACGCAGCCAACCGTCGCGCTCGTCGTCAACGTCCAGCCGGTGCACCTGGAGAAGCTCGGCTCGCTCGAAGCCATCCGGCGCGAGAAGGTATCGATCGCGCTCGGGCTGCCGGAGGATGGCGTGCTGGTGCTGCCTGCCGGAATCAAGGCTTCCGAGTGGAAGGGCGAGGTCGTGCGCTTCGGCGGCGAGCACGCCGAGGTGCACGAGGTCGCGCACGCGCCGCACGGCGAGAGCTGGCAGGTCGTGGCCGCGATCGGCAGGAAGGAGATTGCCTTCAGCCTCACCCCTGGCGCGCCGCACCGGGTGCACAATGCGCTGGCCGCGCTCGCCTCGGTTCATGCCGCGCATCTGGACGTCGCGACCCTCGCGGTCAAGCTCGACCGCGTCGGCATCATGACCGGCCGCGGGGTCGAGCAGGCGGTCGGCGATATCACCGTGATCGACGACAGCTTCAACGGCAATCCGGCCAGCGTGGCCGCGGCGCTGCAAAGCCTGCAGGCGCGCAACATCAGCGGCGGCCGCCGCATTGCGATTCTCGGCGACATGCTCGAGCTCGGCGCGGACGCAACGAGCTATCACACCGGTCTTGCCAGCCACCTCGACGGCATCGATGGCGTCTATTGCGTCGGGCCGCTGATGCGCCACCTGTTCGACGCATTGCCCTCGGGCAAGGGTCTTGGCTGGCACGACGATCCCGCCACGCTGAAGCCGGACGAGGTCGCAAATCTGCTGAAGGCAGGCGACGTCGTGGTTGTCAAGGGCAGCAAGAAGATGTTCTGGGTCAACAAGTTTGTGCCGGGGCTGGTGGCCGCCTTGCAGGCAAAGGCGTAAACTGCTTGGAAGACGCCGTTCCCGAATCCCACCCTTTGCGGCGGAAGCCGTCCGTTTCCCGAAACGCGCGGCCCATGACGAAGACCAGCGAATGCGCGTGAAGCACCTGGACGTGCAAAGGCGCCATAGGACCGTCTGAATGTTTTACTGGCTGATCGAGCTTTCCAACACATTTCCGGGCTTCGGTGCCTTTCGCACCTTCCTGAACGTCTTCCGCTACATCACCTTCCGCACCGGTGGCGCCATCGTGACCGGCGCGCTGTTCGTGTTCCTGTTCGGCCCCTGGATCATCGATCACTTGCGCATCCGTCAGGGCAAGGGCCAGCCGATCCGCACCGACGGTCCGCAATCGCATCTTTCCAAGAAGGGCACGCCCACCATGGGCGGGCTGATGATCCTGTCCGGGCTCACGGTCGGCACCGTGCTGTGGGCCAATCCGCTCAACCCCTATGTCTGGATCGTGCTGGCGGTGACGCTCGGCTTCGGCTTCGTCGGCTTCTATGACGATTACCTCAAGGTGACCAAGCAGACCACGACCGGGTTCGGCGGCAAGCTGCGCCTCTTGATCGAAGCCGTGATCGCGCTGGTCGCCTGCTATGCGCTGGTGCGGCTCAACCGCGATCCCGCCTCCACCGCGCTGACGATTCCCTTCCTAAAGGATACCGTGCTGCATTTCGGCTGGTTCTTCGTTGTCTTCGGCGCCTTCGTCATCGTCGGCGCCGGCAATGCGGTGAACCTCACCGACGGCCTCGACGGCCTCGCCATCGTGCCCGTGATGATCGCCACCGCGAGCTTCGCGATGATCGCCTATCTCACCGGCAACTTGGTGTTCGCCGACTATCTCCAGATCAAATATGTCGCAGGCACCGGCGAGCTCGCGGTGCTCTGCGGCGCGTTGCTCGGCGCCGGCCTCGGCTTCCTCTGGTTCAACGCGCCGCCGGCCTCGATCTTCATGGGCGACACCGGCTCGCTCGCGCTCGGCGGCATGCTCGGCGCGATCGCGGTCGCGGTGAAGCACGAGATCGTGCTCGCGGTGATCGGCGGATTGTTCGTGCTCGAGGCGGTTTCGGTCATCGTGCAGGTCGTGTCCTTCAAGCTCACGGGCAAGCGCGTGTTCGCGATGGCGCCGATCCACCATCACTTCGAGCAGAAGGGCTGGACCGAGCCGCAGATCGTGATCCGATTCTGGATCATCTCGGTGATGCTGGCGCTCGCCGGCCTCTCGACGCTGAAGCTGCGGTGACCGATCGATGATCCCCGTCACGTCCTTCGCCGGCAAGACGGTCGCGGTGTTCGGCCTCGGCGGCTCGGGGCTCACCTCCTGCCATGCGTTGAAGGCCGGCGGCGCCGACGTGATAGCCGCCGACGACAATGCCGAGAACGTCGCCAAGGCCGCGCAGGCCGGCTTCATCACCGCGGACTTGCGCAACGTCTCCTGGGCGAAGTTCGCCGCGTTGGTGCTCGCGCCCGGCGTGCCGCTCACCCATCCGGTGCCGCACTGGAGCGTCTTGAAGGCGCGCGAGGCAGGGGTGGAGGTGATCGGCGACATCGAGCTGTTCTGCCGTGAGCGGCGCCGCCATGCGCCGGACGCGCCGTTCGTCGCCATCACCGGCACCAACGGCAAGTCGACCACGACGGCGCTGATCGCGCATCTGACCAAGGTCGCCGGCTACGACACCCAGATGGGCGGCAATATCGGCACCGCGATCCTGTCGCTGGAGCCGCCGCGCATGGGCCGCGTCCACGTCATCGAGATGTCGTCCTACCAGATCGACCTTACGCCCTCGCTCGATCCCTCCGTCGGCATCCTGCTCAACGTCAGTGAGGACCATATCGATCGCCACGGCACGATCGAGCATTACGCCGCGGTGAAGGAGCGCCTCGTGGCCGGCGTGCAAGGCGGCGGCACCTCGATCGTCGGCGTCGATGACGGCTATTGCCGCGACATTGCCGACCGGCTCGACCGCGCCGGCAAGAACGTGGTGCGCATCTCGGTCAAGAATCCGCTCGCGTCGGGCATTTACGTCGAGCACGGCACCATCGTGCGCGCCGCGGGCGGCGCCCGCAGCGAGGTCGCCGCGCTCGGTGGCATCGGCTCGCTGCGCGGCCAGCACAACGCGCAAAACGCGGCCTGCGCGGCTGCTGCCGCGCTCGCGATGGGCATCAGCCAGGACGTGCTGCAGAACGGCCTGCGCAGCTTTCCGGGGCTGGCGCATCGCATGGAGCAGGTCGGGCGCCGCGGCAACGTGTTGTTCGTCAACGATTCCAAGGGCACCAACGCGGACGCCACCGCCCATGCGCTGTCGTCCTTCGCCGACATCTTCTGGATTGCCGGCGGCAAGCCGAAGGCCGGCGGCATTACGAGCCTGACCGGGTTCTTCCCGCGCATCCGCAAAGCCTATCTGATCGGCGAAGCCGCGCAGGAGTTTTCGGGCACGCTGGGCACACAGGTCGGGCACGAGATCAGCCAGACCCTGGACGTTGCGGTCGAACACGCGGCCCGCGATGCGGAAGCCTCTGGCCTCACCGATGCCGTCGTGCTGCTGTCGCCCGCCTGCGCCTCCTTCGACCAGTACCGCAACTTCGAGATCCGCGGCGCCAAGTTCCGCGAGCTGGTGCAAGCGCTGCCGGGTGTGCAGCCGGTGGTGTGAGGACACCGACACCAACGATTGAATGACATAATGACTCTGGTAGGCGCCTGGCTTGTAGACGAGACCGATGAACTGGCGCTAGCCCGCCTGGGAAATGTCCTGCTCGAGTTCGATGAGAGCGGTGGGCTGCGCTACACAATTCGTGAGCACGACAAGCGACAAATCATCAATCTTCGATATCGGGTGGAGGGCTCGGCGATTGTCACCGACCAGCCCTCAGCTCCACAAGTTGAACGAACCCAGTTCTCATTCGCCGAGGATGGCGTTCTCACTCTGGCGTTTGGCGGCATACCCTATCGATTCGTCAGGGCTCCCGGTTCGTAGCCTGGCACCAACGCTTCGCTCAAAAGTTACCCGTCCCTTTAACCTCCCGGTAACCAACCTCGGCGACCAATGAACGGACCTCTGTCCGAAAGCGGCCGCCCATGCTCTCCCGTGAAGAACGCACCCCCTTTTCCGAGTGGTGGTGGACCGTCGACAAGCCGCTGATGGGCGCCATCCTGGGGCTGATGCTGACCGGGGTGATCCTGTCGCTGGCGGCGAGCCCGCCGGTTGCGACCCGCATCGGGCTCGATGCCTTCCATTTCTTCAGCCGCCACGTGCTGTTCCTGGTGCCGTCCTGCATCGTGCTGCTCGGGGTGTCCTTCCTGTCGCCGCGCGCGATCCGCCGCTCGGCGCTGATCATCTTCGCGGCGAGCATCGTCCTGATCGTGCTCACGCTCGCCTTCGGCCCGGAGGTGAAGGGCTCGCGCCGCTGGATCACGCTGCTCGGCGTCAACATCCAGGCCTCCGAGATCGCAAAGCCGTCCTTCGTCGTGATCGCGGCCTGGCTGTTCGCGGAATCGACGAGGCGCCCGGAGATGCCGGCGACCTCGATGGCGGTGGTGCTGCTGCTGATGCTGGTCGCGCTATTGGTGATGGAGCCGGATTTCGGCCAGACCATGCTGGTCCTGATGGTGTGGGGCTCGCTGTTCTTCATCGCGGGCATGCGGATGATCTGGGTGTTCGGCCTCGCAGGTCTCGGCGCGGCCGGCCTGTTCAGCGCCTATCTGTTCGTTCCGCACGTCGCGGGGCGCATCAAGCGCTTCATGAACCCGGCCTCCGGCGACACCTTCCAGGTCGATACCGCCATGGAGGCTTTCTACAACGGCGGCTGGTTCGGGCTCGGACCGGGCGAGGGCATCGCCAAGCGCAGCCTGCCGGACAGCCACACCGACTTCGTCTTCGCGGTCGCGGGCGAAGAGTTCGGCATCATCCTGTGCCTTGCGATGCTGGCGCTGTTCGCCTTCGTCGTCATGCGCACGCTGTCGCGCGCCTATGCCAACGAGGACATGTTCTCGCGCTTTGCGGCGTCCGGGCTCGCGATCCTGTTCGGCGTGCAGGCGGCGATCAATATGTCGGTGAACTTGCAGCTCATCCCCGCCAAGGGCATGACGCTGCCCTTCATCTCCTATGGCGGCTCCTCGATGGTCTCGCTCGCCTATGGCGTCGGCATGATGCTGGCGCTGACGCGGCTGCGCCCGCGCACCGAGGTCGAGGCGAGCGGCCACGCCGAGGCGATGCGCAGTTACGCGTGAGCCGTCATTGCGAGGAGCGAAGCGACGAAGCAATCCAGGCTGTCTCCGCGGAGGTGGTCTGGATTACTTCGCTTCGCTCGCAATGACGAGAAAGACCCTGTAAAACTCCCTCATTATGGACACGTCCCCCCTGATTCTTCTCGCCGCGGGCGGCACCGGCGGCCATCTGTTCCCGGCCGAGGCCCTCGGCGTCGAATTGATCCGGCGCGGCTATCGCGTCCGCCTCGTCACCGACGAGCGCGCGCTGCGCTATAGCGGGCTGTTCAGCAAGGACATGATCGACGTGGTCAGAAGCGAGACCGCGCGCGGCCGCAATCCGCTTCAGCTGGCCTATGCCGGCCTCACGCTTGCCGCCGGCACGCTGTCCGCCTACGCGCTGATCAAGCGGCTGAAGCCCGTCGCCGTCGTCGGCTTCGGGGGCTATCCGACGCTGCCGCCGCTGGTCGCGGCGAAATTCGCCGGCGTGCCCGGCATCATCCACGACGCCAACGCCGTGCTCGGCCGCGCCAACCGGTTCCTGTCGAGCCGCGTGCGCGCCATCGCGACGTCCTTGCCCGGTGTGCTCGATCGCGATCCGGCACTGGCAGGCAAGACGACGACCGTCGGCACGCCGATGCGTCCGGCGATCCTCGCGGCCGCCGCGGTGAAGTATGCCGCGCCCGAGCCGAACGGTCCGCTGCGTCTGCTCGTCGTCGGCGGCAGCCAGGGCGCGCGCATCATGGCCGACATCGTGCCTAGCGCGATCGAGCGGCTCGAGCCTGCGCTGTGGAGCCGTCTCGTCCTCACCCAGCAGGTGCGCGAAGAGGACATGAGCCGCGTGCGCGCCGTCTACGACAAGCTCAAGATCAAGGCCGAGCTCGCGCCGTTCTTCACGGATCTGCCGGCGCGGCTTGCCTCCAATCATCTCGTGGTATCGCGCTCCGGTGCGGGGACCGTGGCCGAGCTCGCCGCGATCGGCCGGCCCTCCATCCTGGTGCCGTTGCCGGGCTCGATCGACCAGGACCAGTTCGCCAATGCCGGCGTGCTGGCCAAGGTCGACGGCGCGATCCGCATCCCGCAGACCGAGTTCAGCTCCGACCGGCTGGCATCCGAAATTTCCGGCTTCGCCGCCGAGCCGGCACGGCTTGCCGCCATGGCGGCGGCGGCGAAGGGGGCGGGGCGGCTCGATGCGGCCGAGCGGCTGGCGGATCTCGTGGTGAAGACCGCGGGAATCTGACGCCTGTTCCGGCCCGAATGGCCAAAAAGCCACTTGTCATGCCCCGCGAAAGCGGGGCATCCAGTATCCGACGCAGTTGATTTGAATCTCTGGCGTCGCGGAGTACTGGATCGTCCGCCTTCGCGGACGATGACCCCAAGGAAACCATATGAGACTGCCGCGCGAGATCGGACCCATCCACTTCGTCGGGATCGGCGGGATCGGCATGAGTGGCATCGCCGAGGTGCTGGCCAATCTCGGCTATGCCGTGCAGGGCTCGGACGCCGCCGACAATTACAATCTCGACCGTCTGCGCAAGAAGGGCGCGAAAGTCTCGGTCGGCCACAAGGCCGAGAATATCGACGGCGCCGAGGTCGTGGTCGTGTCTTCCGCGATCAAGCGCGACAATCCGGAACTGATGGCGGCGCGCGAGAGGCGCATTCCCGTGGTGCGCCGCGCCGAGATGCTGGCCGAGCTGATGCGGTTGAAGAGCTGCGTCGCCATCGCCGGCACCCACGGCAAGACCACCACGACGACGATGGTCGCCACGCTGCTCGACGCCGGCGGGCTCGATCCGACCGTGATCAACGGCGGCATCATCAACGCCTACGGCTCCAACGCGCGGCTTGGCGCAGGCGACTGGATGGTGGTCGAGGCCGACGAGAGCGACGGCACGTTCCTGAAGCTGCCGACCGATGTCGCGATCGTCACCAATGTCGACCCCGAGCATCTCGATCACTTCAAGACCTTCGAGGCGGTGCAGGACGCGTTTCGTCACTTCGTCGAGAACCTGCCGTTCTACGGCTTTGCCGTGATGTGCATCGATCATCCCGTCGTGCAGAGCCTCGTCGGCAAGATCGAGGACCGCCGCATCATCACTTATGGCGAGAATCCGCAGGCCGATGCGCGGCTGGTCGATCTCACCGCCGGCGGCGGCGGCTCGAAGTTCAAGGTCGTGATCCGCGACCGCAAGAACGGCACCACGCACGAGATCGCCGATCTCGCGCTGCCGATGCCGGGCCGGCACAATGCCTCGAATGCGACGGCGGCGATCGCGGTCGCGCACGAGTTCGGCGTGTCGGACGAGGCGATCCGCAAGGCGCTGGCCGGCTTCGGCGGCGTCAAGCGCCGCTTCACCAAGACCGGGGAGTGGAACGGCGTCACCGTGATCGATGATTACGGCCATCACCCCGTGGAGATCGCAGCCGTGCTGAAGGCCGCGCGCGATTCTTACACCGGCAAGGTGATCGCGGTGGTGCAGCCGCATCGCTACACCCGCCTGCAATCGCTGTTCGAGGAGTTCTGCACCTGCTTCAACGATGCCGATGCGGTCGTCGTCGCCGACGTCTATGCTGCCGGCGAGGCGCCGATCGAAGGCATCGACCGCGATCATTTCGTCGCCGGCCTGCGCGCCCACGGCCATCGCGAGGTGATCCCGCTGCCCAATGCCGGCGAACTAGCCAAAATCGTTCATGGCATCGCCAAGAGCGGCGATCTCGTTGTGTGTCTCGGCGCCGGCAACATCACGCAATGGGCGTATGCGCTGCCGGACCAGTTGAAGGCGCTGGGGTAGCGCGGTGGGATTTCCCGACATCACCCCTTCACTCAAAGCCGCGATGCCCGAGCTTCGCGGGCGGCTGTTGGCGAACCAGTCGCTGGCCGAGCTCACCTGGTTTCGCGTCGGCGGTCCCGCGCAGGTGCTGTTCACGCCGGCGGACGAGGACGATCTCGCTTACTTCCTGGCGCATCTCGCCTCCGCCATTCCCGTCTACGTCATCGGGGTCGGCTCCAATCTGATCGTGCGCGACGGCGGCATTGCCGGCGTCGTCATTCGTCTCGCGCCGCGCGCCTTCGGCGAGGCGACTGCGAGCGGCGACATCGTCACGGCCGGCACGGCTGCGCTCGACAAGCGCGTGGCCGAAGTTGCGGCCTCCGCCAATATCAGTGGGCTCGAATTCTATTTCGGCATTCCCGGCACGATCGGTGGTGCGTTGCGCATGAATGCCGGCGCCAATGGCGACGAGACCAAGGACGTGCTGATCGAGGCGAGGGGCATCGGGCGCGACGGCACCAAGCACGTCTTCTCCAACGCCGAGATGAAGTTCGTCTACCGCTCCAGCGGCGTCGATCCCTCCATCATCTTCACCTCCGCGCGCTTTCGCGGCGAGATCAGGGACGCGGAGGCGATCCGCGCGCGCATGGCGGAGGTGCAGAGCCATCGCGAGACCGCGCAGCCGATCCGCGAGAAAACCGGCGGCTCGACCTTCAAGAATCCGCCCGGCCATTCCGCCTGGAAGCTGATCGACGCCGCCGGCTGCCGCGGCCTGCGCGTCGGCGGCGCGCAGGTCTCGGAGATGCATTGCAACTTCCTGATCAACACGGGCGAGGCCACCGCGCACGACATCGAGACGCTGGGCGAGACGGTACGTGCACGCGTGAAGGCGAATTCCGGAATCGAGCTACACTGGGAAATCAAGCGGATCGGGGTTTCATGATCACCGTCATTCCGGGGCTCGCGAAGCGAGAGCCCGGAATCCATAGGGCGGCGGAGTTCGTGGATGAATGGATTCTCAGGTGCGCAATTGCGCACCGTAGTTCGCGACTACGTCGCGCCCCGGAATGACGGAACGAGAGAGACTATGAACATGCGCATCACCATCCTCTTCGGCGGCTCCAACCGCGAGCGTCTCGTCTCGGTTGCCACAGCCCAGGCGCTGCATCAGGCGCTGCCCGAGGCTGACCTCTGGTGGTGGGACGTCGAGGACAAGGTGCACGTCGTGCAGTCGAAGCAGCTGCTCGAGCATGCCCGCCCGTTCGAGGACGAATTCAAGCCGGGCACGCGCGGCGTCCCGCTCGCGCAGGCGCTCGACCGGGCCAAGGCTGAGGATCGCGTGCTGGTGCTCGGCCTGCACGGCGGGCGGGCCGAGAACGGCGAATTGCAGGTGATGTGCGAGGCGCGCGGCGTGCCCTTCACCGGCTCGGGCTCGGCGTCGTCGCATCTGGCCTTCGACAAGATCGCAGCCAAGCGCTTCGCCGCGCTCGGCGGCGTGACGCCGCCGGAAAATCTTGCGCTCGATGATATCGACGAGGCTTTCGCCGAGTATGAAAGGCTGATCGCAAAGCCCGCGCGCGACGGGTCGAGCTACGGCCTGATCTTCGTCAATGCCAAGCAGGACCTCGTCGCTGTCCGCAACGCAGCGAAGCATGAAGAGTACGTCATCGAACCCTACATCGTCGGCGTGGAGGCGACCTGCGGTGTGCTGGAGCGCACCGACGGCTCGATCATCTCGCTGCCGCCGATCGAGATCATTCCGGGCGAGGGCAATTTCGACTACGCGGCGAAATATCTTCTGAAATCGACCCAGGAGATCTGCCCCGGCCGCTTCGCACCCGAGATCACCGCCGCGCTTAAGGAGCAGGCGATGCTGGCCCATTGCGCAATGTCCTGCACCGGCTACTCCCGCTCTGACTTCATCGTCTCGGACAAGGGCCTCGTCTATCTCGAAACCAACACGCTGCCCGGGCTGACCAAGTCCTCGCTCTACCCCAAGGCGCTGAAAGCCGAAGGCATCGAGTTCGTCGACTTCCTGCGCGGCCTGGTCGAGCTCGCCTGCCAGCGCGTGCGGAAATAGTCAGGACTGGTTAACGGCCGGACCGGCGAAACGGGCCGGTTTGGTAGCCAAAACCGGTAAAATGCCGGACATGGCGGCGCAAATGCCAGATATCGCGAGGCAAAATGCGCAGGTCGTTAACGAATTTTACCTTTTGTTTACCAGGACGTCCGAAGGTTAACGCTGGCGGCGCATATGGCGCTTTGGCTGCCGGCGCGTGAGCTGTCGCGGGTGATGTCACCTCCAGCGAACGCTTTGAAGGGGAGAGGTTTTCTTCTGCTGAAGACCAGCACCCGGCCCGGCAAGTCCGAGACGTCATGTTCGCCAGGATCCGCGCGATGTCGCGGGCAAACTGTTGACGAGCTCGTGCAATGGATGGTGCAGGACGCCTCACCCGATCGCTTTTCGGATCGCTGAGGCCCCAAGCTGACCTGAAGGCGGCCGCTATCGGAGCGGTCGTGCTTCTGCGCGAGTGGGCGCAGGTCAAGCGCGAAGAGGCGCGCGCTGCCGCCAGGGACAAGGCCAAAGCCAAAGCCCAGGCCAAGGCCGCCGTCGAGCGCGAGCCGCCGCCGCGCCTGGTCGCGCTGGTCGAGCGCTATCTGCCGCGCCGGGTCGGCCTCAGCATGACCGTGCTGCTGTTGATCGGCAGCTGCGGCTTCGGCATTGTCAAGGGCGGCCACCTCCAGGATTTCGTCACCGCGGTCAGCGATGCCCGCAATGCGCTGGCCAATTCCGCCGGCTTCCGCATCACCTCCGTCGTCATCAACGGCCGCAAGCAGCTGACCCAGGACGAGATCCTCGCGATCGGCGGCGTCAGCGGCCGCTCCTCGCTGCTGTTCCTCGATGCCGAGGCGGTGCGCGACAAGCTCAAGGCCAATCCCTGGATCGCGGATGCGACCGTGCTGAAGCTCTATCCGGGCCAGCTCATGATCGAGCTCACCGAGCGCAAGGCGTTCGCGCTGTGGCAGGAGGCCGGCCGGCTCTCCGTCATCGCCGACGACGGCGCCGTGCTCGAGCCCTATGTCTCGCGCCGCTTCCTGTCGCTGCCGCTCGTGGTCGGCAAGGGCGCCGAGACCCAGGCCCGCGATTTCCTGGCGCTGCTGGCGCGCTACCCGCAGGTCCATTCGGTGACCAAGGCCGCGATCTACGTCGGCGAGCGGCGCTGGAACCTGCGGCTCAAGGACGGTCTCGACATTCGCCTGCCCGAGCAGGACGTCGGCAACGCGCTTGCGATGCTGTCGAAGCTCGACAAGGAGGACAGGCTGTTCTCGCGCGATATCGTCGCCGTCGACATGCGCCTGCCGGACCGGCTGGTGGTGCAGCTCTCCGAGGACGCCGCCAAGGCGCGCGAGGAGCTGTTCAAGGACAAGAAGAAAAAGAAGGCCGGGGATTCCGCATGACCGGTCTCGATCGCACCCAGACGCCGAAGACGCGCCCGATGCCGCACAAGCGCGGCGGCATCGTCGCCTGCCTCGACATCGGCACCAGCAAGATCGCCTGCATGATCGCGCGGCTGAAGCCGTCGCCGCCGAGCGATGCGCTGCGCGGCCGCACCCATGCGGTGGAATTGATCGGCTACAGCCAGATCCAGGCGCGCGGCATGAAGGCCGGCGCGGTGATCGATCTCGGCGAATGCGAGCAGGCGGTGCGCCAGGCCGTCGGGCTTGCGGAGAAGATGGCCAAGGTGCGGGTCGAGTCCGTGCTGTTGTCGGTCTCCGGCGGCCGGCTCGCCGGCCAGCTGGTCGAGGCTGCCGCCGACATTCGTGGCGGCGCCGTGACGCCGGCCGATGTCAGCCGCGTCACCTCCACCGGCATGCGCCACGCCACCGGCGAAGGCCGCACCGTGCTGCACGCCCTGCCGGTCGGCTACACGCTCGACGGTGTCAAAGGCATCCGCGATCCCCGCGGCATGGTCGCGCACCAATTCGGCGTCGACATGAACGTCGTCACCTGCGACGCCACCGTGGCGCGGAACCTGATGCTGGCGGTGGAGCGCTGCCACATCAATGTCGAAGCCATGGCAGCGAGCCCCTATGTGGCCGGACTCTCGGTGCTGACCGACGACGAGGCCGATCTCGGCGCCGCTGTCGTCGAGATGGGCGCCGGCACCACCACGATTGCCGTTTATTCGGGCGGCCGCTTCGTGCATGCGGCGGGTTTTGCGGTCGGCGGGCAACACATCACGATGGATCTTGCGCGCGGACTCTCGGCGACCATTGCCGATGCCGAGCGAATCAAGACCTTATACGGCACCGTCATCACCGGCGGATCGGACTCGCGTGAGCTGATGTCTGTGCCGACAGCCGGTGACGAGCAGGATCTGCCGCAGATCGTCTCCCGCGCCACCATCGCGAACATCGTCAAGCACCGTGCCGAGGAAGTCTTCGAAATGGTTCGGGACAAGCTGAAGGATTCGCCCTTCGCCGCAGAGCCGAACGGCCGCGTCGTGCTCTCGGGCGGGGCCTCGCAGCTGACCGGCCTCGTCGATCTCGGCACCCGGATTCTCGGCCGGCCCGTGCGGGTCGGTCGTCCGCTCGGTTTCGGCCGGCTTCCCAACGAGGCGAAGAACGCCGCGTTCGCGGTGCCGGCCGGACTTCTGGTCTACCCGCAATATGTTCACCTCGAACATGTCGAACCGCGGCATACGCGGCAGCAGATCAAGACAGGGACCGGCGGATATTTCGGAAAGGTCGGACGATGGCTACGCGAGGGCTTCTGATGACCGCTTTCCGCAATCTTCGATTTTCACCAACTCCCGCGGCCACCGGCCGGGGCGAACCCACGCGCGCGTGATCGAGAGGCAACCATGACCATCAGCATCAATGTTCCTGATATTCACGAACTGAAGCCCCGGATCACCGTGTTCGGCGTCGGTGGCGCCGGCGGCAACGCCGTCAACAACATGATCACGGCGGGCCTGCAGGGCGTCGACTTCGTGGTCGCCAACACCGACGCGCAGGCGCTGACGATGTCGAAAGCGCAGCGCATCGTGCAGATGGGCACGGCCGTCACGCAAGGCCTCGGCGCCGGCTCGCAGCCGAACGTCGGCGCCGCGGCCGCGGAAGAGGTGATCGACGAGTTGCGCGACCATCTCTCGGGCGCCAACATGGTGTTCGTCACCGCCGGCATGGGCGGCGGCACCGGCACGGGTGCAGCTCCCGTCATCGCCAAGACCGCGCGCGACATGGGCATCCTCACCGTCGGCGTGGTGACCAAGCCGTTCCACTTCGAGGGCCAGCGCCGCATGCGCACGGCCGAAGCCGGCATCGCCGAGCTGCACAAGGTCGTGGATACGCTCCTGATCATCCCGAACCAGAACCTGTTCCGGGTCGCCAACGAGAAGACCACCTTCGCCGATGCCTTCGCGATGGCCGACCAGGTGCTCTATTCGGGCGTCGCCTGCATCACCGATTTGATGGTCAAGGAAGGCCTGATCAACCTCGACTTCGCCGACGTCCGCGCCGTCATGCGCGAGATGGGCAAGGCGATGATGGGCACCGGCGAAGCCTCCGGCGACAAGCGGGCGCTGACCGCCGCGGAAGCCGCGATCGCCAACCCGCTGATCGACGACTCGTCGATGAAGGGCGCCAAGGGCCTCCTCATCTCCATCACCGGCGGCAAGGACCTCACTTTGTTCGAGGTCGATGAGGCCGCGACCCGCATCCGCGAGGAAGTCGACCAGGACGCCAACATCATCGTCGGCGCCACCTTCGACGAAGCGCTCGACGGTCTGATCCGCGTCTCGGTGGTCGCCACCGGCATCGAGCAGGCCGCGATCGCCCGCAACAGCCAGGCCACCTCTGCGCCCGTCGCCAACCCCGCACCGCAGATGCAGCAGGCTGCCGCCCCGGCCGCCGCCGCCGAGAGCCGTCTCGCCGACCTGACCGCCCGGCTGCGTGCCGACAATCAGCGTCTGGCCGAGCGTGCCCAGAAGCTGGAAGCTCAAACCCCGGCCGCCGCGCCGGCTCCGATTGCCGCCGCGCCCCGTCCGAACGTCGAGCGTGCTGCGCTCGCCGCGATCGCCGCTGCCGTTTCCGAGGTGCCGCAGCCGCCCGCGCCGCAGACCTATGGCGACGTCACCGTGCGCCCGATCGCGCAGAAGCCGACCCTGTTCCCGGAGGCCGACATGGCCCCGGTCGCGGTGCAGGAGCCGATGACGCCTGATACCTTCATCCCGCCGCAGGCCGAGCGTCCGGCCCGCGCGCCGCGCATGCCGCGAATCGAGGAGCTGCCGATGCCGGCGCAAGCCGAGATTCGGCAGGCCCGCGGCGAGGCTGAGGAGGAGACCCCGCAGAAGACCCGCCTGTCGCTGCTGCAGCGCCTCGCCAATGTCGGCCTCGGCCGTCGCGACGAGGAAAGCGAGCCACCGGTCGCGGCCCGCACCGCCGGTCCCGCCATGCCGCCGCTGCCCGAACGCCGGCCGCAGAAGACCGTGGCGCAGCAGATCGCGTCCAACGAGCCGGTATCGGAGTATGCCCGCCGTCCCGCGCCGCAGGGCCTGGACGTCCATGGCCGCCCCGCGGCTGTTGCGCCGGCGCCACAGGGTGACGACCATCTTGATATCCCGGCCTTCCTGCGGCGGCAGGCGACCTGAGGATTGTTACAATAAGGCAGACGAAAAAAGGTCCCGGCGAGGAGCTCGCCGGGACCTTTCCTTTTGTCCCGGGCATGTCCGGATTGAGCAGCCAAACAACTGATTTTAAATGATTAATTACGGCTTCGGTGGTTCAGTAGAACTGCCGATAGCGGTCCCGAAACCCGGCGCAATTTGGTTAAGCCTTGGCGCGAATACGGCAGGTTTGGGGTAACAATCGGTAAAAAAGCGTGAGTTGGCGCTGTTTGAGGCTGCAACTATGGTTTGCCGTGACTTGGGGATACGGAGATTCGGAAGCGTCGGCTCTGGCCGGCCAAGCAGGTCTCGTATAAGTCGCAGTGGGTCTTAGTGGGGCGGGTTCCTGATGAAATTTAGCCGGCAAACAACGCTTCGTGCGCAAGCCTCTGTGGCAGGCGTGGGCGTTCATTCCGGTCTTCCCGTCACTCTCACGCTTGGGCCTGCGCCTGTCGACGCGGGTTTTATTTTTGTCCGGACCGGACTTGAGGGAAGTGACCGCGAAGTTCAGGCCACCGCCGAGCAAGTGATTGCGACTGACTTTGCCACGGTCCTCGGCGACCGCAACGGTCCGCTGGTGTCCACTGCCGAGCATGTGCTTGCTGCACTGCGGGGAATGGGTGTCGACAACGCCACCATCGAGATCGACGGTCCCGAAGTCCCGATCATGGACGGCAGCGCCGCCGCCTTCATCGCGGCAATCGACCAGGCCGGCATCGTCACCCAGCCGGCGCAGCGCCGTTTCATCCAGGTTCTGAAGCCGATCTCGGTCAAGATCGGCGACTCCTTCGGCGAGGTCAGGCCCCACACCAACGGGTTCCGCGTCGAGGTCGAGATCGATTTCACCAATCCCGTCATCGGCCAGCAGGCTTACGCCTTCGACCTCAATCCGGAAGGTTTCCGCCGTGAAGTCGGCCGGGCCCGGACCTTCGGCCTGATGTGCGACGTCGCGCGGCTCTGGAGCGCCGGCTATGCCCTCGGCGCCTCCTTCGACAACACCGTCGTGTTCGACGACGAGCGGCTGCTCAACACCGAGGGCCTGCGCTACGCCGATGAATGCGCCCGTCACAAGGTGCTGGACGTGATCGGCGACCTCTCGCTGGCCGGCCTGCCGCTGCTTGGCGCCTACCGCTCGGTGCGTGGCGGTCATAAGCTCAACCACGCCGTCTTGACGGCGCTGCTCGCCGACCGGACCGCCTGGCGGGTGGTCGAGGGCGAGGCTGCCCGCCGCACCACGCGTGCCGTGGGCGAGGTCGGTCGTGGCATCGTCGGCGGCCGGGTCGCTGCGGCCTTCGGACCGGATGTGTCCTGACGCGGCCTGTCGCCTTCGGAACGTGGTTGGCGGCCCCGGGAAACTCCTGGTAACCATGATCGGCTAGCATTGCGGCAGGTTCGCCTTAATCCGGGCGAAATGCCTCCCTATCCGGTTCGTTAACGATCGTTTTCGGATACATCGGCGTGGTCGCGTGGCAGGCACCACGGTTACATTTCGCGCCCATGAGGGGTTCGTGGGCTGGCGGACACCGCATCATAGGGCGTCAGGGCTTAAACTCATGTCGGCACAGCGTATGACGCGCGGATTTTTTTCGGTCTCGTCGCGAGCCCGCGGGCTGATTCAGGCCGTCACCTTCATCGTTCTTGCGCTGCCGCTCGCCGGATGCGGCACGGGCGCGCTCTGGGACAAGTTCACCGCCAAGGATGACACCTTCGTCGAGGAGCCCGCCGACAAGATCTACAATGAGGGCCTGTACCTCATGAACGAGAAGAAGGACATGAAGGCGGCGAACAAGAAGTTCGAAGAGGTCGACCGCCAGCATCCTTATTCCGACTGGGCCCGCAAGTCGCTGCTGATGTCGGCCTATGCGTCCTATCAGGGCGGCGATTATGACGGTTGCATCGGTGCCGCCACCCGCTACGTCACGCTGCATCCCGGCAGCCCGGATGCGGCCTATGCGCAATACCTGATCGCCGCCTCCCATTACGACCAGATCCCGGACATCAGCCGCGACCAGACCCGCACCGAAAAGGCGATCGCTGCGCTGGAAGAGGTGGTGCGCAAATATCCGAACTCGGAATATGCGACCTCGGCCAAGGCCAAGATCGAGGGCGCGCGCGACCAGCTCGCCGGCAAGGAAATGAATGTCGGCCGCTACTACGCCCAGAAGCGCGACTACACGGCCGCCATCAATCGTTACAAGACCGTCGTGACGCAGTACCAGACCACTCGCCATGTCGAGGAGGCGCTGTTCCGGCTCACCGAGGCCTATATGGCGATCGGCATCGTTGGCGAAGCGCAGACCGCGGCGGCGGTGCTTGGGCACAATTTTCCTGACAGCCGCTGGTACAAGGACGCCTATAATCTTGTAAAATCCGGCGGTCTCGAGCCGAGCGAGAATCAGGGGTCCTGGATCAGCCGGACCTTCAAGAAGATGGGTCTCGGCTAGGAAATTTGGTTCCATGCTGGCGCGTCTGTCGATCCGTGACATCGTCCTGATCGAACGGCTCGATATCGAATTCGCCTCCGGCCTCGCGGTTTTGACCGGCGAGACCGGTGCGGGCAAATCCATCCTGCTCGATGCCTTTGCGCTGGCGCTCGGCGGCCGCGGCGACGCCGGCCTCGTGCGTCACGGCGCGGAGCAGGGGCAGGTCACGGCCGTGTTCGATGTCCCGAAGAATCACCCTGCGACGAAGATACTGGCCGAGAATGGCCTCGACGACACCGGCGAGATGATTCTCCGGCGCGTGCAGCTCGCCGACGGCCGCACCCGCGCCTTCATCAACGACCAATCGATCAGCGTGCAGACGCTGAAGGCGGTCGGCACCGCCCTGGTCGAGATCCACGGCCAGCACGACGAGCGCGCGCTGGTCGATGCCGCCACCCACCGCCGCCTGCTCGACGCTTTTGCCGGCCTCGAGAAGGACGTCGCGGCCGTCGAAGCGTTCTGGGATGCGCGCCGCACCGCCAACACCGCGCTGGAGGAGCATCGCGCCGCCATGGAGCGCGCGGCGCGCGAGGCCGATTATCTGCGCCACGCCTCCGACGAGCTGAAGCAGCTCGCGCCCAAGGACGGCGAGGAAACCGCATTGGCTTCCCGCCGCACCACCATGATGCAGGGCGAGAAGATCGCCTCCGACCTGCGCGAGGCGCAGGAGGCGGTCGGCGGCAATCATTCGCCGGTTGCCGCGCTCTCGGCGGCGGTGCGCCGGCTGGAGCGCCGCGGCGTCAACTCGCCGGCGCTGGTCGAGCCCGCGGTAAAGGCAATCGACGCGGCGATCAACGCGCTGGAGGAGGCCGATCAGCATCTCCAGGCGGCGCTGGCCGCAACTGATTTCGATCCGGCCGAGCTCGAGCGCATCGAGGAACGGCTTTTTGCTTTGCGTGCGGCGTCTCGCAAATATTCGACCCCGGTTGACGGCCTCGCCGCGCTGGCCGCCAAATACGCCGCCGACGTCGTCCTGATCGATGCCGGCGCCTCGCGCTTGAAGAAGCTGGAGCAGGCCGCGATCGAGGCGGACAGCCGCTATGCGGCGGCCGCCAAGAAGCTGTCGCTGGCGCGGCAGAAGTCGGCCGAGAAGCTCAACAAGGCGGTCAATGCCGAGCTTGCCCCGCTCAAGCTCGAACGCGCGAGGTTCATGACCCAGGTCGAGACCGACGAGGCTGCGCCCGGGCCGCAAGGTTTCGATCGCGTCGAGTTCTGGGTGCAGACCAATCCGGGCACCAGACCGGGGCCCTTGATGAAGGTCGCTTCCGGCGGCGAGCTGTCGCGCTTCCTGCTCGCGCTCAAGGTCGTGCTGTCCGACCGCGGCTCGGCGCCGACGCTCGTCTTCGACGAGATCGACACCGGCGTCGGCGGCGCGGTCGCGGACGCCATCGGCGGGCGCCTGGCGCGGCTTGCCGGCAAGGTCCAGGTCATGGCCGTGACCCACGCCCCGCAGGTCGCCGCCCGCGCCGACCAGCACCTGCTCATCTCCAAGGACGCCCTCGACAAGGGCAAGCGCGTCGCCACCCGCGTCAATGCGCTCGCCGCCGACCACCGCCGCGAGGAGATCGCCCGCATGCTCGCCGGCGCCGAGATCACGGCCGAGGCGAGGGCTGCGGCGGAACGGCTGCTCAAGGCGGCGACGGCTTAGGCTTGTGTCCCGGACGCGCGTAGCGCGAGCCGGGACCCAGAATGCCTGCCGCGACATGGGCCCCGGCTCTGCAGCGCACCGCTGAAGGAGCGCTGCGCTGCGCCCGGGGCACGAGATTTCCACAAGGCTTTACCCTCCCGCCCGCTCCGTCGTATCCAAGCGCCATGGCCAGAGCAGCAAAATCCAAAGCAACACCGCTACGCGACGTCGCCGAGCTCACCAAGGCGCAGGCCAAGGTCGAGCATAAGCGGCTCGCCCTCGAGATCGAGGGGCACAACGATCGCTACTATCAGGAGGACGCGCCCACCGTCACCGACGCCGAATACGACGCGCTGCGCCAGCGCCTCAACGCGATCGAGGCGCGTTTTCCCGAGTTCGTCACCGCGGACTCGCCCTCGCAGAAGGTCGGCGCCGCGCCGTCAGGGCGCTTCAAGAAAGTCCCGCATGCCGTGCCCATGCTGTCGCTCGACAACGCCTTTGCGGAGGAGGACGTGCGCGACTTCGTCGGCCGCATCGTGCGCTTCCTGAAGCTCGACGACGACAAGATCGGCTTCTCCGCCGAGCCGAAGATCGACGGCCTCTCGATGTCGCTGCGCTACGAGGGTGGCGAGCTCGTCACCGCCGCGACGCGCGGCGACGGTGCGGTTGGCGAGGACGTCACCGCCAACATCCGCACGCTCGAAGACGTGCCGCAGAAGCTGAAGGGCCGCAACATCCCCGACATCTGCGAGGTGCGCGGCGAAGTCTACATGACCAAGAAGGCGTTCCTGGCGCTCAACGAACGGCAGAAGGCGGCAGGCGACACCATCTTCGCCAATCCGCGCAATTCGGCCGCGGGTTCGCTCCGCCAGAAGGACCCGACCATCACCGCCTCCCGTCCGCTCGGGTTCTTCGCCTATGCCTGGGGGCAGATGAGCGCGATGCCGGAAGACACGCAGAGCGGCATGATCGGCTGGTTCGAGCGCTGCGGTTTCAAGACCAATCCGCTCACCAAGCTCTGTCACTCGGTCGAGGAACTGCTCGCCTTTCATCATGCGATCGAGGAGCAGCGCGCGCGGCTCGACTACGACATCGACGGCGTCGTCTACAAGATCGATCGCATCGACTGGCAGGAGCGGCTCGGCTTCGTCTCGCGCACGCCGCGCTGGGGCATCGCGCACAAATTCCCGGCCGAGCGCGCCATGACGGTGCTGCGGGACATCGAGATCCAGGTCGGCCGCACCGGCTCGTTCACGCCGGTCGGCAAGCTCGAGCCGGTGGGCGTCGGAGGCGTCATCGTGCAGAACGTCACGCTGCACAACGAGGACTACATCAAGGGCATCGGCAACAAGGGCGAGGTGCTGCGCGAGGGGCGCGAGATCAGGATCGGTGACACCGTGGTGATTCAGCGCGCCGGCGACGTCATCCCGCAGGTGGTCGACGTCGTCCTCGACAAGCGGCCGAAGACCGCCAGGGAATTCCACTTCCCGAAGAAGTGCCCGTGTCCGCTGCACACCGACGTCGTGCGCGAGGAGACGGCGACGGGCGAGGAGGGCTCGCGCGCCCGCTGCACTGGCGAGTTCGCATGTCCCTATCAGAAGATCGAGCATCTGAAGCTGTTCGTGTCGCGGCGGGCCTTCGACATCGACGGCCTCGGCGAGAAGCAGCTCCAGTACTTCTTCGACGAGGGCTGGGTGAAGGAGCCCGCCGACATCTTCACGCTGGAGAAGCGCAACGCAAAACTCAAGCTCGAGGAGATCGAAGGCTACGGCGCGACCTCCGTGCGCAACCTGTTCGGCGCCATCGAGAGCCGGCGCAGAATCGCGCTGGAGCGCTTCATCTTCGCGCTCGGCATGCGCCATGTCGGCGAGACCACGGCGCTGGCGCTGGCGCGCGGCTACGGCTCGTGGGACGCCTTCCATGATGCCTGCCTCAAGGTTGCCAAGGGCGACGAGGAGGCGATCGCGGACATGGACGCGCTCGACCAGATCGGCGACACCGTGATCAAGAGCATCGCCGATTATTTCGGCGAGAGTCACAATCGCGGCATTGTCGAACGCCTGACCAAGGAGGTCGAGATCGTCGACGCCGAGAAGCCGAAGAGCAATTCGGCCGTCGCCGGCAAGACCGTGGTGTTCACGGGCTCGCTGGAGAAGATGACACGGGATGAAGCCAAGGCGACGGCCGAGCGGCTCGGGGCCAAGGTGTCGGGCTCGGTTTCGAAAAAGACCGATCTCGTCGTCGCGGGCCCCGGCGCCGGCTCGAAGCTCGCGGACGCCAACAAGCACGGCGTCAAGGTGCTGACCGAAGACGAGTGGTTGAAGCTGATCGCCGAGTGAGGGGCGCGTTGGCCCCTCGCAACCGTCGTCATCGCACAGGCGCTCCCCCAACAGCTTCCCGTGATGGTACGCGGGGGCGCAAGAGTTCCTTCACCATTCGCGTTGACCCGATGTTTACCGCTTCACGTGAGGCCGCATTTACCAATGCGCGACGTCGCCCCGTGAAAACACCTGCATTCGCTTGAGTGTGCCGCCTGCGCAACGCCGATTAACGCCCCGGCAACCTAAATT
Source organism: Bradyrhizobium sp. NBAIM03 (assembly GCF_020194055.1). Lineage (NCBI taxonomy): Bacteria > Pseudomonadati > Pseudomonadota > Alphaproteobacteria > Hyphomicrobiales > Nitrobacteraceae > Bradyrhizobium > Bradyrhizobium sp. NBAIM03. Next base: position 227,794 of record NZ_JADYVS010000001.1, on the reverse strand, counting down.
AGATACTCACAATAAAGATCGAATTGCACGGATGTACTGAGTTCGATCGAACCAGCGTAAGCGTAGCGTGAGCGTATCGATGTCTGTGTTGCGTAACCATCCGAAGGGCGCGCGGTTCGCGTCCTTCGGCATCGGTCTCTGCATCTTCGCATTGATGCCGAGAGAGACCGGCTATCAGGACATTGCCTCGTTGCTGGCGCGCCAACCCGGCGTCGCCGAGCGGTGGCAGAAGCAGGTGTTCTCCGCTGCGTCCTCGATCCAGCTTGCCACCTACAGTTTTTCCCGCCCCATCGGCACCTCGGTTCCGCAGAGCGCGATGGTTCGGCTCGCGAGCCTCGACGGCGGCGACGTCACCGGCGCGATCCGCCGCAATCCGGCGCTTCAGGCACCGCCGCGCTACCACGCATCCGACTTTCCCAAGGTCGATCGCGCCCTGAAGGGCGATCGCCTCGCAATCGTCGCGCCGACGCAGTCGCCTGAGACGGCCGCGCCGGCTGCAGCACCGGCCAAGGAAGATCCCGCTACCTCGAACAGCTCGGTGTTCGGCGCCAAGACCGCCGCATTGCCGCCGGCGATGTCGCCGGAATCCGCGGCCCCGCTCGATCCCGAGCTGCAGGAGGCGATGCGCGCGCCGCCGCTGCCGCAATATTCCAATCCGCCGCAGGCGAGCGAGGCTGCGCGCGCGTTCGCGGTGCAGCCGCTGGAAGCGCTGAAGCACGCCACGGCGCCGGCTGCTCCCGCGCGCGATCCTTTCAGCGTCAAGACATCGAGCCTTTTCTTCGGCAGCTCCTCGCTGGGCGGCCAGATCGAGACCATCGAGAGCTGGCAGCCCGGCGCCGAGCCGCTGATCGTGATGCCCGACCCCGACATGAAGGTGACGGCCTCGCTGACCCCGCCGACGGCGGAGATCGCCAAGGACATCGAGAGCGGCGAGAGCGTCGCGCCGAAGGGCGAGGTCAACGCCGACAACCAGCGCGGCAAGTCGCCGGCGGAGCGACTCGCGCTCGACGACAAGTCGCGCGCCAAGTCCGAGAAGTGTCTTGCCGAAGCCGTCTATTTCGAGGCCCGCGGCGAAGCCGTGCGCGGCCAGATTGCGGTGGCGCAAGTGGTGATGAACCGCGTCTTCTCCGGCAAATATCCCGACACCGTGTGCGGCGCGGTCTACCAGAACAAGCACCGTCACCTGGCCTGCCAGTTCACCTTCGCCTGCGACAACAATGCCGACGTGATCCGCGAGCCCGAAATGTGGGAGCGCGCCAAGAAGATCTCCAAGGCGATGCTCGACGGACAGATCTGGCTGCCCGAGGTCGGCAAGTCCACGCACTATCACGCCTACTGGGTGCGCCCGTCCTGGGTCGCCGAGATGAAGAAGCTGTACAAGACCGGCGTGCACACCTTCTATCGGCCGCGCAACTGGGGCGACGGCAGCGAGTTGCCGAGCTGGGGCACGCCGGCGCAAACCGCCGCGCTCTCCGCCGCGCTCGCGCAGGAAGCCAAGAGCTCCGCGGAGTTGGGCGAGCGGCGGTAGCGCCTACAAGTTGATCGTCATGCCCGGGCTTGTCCCGGGCATCCACGTTCTTCGTAACGCATGACGTTGATGGCCGGGACAAGCCCGGCCATGACGCGAGAGGTGCCATCACGCCTCGATGTCCAGCGCACAATCGAAATTCGGCGCAGAATGCGTCAGGGCGCCGGCCGACGCATAGTCGACGCCGGTGGCCGCGATGGCGGCGATCGAGTCCAGCGTGACGCCGCCGGACGCCTCCAGCGCGAGGCGGCCCGCGTTGAGCCTCACCGCCTCGCGCAGCGCCGCAAGGTCCATATTATCGAGCAGCACCGCATCGGCCATCCCGCTCTCGAGCACCTCGCGCAGCTGCGCCAGCGTGTCGACCTCGATCTCGATCTTGACGAGATGGCCGGCATGGGCGCGGGCGCGCTCCAGCACCGGGCGGATGCCGCCGGCCACCGCAATGTGGTTGTCCTTGATCAGGATCGCATCGTCGAGCCCGAAGCGGTGGTTGAAGCCGCCGCCGCAGCGCACCGCGTATTTCTCCAGCGCCCGCAATCCCGGCGTGGTCTTGCGCGTGCAGCAGATGCGCATCCTGGTGCCTTCGGTGCGGGCGACATAGTCCGCGGTGAGCGTGGCGATGCCCGACAGCCGGCCGACGAAGTTCAGCGCGGTGCGCTCCGCCGTGAGAATGGCGCGCGCCGGGCCCGAGATCGTCAGCACGTGCTGGCCGCGCGCAACCCACGCGGCATCGCGGACATGTGCGCGCACCTCGATCTCGGGCGAAAGCTTCTGCAAGGTCGCGAGCGCCAGCGGCAATCCGGCGATCACGCCGGACTGGCGCGCGACCAGGATGGCTTGCGCGCGCGTCGCCTCCGGGATCGTCGCCAGCGAGGTGATGTCGCCGGCGCGGCCGAGATCCTCGTCGAGCGCGCGCTCAACGGCGGTCTCGATGGCCAGCGGCGAAAGGAAGGCATCGGGATAGAGCAGTGAGGTCGGGGTGATCATGGGGCCTCCTTCAGGCGATCATGGATTGCACAAGGCGTGGCCGCGGGCGCTCGTCGAGGCTCTCCGCGACCTCGCGCGCCGCGGCGAGCGTGGTCATCGTTCTCTGCGCCAGCGCTGGGTTCTCGGCCGAGTGATCGGAACGGTAATGCGCACCGCGGCTTTCGCGCCGCGTCCAGGCCGCAGCGGCGACGAGCAGGGCCGAAATCGCCATGTTGCCGAGGACGCTGCGTCCGGCCTCGCGCTCGAGCCTGACGAAATGGCGCACGGCTTGCGCAAGCCCATCACCGTCGCGGATCACGCCGACATGCGCGCTCATCATTGCGCGCAGCCGCTTCACCTCCGCAGCATCCGGCGTGCCGGCGCGTGGTGTCACCAAAGACTCGGGAAGGCGTGCCGGCGGGGGCACAGTGCGGCCGGCGATGTCGTCGGCAATGCGGGCGGCATAGACGACGGCTTCGAGCAGGGAATTCGAGGCAAGCCGGTTGGCGCCATGCGCGCCCGTGGAGGAGACTTCTCCGGCGGCCCAGAGACCGTCGATCGAGCTGCGGCCGCGTGCGTCAACCGCGATGCCGCCCATGTGGTAATGCGCGGCTGGCGCGATCGGAATCGGTTGCGTCGCGGGATCGATGCCGGCAGCGATGCAGCTCGCATGCACGGTCGGAAAACTCGTCGCGAAACGCGCGCCCAGCGCCTGTCGCGCATCGAGGAAGGCGCCGCGCCCGGCCGCGATCTCGGCGAACACGCCGCGGGCCACGATATCGCGGGGCGCGAGCTCCGCGAGCGGGTGGCGGGCGCTCATGAAGCGCTCGCCGTTGCCATTGATCAGCGTTGCACCTTCGCCGCGCAGGGCTTCGGTGGCGAGCGGTGCCGGGTCGCGGCCGACCATGATGGCGGTCGGGTGGAACTGAACGAATTCAGGATCAGCAATCACGGCGCCGGCGCGGGCGGCGATCGCAAGGCCCGAGCCGCTCGCTTCCGACGGGTTGGTGGTGACGGCGTAGAGATGGCCGAGCCCACCGGTCGCAAGCACGACCGCGCGCGAGGTGAGCACGAGCGGCCGTGCCGCGGGATTGCCGGCCTCGCGCAATTGAAGCCCGGTGACCGCGCCGTCCTCGGTCAACAGTGCTTCGGCGACGAAGCCTTCCATCAGGCGGATCGAGGGCGTGCGGCGCACGGCCTCGCTCAAGGCCGCGATGATCGCGGCGCCGGCGCCATCGCCGCGCACATGCACGATGCGACTCGCGGAATGCGCAGCTTCGCGTCCGACCGCAAGCCTGCCGTCGAGATCGCGGTCGAACGGCACGCCATAGGCGAGAAGATCGTGGATGCGCGGCGCAGCCTCCCGCGCAATGCCGAGCGCAACGGCTTCGTCGACGAGGCCGCCGCCGACCGCGACGGTGTCGGCAGCGTGTGCCTCCGGCGTATCGCCTTCGGCGACGGCCGCCGCGATGCCGCCTTGCGCCCATGCCGAGGACGCGCCGCGCCCGAGCGGTGCCGCCGAGATCAAGGCCACCGGCCGCGGCGCGAGCTTCAGCGCGCAGAACAGTCCGGCAAGGCCGCCGCCGACGATGACGACGTCGTCGGTGCTGGCGAGGTCGTGGATGTCGTGTTGCATGTTACTCGCCCTCAATTTCTCAGATTGATCATGCGCTCGACCGAGTGCCGCGCGCGTTCCGCGAGCGCGGGGTCGATCGTCACCTCCTCGCCAAGCGTCAGCAGGCTTTCCAGGATGTTGGCGAGCGTGATGCGCTTCATGTGCGGGCAGAGATTGCAGGGGCGAAGCATCTCCACGTCGGGCAGCTCGGCCCGGACATTATCGGCCATCGAGCATTCCGTGATCATGACGAGCCGCCGCGGCCGCTTTGCCCGCACCCAGTTGATCATGTGCGCGGTCGAACCGGTGAAGTCGGCTTCCGCCAGCACGTCCGGCGGGCATTCCGGATGCGCGATGATCTGCACGGACGGATCGGCCTCGCGAAAGCTCCGCAGCTCTTCGCCCGTGAAGCGCTCATGCACCTCACAGGCGCCTTTCCAGGCGATGATCTTCACGTCGGTCTTGGACGCCACGTAAGTGGCGAGGTATCGGTCGGGCAGGAAGATCACGGTCGGGGCGTTCAGGCTCTCGACCACCTGCACCGCGTTCGAGGACGTGCAGCAGATGTCGACCTCGGCCTTCACCTCCGCCGAGGTGTTGACATAGGCAACAACAGGCACGCCGGGGAATTTCTCCCGCAGCAGCCGCACGTCCGCACCGGTGATGCTGGCGGCGAGCGAGCAGCCCGCGCGCGAATCCGGGATCAAGACGGTCTTGTCCGGATTGAGCAGCTTCGAGGTCTCCGCCATGAAGTGCACGCCGCATTGGACGATGATGTCGGCCTTCACCTTGGTGGCTTCGACCGCGAGCTGGAGCGAGTCGCCGCCGATATCGGCGACGCAGTGGAAGATCTCCGGAGCCTGGTAGTTGTGGGCGAGGATGACCGCGCCCCGCGCGCGCTTGAGCTCGTTGATCGCGTGAATCGTCGGCGCCATCAGCGGCCATTCGATCGACGGGATCACGTGCTTGACGCGGTCATAGAGCGGCGCAGTGGCGCGTTCGACCGCCGGCGTCCATTCCAGGGAGGGCATCAGCCATGTCGGTCCCGGACGCACCGGCGCGGCGCGCGGGGAGGCGGTGGGTTGGCCTTGCGGCCGGTTGGCAAAGTCGTCGGGACCGTAAATTGCAGTGATCGGCATTGAAGCCTCCCAAGTGTGGCCATTATGCGTGGCATTATGCTCAGTTTGAGAATATATGGGACCCGAGAAATCCGGCCTAGGAGGCCGGGCGAACGTCGCTGCGGTCGGCATATGCTCAACCTGAGTAGATCGAACATAGCACGCGTCGCTGCTTGCCGCTAGGGCCTGCCCGCACACATTCCCGTCACTGCGCGCCTGCCAGGCGAGGTCAGATTGAAACGCAATGCTCCCGCGTCAGCTCTTCGTGGAATGCAATCGTTTTGGCCTTGGGATTTTCATGCATATGCATTAAACGGGCTGTCCCGCGGCTGCTGATTTGCGGCTCCGCCAAGGACAGACGAGGACAACCATGTCGACACAGATCGGCGAGCTCGCTCCGGCCTCGCGTTCCTCCAACTGGCGTACCCCGGCCGTCATCATCCTCTGCGGTTGTGCCATCGGCATGCTCGGCTTCGGTCCGCGCTCGGCGCTCGGCTTCTTCGTGCAGCCAATGAGTCACGAATTCAGCTGGGGCCGTGACGTGTTCGGCCTCGCCATCGCCGTGCAGAATCTGTTGTGGGGACTGGGCCAGCCGTTCGCCGGTGCGGTCGCGGATCGCTTCGGCCTGTTCCGGGTGATGTGCGTCGGCGCGCTGCTCTATGCCGGCGGGCTGCTGTTGATGCGCTATTCCTCGACGCCGCTGTCGCTCAACATCGGCGCCGGGGTGATGATCGGCTTTGGCCTCGCCGGCTGTTCGTTCAATCTGGTTCTGTCGGCCTTCACCAAGCTCTTGCCCGCGGAGAAGCGCGGCATCGCGCTCGGCGCCGGCACGGCGGCGGGTTCGTTCGGACAGTTCCTGTTCGCACCGATCGGTGTCGCCTTGATCGACAATTTCGGCTGGCAGCAGGCGCTCTCCGTATTCGGCTTCCTGATGCTGCTGATCATCCCGCTGTCGCTGGCGCTCTCGACGCCGCCGGTGACAAGCGTGAACAGCGCAACGCCCGCGCATGACCAGACCATCACCAAGGCGCTTGCCGAAGCTTTCGGTCATCGCTCCTACGTGCTCCTGGTGCTCGGCTTCTTCACCTGCGGCTTCCAGCTCGCCTTCATCACCGTGCATCTGCCGGCGTTCCTGGTCGATCGCGGCATCACCGCACAAACCGGCGGCTGGGTGATCGCGGCGATCGGCCTGTTCAACATCATCGGATCGCTGAGCGTGGGGTATCTCCAGAACTACCTTCCCAAGCGCTACATCCTCTCGGCCATCTACTTCACGCGCGCGCTGGCGATCCTCGCTTTCATCTCGTTCCCGATCACGCCGTTCTCGGCGATCGCGTTCGGTGCAATCTCCGGCCTGACCTGGCTGTCGACGGTGCCGCCGACCTCGGCGTTGGTGGCGCTGATGTTCGGAACGCGCTGGCTCGCGACGCTCTACGGCTTTGCCTTCGTCAGCCATCAGGTAGGCGGCTTCCTCGGCGTCTGGCTCGGGGGCATCGTGTTCGAAAAGTTCGGGTCCTACACGCCGATCTGGTGGCTCTCGATCCTGTTCGGCGTGCTCTCGGCGCTGATCAATCTTCCAATCGTCGAGAAACCGGTCCAGCGGGTGGTTGCGCAGCCGGCCTGATCGGCTAAACATCCGCGACAAACAAAGTCAGGGAGTTCAGTCGTGGCCACATTCAAGGCTGTCAGGATCGACAAGGCGGACAAGGGCACCACCGCGCAGCTCGCGCAGTTCGACGAAACCGAGCTGATGGAGGGCGACGTCACCGTCCGCGTCGAATGGTCGACGCTGAACTACAAGGACGGCCTTGCGCTCACCGGCAAGGCGCCGGTGGTGCGCCGCTTCCCGATGATCGCCGGTATCGATTTCGCCGGCACGGTCGAAGCCTCCTCGCATCCGCAGTGGAAGGCGGGCGACAAGGTCGTCTGCACCGGCTGGGGCATGGGCGAGACCCATCTCGGCGCCTATGCGGAGAAGGCGCGGGTGAAGGGCGACTGGCTGGTCGCTCTTCCGCAAGGGCTATCGGCGCGCGATGCCATGGCGATCGGCACCGCCGGCTTCACGGCGATGCTCTCGGTGCTGGCGCTGGAGAAGCATGGCATCTCGCCGAAGAGCGGCCCGGTCGTGGTGACGGGCGCTGCCGGCGGCGTCGGCTCGGTCGCGATCGCCGTGCTCTCGAAGCTCGGCTACCACGTCATCGCTTCGACCGGGCGGGCCTCCGAGGCCGACTACCTGAAGCAGCTGGGGGCTGCCGAGATCATCGATCGCAATGAATTGTCGGCCCCTGCAAAACCCCTCGCCAAGGAGCGCTGGGCCGCCGGCGTCGACAGCGTCGGCTCGACCACCCTCGCCAACCTGCTCTCGATGACGAAATATGGCGGCGCGATCGCGGCCTGCGGCCTGGCCGCCGGCATGGACCTGCCGTCCTCGGTGGCGCCGTTTATTTTGCGCGGAGTGTGCCTTCTCGGCATCGATTCGGTGATGTGCCCGATCGAGCCAAGGAAGGCCGCCTGGCAGCGGTTGGCCTCCGATCTGGATCGGACCAAACTGACTGAAATCACAGAGGAAATTTCGCTCGGCGAGGTTCAGGGCTGGGGCGCGAAAATCCTCGCCGGCCAGGTTCGCGGCCGCGTCGTGGTAAAAATTGTCTGACGGCGTTCAGACTTTACCAACCAAGCTGCTTCAATCTCGCCATGGTTCGTATGGTAAGCAGCGGGTAAAGAGATAAAGGCATCGCCCGCTGCGGGGGTTGGTTCGGAGTTGAGCATGCTTGCGCGTATTGTGTTGGGGGCTGTCACGGCGGCAGCGACGTTTGCGCCGGCCATCGCTGGAAGCATGAATGCCGACGAGGCGCGCCGCTTCGTGGCTGGCAAGGTGTTCGCCTTCACCTGTTTCGACGGCACCCGCGGTGCAGGCCGCATCCTCGACGATCTCGGCGCGGCCGGTGCGGTGCAATTCTCGGGCTCGGGCCCGGTCAAGCACCTCCGACTTCCCGGCAATACGCTCCAGATCCGCGGCCAGAATGTTTGCGCCTCGATCAAGGGCATTCCGTTCGAGCCCTGTTTCAACCTCGAAAAGACCGACGATCGCAGCTTCCGCGGCTCGGTGTCGGGCATGGGCTTCGCCTATTGCGACTTCCGTCACCAGGGCGGCAACCAAATGCTGATGGCGCGCGCTGCAGCGCGGCCGCGCTCGCTGCACCGACCGGAGCACACCGGTACGGTCGCCGCGTCGAACACCGAGGTTGCCGCGCGCGTCGAGACGCCGCGTGTCGAGGGCAGCCGGCTCGAGCCGGTGAAGTCCGAGCCGGCGAAGAACGAGGGACCGCTGGAGCTGCGCCGCTCCACGCAGTGAGCTCGCCTGCGCGAGACAACCCGCGCCATTGATCGTCGAAGGCATCATCGAACATCAAGCCGCCTGCGCCGTAGTCATACGGACGGCGGCTTTCATGCCTTGGTAGCTGTTCGGGCCGCAGTTTGCGCGCGCCGGGGGGCGGTCCCACGCAAGGGTTCAATCATGTCGCTCTATTTCTTCCGCATCAGCACCGGCCGTTATTCCGGCGCCGCCGACCTGCCGTACGAGTTCGAGGATCGCGCAGCCGCCTGGACCGAGATGACCGAGGTGTGCGCCAATCTGCTCAGCGGCATCGCGCGCGGCCTGAAGCCGAACGCCGAATGGTGCATGGAGCTGCTCGATGAGGACAAGCAGCCGGTCTTTCGAATCAGCCTCGTCGGCGAGGCCATCGGATGTAAAGCGTCCTAGCTCCGACTTGAAGCTGCAATTTACAACTATGACGGGATCGTTTCCTTTCGCGCTCAATCATTTAGCGTGCAAAGTCAGTATTTCTGCGAGGGATTTCGTTAACCAAATCGGAATGTGAGAAGCTCATTTTTTGGGCAATGGCGCAGTCAGGGGAAGCCGACAATGACTCGGCTGCGCGTTCCTTCGGGGGAAGCATGCCCATGTTGAGCCTAGTTCAGAATCTGAGGATCGGGACCAAGCTGGCGATTGCGTCGGCGCTCGGTGTGCTCCTGGTTGGGGCCATGATTGCAAGCCAGATGCTCGGCAATGCGGGAATTCGCGAGAGCAGCCAGAGCGCGCTTGCGCAGCAGCAGATCGCGCGCGACGCAGTCAAGGCCGAGGCTGCGGTTCGCGGCATGCAGCTCGCGGTACGAGACCTTCGTCTTGCCAATAGCCCGGCTGACATTCAGAAGGCCGTCCAGAATCTGGGCGAGCGGCAAAAATCGACGAATGCGCTGGTCGATGAAATGCTGAAGCTTTCTCACGAGGCGGAGAACCGCGCTCGGATGGAGAAACTGAGATCGCTGGCTGCGAATTACGAAAAGGCCGCGCAGCAGATCGCCGGCGTGCGCGGCGAAGCCCTGGCCGCCAGCGGTGCAGACGGAGCGGCCCGCGCTGCGAAGCTCAATGAAGACGTCGTTCGCATCGCACGCGAGGTGACCCTGCCGATTGCCGGCGAGCTCGACGTGCTGATCAGCCAGATCGCCGACTACGCAAGGCACAAATCCGAGGAGAAGAATGCCGCGGCCGCGGCACAAATGAGATCGAGCGAGCAGCTTGCGATCCTGGTCGGCGCACTCGCCATGCTCGTCCTCGTCGGCTCCTGGCTGATGTCGTTCCTGACCATCGCGCGGCCGATCCGTGCGCTCACGGTCGCCATGGACAAGCTCGCCGGCGGCGATTTCTCCGTGGTTCTGCCCGGTCTCGGCCGCAAGGACGAGGTCGGCGGCGTCGCGGCGGCCGTCGAAAAGTTCAAGGTCGTGTCGGAGCAGAAGGCGCGCGAGGACGCCGAAGCCAAGATCAGGCAGGACCAGATTGCGTCCGCGCAGCGCAAGGCCGAGATGCACAAGCTGGCTGACAGCTTCGAAGCCGCGATCGGTGAGATCGTCGATACCGTGTCCTCGGCCGCGACCGAGCTGGAAGCTTCCGCCTCGACGCTGACCGCGACCGCGGCGCGCGGCCAGGAGCTCACGACCATGGTTGCTGCCGCTTCCGAGGAAGCGTCCACCAACGTGCAGTCGGTCGCGTCGGCGACCGAAGAGCTGTCGTCGTCGATCACCGAGATCAGCCGGCAGGTGCAGGAATCCGCCCGCGTCGCCGGCGATGCGGTGAACCAGGCTCGCACCACGACCGATCGCGTCGGGGAGCTCTCCGCTGCTGCGGCGCGGATCGGCGACGTGGTCGAGCTGATCAACACCATCGCCGGCCAGACCAATCTCCTGGCGCTCAATGCAACCATCGAGGCCGCGCGCGCCGGCGAGGCAGGCCGCGGCTTTGCCGTCGTCGCTTCGGAGGTCAAGGCGCTTGCCGAGCAGACGGCGAAGGCGACCGGCGAGATCGGCCAGCAGATCGCCGGCATCCAGACCGCCACCGAGCATTCGGTCGGCGCGATCAAGGACATCAGCCACACCATCGAGAAGCTGTCGGAGATCTCCTCGACCATCGCAGCCGCGGTGGAAGAGCAGGGGGCCGCAACGCAGGAGATCTCCCGCAACGTGCAGCAGGCGGCGACGGGCACCCATCAGGTGTCGTCCAACATCACCGACGTGCAGCGCGGCGCGAGTGAGACCGGTTCGGCATCCTCGCAGGTGTTGGGCGCCGCGCAATCGCTGTCAGGCGACAGCAACCGGCTGAAGCTCGAAGTCGGAAAGTTCCTCGATACCGTCCGCGCGGCCTGACACGTGCCTTTGCGTCCGCATCGTAACGGGAGATGCCGGTGCGGCTGCAACAGAGAGTTGCAGCGAACCACGATCGCTGCGCACGAGCCGTATTTTTACGTAGCCTCCTGTTAACGCCTGTTTGCGATTATGCGCGCAATCCTTCGGGAAAAGAACCAGCCAGCATTGTTGAACTGACCTTCGCCCGGGTCGTCCGTCGTGACGTCTGCGGCGCAGATGATGTGCGCGTTGCCGGGTAATCATCGGGATTGTCGTGATGTCGAAATTGTCGATCGTCTTCAAGCTGCTGACCGTGCTGTCGGTCCTCGTGCTCTCGCTCGCCGGCGTCGGCGTGATGGCGATCGGCACGATGCAGAACATCAACGCCCATACGGTCGAGATCGCGCAGGGCTGGTTGCCGAGCGTGCGTGCGCTCGGCTCGATGCGTGCTGACATCAACGAGCTCCGCGTCGCGCTGCGTCTGCACCTGATGCAGGATACTGCCGAAGGCAAGGAGGCTGCCGAGAAGCGCCTGGCAGGTTTGCGCGAACGGATCGAGAAGACCCGCAAGATCTACGAGCCGCTGATCACGCGCGCAGAGGAGCGTTCGCTCTACGAGCAATGGACCAAGGCCTGGGCCGAGTACCTGAACGGCGTGCAGGATGTAATGGCGCTGTCGCGCAAGAGTGTCGGCCGCTTCCCGACCGATGCCAACGAGATGTTGCAGACCAAGGTCGCGAAGATGGCTCAGGCCGCCGATCCGCTGCTCCAGAAGGGCATCGAAATGAACAATCAGGGCGCCGAGCTGGAGACGAAGCAGGCCGCCGACAGCTACGCTACGATCTTCCGTGTGCTGGTCGGGATCATCGTGGCCTCCGTCGTGATCGCGATCGGCGCCGCCTACTATCTCGTGCGCGACGTCTCGCGTGGCATCGCTTCGATCATCCGCCCGATGCAGTCGCTCGGCGAGGGCGACCTTGCGGTGGAGGTGCCGCATCGCGGCGAGAAGACCGAGATCGGCTCGATGGCGGATGCGCTCCAGATCTTCAAGGAGGCGCTGATCGCCAAGAAGGCGGCCGACGCTGCGGCGGCGCGCGACGCCGAGGCCAAGATCGAACGCGGCCGACGTGTCGATGCCATCACCCGCAATTTCGAGGTCATGATCGGCGAGGTCGTCGAGACCGTATCGTCGGCTTCGACCGAGCTCGAGGCGTCCGCGGCAACGCTGAGCGGCACAGCGCAGCGCGGCCAGGAGCTCGCAACCGTCGTTGCGGCTGCGTCGGAAGAAGCTTCCACCAACGTCCAGGCCGTGGCCTCTGCTTCCGAGGAGCTGTCGTCCTCTATCACCGAGATCAGCCGCCGCGTGCAGGATTCGGCGCGGATGGCAGCGGAAGCGGTCGAGCAGGCGGCGCGGACCAACGAGCGCGTCAACGCGCTGTCGCAGGCGGCCGCCCGCATCGGCGACGTCGTCGAGCTCATCAACACCATCGCGGGCCAGACCAACCTGCTCGCGCTGAACGCGACCATCGAGGCGGCGCGCGCGGGCGAAGCCGGCCGCGGCTTTGCCGTCGTCGCCTCCGAGGTCAAGGCACTGGCCGAGCAGACCGCGAAAGCGACCGGCGAAATCGGGGCGCAGGTCTCGGGCATCCAGGCGGCGACGCAAGAATCCGTCAACGCCATCCAGGAGATCGGCGGCACCATCGAGCGGCTGTCGGAGGTGTCCGCGGCGATCGCCGCCGCCGTCGAGGAGCAGGGCGCGGCCACGCAGGAGATTTCGCGCAACGTTCAGCAGGCCTCGCTCGGCACGCAGGAAGTGTCGTCCAACATCACCAACGTGCAGCGCGGTGCGATCGAGACCGGCTCGGCCTCGAGTGAAGTGCTGTCGGCGGCGAAGTCGCTGGCGACCGACAGCACCCGCCTGAAGGTCGAGGTCGCGCAGTTCCTGGAATCGGTCCGCGCGGCCTGACGTTTAGCTGCCCGTCTGCGGCGCGGCCGGCGTCGGTGCGATCTGCCGCCGGAACAGGATACGCTGGTAGAGCCAGCCGATCGCGACCAGCACGACGCCGAGGCACATGAACGAGAGCGCCCGATAGACGCCGGTCAGCGTCCACACGTCGACGGCGAAGGCCTTGAAGATCGTCAGCGCGATGACGGCAGCGGACGCCAGCCGCGCACGCTCCGAATTGACCAGGATGCCGACGCCGAGCAGCGCCACGCCAAAAGCGAGCCAGCCGATCGAATAGGTATATTGCTCGGCGCTCGTGGTGCCACCGTAGAGCAGGACCGGGCCGTGATAGAAGCGGCGGATCTCCAGCGTCACATAGGTGAGCGCGAACACCAGGGCGCCACCCGCAATCGTGTTTGCATATGCGACACTGCGGTGTCCCGCCACTGCGTAGGAGAGCAGCAGCATCAGCACGGCCGGCAACGCATAGCCGAGCAGCAGCAGATTGAACACGAGGCTGCCGACATTGACGCTGGAGAGCAGCATCGGGTTCTCCAGGATCAGGAGGCCAAACACGCTGATGAGGCCGGCGATCGCCGTCAGCACGACCGCGCCGACATTGTGCACGATGCTGTGGCTGCGCAGCCGCAGGCGCTCCAGGCCGATTGCCATGGCTAGCATGACACAGACTTGCAGCGCGAACTCGAGCAGCGAGGGCGGCGAGGTCATGCGGCCGCCGGTCGCAAAGTGCCGGATCTCCATGAAGGCGAGCAGCGCGGTGAACAGGATCGCCGCCGTCTCGACCACGCGCAGCGGCGGATCGTCGGCGCGGCGGCGCAGGAAGATGCTCGCGCCCCAGAACGAGGCGGCCGGCAGGCCATAGCCCCACAACAGCCAGTTGAAGATCGGCGTGGTGCCGACGGCATCGCCGACGATGCTCGGATCATAGACGATGCGCGCAGTGACGATCGCAGCGAAGACGGCAGCCAGCCGGCGCAGCACCGGAATCGGCCGCTGCAACGAGATCCAGGCGGTGCCGAGTGACATCAGCGCGAGCGCAATGGTGAGCCAGCCCTTCTCCAGGGCGAAGGTCAGCGCCAGCGCCAGCGCGCCGAGCGTACCGGTCGCGAACAGCGCGACCGAGGTTGCAACGCCGGGCCGTTCTTCGCGGCGCATCAGCGCTTCGGTCGCAGCGCCAAAGGCCGCAGCGAGCAGCACGGCGAGGATCGCAAACGGGATCGAGCGGTCGAGATGGGCAATGCGCGCATAGAGCGCAACCAGGATGGCGATCGGCGTCGCGACGCCCGCCGCCGACCACACCACGGGAATGATCACCGAGTTCGAGCGGCCTTGCGCGAAAAAGCCCGTGACGCCGAAACCGGCGGCGAAGATCGCGGCCGTCACCAGATGCAGCGTCACCGCGCTATCAATCGCGACCGGGCCGACGCCGGGCATCGGGCCGCCCGGCAGCACCAGCATATCGGGGTTGGCGCGCAGCGCCCATTCGGCGAACACGATGAACACGGCCGCCGCGGCCGCGCCCAGCGCGCCGGTCGCCGCCGGTGCGCGCCAGGCGACGAACAGCGTGCCGCCAACCAGGAGCGTGAAGGCGATCAGCGCGAGATCCGCATGCGCGCTCGACAGCACGACCAGCATCGCGCCGAACAAATAGGCGCCGAGCGCGCCCGATGAGACCGGCTCGATCTCGCCGTCCTCCATGCTGGGCCCGAACATGAAACCGCAGACGACGAGCAGTGCGGCGAGCACAAAGCCGGCGATGGCATGGAAGGCGTGCGGCGCGACCTGCACCTGTTCGGTATCGAGACCCGGGAAGATCCAGAGCACCGCGAATGCAATGGTCGTGACCGCAAGCCAGCGCCATAGCCTGATGCGGGCGAGCCCGAAACTCGCGGCCGTCACGACCGCAAGATAGATGTAGAGCGCCCAATAATCCGGCTTGCCGGAGGAGACGAGGATCGGCGTCACGAAGGCGCCGACGACGCCGAGCCCGGCGAGCGCCGGGCCATGCAACAGCGCTGCGGCCAGCGTGCCCATCGCAACGATGCCGAGCAGCACGAAGGCCGTCGCAGGCACGAGGAAGTCGTAGAGCGCGTACGCCGCGTAGATGGTCGCGAACGCCACCGCCGTGCCGGCCGCGGTGAGGATCGCGGGAATGTTGGCGATAGGCAGCGCCGCGATGCTCGAGATGCTCTCCTTGCGCCGCGTCCATTCGCCGGCGCCAAGCAGCGCAGCGGCGAACAGGCCGCCGAGGAACACGCGCACGCCGGGGCCGAGCAGACCGGCCTCGATCGAATAGCGCACCATGAAGAAGCCGCCGAGCGCGAGCGCAAGCCCGCCGATCCACACCACCCAGCGGGTGCCGAGCCGCTCCTCGAAGCCGGGTGCGGCCTCCGGGACCGGAGGGGGCGCAGCGGCGCCCGTGCTCGGCTCGAGCGGGGGCGGCGAAATCTCTTCGGTGACGAGCGGAGGCGGCGTCGTTTCGGCTTCCGGGGCCAGCGGCGGCGGCTCTGCGGCTGCAGTCGTCGCGGGGGCTTCGGCCTGCGCCGGCATCAGCGGGGGCGGCTGCACCGGCCGCTGCGCGTAAAGCATCTCTTCGAGCGAACTGATCCGGCGGCGCAACTCGGTCGCCTGGCTGGACGCCTTGATCGCGATCAGGAAGGCGATGATCGCAATGATCAGCGCAAAGACGTCAAACGGGCCGTCGAACATGAAGCCTCCAGGCAATCGGCAGGGGCCGATACCACTGATATCAGGATCTTAATTTCTTGAGCATGATCTTACCGGAAAACCGCAACGCACTTTTCCGGATCATGCTCTAGCGCCGGGAGCGAACGCGCAAGCCCGGCGCGGGCCGCTCCTGGAGCACCTCGCGGCGGAAGCGGTAGAGCGCTGCCGGCCGTCCGCCCGTCTGTGTCGACATCACCCCGGTCGGTTCGACCAGGGCTTCCATCTCGACCAGGCGGCGGAAATTCTGCTTGTGCAGGTGCCGGCCGGAGATCGCTTCCACCGTGTGCTGCAGTTCAGTGAGTGTGAATTCGGTCGGCAAAAGTTCAAAGACTACAGGACGATACTTCAGCTTTGCGCGCAGCCGCGCGATTGCCGTCGCGAGAATCCGTCGATGGTCGAACCGCATCGAGGTCCCGAGCGGGGGAAGCGTCTTGCGCGCCAATGCCGCAGGACGGCCGTCGCGGCGGGCCTCCTCGATCAGCCCGGCCTCGTAGAGCAGCTCGTAGCGGTCGAGCACGCGCTCCTCGTCCCAGGGCGCGCCGTCCAGACCGAAATAGAACCGCACGCGATCCTTCCGCGGCAGGGCGCGAATCGTCTCCGCGGTCTCCTCCTCGGCCCATTCGGTCAGCGCGGGGATGATGTCGCTCGCGATGATCGCCGGCGGCTGCTCGCGCCAGTCTTCCCAGGGGAAGAATCGGTACCAGGGCGCGAAGCTCGCCGCGTTTGCGGCGAGCTCGCCGCCCGCGGGGCGCGTCAGCGCGAGATAGCCGATCGACACGATGTGGGCTCCGGTGTCGCCGGCCTCGGCATGACGGCCACGGTCGCCGAACGTGTAGAGCTGCTCAACATAGCCGAGCCGCAGCCCCGCCTGTTGCTCGACCCAGGCGCGCAGGCCGATCTCGAACGTGCGATGGCTCACCGCGTCGAACGGACCGAACGGCAGCCCGGCAAGCCGGTCAGCACCGGGTGCGGTCAGGATCAGCGGCTCGTGGTTCTCGATCGCGACGATGGCCGCGGTGAGGCCGATTTCGATTGGCGTCAGCAGCGTCTCGCTCATGCGGCTGCCGTGTCGTTGAATTGAACAGAATGCCGCTTGGTTAAGACGGCCCATCCGCGGACTCGGTGCACCTCTCCCGCTTGCGGGAGAGGTCGCGTCGCATCGACAGATGCGAGGCGGGAGGGGACTCTATCCTCTGGGGGAGTCTTCGTCGCCGAGATACCCTCTCCCCAACCCTCTCCCGCAGGCGGGAGAGGGGGCGCACCTCCATCGTGACAACCAGCTGTCATTCGAGCTCGATCGCGAAGGGGCGGCCTTCCACCATCATCGCGCCGGGGCCCATTTCGTCGAGCGCGCGCAGCATGCGGCCGTTGCGTCCGAGTGCACGATCGGCGAGGCCGACGATGCGCCGATTGGGCGAGGCGATCGGCGAGGCCGCGCGAATCTTCCTGGCGATCTCGATCTCGTCGCGATTTGGATTAAGCGCGCAAACGGCCGCGAACGCGCTGGCGGTGGAGCGGCTGATCCCGGCATAGCAATGCACCACCAGCGGGGCGCTGCGGTCCCAGCCGCGCACGAAGTTGAGCACCTGCTCGATATGCGTCTCCGACGGCGCGACGAAGCCGTCCATTTCCTCGGTGATGTCGTCCATCGACACCTTGAGATGGTTGGCCGGGAGCACCGACACCGGACGCGCCACCTGCTCGACATTGGCCATCACGGTCAGCACGTGGCTGGCCTTGGTGAGGCGGACGGTTTCGGGAAGCGCGGCGAGGGAACAGACGTGGATCATGGCGAACCTTTTTGCGCCCGATTATAGCGAGCGCTCGTAGGGTGGGCAAAGGCGCATCGCGCCGTGCCCACCATTTCGCAATTGCGCGCATGTCGCTTGGTTCGGTGGGCACGCTTCGCTTTGCCCACCCTACGAAGGAATAATGCTACGCAAACACGGCGCCAAACCGCTCCAGAAACTGCTTCTCGGCCCGCGCCGCGGTCCAGGGCGTCAGATAGTCGCCTCGGACGCTTTCGGAGAGACCCGGATCCTTGCCGAACAGGCGCCGCGCTTCGCTCGCGCTGAAGCCGGCGAGCTCGGTTGCCTCGAGATAGGCCGCACCGCGATCGGCGGCCTTGATGGCCTGCGTGATGTCATCTGGCAATACCGGCGGCAAACCGAAGCGGATATGGATGGCGCCGAGCAACCGCTTCTCGACGGCCTTGTAGTGACCGTCGAGCACGGCCTTGAACGGCGAGATCATGTCGCCGATCACATATTCCGGCGCATCATGCAGCAGGGCCGCGAGCCGCACGCGCTGGTCGACGCGGGGTATCTCATGCCGCAGCACCGTCTCTACCAGCAGCGTATGCTGCGCGACCGAAAAGATGTGCGCGCCGAGGGTCTGTCCGTTCCAGCGCGCCACCCGCGCCAGCCCGTGCGCGATGTCGCCGATTTCGATGTCGAGCGGGGAAGGATCGAGCAGGTCGAGCCGCCGGCCCGACAGCATGCGCTGCCAGGCGCGGACCTCTTCGTTGCGCGCTGCCTTCTTCGCCGTCATTTGGCCTTGAGGCGCAGCTTGCGCTGGGTCTTGCTGCAGGTCGCATGACAGTGGCAGTCGACCAGGTGGTCGTTGACCATGCCGGTCGCCTGCATGAAGGCGTAGACGATCGTCGGGCCGACGAATTTGAAGCCGCGCGAGGACAGCTCCTTGGAGATCTGTACCGACAGCGGCGTCGAGGCCGGCACGCTTGCCGTGGTCTTGAACTGGTTGACCTTCGGCCGTCCGTCCATGAAGTCCCACAGCAGCTTCGAGAAGCCCGGGCCCTTCTCCATGATGTCGAGATAGGACTTTGCGCTTAGGATCGCGCCTTCGATCTTGGCCTTGTTGCGCACGATGCCGGCATCGTTCATCAGCGCGTGAACCTTCCTGGCATTGTAACGCGCGATCTTCTCCGGCTGGAAATCGTCGAAGGCTTTGCGGAAATTGTCGCGCTTGCGCAGGATCGTGATCCAGGACAGGCCAGCCTGGAAGCCGTCCAGCATCAGCTTCTCGTACAGCGCGCGGTCGTCGTATTCCGGCACGCCCCATTCGGTGTCGTGATAGGCGACATAAAGCGGATCTTCGCCCGGCCAGGGGCAGCGGGTCAGACCATCGGGATGCAAGCTGGCAGCGCGGCTCATGCGATCGGCTGCTTGGCTGGAATGCGAACGACGTCTGGTTCAGCGAGTGTCAAAGCCAGCCCCCCAGCGGTGAGCGGCTGGCCTGCATCGAGTGCATCGGCGACACGATCGATGCGCACCAGCGCGATGCCCTTGCCGCCGGCCGTCGAGCCGATGGTGCCGACCGGCTTGTCGCCGGCGAGAATGGTTGTGCCAGGCTCGGGCGAGGCGTCCTCGAGCAGCACCTTCACGCTGCGCGTGCGCGCGGTGCCGCGATGCTGCATGCGCGAGACGACCTCCTGGCCGACATAGCAGCCCTTGTCGAAATCGACGCCGGCGAGGCGGTCCATGTTGGTCTCATGCGGGAACGCATCGCTGTACATGAAATCGAGCCCGCCGCGCGGCACGCCGAGCGCAATGCGATGCGCCTCGTACTCGGCTGCATCGACCAGCTCGGCGCCAATGAGATCGGACAGTTTCTGCTTGAGATCTTCCTGGACCAGGATGCGGTAGCCGAGCCCCTCAGCCCGCGGATCGGCAAAGGCAAGGTCGGGCTGCGCCGTCGGCTCGCCGTCCCAGGCCGCGAGCACGCCGAGGTCGAGCTTGTCCACGGTGACCTTGGCGCGCAGCTTGTAGAATTTCAGCTTGGTGGCGAGGGTGTCCGCCAGCGCCTTGGGGCAGTCGATCAGGAACCCGCCGCCGTGGCCTGCGGACGCTTCCGTGATCAGGAAATCCACGATGATCTTGCCCTGCGGCGTCAGCAATGCGCCGAATCGCCCCAGACCAGGTTTCAGCCTGTCCAGGTCGGTGGTGACGAGGCCATTGAGGAAGTTGCGCGCATCCTCACCCGCGACTTTGATCACGCCCCGGTCGGGAAGAAACGCCGATTTCATGCGAAAATCTCTTGCGACATGTTGCTCCGGAACGTAAGCCCGCAACGCATAAACGACAAGACCTCGAGCCCTGCGCCCTGAGGATGAGAGAGGCCCAATGACCCAGCGTTTCGATGTGATCCTGAAGGGTGGCACCGTCTTCAACCAGGACGGCGAGGGCGTGCGGGATATCGGCATCACGGGCGGCCGCATCGCCGAGCTCGGTCCGCTGTCGCAAGGCTCGGCCGCCGAGGTGATCGACTGCAAGGGCCTGCACATCCTGCCCGGCGTGATGGACACGCAGGTGCATTTCCGCGAGCCCGGGCTGACGCACAAGGAAGACCTCGAGACCGGCTCGCGCAGCGCCGTGATGGGCGGCGTCACCGCCGTATTCGAGATGCCGAACACCTCGCCGCTGACCGTGACGGAGGCCGAATTCACCGACAAGGTGAAGCGCGCCCATCACCGCATGCATTGCGATTTCGCCTTCTTCATCGGCGGCACCCGCGAGAACGTGCAGGACCTGCCTGTGCTGGAGCGCGCACCCGGCTGCGCCGGCGTCAAGGTGTTTATCGGCTCGTCCACCGGCGCGCTTTTGGTGGAGGACGACGAGAGCCTGCGCCGCATTTTCCAGGTGATCCGCCGCCGCGCCGCCTTCCACGCCGAGGACGAATACCGCCTCAACGAGCGCAAATCGCTGCGCATCGAGGGCGATGCGCGCTCGCATCCGGTCTGGCGCGACGAGACCGCGGCGCTGATGGCGACGCAGCGCCTCGTCAAGCTCGCGCACGAGACCGGCAAGCGTATTCACGTGCTGCACATCTCGACCAAGGAGGAGATCGAGTTCCTGCGCGACCACAAGGATGTCGCCTCCTGCGAGGCGACGCCGCACCATCTCACCCTGGTCGCGCCGGAATGCTACGAGCGGCTCGGCACGCTGGCGCAGATGAACCCGCCGGTGCGCGGCGCCGATCATCGTGCCGGCATTTGGCGCGGCATCGAACAGGGCATCATCGACGTGCTCGGCTCCGACCACGCCCCGCATACGCTGGAGGAGAAGCAGAAGACCTATCCCGCTTCGCCTTCCGGCATGACCGGCGTGCAGACGCTGGTGCCTGTTATGCTCGATCACGTTAATGCGGGTCGGCTCTCGCTGGCGCGCTTCGTCGACCTCACCAGCGCCGGCCCTGCGCGCCTCTACAACATGGCCTGCAAGGGCCGCATCGCCGCCGGCTACGATGCCGACTTCACCATCGTCGATCTCAAGCGCAGCGAGACCATCACCAACAAATGGGTGGCGTCCAAGGCCGGCTGGACGCCCTATGACGGCGTTCGCGTCACCGGCTGGCCGGTCGGCACCTTTATCCGCGGCCGTCGCGTGATGTGGCAGGGCGAGCTGGTGACGGCCGCGCAGGGCGAGCCGGTGCGGTTCCTGGAGACGCTGAAGCAGTAGGGTGATGTGGGGGACGCACGGGGCTTCCCCATTCGTCATTGCGAGCGCAGGAAGCAATTCAGTCTGTCGCCGCGGAAAGACTCTGGATTGCTTCGCTGCTCTCGCAATGACGGGAGGAGCGGTCTACACTTCCTCTCGAACGGGAGTGCAGCCTGATGTCCCAACCCGCCGCCCTCATCACCACCGAGCAGCTCGCCGCCATGCTCGGCGATCCCAACCTTCGCCTCTACGACTGCACGACCTATCTTGAGCCCGCGCCGGAAGGCAGCGCCGTGCCTTATCGCGCCGTGCCCGGCGACAAGACGTTCGCCGCCGGCCACATCCCCGGCGCCGATTTCCTCGACCTGCAAGGCGAGTTCTCCGACGCCTCGTCGCAACACTTCTTCATGATGCCCGATGTCGCCCAGCTGGAGGCCGCCTTCGGCCGCCACGGCCTCGATGCTGGCAAGACCATCGTGCTCTACAGCATAGGGACGATAATGTGGGCGACGCGGTTCTGGTGGATGTTGCGCGCGCTCGGCGTCGATGCCCACGTGCTCGACGGCGGCTTCGACAAATGGCAGCAGGAGGGACGGCCGACCGAGACGGGCGCACCGAAAGGCTATCCGGTGACGGCCTTCAAGGCGGCGCCGCGCCCAGGCTGCTTCGTCGACAAGGAAGCCGTGCTGGCGCGGATCGGCGATCCCGCGACCATCATCGTCAACGCGCTCGGGCCGCAGTTTCACCGCGGCCTCGAGCCGAGCCGCTATGGCCGGCCGGGCCGCGTTCCCGGCAGCGTCAACGTTCCCGCAGCCACACTCGTGAATGCCGACAAGACGCTGGCGGATCTTGCGGATGCGCAAGCGAAGTTCGCCGCCCAGGGCGTCACGCGCGACAAGAATGTGATTCTTTATTGCGGCGGCGGCATCTCGGCGACGATCGACCTCCTGCTGCTGACGCAGCTCGGCTACGACAAGCTGACGCTCTACGACGCTTCGATGGGCGAATGGGCGAGGGATCCGGCGCTGCCGATCGAGACGGACTGAGGCGCGCGTTCCCGGCTCTGTCGGGAACATCTCCCGGTCATCGCGAGATTAATGCTTGTCCGCCGGCAACGGCTTCCGTGCGATAAGAGCGGCAGACTTCGCGACGCCTTTCGCAGAGTCATTCATCCGTCAACTGGCCCCGCCCGCGTGGCGGGGTCATTTTCAGGACGGCTTACTGCTTCAGGACGGCTTACTGCCTGCAGATGCCGACCGAGAATTCGCCGTTGCGAATGCGGCCGGGAAAGCCCTCGACGAACTTTGCCACTGCGTCCTCGCCATAGGTGCCGACGAGCTCGGCGAGGGCCGCGAACAGGCTCGCCTGCGCCAGGCAGTCGCCGTCGACGCCGTCATGACGCGCCTCGGCCCAGGCCTCGTTGAGATAGCTCAGTGCGGCCTGTTTCTGCTCGTGATCGGGCAGCGGCGCGCGGGCGGGGGCGTAGGAAATCGGCTGGCTCATGAAACTCGGTCAGGCTGGGGCGCGATCCACGGCGATGCGCTGTGCGAGAGGTGTAGCACGGGCGTTAACGACCGCTAGGCCACATCTTTAAGAACGGTTAACGGCTGTGAACAAAGTCGATGACAGGGTTCCAGGCCCGCACATGCGTCGACCGCGCCGTCATTCCGGGGCGCGCCTCGCGCGAGCCCGGAATCCATCGGGCATCAGAGACGGTGGATGAATGGATTCCGGGCTCTCGCGCGCGAGCCCCGGAATGACGGGGTAGCTAGTTCGCGTAGCGCGCCGTGAGATCGCGCGAGATCTTCGAGCCTTCCTCGATGTAGCGGCGGATCGCCACCATCGCGGCCGGCGTGCAGCTGCGATAGGTCTGCTGAAAACCGTTATAGCCGCGGTTGAAGCCGGCGATCATGCGGGTGCGGCGCTCGCCGGAGGGGGTCTCGGCATCGATCAGCGCCTGCATCTCGTTGCGCCATTTGTTACCCTCGTTGGCCCCGCAGATGCCGCGCAGATAGTGCAGGCCGCCGAGGATCTCGGCCAGCCGCTGCAGTTCGCCGTCAAACGGCGCCGCCACGTCCTGGGCCCTCGCAGGCACGGAGGCGCAGGCGAGAATCAGGACAAAAATGGCCAGAAATCGCGACGACATCGGCGGCTGTATGCCCCCTCGGGACGGCTGGCGCAAGGCGGGCGGTCAGGCTCCAAGCAGCCGGTGAGCGGACAGGATGACCTCCTCCAGCCCCCCGGTCAGCTTGAGGTCGCCGAGGCTTGCCAGGGCGCCAGGGGCGATCCAGCGGTGATCGTCGAGCTCGTCGTTCAGCGCCGGCTCCCGGGCCGTCCAGCGCGCGGCAAAGGACATGATCAGGTAATGGCCGGCGCCGGCCGCGGCCGGCAGCACCTCGCGCCAGCCGGCGAGGCCAATGATCTCGATGCAAAGGCCGGTTTCCTCGTCGACCTCGCGGCTCAGGGCCTGATGCAGCGATTCGCCGAACTCGACCCGGCCACCCGGCAGCGAATAGAAGCCCTTGGCCGGCGAGCGGGCGCGGCGGACCAGTAGCACCTTGCCGTCGCGGAAGATCGCCGCGCTGACCGCAAGCTGGGGATGGGCAGGATGGACGATTGCGGCCAATCGCGTCACCTATCCGGATGAGTCGCCATGATGGTGTCGACGTCGGCTTCCGCCCCGCCATTGATGATGCCGCCGCAGGCTGCGATCAGGGGCTTGACCCAAAGCGTGGCCTGCTCGGCGAGGCGGACCCGCGTCGTGTCCTTCTCGACCTCGCGCATGGCCGAGCCGACCGCGGTCAGGATCGAGGTCATGGTATCCGTCAAGTGGTCGAACTGGGCACGCACGTTGGGATCGGCTTTCTCATAGGCTTCGATCGCCAAATCCCGCGCCTTGAAATTCGACGCCGTGAAATGCTCGGCATAAGACAGCGGCGTCCAGGTCAGGAAGTCTTCGGCGCATTCCGGCATATCCGGCACCATTTCGAGCAGCATCACGGCTTCATTGAAATGGTTGAGATAGTCGGTGGCAAGCCCGGTCCGCGGATTGATGTTGGCCACGCGCAGCCGTTCGGCCCAGGCGGTCGCCTCAGGGCCCGTCTGTACATGCGTCCGCGCGGGTTGGGAGGCCGTTGAGCTCATCTGCCGCAGTGTTAACGTTCGGGGTTAAAAGGACCTGAACGGACCCTATATAGGCCTCCAAGGATGTGTGGACGCTTCGTCATAACTTCGGCCCCCGCGGCTTTGCGGCAACTGTTCGGCTATGTCGAGCAGCCGAATTTCCCGCCCCGGCACAATGTCGCCCCGACGCAACCGATTCCGGTGGTGCTGCTCGAGAACGGCGCGCGCCATTTCCGCCTGATGCGCTGGGGTCTTCTGCCCGGCTGGGTCAAGGACCCCCGCGGGTTCACGCTCCTGATCAACGCCCGTTCCGAGACGGTGCTGGAGAAGCCTGCGTTCAAGAACGCGATTCGCCGCCGGCGCGGCCTGATTCCGGCCGATGGTTATTACGAGTGGAAGATGCAAACCGGCCGCAAGCAGCCCTTTTTCATCCACCGTGCCGACGGTGAGCCGCTCGGCTTTGCCGCTGTGTTCGAGACCTGGGTCGGTCCGAACGGCGAGGAACTCGACACGGTCGCGATCGTCACCGCCGCGGCGGGCGAGGATCTCGCCGCGCTGCATGACCGCGTGCCCGTCACCATCAGCCCGCACGACTTCGAGCGCTGGCTCGACAGCAAGGGCGACGAGATCGACGCGATCCTGCCCTTGATGAGGCCCCCGCGCGTCGGCGAATTCGCCTGGCACCCGGTCTCCACCCGCGTCAACCGTGTCGCCAATGATGACGAGCAGCTCGTGCTGCCGATCAGTGCGGAGGAGATCGCGGCGGAAGCCGAGGCGGCGAAGCCGAAGAAGGCGGTGCGGAAGACTGCGGCAGCGTCATCAGATGACGGGCAGGGGTCGTTGTTCTAGGTGCGGTGCCGCCACTCACTCCGCTGTCGTCCCGGACAAGCGCGCCCAAAGCGCGCGCCGATCCGGGACCCATAGCCACAGGATGAGGTTATGGCGTAAACTGTTCACCACGAGTCTTCGTCAAACGCGATCCTGTGGTTATGGGTCCCGGGTTCGCGCTACGCGCGCCCCGGGACGACGACTGAGTGTGAGGCGCTGCCGTCACACAATCTCCCGCGCTCTCAGCCCCGCGATCTCTGCCGCATCGAATCCCAGCTCGCCCAGCACCGCATCCGTATCCGCGCCCAGCTCCGGCGCCATGCGATCCAGCCGGCCGCCGCCATGAGCGAGCTTGAAGCCGCTGCCGGCAAAGCGCAGGCGGCCGTATTGCGTGTCCAGCTCATGGATCGCGCCGCGCGCCTTGATTTGCGGATGGTCGATGACCTCCTCGACCTTCCAGATGCTGGCGCAGGGCGCGCCGGCGTCCTCAAGAATTGTCTCCCATTCGCGTGCCGGCCGTTTTGCCAGCGCCTGCTCGATGATGGCGCGCAGCGCGCCCTCGTTCTCGTTGCGCGAGAACCAGTCGGCAAAGCGCGGATCTGACAGCGTATCCTCGCGCCCGAGCGCAGCCATCAGCGCGCGGTACTGCTTCTCGTTGTTGACGGCGAGCAGGATATGGCCGTCGCCGCACTTGAACAAATTCGCCGTGGTCCGGCGGCTCACCGCCTGATTGCCCGATAGCTGCTGTCGATGTCCGGCGACCGACCAGTCGGCGATCTGGCCCGAGAGAAACGCCAGCGTCGCCTCCAGCATGGAGACGTCGATCAGCTGCCCCTTGCCGGTGCGGTCGCGCTGATAGAGCGCGCTCGAGACGCCGAAGGCAGCGGTGGCGCCCGAGAGCACATCGCACACGGCGAATCCCGCGCGCGTCGGCCCCGTCTCGGGGTGGCCGGTGATCGCCATGATGCCCGACAGCGCCTGCATCTTGCCGTCATAGCCGGGCCGCAAACGATCGGGGCCGGTCTGGCCGAAGCCGGAGACCGCGCAATAGATCAGCTTCGGGTTGATCGCCGCCAGCGCCTCGTAGCCGATGCCGAGCTTGTCCATCACGCCGGGCCGAAAATTCTCCATGACCACGTCGACACGGCTTGCGAGCTTCTTCACGATCGCGATCGCCTCCGGCTTCTGCAGATCGAGCGTCAGGCTGCGCTTGTTGCCGTTGACGGCCTGAAACGCCGGCGCCAACCCGCGCTCGGCCCATTCGCGGCTGAGCGGCGTGCGGCGCATGTCCTCGCCCTCGCGCCGCTCGATCTTGATGACGTCGGCGCCGAGCAGCGCGAGCTGGTAGCTCGCATAGGGGCCGGCCAGCACTTGCGTAAAATCCAGGATCTTCACGCCCTCGAACGGTCGCGTCACCTCGCTCTCCCTCGGCTTATTGTTGTTGGAGGACGTCAGGCGGCGCGGTTGCCGCGCGCGATCTCCTTCTGCTTGTCGAACTCGGCGCGGCGGCGAGCCAGCTCTTCGGGCGAGAGCTGCGCAACGTTGTTGTAGTCGAGCTTCCAGGAGGCGTCCTCGCTCCAGCGCAGCGGCGATTGCATCGTGGTCTGCGGACCGCTCGCGCTCTCCAGCAGCCGGAGCGCGAGCTCGAGCGTCTGGGCCTGCGACGCGATGTCGTGCGGCTTGCCGGCGGAATTGCCGAGCGGGAAGTCGGAGAACAGGAAGCGCGGCACGGCCGCGTGCTCGACGATGTCCTTGGCGCAGCCCATGACCACGGTGGCAATGCCGTTGCGCTCCAGGTGCCGCGCCACCAGCGCCGTGGTCTGGTGGCAGACCGGGCAGTTTGGCACCAGCACCGCGACGTCGACCTTGTCCGCGAGGCAGCGCGCCAGGATCTCCGGCGCGTCGGTGTCGAGCGTCACGCGATGGCTGCGGTTGGTCGGCGCGCCGAAGAAGCGCTGGCTCACTTCGCCGATGCGGCCGGCGGCGCTCGCCTTCAACAGCTGCGGCAGCGGAAACCAGGTGCCGCTGTCGGTGGCCGAGGTGTGCTTGCGGTCGTAGCCGATGTGCGAGATGCGCAGATCGTGCTGTTTCGACGTGTCGCCGTCATAGACCTGATAAAACTTCGCGCTGCCATTATACGCCGCGCCCGGCCCCTGGTCGCCCTTGGCCGGATCGTAGGGCGCCGCGGTGGTGATGATGGTGACGCGCGATTGCGACAACGGCTTCTTCAGCGGCTGGAACGGCGCCTCGGTGTAATGCGCCCAGCGGTACGGCGTGGTGTAGCCGATCGCCGCGTAATAATCCCGGGTGCGCTGCATGTAGGGGACGGGGGAATCGTAGTCGGGCGCAAAGCCGAATTCATCGTCGCGCGGAGCGGACATGGCGCGTCTCCTGGTTCTTGGTTGACGACAGACTAGAGATAGTTTTGCGGTTGCTCAACCGGGGGGAGCGGCGGCGCAGGTCTGAATTGCAGGCTTGATAGAGCGAGCTGCGCTCCTCCCCTCTCCCCTTGTGGGAGAGGGTGGATCGCCGCATAGCGGCGAGACGGGTGAGGGGTATCCATCCTCACGAACGATCTCACAAGTGGAGAGAACCCCTCATCCGGCGCTTCGCGCCACCTTCTCCCACAAGGGGAGAAGGAAGGACAGCCGCAAGGTCACCTGAACACATGCAGCGCCACATACTGCAGCAGCATGATCGCCTTGGCGTCGATGATGCGGCCGTCGGCGATCATCGCCAGCGCCTCGTCGATGGACAGCTCCAGCACCTCGATGTCCTCGCCCTCGTGCTCCAGGCCGCCGCCGTCGCTCACCCGCATCTCGGGCTCGTATTCGGCGACGAAGAAATGCAGCTTCTCGGTGATGGCGCCGGGGCTCATGAAGGCCTCGAACACCTTGTGGACATGGTGCAGGCGATAGCCGGTCTCTTCCTCCGCCTCGGCGCGGATGCGCTCCTCGGGCTCGGCGTTGTCGAGCACGCCGGCGGCGGCCTCGATCAAGAGGTCGTCGTAACCGCGGATGAAGGCCGGAAGGCGGAACTGGCGCACCAGGATCACGGTCCGTCGCGCGAGATTATATGGCAGCACGGCGGCGGCATTGTCGCGCTCATAGGTCTCGCGATGCTGGGTCTGCCACTCGCCACTTGCGCGCCGGTATTCGAAGGTCGTGGTCTTCAGCGTGGTCCAGCCGTCCGAGAGCACGCGGACGTCCTTGATGCGGACGCGGTCGGAAAGGGTCATGCCTCGATCTCAATTGCTTGGCGTGGTCGCACGGCCGTCGAGCCACTTCTGGAACATCACGGATGTCGACAGCTCGAAGCCGAGCGAGCCATAGAACGCGTTGGCCTGCGCGTTCTCGCGACGGACCAGGAGCTGCAGCTTCGAAATCCCGGCGCTTCGCAGCCGGTCCTCGGCCGCCGCCATGATGATGCGGCCATAGCCGCGCTTCTGACAGCTGGGATCGACGGCGACGTAATAGACCCAGCCGCGATGGCCGTCATGGCCGACCATCACGGTGGCGACGATCGCGCCATTGTCGCGGCCGACCAGCACGGTGGAATTGTCGCGCCGCCGCGCTAGTGCGATGTCGGCATGCGGGTCGTTCCAGGGGCGCGTCAGGCCGCAGCGCTGCCACAGCGCGACCACGCCCTCGACGTCGGCATCGGTGATCGCATCGATCGCAAGGGAAGCGCTCACAGCACCTTCCCCGGATTCATGATGCCGAGCGGATCGAGCATCGTCTTGATGGAGCGCATCAGCTCGATCGCGGTTTTGTCCTTCACCTCGGGGAGCTCGTCGCGCTTGAGCACGCCGATGCCGTGCTCGGCCGAGATCGAGCCGCCCATGCGCAGCACGATCTCGAACACCACCGCGTTCACATCATGCCAGCGCGCGAGGAAATCGGCGGTGTCGGCGCCGATCGGCTGGCTGACGTTGTAATGCAGATTGCCGTCGCCGAGATGGCCGAACGGCACCGGCCGGGCGCCGGGGATCAGCTTCACCACGGCCGCATCGGCTTCCGCGATGAATTCGGGCACGGCCGCAACCGGGACGGAGATGTCGTGCTTGATCGAGCCGCCTTCCGGCTTCTGCGCCGCCGACATCTCGTCGCGCAGCTTCCAGAACGCGCCGCGCTGGGCGAGGCTCGCCGCGATCACGGCGTCGTCGACGATCTCCTCCTCCATGGCACGGCCCAGGATCGTCTCCAGCGGCGTGCGGGCATCCTCGCTCGGCGATGACAATTCCATCAGCACGTACCAGGGATGCTTTGCCTCAAGCGGGTCGCGCACGTCGATGCCGTGGCGGACCGAGAAATCCACCGCCAGCTCCGACAGCAGCTCGAAGCTCGTCAGCGCATTGGCGGCTTCGCCTCGCGCGATGGTGAGCAGCTTCAGCGCCGCCGCCGGCGATTTCAGCCCGACGAAGGCGGTCTCGATCGCCCGCGGCTTCGGAAACAGTTTCAGCGTCGCCGCGGTGATGATGCCGAGCGTGCCTTCGGCGCCGATGAAGAGGTTGTGTAGATTGTAGCCGGTGTTGTCCTTCTTCAGCTTTGACAGCGAATTGAGCACGCGCCCATCGGCGAGCACCACTTCGAGGCCCAGCGCCATCTCGCGCGCGACGCCATAGGCGAGCGCCGCGGTGCCGCCGGCATTGGTCGAGAGATTGCCGCCGATGGTGCAGCTGCCTTCGGCCCCGAGCGACAGCGGAAACAGCCGGTCGACCTCGGAAGCCCTGGCTTGCGCGATCTGCAGCACCACGCCGGCCTCACACGTCATGGTGTTGGAGGCGGTGTCGACCTCGCGGATCTTGTCGAGCCGGCGCAACGACACCACCACCTCGCCATTGTGTGGCGTCTGGCCGCCGACGAGCCCGGTGTTGCCGCCCTGCGGCACCAGCGCGATGTTGTGCGCGGAGGCGAGCTTGCAGATCGCGGAAACCTCCGCCGTCGAGCCCGGGCGCAGCACCAGCGGCGAGCGGCCGTGGAACAGATTGCGCTCCTCGGTGACGTAAGGCTCGATATCGGTCGGGTCGGTGATGGCGTGGCGGTCGCCGACGATCTTGCGGAATTGCTCGATCAATTCGGGCGCAAGCGGCGGGGTGGCAGGCTTGTTGATGTTCATGTCCTCGTCTCTTGCTTCAACGCGCCACCGCGGCGCGGCGCAGCCGGTCGTTGATCGCCTCGCCCAGACCATCTTCGGGAATCGGCATCACCGCAATCGCCCGCGGCGCTTTCGCATCGAGGCTGCGAAGATAGCCGAACAGATTGGCCGCGGCTTCATCGAGATCGGCGGTGGGCGACAAATTCATGACGGCCGAGGCGGCGTCAAGGCCCGGCAGGCGCTCCGGGCCGAACGCCAGCAGCGCGTCGCCCGGCGCGACCTCACGTGCATTGAGCCGCACATGGGCGCGCGGTGCGTAGTGCGAGGCCAGCATGCCCGGGGCCAGTGGCTGGCTGTCGTCGCTGCCAGCCTCCGCCGGCGGCCGCGCCAGCTTCGCGCCCAGCACCGCCTCGATCCGCTCGCGCGACAGCCCGCCGGGACGAAGCAGCATCGGCGCGTCGAAGCAGCCGATAATCGTGGATTCCACGCCGACCGTCACAGGCCCGCCGTCGATGATCAGGTCGATCCGCCCGGCAAGGTCGCTCTCGACATGGGCGGCCAGCGTCGGCGAGACGTGGCCGGAGATATTGGCGGACGGCGCGACCACGGCGCCGCCGAAGGCGCGCAGGATCGCCTGTGCGACGGGGTGGGCGGGAATGCGGATCGCCACTGTGTCGAGGCCGGCGGTGGCGAGATCCGCCACCGTGCAGTCCTCGGCCTTCGGCACCACGAGCGTCAGCGGCCCCGGCCAGAACGCCTCCGCAAGCGCCAGCGCGCGCGCATCGAACAGCCCGATCCGCCGCGCGGCTTTGAGATCCGCAACATGCGCGATCAGCGGATTGAACGCCGGCCGGCCCTTGGCGGCGTAGAGATGGGCGATCGCGACCGCATTGGCAGCATCCGCCCCGAGCCCGTAGACCGTCTCGGTCGGAAACGCGACCAGCCCGCCGGCCGCAAGTCGCCGGGCGGCGGCTTCCGCGTCGGCTTCGCCGGCCGGCAATATCAGCGTTTCGACACCCGTCTTCACAGGGATAAAATTCCTCATCTCGGCCGCTTGCAGTGCGTCAAGCCCAACGCTATAAGCCGCCTTCTTGTCGGAGTGTGGCTCAGCCCGGTAGAGCACTGCGTTCGGGACGCAGGGGTCGCAGGTTCGAATCCTGCCACTCCGACCAAGATTTCAACTACTTATAGTTTCCGGGGCGTCGTTCCGCAATGAAATGCGCAATGAAAAGCCTCTTGCCTCCGGGGATAACGCGCTCACGACCTCTTCCTCAAGCGTGGGTTGTGACATATCAGCTTCCGCAGGGAGGGCTGAGTGTCGAGTCCATTTCAGAGGATTGTTCTTTTAAATCGATTGGTTGCTCGGTCGATTTCAAAGGCTCCGAGCCACGCCAAAGTTCCGATCGTCTCCGGCAAGAGCATGTTCGACGCTCTCGAGGAGCGACGAAAAGCAGCGTGGGCTATTGAGTTTTTCGGAAAGTCAGAGACCGAGAGAGAGTCCGAAGAGACGGACGATGAGCGGAAAATCCGGTGCGCCGGATTGAACTTCATCTGGCTCCGAGATCTCAAGTCTCATACACGCGACGGTTTTCGATACTATCAGCTTCTGCTGGAATACGTTGATCAGCAAAAGACAACATTCTCCGTCGTCGACACGGCAAACTTGAACGGACGGGATATCTCCGGCCACGAAAATGAACGCGGGTGCGTGTCAGCCCATGTGGTCGTTCGCACCCCGGTCGTGGCCGTTGATAGCGGCGACTACCGATGTGTGATCGAAGTTGCACACTCAATAAACCGAAAATGATTGAGGATTTCCTGTGTCGGCAGCTTCGCCGATGGGCAACGCAGGACGAACTCTCATTTGACGTACCGGTGCCAGATCCGAAACGAGGAAATGTGCTCAAGCCCTACCGATTCAATCCCCGCCTGGAACTCCACGCCGATGTTGGACGGAACGTCGGGTTTGCCACTGGTCCAGGTGCTGAAATTTCCTATCTAATCTTTACCAAGAGCAAAGAAAAACAATCGATTGCCGGTAAAACCCATGTGATCAATGAGGAATTTGACGCCCAAGTTCAATTGAAGGTGTCCGCCAAGCAGGGACCAAACGACCCTAAAGCACGTTTCGAATGGATGAACGCCCTGCGAACCTACTACACACAGCGCGGGTACAAGATTAAGGTGTCATTCCGGCACGTAAACGGTGCGATGATCACCGGGTCGTTGCCGGATGCACTTGCCGGCGCTTCGGATCTGATGATCTGCACAAAAGATGTAATATCTCTCCAGGCAGCCAGAGAGTGGTACACGACAGTCAACCGCGATGTCGTGAAGCAGATGGAAGCCTTGCTGGACAAAGACTCGCTATGGAAAGGTCACGGATAGAGTATCTGGACGTGGAACAGGGCGGGACGCATTCGCGACTGCGCCTGCTTGCTCCTATCCGCTACCTTTCTATCCGTCATCCAGAGAAGCGCCGGTATGACGTGATCGTTCCATTATCCGTCGCACTGGTGGCATGGATCGTTTACGTAGGCGTCCAACCACGCGCCCCACTGTTCGGCGATGCTGGGTTATTGCGGTTTGCCAGAGACCTATTGATCATGGCTGTACCGTTTATGGTGGGGGCGCTGGCGGCAGTATCGATGGGCGCGCCAGGTAACAACATTGATCGAAGGCCAATGGGAGCTGAGCTTTGGCTGGACAATGACGCCCTGACTATGCGCCAATTCCTTTGCTTTCTGCTAGGTTATCTGAGCTTCTTGGGCCTTGTGACGCTATTCGCTGTCGTGGGCGCTGGCTTGATGAGGGACGCGGTTATCAGCTGGACAGCAAGTGCTCCGTTGGCTCGAACAGCGGTCTGGGCAATCGGTAGCTTGATCCTGTCTATGCTTTTATCGTTCTTGTCGGTGACTGTATTTTGGTCGCTCTATTTTCTGACAGACGTTGCTAACCGCAAGGGGAATTAGCGTCGTCCCCCAAACGCTTCGGCCGCCTCTTCCTGGAAATCTGGATGGTGATGGCCATAGTTGGCTTCCAGCTGCTCCACGGTCATCCCAAGCCAGCCAGCGGCTTCCCACATATCGACGCCAGCTTGCATGAGCCAAGTCGCGGCGGTGTGGCGCAAGGAGTGGCGAACCACATCATCGCCCAGTCCCGCATCCTCCAGAATTGCTTCCCAAGCCGACCTGATCTTGCCGGCAAGCGGCTGGCCATCGTGGATGCGGTTGACGATGAATCGTATCTGCTCGCCGTTCCTCATGACGCCCGCTGCTCTGAGTTCGGAGGAACGCTTCTCGTCGATCTTACGCCAGCGGACTAGGTGAGGGCGCAGCCGGCTGGCGATCTTCGCGGGCGGGCGTCGCTTCTTGGTCGACCGCTCCAAGGCTCCCTTGCCTTGGTACACCATCGCGTCCAGATTCATCCAAGGATGAGTCGTTGTCGATAGCCACTGTGTGCGGCGGATCGTCTCTTCGCGGCGCGCGCTGTAAATGCCGACCAACATGAAACGCGCCGCCGGATAGCGACGGCGGATGATCCACCGCTCACGTCTCAAAAGCTTGCCATCTTCACCACGCTTCCAGGTCTCTCGCTCATTGTCCCACACGTAACCAATCGCTGCTGCGAGTAAGCGAGCGGCTTCATTGCGTGTTAGCCACCGGTGACGCCCCTCCGCCTTTGGAGGCAGGGTGATCTTTGGGACCACGCTAAGTGTGTGTTCTGCGTGATAGACGTTGACCGCAGCCCGCAAATCCTCAAGTCGGCGTCGCGCGGTCTGATCTGAGACCGAGCTGTTGCGGGGCTTGATGCCTGCCTTTCTGTTGTTCTCGTTCGGCGTGCCAGTAGACCAGTCTACGAAATCACGACAGAGTTGGGCTTTGAGCTCGCTGACCGTCTTGTCGCCAAAGAAGGTGTTGAGGTCGAGCAAGCGAATGAGCAGCAGATCGTGTTGTGCCCACGCGCGTTGGTCGCTCTTATCCTTGGGGCGCTTTGCAATCTCGTAAGCAGTGAGAACATCAGCTATGGCGAGGGCGCCCGGGTCAGTGGCGCCGATTGTACTTGTATGTCGCCCGCCGATGTAGGTTTCGAGTGCCTTCGCAGCGCCATCAATGTCGTCGCGGCCGAAGCCTGTGCGGATCTGCCGGCCGCGGTCGAGGATGATCCAGGTCTCATCGTCGTCTCGGAACCAGAGTCGTGGTGGCTTGGCTTTGCGGCCCGGCATGACGGCTTGACCAGTTTGCGGATGGCGCGAGGTGTGGTCAAATCTTTGCCTGCCACTTTGGCAATTTCAAGAGTCCCAGTCGCTGCGGCCCTGCGCAACGATGATAAGGTCAATGGACCGTGCGGAAAAAATACGGTAACGGCCTCGATCAGCGTCATCACTTCGTCCTCCCCCCACTGTGCAGGATCGGGCCGGGCTTTGGCGCGAGCGAGTCTATCGATCTTACGCTTCGGCATATCTTGAACGCGGTACTTGTGAGTGCGCGAGGCCCTTCGGATCGGCCACCCGTCCAAGGTGTATGCGAAATCTGCTCTTCGAGAAGCGCGCCTCTCATTACATGCGGCAATTGGCGGTTCCCGAGTGCAAAACGGACAATTCGAGACTCTTAATCAGCGGGTCCCAGGTTCGAGCCCTGGTGCGCCCACCAAGCAAATCAAGCACTTACAGCAGTGCACGTCAGAACGGACCATTCGGTTTGACGTCCGGTTTGAGAAATCTGTTCATTGTCCGTACGCCGATGGCGGGATGGCTGCGCGTTACCGCAGCGGCTAGCTCGTTTCCGCGGCGGCGTGGAGCACTCTCTCACGCAGAAGCCTTGGCGACCGAGATCCCAATCCGTGGTTCCTACCCGTACACTTCGCTCAGCTTTTTGATCGCTGACTCCGCGAGTTCGAGCCGGCCACCCAGGTAGTGCGCGTCCAGAATCTCCTGCACGGTCTTCATCGAGTGGCCGGTGATCGAGGCGATCTCCGGCACCGAGCAGTTGGATAGCGCGAGGCGCGTAACAGCAGTGCCGCGCAAATCATGAAAGTGCAGGTCCTTCAAGGACGTTTTCTTAAAGGTCTTGTCCCAGCTCGTCCTGAAGCCGTCCTCCGTCCACGGCCGTCCGAACGAATTGACCAAAATGGTCACTGCAGAGCGCTTTTCCTTGAGCGCAGCATCAAGCGCCGCCTTTAGCGTCGGCCCCACCGGTATGGTTACACGGCGCCTGCCCTTGCTGCCGCGTCCCTTAGACTGACGCATCCGGATGTACGTGCCATCGTAGTCCTTCCAAGTTAGGCGCAGCAGGTCCCCTTGGCGCTGGCCCGTCCACAGTGCAAGCAGTAGAGCCGCCTGCAGCTCAACGGACGCAACGCTGCAGAAGGCCCGGATGTCCTCGGCGCTCCACACGATCTCCGATCGATCAGAGTCGTAAAGCCGCGCGCAAACGTTCACTGCGATCTTGCCGCGATCCTTCGCAACCGACAGAACACGCGCGATCGTTGTCCAAACGTAGTCCGCCTTGCGCGGCGTATCGGAGAATGAATCACGAAACTCTTTGAAGTCACCCCTCTTCGAGAGCGCCGATTGGCATCGATCCAAACTTGGCCTCGATGAGCTTGAGATATCCGTCGTAAGCGCGCTTACTCTTGTCGCCGAGATCTTTGTACTCGCTACAGTCCTTGAAGTAGTCGATGAGCGAGCTGAACGTCTCGGCAGTCTTCGTTGTGTACGACGACACTGCTTCGTTGTAGAGCCGCATAAACTCCGGTGTGCCGGGTTCCGCGTCAATGCGCGGGCCTCCTTTCCAAGCGTACCAGTAGGTCTTCGATGTACCGTCAGCGAGCTTTTTATGGACCAGTTGATCCCTTTCAGCCGCACTCGCATTCTGGGAAGCCTTCCATGCGTCGTATGGTGTTAGTTGAGCTTCAATCTTAGGCTGTAAACCAGATAGCCGGTCAAGGGCCGCGTCAATAGCTTTTCTATCCCATTTGCGTGGTTCCGGGAATCGGTCTAGGCATGATTCCGCGTCGAACCCATTCGGTGAACGCCGAAAGCGACTCGCAGCCAGCGTAAGCCGCAGCTTGTTTTTTTAGAGATGCCACGCGGCTCGGTCACCCTGTGCTCCACTGCTGTGAATGGCGCCGGATTGCGAGCAAACCCGAAAATGCGGCTGAACAAAGAGCGTCGGATCGGCTGTCGTATGTTCAGCCAGCCTGGCGTGGAAATCGGTCAGGGCATGATCACGGACTTGGAGTGGAACATGATGCGGCACGCGGCAAGAGCGAAGGCGCTCGAAATCTGGACAAGCTTCTAAATATTAAGAAGCACTGCTTTGCGGAGTTTTGTGCCTGCGTCTGATCAGCGCCGCGTGCGGGCGTTCTTGGTGTTGAGCTGCTTTGGTCTCGATCGCTTGTCCTGTGGTGCTGGCGCACAACGGTCTTTAAGTGTTACTAGCTTGGCGATCGCTCGAGCCAAAGCGTCAGGGGTATCGAAGCGAGCGATTCCACGGCGAACGCGAGCCCTCTCAGAAAAGTTTATGGTTCGTTTCGCTTTCCCGTCGGCCGACAGCAGCACGTAATCGAGCACTGACTCGTTATGCTCAGACAGCCTGATGGCGGCGATCCAGCCCTGAGGCAGGCGTGCCCTGCGCTTGATCGACCAATACGGCGCTCGATTTTGCCTTCCGCAGCAGAGGGCTGATCGAATTGAGATGTTGACCGATCCACGCACGCGCAAGTAATCGGTCCGGTTGCTAGAGATGATGCGACCACCAGCTTTCCTGATGGCCATGGCGATGTGAGAGCCGAGCTTGGCCTCTTGCTCTGCCCAGCGCGGGCGCGACTCGAGAAATGCATAGTTTCGCTTGGGAGTGTAGCCGATTAAGCGATACACGTTCATCATGCTGCCGAAGTGAGTTTGATAGGTGGAAGCGCAGGGAAGGCCGACCGTGCTGGCTATGGATAGCAGAGCTCAGGCGCCCTTCCTTGAGCAGCGTTTTGCGTAGACGGGCAAGCATCTCCTCTTCAGTGATATCGACACGCCGTTCCTCAATGATCTTGTTTACTTTCAGGAAGACTTCGCGTTCGATGATCGGCTCGATACATCTCTCGCTGGTGATCCAAAGCTCGGGAGGATTGCAGGTGCAGGTCCGCCGCAGCTTGCGTGATCGGCGGTTGAAGGTCAGGTTTCCAATGTAGTTCTCGTTTCTAAGCACCATGTTAACCGCTGCGCGCGTCCACCGAACTCCCGTGCTCGTGAGTATGGCCCTCCGGTTTAGCTCCCGGGCGATAATCGCTTCCGACTTTATCTGCAGAAAGCGCTCGAAGATCCACTTGACCACGGCTACTTCCTCGGGAATGCCGGGGCGCACTCGGACGTGATCAGTCATGAGGTATTTTTGGTCACCGTTCTTCAGCACGCCTCGCGACCGCTGACTCTGATCGACAAGTTCTCGCAAGAGAGCATAACCAGGGCGACCTCCAAGCTTGAAGCCAAGTCGGGCGAACCGGCACTGCGCAGCGTGAACCTTCGCCGAAAGCTCACGACTGTACTCGGCCGCCATTACGCGCTTGATGTTTTTGATGATGCTGGAGAGCACGCTGCCGTCATTATCAAACTGCTCAGCACAATACACGATGTTGATGCCTGCCTGTTTGCACACGAATTCGTAATACGCGCTCTCATCGACGTCCTGAAAGCGGCCCCACCGGCTTACGTCATAGACCAGAATATGACCGAAATCGGCTGCTCCTGTTTGGACATCCTTGATGAGCTGTATAAGACCGGCCCTGTTCTTGATGAGCAGGCCGCTCTCTCCCTCATCGCGATAGGTTCGTACAATGGTCAGGCTATGGGCGTGCGCGTATGCTGCAATCACAGCAGCCTGATTCTGAATCGAGTATTGCTGCCGTTGTGTCGACATGCGGACATATTGTGCCGCTCTCATGCCGAGCTGCGATCGTACCGGATGAGCCTTATAGATCTCGAGCGCGTTGGCCATCATTCTCGCTCCCGAAAGTTACACCGGAGCAAATCAAACATCTATGCGACGCTTGCAGCAATAATTACATCAATTGAAGAAAATAGTCCCGCATCGCCGCCGGTATCGACGCAGTTGGGCGACCACCTCTCTTCGCAGCTCGCGTGCTAAGGAGCTCGTTCAAGGAGCATCTACAACGCCCAGCGGCGGAGGGCGCGATCCGGGAAAAGTATGTCTTCGGTGCGCCGTATAGTTAGCGCATTGGCGGTCTTATACTATGGCTGTATCAATCCTTCTCTGTAATCCGCAATAGATGGGAAGTGCATGTCTCGATCACTGCTCGGATAGGGTTTGAAAAAGCTGGTGCCAATGCCTGCTTTCTTCCAGCTCTGCTAGCAGATCACCGGCGGCTCCTCTGATCAGCCTCGTCTATTCTGGATGGCGCTTACGAGATAGACGCCTCACACCGCGCGTTGCAGGTGCGAGTGTTGGTATTATTCGGTCGCGCCAGCTCGGGTCCAAGCGTGGATCATCGAGGGCGCGACCAAGTAAGGCAACCATTTCGACTCACGCCTCACTACATTGAGACTGAGATTGAGGGCGCGCCTGGACGACAAACCATGGCATTGGTTTCTTAGCGGTGAGAAGCCCGAAACCAGACATTCCGTCGCGTCATCGCGATAGAGGCGGGCCGTCTGCTCAACCAAATGCCGATGATGTCGTCAGGCAAACGACTCTTCTTTTCGGCAGAGCCTCCCATGTTTTAACGCGCTGAATTCGAGTGCAGGAACCTGGCCTTTCGAGCAGCCTGCAGCCTCCTACCATGAGTGGCCGAATGGGAAAGACCCATTCCCACCGGAGCAGGTAATCGATGCTTGGAGCGCTTACCATCCAACGCGACTCTCGCTGATCCCGTCCAGGTACTTGCGCGATTGCACGATTAGCATGCCCGATCGTTCGATGAGCGAAGTGATGGCTTCATTTCGAGGCAGTCGTTTGCAAGGCTCGCCACACCGCACACGGTTACAGGTCCGAAAGGATCGAGCGCAACCTGAAATTACACCTGGTACTTCTGTTCGCCTTGCTGATGCCGTGAAGATCGCATTTCCTTTAGGGGAATGACGGTCGCGGGTTTGCGTCGCGAGCGCGATCGGAGTCAATTGATTATTCAGAAGATTGCCGGCAAAGATTTACAACGCTGGCTCATATAGAACGGATGAGAGAGCTATGCCGCGAAGAAGCAAGGGCGCCCGACTTCAGCTCAAGGCTGCCCGCCGAAACAAGAGCGGAAAGATCACTCACCAGCCAACCTGGATCATCAGAGACAACGGCCGGGATGTCAGCACAGGCTGCGCTGCAGATGAGATTGCGGCCGCGGAGGAAAAGCTAAGAGACTACATAAGCTCTAAACACACCCCGAAGCGACGAATTCGCCACATAGACGATATCGCTATTGCGGATGTCCTCTCGATTTATTTGGACGCGCAGCTGGACAAGCTTCGCGGTCGTTTCAAGGTCGATAGCGAGAGCGAAGATACGATTCCCGATATCCGCAAGTTCAAGAAGCGGATCGAACGGTTGAACGAGTGGTGGGGAGCAAAAATGCTGGGCGAGGTAAATGGGGAGGCATGTCGCTCGTACGCCAAGAAGCGCGGCAAAAGGGGAGGCGCGCGCAGAGACCTTGAAGACCTCCGCGCTGCCATTGGTCACCATGCAGGTGAAGGATATCATCGGGAAATCGTGAAGGTGTCGCTGCCTGAGAAGGGGCAACCCCGAGACAAGTGGCTGACGCGCAGCGATGCGGCCAAATTGGTTTGGACCTGCTGGCGCTATCGCGAAATGCAAAAAGGCTCTCGCCGACCGATGGAGGACGTGAAGGTCCCCACAAGCAAGCGTCCCCTTCGCCATCTTGCGCGGTTCATTTTGCTGGGCATCTACAGCGGAACCCGTGCGGGAGCTATCGCAGCCTCGTCTCCAATTCCGGCGATCGGTCGCTCCTATGTAGACCTGGAGCGCGGTCGCTACTACCGTCTGAAACAGGGCAGCGCCAAAACCAACAAGCGGCAACCGACGGTGCCCATCCCCTTTCGCTTGCTAGCTCATCTGCGGCGCTGGCATCGGATTAATCCAGAGGCGAAGCATTTCGTCGAGTACAACGGAAGGCCGATTACCTCGGTCAAAACGGCGTTCAAGAGTGCTGTGAGGCTTGCAGGGCTTGGTCCGGGCATCTCGCCTCACACTCTGCGACACACCGCGGCTACTTGGCTGATGCAGAGAGGGGCAGATCCTTGGCAGGCGGCAGGCTATCTCGGAATGTCGCTTGAGGTTCTGCTCAACACGTATGGCCATCACCATCCCGACTATTTGTCCGACGCCGTCGAGAAAATCGCCAAGCGCGAGCCCGCGGGCGAACGAAAAGCGGTCGTATCTGGTGCGGTTTCTGGTGCGGTGATTCCGATCAGACGAAACGGGGCCTGATAAGTTGCTGATTTTATTGGTGGGCCCGGCAGGACTCGAACCTGCAACCAGACCGTTATGAGCGGCCGGCTCTAACCATTGAGCTACAGGCCCCGCCGCGAGGCGGCCGCAGGTAGCGCGGCCGGCAACGGTGCGCGGTTCGTTTACAGGGCCTGAGGCGGGGGTGCAATGCTGGCGCTGGTGGATGGGGAACGCCGGCACGGCATCATTGATAAATTTCGAATAACCGAAATTGGCGATGATGGCTGTATAACCCTGTTTTGCCCGACGAAGCAAACCGCGTTTTCGCAGGTTTTTTCGACGTGAGGCGGTAACCCATTGAAATCACTGGCCTCGTCTACTGTGCATGGGGTTGTTTTCGCAATTTGTTTGAGGGGGCCTGTTGGCCCCCTCGAACATGTGCGGCTGCGCTCGGCGGCACGGCCGCTGCCTAGTCCACCGAGACCCCGGCGAACTCGACCACCTTGCGCCACTTCGCGGTCTCGTCCGCGACCAGCTTGCCGAACTCGGCCGGCGTCATCGGCTTGGGGATGCCGCCAGTCTCGGCGAGCTTTGCCACCAGCTTCGGGTCCTTCAGCGCTTCGCCGACGGCCTTGTTGAGGATCTCGATCACCTCGGCCGGAGTGCCCTTCGGCGCGGAGATGCCGTAGAAGCCGACCGATTCGAAGCCTGGCACGGTCTCGGCGATCGCGGGCACGTCGGGCGCGCTCGGCCAGCGCTGCGGCGAGGTCACACCCAGCGCACGGACGTTGCCGCCCTTCACCTGCTCCATCGCGGAGGGCAAATTGTCGAAGATGAGCTGCACCTTGTTGGAGATGATGTCGGGATAGGCGACCGCCGAGCCGCGATAGGGCACGTGCACCATGTCGCACTTCGTCATCGCCTTGAACAGCTCGGCCGACATGTGCACCGAGGTGCCGTTGCCGGAGGAGGCGTAGGTGATCTTGCCGGGATTGGCTTTGCAATAATCGATGAACTCCTGGACCGTCTTCGCCGGAAACGCGTTGGAGACGACCAGCATGTTGGTGAGCTGCATGATGCTCGCGACTGGGGTGGTGTCGCGCAAAAAGTCGA
This sequence comes from Bradyrhizobium sp. NBAIM03, assembly GCF_020194055.1. NCBI lineage: Bacteria > Pseudomonadati > Pseudomonadota > Alphaproteobacteria > Hyphomicrobiales > Nitrobacteraceae > Bradyrhizobium > Bradyrhizobium sp. NBAIM03. Next base: position 186,172 of record NZ_JADYVS010000001.1, on the reverse strand, counting down.
ACGGCAGCTTCTTGTAGAGCGAGGTCGAGATCGCGTTGTTGGGCGCGACGAACAGCAGCGTGTAGCCGTCCGGCGGCGAGCTGATCGCGGCCGCCGCGGCGATGTTGCCGCCCGAGCCGGTGCGGTTCTCGACGATGAATTGCTGGCCAAACCGGTCCGACAGCCACTGCGCCATGATCCGCGCCACGATGTCGACCGGGCCGCCGGCGGAAAAGCCGATCAGCCAGTGCACGGGCCGGTCCGGATAGCCGGCGGCGGCGGGAGGGGCGGCGCTGAAAAGACCGAACAGGACTGCGAGCCCGAAAACACCGTGACGCAAAATTCGCAACATGACACCTCCCATTATTCTATTGTCTTTGCGCGGCATGCTTTCACAAAATCAGGTCGCTGCCTACATCGTCGCAAGTCGGTGTTGACGCAGGTCCGTCAGGGGCGACCATGAGATTCGCGATGATCCTTCTCGGTGCGGCGCTGCTCGCCAGCCCCGCCGCCGCCCAGACCGGAGGCACGGCCATTCCGACCGCGACGATCAGCTTGGGAACAGCGACGCCCGGCGGCGGCTTCCCGCTCTATGGCAACGCCTTCGCGGAGGTGATGAACGCGGCCGATCCGCATCTCACCATCGCCCCGCGCAACACCAAGGGCAGCAACGAGAACATCCCGCTTCTAGAGAAGGGCGAGCTCGATCTTGCGCTGGTTGCGGGCGAGCCGGCCTACGAGGCCTTCGCCGGCATCGGCCGGGCGCCGGTTCGGCTCAAGATCCTCACGGCGATCTATTCCAACCCCGGCATGTTCGTGGTGCGCGCCGACAGCCCGTACACAACGATCCGCGATCTCGTCGGCCAACCCGTCGCGTTTGGCGCCAGGGGCTCCGGCCTGCCGATCCTGGCCCGTTATGTGCTCGATGGTCTCGGCCTTAAGCAGGACGAGGACTTCAAGGCTGTTTATCTCGACCGCGCCGGCGACGGCCCCGCGATGGTCGAGGACGGCCGCGTCGCCGCGCTCTGGGGCGCCGGCATCGGCTGGCCCGGCTTTGCCGCCGTCGCTTCGAGCGCGTCGGGCGCGCGCTTCATCGCGCCGAGTGCGGACGAGATCGCCCGCATCCGCGCCAGGCATGCCTTCCTGAAGCCGCTGACCGTGCCGGCCGGCTCCTACCCGAAGCAGACCGAGCCGATCGCCTCGCTCGGTTCCTGGAGCTTCATCCTCACGCGCGAGGATCTGCCCGACGACGTCGCCTACCGCCTCGCCAAGACGTTGCACGGTATCGAGGCGACGTTCTGCAAGAAGCTCGCGCAGGCCTGCGAGACCACCGCCGCGAACACGGTCGCGGCCGCGCCGAGGCCGGAGCTGATCCATCCGGGCGTGATGAAGTATTTTCGCGAGATCGGGGTGGTGAAGTAGCGAGTGGCGAATTGCGAATAGCGAATGGAAGCTTCCATTCGCTACTCCCTATTCGCCACTCGCCAATCTCACTTCTTCACCAGCGGGCACGCCGGGTCCGGCGGGCCGAACGCCTTGTCGCCGGAAATGGTCGTGAGGATCTTGTAATAGTCCCACGGATATTTGCTCTCCTCCGGCGTCTTCACCTGCACCAGCCAGAGGTCGTGCACCATCAGATTGTCCTCGCGAAGCTTGCCGTTGCGGGCGAAGAAATCCTCGATCGGCTTCTCGCGCATCTTGGCCGCCACTTTCAGCGGATCGTCGCTGCCGGTCTCCTTGATGGCGTTGAGATAGTGCATCACGCTGGAATAGACGCCGGCCTGCCACATCGACGGCATCCGGTTCATCTTGGCGAAATAGCGCTTCGACCATTCGCGCGTCTTGTCGTCCATGTCCCAGTAGAACGAGGTGGTCAGCAGCAGGCCTTGCGCCGCCTGTAGGCCGATGCCGTGGATGTCGGTGATCAGCGCCAGCAGCGCCGCCATCTGCTGGCCGCCCTTGAACACGCCGAACTCGGCGCCGGTCTTGATCTCGTTCATGTTGTTGGGGGGACCGGCGGCAATGCCGATGATCTTGGCCTTGGAGGCCTGCGCCTGCAGCACGAAGGAGGAGAGATCGGGTGTTGCCAGCGGCGGCCGCACCGAGCCCAGCACCTTGCCGCCATTGGCGGTGACGACGGCGGAAGCGTCGCGCTCCAGCGAATGGCCGAAGGCGTAATCGTCGGTGATGAAGAACCAGCTGTCGCCGCCGCGCTTGACCACCGCATCCGCAGTGCCGACCGCGAGCGCGCGGGTGTCGAACACCCATTGGATGGCATAAGCCGAGCAGAACTTGCCGTGGAAGTCCGCGGTGCCGGTGGAGTGGGTGATGAACAGCCGCTTCTTCTCGTTGGCGATGGTCTGCACCGCGAGCCCGACCGCCGAGACGGGCACGTCCACGATCAGATCGACCTGCTCGACGTCGAACCAGCGCCGCGCCAGCGAAGCGCCGATGTCGGCCTTGAGTTGGTGGTCGCCGATCACGACGCTGATCGGCTTGCCGAGCACCTTGCCGCCGAAATCGTCGATCGCCATTTGCGCCGCGGTCACCGAGCCCTGGCCGGTCGGCGCCGAGGCCGGGCCGTTCATGTCGGTGAGCACGCCGATCTTGACGACGTCGTCGGAAACCTGCGCCGACGCCGCGCCGGACAGCACGGTCGCCAGCAAGGCGGCCGCGACGGGCACTCCAAATCTGATTGGGTTCACGCTCGTCCTCCCTGATCCGGCTCATTGGCCGGTGTTGCTTGTCCGGGTATGGCCCGGTCGAATTGGTTTCTTTTGCAACTATTAGGGGGCTGGCGTCAATGTCAGGCTGCGAAGCGGATCTGTCCTGCGGGGGAGGGATCGTAGCCGGTCAGCTCCTCCGCGCGCTGGCGCAGCCGCCGCTCGTTCAGGAAGCGGAGCAAGGCCTGCATGGCGGGGCGGAAATAGCTGCGCTGCCGCATCGCGAGGTCGAAATTCTCCCAGACCAGCGGCACGAAATCGAGACCGGCCGAGCGCGCCGCGGCGCGCGTCGCGATGCCGCAATCGGCCTGGCCGGCGCGAACCAGCTCGGCCAGATCCGGGCCGGTCAGCGCCGGCGTCTCGATCCGGCGCAAGTCCCGCATCGAGGCGCCGGCGCGCTTGAGCAGCACGTCGAGCAGCATCTGCGCGCCCGTGCCCTGTTGCCGCATCGCCATCCGGGCCCCGGCTGCGAGCACGTCGGTCAGGCTGTGCAGGTGCTTGGGATTGCCGTGCGGCAGCAGGAGACCCTCTTCGCGGCGCACGAACGCGATCAGCACCGCATCATGCAGGTCCGGCGTGGTCCGCAGCGCTTCGATGCTGGCATCGCTAGCGAAATTGTCGCCGGCGTCGAGCGCGTGGAAGTGCACCGCCGCAGCCATCACCTCATTGCGCTGCAAGCGCTCGAGCCCGCGCGCGCTGCCCTCGCTCATCGATCCGAGCCCCGAGCCGGACTCGCGCAGGCTCCAATCGAGCAGTTCGTCGTGGCTGCCGCCGACGACCGGCGGCGGCTCGGCGATCAACATGCCGGCCGGACGCGCAAGGCCCGACAGGACCCAGAGGTCGAGCTCGTGCCGTGGGAACAGCCATTTTCCCGTCACCTTGCTGCAGGGGATCGCACCGGTGGTGACGAGCTCGTAAAGCTTGCGTTCGCCGAGCCGAAGGTAATCGGCGGCTTCGCTGGTGGTCAGGAATTCCATCCTGCATTCCTATGCAAATTCTTGCTTCTTTTTGACGTCCGACGCAGGTGGAATTCTGCATTTCAGATATTTGTCGCAGGGAACCATGCCCGATCATCTCGCTGCTTTGCAACACATCCGCACGCGCGATCTCTGCTTTGGTGAACGATCCTAAAGAGATCGCGCGCCCGGTGCGCCGCGATGAAGTTGCCGAAATTTCCCGGCCGGCAGCGCAAAAACGCGTCACGAGTGCGGCGCAATCGATCATCATCATGACGGCGTCAAACCTGAGGGAACCCGATCATGGGCCGCCTGTCCGTTGCACTTGCGCTTCTCTGCGGCCTTGCCGCAGGCGTTGCGGCTTCGGCCGCGGAGGACCGCAGCATTGTCCTCGCTTCGACGACGGCGACGCAGGAATCCGGGCTGCTCGACTATCTGCTGCCGATCTTCCGCGACAAGACCGGCATCGACGTCACCGTGATCGCGCGGCGCGCCGACGAAGTGCTCGATGGGGCGCGGCGGGGTGAGGTCGACGTCGTGCTGATGCACGCGCGGCCTCAGGAGGAGAAGTTCGTCGCCGACGGCTTTGGCGTGAAGCGATACGACGTGATGTACAGCGACTATGTGCTGATCGGGCCGAAGAGCGATCCCGCGGGCGTAAAGGGCAAGGACATCGCGACGGCGCTGAAGGCGATCGAAGCCAAAGGCGCGCCGTTCGTGACGCGTGGCGATCGGTCGGGCACTCATGCCGCGGAGCTCGCGCTTTGGATCGTCGCCGGCATCGACATCGCGAGCGCCAAGGGCGCCTGGTATCGCGAGGCCGGGCCCGGCATGGCCGCATCGCTCGGGGCCGCGCGCGCGGCCAATGCCTATGTGCTTGCGGATCGCGGCAGCTGGATCGCGTTCAGCGATCGCGGCGATCTCGACATCGTCGTCGAAGGCGACCGGCGGCTGCTCAACCAATATGGTGTGATGCTGGTGAACCCTGCGAAGTTCCCGAACGTGAAGAAGGACCTCGCGCAGATCTTCGTCGATTGGCTGACATCGCCGGAGGGGCAGACGGCGATCGCCGGCTACAAGGTGGACGGACAGCAGCTGTTCTTCCCCAATTCGGACAGGTCGGGCGGCTGAGGGGTGAGGCCGGCACCGCCGGCGGTTGCCAAACCGGACGATGCATGGTCCTCATGGCGCATGACCCAGCGCCTGCCGCCTTCGCTCACGCCGCTCGACACCGCGCTCGCCGCGCTGCTGCGGGGCGTTGATCCCGTCGCGCCGATGGAGGTGCCGCTGGCGGACGCAATCGGCTGCATCGCGGCGGGTGCGCCGCTGCTTGCCGCCTATCCTTCCCGGGATGTTGCGGCCGTAGATGGTTGGGCGCTATCTGCCAACGATCTCGTCGGGGCGTCCGCTTACTCGCCCGTGCCGCTGGCAATGGCTCCTGCATGGGTCGAGGCGGGCGAGGCGATGCCGGCGGGATGCGACTGCGTGCTCGATGCCGACGCCGTGGAGACGTCGGGGCCGCTTGCCCAGGTGCTCGCAGAGGGCGCGCCGGGGCAGGGTGTCAGGCGCGCAGGCAGCGACATCACCGCGCGTAGGGCCGTGGGGGACGCCGGCCATCCCATCCGTGCGGCGGACCTGTTGCTGGCGCGTGCGGCGGGCGGGGACAAACTCGCCGTGAGGCGGCCGCGGCTGCGCATAGTCAATGTGCCGGGTGGGACGGTCGCGGCGCAGACGATTGCCGGGATCGCGCACACAGCGGGACTGGATGTGGAAACGCGTCCAGCGCGTGCGCGCGATGCAGCGTCGATTGCCGATGCGCTCGATGCGTCCTCCTGCGATGTCCTGCTGACCATCGGCGGCAGCGGCGTCGGCCGCCAGGACGCCGCCATCGCCGCCCTCGCCCGGCGCGGCGAGGTCATGGCGCACGGCCTTGCGCTGCAGCCGGGGCGTACGGCGGCGGTCGGACGGCTGGGACGAGTTCCCGTCGTCGCCTTGCCCGGCTCGCCCGATTCCGCGCTTGCAGCTTGGCTTGCACTCGCGCTGCCGCTCGCGGACCGTTTGTCGGCGCGTCGGCCGCGTCGAAAAGTGTCGCTGCCGCTTGCGCGAAAGATCGCCTCCAGCGTCGGCATCACGGAGATCGCTTTGCTGGCTGAGGAACATCGTGCCTGGATGCCGCTTGCCGTGGGCGAATGGCCGCTTCAGGCCATCGCCCGTGCGGACGCATGGCTGCTCATTTCCGCCAGCGACGAGGGATTTGCGGCAGGTACGCCGATCGATGCGTATCTGATGCGGGCGTGATAAGGGTTCTGGCATGACGATGATCCCGAAATCACCGGACCGCAGCGCGCTCGAGCAGGAGCAGTTCCTCAAGATCCTGTCGCGCGAAGAGGCCTTGGCGCGCTTCGAGGCGGCCTTGTTCCCGCGCGCGCTTCGAACTGAAACGCGCAAGCTCGCAGCCGCGCTGGGCGCTGCCCTCGCCGAAGATATCACGGCAACGATCGACGTGCCGCCGTTCGACCGCTCCAATGTCGACGGCTTTGCCGTGCGCTCCGCCGACCTTGCGGCGGCCGGCGAGGGCGCGCCCGTGCGCCTCGCGCTGAATGGCGAGACCGTTCATTGCGGGACCGCGCCGACGCTGCAGGTGGCGGCCGGAACCGCAACGGCGATCGCCACCGGCGGTCCGTTGCCGCGCGGCGCCGATGCCGTGGTGATGGTCGAGCACACCCAGCCGGCCGGCCAGGATGCGATCGATGTCCGTCGCGCCGTCTCGCCGGGGCAATTCGTCTCGTATGCCGGCTCCGACATCGCGCGGGGCGAGGCGCTGCTGCGCGCCGGCACCATCATCGGCTCGCGCGAGATCGGCATGCTGGCGGCTTGCGGCATCGCCGAGGTGGGTGTCGCGCGCAGGCCGCGGGTTGCCGTGATCTCCACCGGCGATGAGCTGGTTCAGCCCGGCGAGGTGCTCGGGCCCGCCGAGATCTACGATACCAATGGCGCCATCGTCGCGGCCGCGGTCGACGAAAACGGTGGCGAGGCCGTCTTCCTCGGCGCTGTTCCGGACGACGAAGCCAGGCTCGAAGCCGCCATGCGCAACGCGCTTGCGGAAGCCGACATGCTGGTGCTCTCGGGCGGCACGTCGAAAGGCGCGGGCGACCTCTCTCATCGCATCATCAGCCGGCTCGGCGCACCCGGCATCATCGCCCATGGCGTCGCGCTCAAGCCCGGCAAGCCGTTGTGTCTTGCGGTGTGCGACGGCAAGCCTGTCGTGATCCTGCCGGGTTTTCCGACTTCGGCGATGTTCACCTTCCACGACATGATCGTGCCGGTGCTGCGCAGGATGGCCGGACTGCCGCCGCGCTCCGATGCCAAGGTGAACGCGACCGTGCCGGTACGCATCGCTTCCGAGCTCGGCCGCACCGAATTCGTCATGGTCTCGCTGGTTGAGGGCAGGGAGGGCCTCATCGCCTATCCCTCCGGCAAGGGGTCTGGTGCGATCACGTCCTTTGCTCAGGCGGACGGCTTTCTGCGCATCGACGCACTTGCCGACCAGATGCCGGCCGGCACCGAGACCGAGGTGACGCTGTTCACGCCGCATGTGCGCGTGCCGGATCTCGTCATCGTCGGCAGCCATTGCACCGGCCTCGATCTCGTCACCGAACAGCTCGCGCATGCTGGTCTCACCGTGCGCTCGATCGCGGTCGGCAGCCTCGGCGGGCTTGCAGCAGCCAAACGTGGCGAATGCGATCTCGCGCCGATCCATCTGTTCGACGATCGCAGCGAGACCTACAACACGCCCTATCTCGTCGAAGGACTCGAGCTCGTCGCCGGCTGGCGGCGGATGCAGGGCATTGTCTTCCGCAAGGGCGACAAACGTTTCGAGGGCCTGAGCGCAAGGGATGCTGTTGCCGCAGCGCTCGCCGATCCCGCCTGCATCATGGTCAACCGCAACCAGGGCGCCGGCACCCGCATCCTGATCGACCGGCTGCTCGGCGGCGCGCGGCCGGAAGGCTACTGGAACCAGCCGCGTTCGCACAATGCGGTGGCGGCGGCCGTCGCGCAGCACCGCGCCGACTGGGGCATGACCATTGCGCCGGTCGCCCACGCGGTCGGCCTCGGTTTCATTCCGCTCGCGGAAGAGCATTATGACTTCGCGGTGGTGAGTGCGCGAAAGCAACGGCCGGCAGTGCAGGCTTTTCTCGACGCACTCGGCTCGAACGAGGTACGCGCGTCGCTCGCGCGAGCGGGCTTCCGGCCCGCATAGACGAGGGACCACGACGCGTTCGAGCCATGAGAGGTCTACGGCTACGATGCCTGGTCGGTACGGCTGGCGGCCTGAGCGGCCTGCTCTCGCTTGCGCTCACGATCCTCGGCCTCGGCAAGCGCGCGCCGCGCGGCGGGTGGCAGCGGCTTTGGATCCGGCGGCACCTCGACGATGTCAGGCTTGCTCAGCTGCCTCGTGCGATCGATCGTCTCGGAGAGATCGAAGACGAAATCGACGAATTCGAAGATCGTATTCAAGAGAGGGGCGGCCATGGCTTCGTCCGGGGAATGTCCAGACCTGTGGTCGCTCCCGTTCCAGGTCCGGTTCAAGACGCCATGAACTTGGCGGGGCGCCGCAGCGACCAACGAACATGAGCCAGGTCATGACCGCATCGACGCCCCTCAATTTCCGCAGGATCGCTGCTCTCGTCGCGGCGGCCGGCACGCTGTTCTGGCTCTACACCTTCCATTACATCGCGAATGTTCCGCCCGGGGACGGCAGCGGCTTTCAATGGCTCGCGGTGTTTCCGCTGGGCATGGTTTTCGGGGCGTTCTTCCTGCCGGCTTGGCTGCTGGTTGCGATCGGCCGTTTGCCGCGCTTCACCACTGCCGTCGGCATTTGCGGCCTGATCGCCTTCGCGATCATCTGGGCGCAGCTCCTCAACGAGTTTCCGAAATCATAGAGTCGCTAAGACGCGTCATCCAGCGCCGCCAGCCGCTCGGCCTCGGCGATGTCCTCGACCGTGTTGGCATTGAAGAACGGATCGAGCGGCTCGATCGGCCACGTCACCGTCGCAAGCGGATAGCGCGCGGTCCAGCGGTCGATCTTGCGGAGGTCTTCGACCACGAGGGCGTGGCGCAGCTCCTCGCGCAAGGCGACGCGCCACAGGCCGATCACCGGATGCGACTGCTCGCCTGAGGCTGCGACCGCAAGCTGCGCATTCTCACGCGCGCGCGCCTCATGCAGCTGCGCGACGAGGTCGCGCGGCAGGAACGGGCAATCGCCGGCGGCGCTCAGCACCCATTCGATCTTCGGCCGGTTCGCCGCGGTCCAGTCGAGCGCCGCGAGGATGCCGGCGAGGGGGCCGGGGAAGCCGGGCACGTCGTCGGCGACCACCTGCAAGCCGAACGCGGCAAAGCGGGCGGGATCGCCGTTGGCATTGAGAATCAGTCCGCTGCACTGGGACGCAAGGCGCGCGATCACGCGTTCCAGAATGGTGCGGCCGCCGATGGTGCGCATCGGCTTGTCGCCGCCGCCCATGCGCCGCGCGAGCCCACCGGCGAGCAGCACGCCGAGAGTCGGCGGAACACGCGCCGCGGAAATGTCAGTCGTCACCGCCTTCACCCTTGCGCTTGTGCTTGGCCGATTCCTCTTCGACATAAGCGAGGTTCTGGTCGTAGACGATACGCTCTTCGCCTGCGAGCGCGATGAAGCGTTTGCCGCGGGTGCGCCCGACCAGCGTCAGGCCGACCTGCCTTGCCAGATCGACACCCCAGGCGGTGAAGCCGGAGCGCGACACCAGGATCGGAATGCCCATGCGCACCGTCTTGATCACCATCTCGGAGGTGAGGCGCCCCGTGGTGTAGAGGATCTTGTCGGACGCGTCGACGCCGTGGCGGTACATCCAGCCCGCGATCTTGTCGACGGCGTTGTGGCGGCCGACATCCTCGGTGTAGCAGAGCGGGGTCCCCTCCTTGCACAGCACACAGCCGTGGATCGCGCCGGCCTCCAGATAAAGCGAGGGCATGGTGTTGATGGTCTGCGTCATCTGGTAGAGCCAGGAGGTGCGCAGCTCTGCCTTAGGCAGCGCGACGCTCTCGACCGCCTCCAAGAGGTCGCCGAAGGCGGTGCCCTGCGCGCAGCCGGAGGTCTGCGTGCGCTTTTTCAGCTTGGCCTCGAAATTGGTGTGGTGTGAGGTGCGCACGACGACCACCTGGAGGTCGTCGTCGTACTCGACCTCGGTGACCACGTCGTTATATTTCAGCATGTTCTGGTTCAGCAGATAGCCGAGCGCCAGATATTCCGGATAGTCGCCGATCGTCATCATGGTGACGATCTCCTGGGCGTTCAAATAGAGCGTCAGCGGCCGCTCCATGGGTACCTTGATCTCGACCCTGGCGCCGGTCTGGTCGGTGCCGGTCACGCTCTGGGTCAGGCGCGGGTCGTCCGGATTGGGGACGATCAGGGGCACCGGGGCTTTGTCGATCTTCATCATGGCGGCGAGGTTAGCATGACATTCGGGTCAAGCCGATATAAGCATGGAGGGGAGAGAGCGAAATGCCACCTTGTCGTCATTACGAGCGCAGCGAAGCAATCCAGGATCTTTCCGCAGCGGCAGTCTGGATTGCTTCGCTGCGCTCGCAATGACGGGGAGGGGATGGTGGTTCCATCGGCGAGCGCTGGTTGCTGGAAAAGAGAGCTGGAATGAAAGTCATCGGCCTTGCAGGCTGGAGCGGTGCGGGCAAGACCACGCTGTTGACGCGGCTGATCCCGCATTTCGACGCGCAGGGCCTGCGCGTCTCCGTGATCAAGCATGCGCATCACCAGTTCGACGTCGACGTGCCCGGCAAGGATTCCTGGCGCCATCGCGAGGCCGGCGCGGCGGAGGTTCTGGTGGCCTCGTCGAAACGCTGGGCGCTGATGCATGAGCTGCGCGGGGCGGCGGAGCCGCGGCTGCCGGAGCTGCTCGACAAGCTCTCCGCGGTCGATCTCGTCGTGGTCGAGGGATTCAAGCGCGAGCCGCACCGCAAGATCGAGGTGCATCGTGCCGCCAACGGCAAGCCGCTGCTGTTTCCGGACGATCCCGGAATTGCCGGGATTGCGACCGACGTCGCGATTGACACGAGGCTGCCGACTGTCCATCTCGACGATATCGAAGGCGCGGCGGCATTGATGATACGGGCGGCGATGCCGGTCGAGGAAGCGGTAGCAAGAAGCGCCGCGACACGCTGACGAGGCACCATGGCGCAACTGTCGGACGATTGCTTTGCCTTCGGCGGCCCGATGATGTCGGTCGACGAAGCCGTCGGCCTCATCACGACGCGCGTCAACGCCATCGTCGATCTCGAGACGGTGGCGCTGGTCGATGCCGACGGGCGCGTGCTCGCGCGCGATCTGGCCGCGCCTTTGCCGCTGCCGCCGTTCACCAACTCCGCCGTCGACGGTTACGCCGTGCGCAACGCCGACCTTCCGGCAAGCGCAGAGCAGGCCTTCCCGCTTGACGGCCGCATCCAGGCCGGCGGCCTTGCGCAAGCGCCGATCAAGCCCGGCCACACCGCGCGCATCTTCACCGGCGCCCCGATGCCGCCGGATGCGGAGACGGTCTTCATGCAGGAGGACGTCCGCATCGATGCTTCAGGCAGGATCGTGCTGCCGCCGGGGCTGAAGCCCGGCGCAAATGTGCGGCCCGCAGGCGAGGACATTCCCCAAGGTCAGGTCGCGCTGCGCGCCGGCCAGCGCCTGCGGCCGCAGCACGTCGCCCTTGCCGCCGCGTTCGGCCTGACAAGGCTCGACGTCGTCAGGCGCATCCGTGTCGCCGTGTTCTCGACCGGCGACGAGCTCGCCTCGCCCGGCGAGCCGCGCGCCGCCTCGCAATTGTTCGATTCCAACCGCTTCATGCTGATGGCGATGCTGCGGCGGCTCGGCTGCGAGGTCAGCGATCTCGGCATTCTGCGCGATGAGCGAGCGTCGCTGGCGCGCGGCCTGAAGCAGGTCGCAGGCGGCCATGACCTGATCCTCACCACCGGCGGCGTCTCGACCGGCGAGGAGGATCACGTCAAGGCGGCGGTGGAGAGCATCGGCTCGCTGGTGCTGTGGCGGATGGCGATCAAGCCCGGCCGTCCCGTGGCGATGGGCATCATCGGCGGCACACCGTTGATCGGACTGCCCGGAAATCCCGTCGCGAGCTTCGTGACATTCGTCCATGTGGTGCGACCGACGGCGTTGGCGCTGTCGGGCGCCTTGCCGGAGCCGCTCTTGGCGATCCCGCTGCGCGCGGCGTTCACCTACAAGAAGAAGGCCGGCCGGCGTGAATATGTGCGCGCCTCGCTGCGGCGCGCGCAGGACGGCGGGCTCGAGGCGATCAAGTTCCCGCGCGAAGGCGCCGGGCTCCTATCCTCGCTGGTCGAGACCGATGGCCTCGTCGAGCTCGGCGAGGACATCACGAATGTCGAGCCGGGGCAGGACGTGGGCTTCCTGCCCTACGCCAGCCTGATCTGATGCCTCCTAACGTTGACGCAGCCGCTCCGCCTCGCCATGGTGCGGCCATGACCAGGACGACACTCGATCTCACCGGGTTGAAATGCCCGTTGCCGGCCCTGAAGACGCGCAAGGCGCTCAAGCCGCTCAAGGCGGGCGACCAACTCGAAGTTCACTGCACCGATCCGCTCTCGGTGATCGATATTCCCAATCTGATCCGCGAGACCGGCGACAAGGTCGAGATCACCGAGCGCAACGAGGCGCGCATCGTGTTCCTGGTCGAAAAGAGCGACGCCCCGTAGAAACGGGAATGTTCACGGCGGACGCCTTTGCGATCCCGCCGCGCCTCAAGCGACGTCGATAGGACTTCGCTATCGCAGCATGAGACGCCTTTATTGATCTCCCGGCCAATTCGGGCTTGGCTCGGCCTTGCTCAAGAACGCAGGGCCGGTGCTGGGCTCTGTTGAGCCGTGCAGCGTAACCACTTCCGCGAGCGTGATAATTTTCTTGGCATCTGGCATGCCAAAGGATAGAAGTGGAGTTCTGATAAGGACGAGATCGAGACGAAGCGATGAGCCACGAGGACGTGCACAAGGTCCGCTCCTTCGAGCATCCCGGTGAGGGACGCCGACGCGCCAAGGCGACCCCCAAGGGGCGGCAGGTCGATCCCACGGCCGCGCACGAGATCGAGCTGTTGCTCGGCGACAGGCCGCGGCGGCGCGATCTGTTGATCGAATATCTGCACCTGATCCAGGACAAGTATCACCAGATCTCGGCGGCGCATCTGGCCGCACTCGCCGACGAGATGAAGCTCGCCTTCGCCGAGGTGTTCGAGACGGCGACCTTCTACGCGCATTTCGACGTGGTGAAGGAAGGCGAGCCCGACATTCCCCCGCTGACGATCCGGGTCTGCGATTCGCTCACCTGCGAGATGCTTGGCGGCGAGAACCTGCTCGAAGATCTGCAGAGCGCGTCAGGTCCCGGCATCCGCGTCGTGCGCGCGCCCTGCGTTGGACGCTGCGACACAGCGCCGGCCGCCGAGGTCGGGCACAATTTCGTCGACCACGCGACCGTCGCCGATGTGATGGCGGCGGCAAAGGCCGGCGATACTCATACGCATCTGCCCAAATATACCGAGTACGATGCCTACGTCGCGGGTGGCGGCTACAAGCTGCTCAATCGTCTGCGCTCCGGCGAATTGTCGAAGGACGATCTCCTGAAAGCGCTCGACGACGCTTCGCTGCGCGGCCTTGGCGGCGCCGGCTTCCCCACCGGGCGTAAATGGCGCGCCGTGCTGGGCGAGCCCGGGCCGCGGCTGATGGCGATCAACGGCGACGAGGGCGAGCCCGGCACGTTCAAGGACCGCTATTATCTCGAAACAGATCCGCATCGCTTCATCGAGGGCATGTTGATCGGCGCCCACGTGGTGCAGGCGAGCGACGTCTACATCTATCTGCGCGACGAATATCCGGCCTCGCGCGAGATCCTCCAGCGCGAGATCGCAAAGCTTCCGTCGGGCGGCCCGACGCTGCATCTGCGGCGCGGCGCCGGCGCCTACATCTGCGGCGAGGAATCCTCGCTGCTGGAGAGCATCGAGGGCAAGCGCGGCCTGCCCCGGCACAAGCCGCCTTACCCGTTCCAGGTGGGCCTGTTCGGCCTGCCGACGTTGATCAACAATATCGAGACGCTGTGGTGGGTGCGCGACATCGTCGAGAAGGGCGCCGATTGGTGGAAGGGCCATGGCCGCCACGAGCGTCACGGCCTGCGCAGCTTCTCGGTCTCGGGCCGCGTCAAGAATCCCGGCATGAAGCTCGCGCCCGCGGGCATCACCGTGCGCGAGCTGATCGAGGAATATTGCGGCGGCATGGCCCACGGCCACCAGTTCTACGCCTATCTGCCGGGCGGTGCGTCCGGCGGCATTTTGCCTGCAGCGATGGACGACATCCCGCTCGATTTCGGCACGCTGGAGAAATACGGCTGCTTCATCGGCTCGGCTGCGATCGTGATCCTGTCGCACAAGGACAGCGTGCGGTCGGCCGCACTGAACCTGATGAAGTTCTTCGAGGACGAGAGCTGCGGCCAGTGCACGCCGTGCCGCGTCGGTACCCAGAAGGCGGCGCTGCTGATGCAAAGGCCGGTCTGGAACCGTGCCTTGCTGGAAGAATTGAGCCAGGCGATGCGCGATGCCTCGATCTGCGGGCTCGGACAGGCGGCATCGAATCCGCTGTCTTCCGTGATCAAATATTTCCCTGACGAGTTCAAGGAAGCCGCCGAATGACCAAGATCACGTTCGAACTCGACGGCAAGCAGGTCGAGGCCAAGCCCGGCGAGACCATCTGGCAGGTCGCAAAGCGCCAGGGCCGCGACATTCCGCACCTCTGCTATTCGCCGGCGCCGGACTATCGCCCCGACGGCAATTGCCGCGCCTGCATGGTCGAGATCGAGGGCGAGCGCGTGCTGGCTGCGTCCTGCAAGCGCACGCCGTCGGTCGGCATGAAGGTGAAGACCGAGAGCGCCCGCGCGACTGCTGCGCAGAAGATGGTGATGGAGCTGCTGGTCGCAGACCAGCCGGCGCGCGAAACCAGCCACGACCCGGAGTCGAAGTTCTGGCACTGGGCCGAGACGACAGGCGTCACCGAGAGCCGCTTTCCCGCCGCCGAGCGCTGGGCGACCGATGCCAGCCATCCGGCGATGCGCGTCAATCTCGATGCCTGCATCCAGTGCGGCCTGTGCGTGCGCGCCTGCCGTGAGGTCCAGGTCAACGACGTCATCGGCATGGCCTATCGCAATGCCGGCGCCAAGATCGTGTTCGACTTCGACGACCCCATGGGCGAGTCCACCTGCGTGGCCTGCGGCGAATGCGTGCAGGCCTGCCCGACCGGCGCCTTGATGCCGGCCGTGATGCTCGACGACAAGCAGACGCGCGTCACCTATGCCGACAAGAAGGTCGATTCGCTCTGCCCGTTCTGCGGCGTCGGCTGCCAGGTCACCTATGAGGTCAAGGACGAGAAGGTGATCTATGCGGAAGGCCGCGACGGCCCCGCCAATCACAATCGTCTCTGCGTGAAGGGCCGCTTCGGCTTCGACTACATCCACCATCCGCATCGCCTGACGAAGCCGCTGGTGCGGTTGCCGAACGCGAAGAAGGATGCGAACGATCAGGTCGATCCGGCCAATCCGTTCACGCATTTCCGCGAGGCGAGCTGGGAGGAAGCGCTCGACATCGCCGCCAAGGGCCTCGTCAAGATCCGCGACGAGAAGGGCGTGAAGGCGCTGGCCGGCTTCGGCTCGGCCAAGGGCTCGAACGAAGAGGCCTATCTGTTCCAGAAGCTGGTGCGCACCGGCTTCGGCTCCAACAACGTCGATCACTGCACGCGCCTCTGCCACGCTTCGTCGGTCGCGGCGCTGTTCGAAGGCCTCAGCTCGGGCGCGGTGTCGGCACCGTTCTCTGCCGCCATGGACGCCGAGGTCATCATCGTGATCGGCGCCAATCCGACTGTGAACCATCCGGTTGCGGCGACCTTCATCAAGAACGCGGTCAAGCAGAACGGCGCAAAACTGTTCGTTATGGATCCGCGCCGGCAGTCGCTGTCGCGGCATGCGACCAAGCATCTGCAGTTCAAGCCCGGCTCCGACGTCGCCATGCTGAACGCGATGATCAACACGATCATCACTGAGGGCCTGACCGACGACCAGTACATCGCCGGCTACACCGAGGGTTTCGAGGACCTCAAGGAGAAGATCAAGGAGTTCACGCCGGAGAAGATGGAGCCGATCTGCGGCGTCCCGGCGCAGACCTTGCGCGAGGTGGCGCGCACCTATGCGCGCGCGAAATCGTCGATCATCTTCTGGGGTATGGGCATCAGCCAGCACGTCCACGGCACCGACAATGCGCGCTGCCTGATCGCGCTCGCGCTGATCACCGGCCAGGTCGGCCGTCCCGGCACCGGCCTGCATCCGCTGCGCGGCCAGAACAACGTGCAGGGCGCCTCCGATGCCGGCCTGATCCCGATGTTCCTGCCGGACTACCAGCCGGTCGGCCGCGACGATCTGCGCGGCAGTTTCGAAAAGCTCTGGCAGCAGGATCTCGATCCCGTCCGCGGCCTGACCGTGGTCGAGATCATGAACGCGATCCATGCCGGCGAGATCACGGGCATGTATATCGAGGGCGAGAATCCCGCGATGTCCGATCCCGATCTGCAGCACGCGCGCCATGCGCTGGCGATGCTCGATCATCTCGTGGTGCAGGACCTCTTCGTCACCGAGACTGCGTTTCACGCCGACGTGATCCTGCCGGCCTCGGCCTTCGCCGAGAAGGACGGCTCCTTCACCAACACCGACCGCCGCGTGCAGCTGGCGCGTCAGGTGATCAAGCCGCCCGGCGATGCGCGCCAGGATCTCTGGATCATCCAGGAGATCGGCAAGCGCATGGGCCTGCCGTGGAACTATGCCGGACCCGGCGACGTCTTCACCGAGATGGCAGAGCTGATGCCGTCGCTGAAGAACATCACCTGGGAGCGGCTGGTGCGCGAAGGCGCGGTGACCTATCCGGTCGACGATCCGAACAAGCCCGGCAACGAGATCATCTTCACCACGGGCTTCCCGACCGCGAGCGGCCGCGGCAAGATCGTGCCGGCCAAGGTCATCCCGCCGGACGAGATTCCCGACGACGAATATCCGATGGTGCTCTCGACCGGCCGCGTGCTGGAGCACTGGCACACCGGCTCGATGACGCGCCGCGCCCAGGTGCTCGACCAGATCGAGCCGGAGGCGGTCGCGTTCATGTCGCCAAAGGACATGCGCAAGAAGAAGCTGGTGCCCGGCGATTTCATTCGCCTGGAGACCCGCCGTGGCGCCGTCGAGGTCAAGGTCCGCTCCGACCGCGACGTGCCGGAGAACATGGTGTTCATGCCGTTCTGCTACGCCGAGGCGGCGGCGAACCTGCTCACCAACCCGGCACTGGACCCGTTCGGCAAGATCCCGGAGTTCAAGTTCTGCGCGGCGAGGGCCGAGCGCGCCGAGATGCGTGACGCGGCGGAGTAGGGGACGTCATGGGTGGGGCGCATGGTGCCCACACCGTCATTGCGAGCGAAGCGAAGCAATCTAGACTGCCTCCGCGGCAAGATTCTGGATTGCTTCGTCGCTTCGCTCCTCGCAATGACGGTGCTACATGTGACGCATGTCCAAAGTCACCCCCGCGACACGCGCACTCACGGCCGCCGGTGTTGCCTTCACCGTGCACACCTACGACTATGATCCCGACGCCGAGAGCATCGGGCTGCAGGCGGCGGCCGCGCTCGGCGAGGAGCCGGCGCGCGTCCTGAAGACGCTGATGGCGCTGGTCGACGGCAAGCCGGTGTGCGTGGTCGTGCCGTCCGACCAGGAGGTCTCGATGAAGAAGCTGGCGGCGGCGGCGAGCGGCAAGTCGGCGCAGATGATGAAGCCGCCCGAGGCCGAGCGCGTCACCGGCTACAAGGTCGGCGGCATCAGCCCGTTCGGGCAGCGCAAGCCTGTGCGCACCGTGATCGAGCAGAGCGCGCTTGCGCATGATCTCGTCTATCTCAATGGAGGCCAGCGCGGCTTGCAGGTCCGGCTGAAGCCGGCCGATGCGCGGGACGTCCTGAAGGCCGTGGTGGCGGATGTGCTGGCGTGAGCGCGATGGAGCGGGATCATGAGGCGGCTGCTTCTGGCGGGGTTCTGGGTGCTGCTCGGCATCGCTTTTCCGGCAGAGGCACATGAGGTCAATCTCGTCACCGCGCGCGTGGGGCTGAGCCCTGATCGCTCGGTGAGCGTCGAGCTCGGGTTGAAGGGCAGCGATGTCGATCGCCTGATCGGTACGAAGATCTATGATCCGAGACGGGACGCGGTCGATCCTGTCGCGGTCGACGCGGCCAAGCCCGCGATCCTTGCCTATATGGGCACGCATCTGGCTGTCACAGGTGGTGCCAAGGCCTGTGTTGCCGGAGATGCCGCGATCTTGGCCGACGGCGACGGCATCGTCTATCGCAACAGCTTTGCCTGCGCCGACGCCGCCGGCGATCTCATCTATCGTTCCACCGTGCTGACCGAGAAGGACAAGGCTGCTCGACAAGTCGTGCTGATTGCGCAGGGGCGGTCGGAAACGCAGGCCTTGCTCGACGCCGGCAACACGACGGTCACGCTTTCAACCGCGCCGCCGTCGCTGTGGTCGACGATGCAGCGCTATGTCATCACCGGCATCGAGCACATCTTCCTCGGTTACGATCACATCGCATTCCTGATCGCGGTGGTGCTGTGGGCGCGACGGCTCATGCCCGTCGTCAAAATCGTGACGGCCTTCACCATTGCCCATTCAATCACCTTGTCGCTGGCCGCGCTCGATGTTCTCGTGATTCCGAGCAGCATCGTGGAGCCTGCAATTGCGGCCTCGATCGTCTTCGTGGCTGTGGAGAACTTCTTCTCGCGCGACGTCGACAGGCGCTGGCGCGTGGCTTTTCTGTTCGGCTTGATCCACGGCTTCGGCTTCGCGGGGGTGCTGCGTGACATCGGGTTACCGCCAAACACAGCCGTGCCGGCGCTTGCCGCTTTCAACATCGGCGTCGAGATCGGGCAGGTCGCGATCGTTGCGGTCGCGTTGCCGACCCTCCGTCTCGCCGATCGATGGAGCGGAGGGGACCGGTCCGAACCGGTGAGGGCGGCGGGGCTGGTTTACACGTTCTCTGCCATGATCGGCCTGCTCGGCGGCTATTGGCTGGTCGCGCGCGTCTTCGAAGCTTGAAATCAAGCGGTCTCTCTCGCGCGGTCGGCCTGCTTCCGCCACGGCGCGCGGCCCCACGGCTCCTGCGCACTTGAGTTCGCTCACAAGCCCTGTATAGAAACTGGAATAGAAATAGAATATCGTTCTGTACAATAGAACGAACGCAATTGAGGGACGAGACAATGGAATTCGAACGCGTCCGGCAGGACGACGGCTCACCGGTGCCATTCACGCCCGATGCCGTCATCGAAGCCTTCAAGGCGATTCCCGATTTGCTGATCCGCGACGAGGCCCTCACTGCCCGTGGTCGCTGGCTCGATGTGGATTGCCTGCTCGGGCCGAGCACGCAGCCATTCCACCTCGCCATTCGGGCCGGTCGGATCGTCGA
The DNA here is from genome assembly GCF_020194055.1 of Bradyrhizobium sp. NBAIM03. Taxonomy (NCBI): domain Bacteria; kingdom Pseudomonadati; phylum Pseudomonadota; class Alphaproteobacteria; order Hyphomicrobiales; family Nitrobacteraceae; genus Bradyrhizobium; species Bradyrhizobium sp. NBAIM03. The sequence continues at coordinate 166,932 of NZ_JADYVS010000001.1, read as the reverse complement.
CATGGCGCCGGCGCCAGTGCTGATGCGTTCCTGGCGCTTCTCCTATCGCGCGACGCCCGCCGCGTTCGCCGCATATTGGCAACGAATGCCGCCGGCGGGATGGCACGATCTGCTGGCGCTGACCAAGCGCGGGCAGGCGACGCTCGAAGGCGATCTGCATCCATTCATAGCGTACCTTCAGTATTTCAAGGATCTTCTGGCGCTACCGCGGCGCAGCGGGTTCGGAGGCGCGTCATGAACGGCTTCATCGAGCCGATTGTCGGGCGCTACGTGCACGTCGAGATCGATGGCGAGGTCAACAGGATCTATTTCGAGGAGAACGGCAGCGGCATTCCCCTGGTTTGCCTCCACACCGCCGGCTCCGACGCGCGGCAGTGGCGTCATCTGCTCGTGGACGACGAGTTCACGAGGCATTTCCGAGTCATCACCTTCGACATGCCCTGGCATGGTAAGTCCAATCCCCCGGACAGCCGATATGGCAGCGAATACCGGCTGACCACCGCGAGCTACACGGCGACGATCCGCGCCTTCTGCAGCGCGCTTGGGCTGGAGCGGCCGGTGGTGATGGGTTGCTCGATCGGTGGCCGCATCGTGCTCAATCTCGCCATTGCGCATGCTCACGAGTTTCGCGCTCTGATCGGCCTTGAGGCCGCCGACTTCCAGCAGCCCTGGTACGAAACGACCTGGCTGAACCGGCCCGATGTTCATGGCGGCGAGGTCTGCGCCGCGCTGGTATCGGGATTGATCGCGCCTGGCGGTCCTGAGGGTGCGCGCAACGAGACACTGTGGGGCTACAAGCAGGGCGGACCCGGCATCTTCAAGGGCGATCTTTATTTCTATCGCGTCGATGGCGATCTGCGTGGTCGCACCGGCAACATCGACGTCAACCAGTGCCCGCTCTATCTGCTGACCGGCGAGTACGATTTCTCCTGCACGCCGGAGGACACGCTGCGGACCGCCGCCGGGATTCCCGGTGCGAAGGCCACCGTCATGGAGCGGCTTGGCCATTTTCCGATGAGTGAAAACCCAGGCCAGTTCCGCCGCTACATCGCGCCGGTGCTGCAAAACATCCTCGATAAGCAAAAGTCGTAAACGGGAGGCGTATGTTATGAAGTTGCGTTGGATGATTGCGGTCGCTCTGGCCGCGCAGACGAGTGCCGCGGTCGCGGCCGACGATGTCATCAGGATCGGCGTTCTCAACGACCAGTCCGGTGTGTTCGCCGACAATGGAGGGCGGGGCTCGGTCGCCGCCGCAAGGCTCGCCGCGGAGGATTTCGGCAACGAACTCCTCGGCAAGAAGATCGAGATCATTTCGGCCGACCATCAGAACAAGCCGGACATCGCATCGGCAACTGCGCGCAAATGGTTCGACAATGAGGGCGTCGACATGATCGCGGACGGCGCAGCCTCCTCGGCCGGCTTTGCCATCCTGGAAGTCGCCAAGCAGAAGAACAAGATCTTCGTCATCTCGGGTCCGGGCTCGTCCGATTTCACGGGAAAGTCCTGCTCGCCGATCAGCTTCCACTTCAACTACGACACCTACGCGCTGTCGAAGCTGACCAGCGACGCGATCACGCGGGCTGGCGGCAAGACCTGGTACTTCGTGACAGCCGACTACGCCTTCGGTCACGCGCTTCAGCGCGATGCCACGAAGTTCATCGACGTCGCCGGCGGCAAAGTGATCGGCTCGGCCGCGCATCCGCTCGGCACTGCGGATTTTGCGTCCTTTCTGCTGCAGGCGCAGGGATCCAAGGCCGACGTCGTTGGCCTCGCGACGTCGGGCGCGGACGTGCAGACCGCGATCAAGCAGGCTGGTGAGTTCGGCATCGTCGAGGGCGGCCAGAAGCTCGCCGGCCTCCTGGTCTTCATCACGGATGTGAACTCGCTTGGCCTGAAGGTCACGCAGGGTTTGCAGGTGACGACCTCGTTCTACTGGGACCTCAACGAGCAGACCCGGGCCTGGTCGAAGCGCTACTCGACGCTGATGGACGGCAAGGTCGCGAGCATGGTGCAGGCAGGCGTCTACAGCGGCGTCCGACATTACCTCGCCGCCGTCAAGGCAGCGGGCACCACCGATGCAACGGTCGTTGCCGCCAAGATGCACGAGCTGAAGGTCAACGACATGTACAACAAGGACGTTGCGGTCCGCCCCGACGGGCGCGTGCTGCACACGATGTATCTCGTGCAAGTGAAGAAGCCGGAGGAGTCCAAGTACAAGTTCGACTATTACCGGATCGTCGGCTCCAAGCCGGGCGACGAGGTATTCCGGCCGTTGAGCGAAGGCGGCTGCCCGCTGGTAAAGTAACTGCGCCGGCCGGGCGGGAGCGGCGTCCGTCCGGCCACACGACTTCGAGGGAGAGTTAAGGAATGTCTGGTTCGATTGGGTTCATCGGTCTTGGCGTCATGGGCGAGCCGATCTGCCGCAACCTGTTGCGCAAGAGCGGCCGGCCGGTGCTTGCCTTCGACCTTGCTGCGGAGCCGTTGGCTCGGGTCGCAGCTGACGGAGCGACGGCGACGACGTCGATCGGGGATGTCGTCGCCGGCGCACAGACGGTCTTCCTGTGCCTGCCCAGCGCCAAGCACGTCATGTCGGTCTTCGAGAGCATCCTGCCGGCGGTCAAGCGCGACCAGACTGTGATCGATCTCGGCACGTCCGACGTCGGCCTGACCCGTTCATTCGCGAAGCAGCTCGCGGAGAAGGGCGCGCTCTGGATCGATGCGCCGATCGCGCGCACCCGCCAGGCAGCCCAGGACGGCACGCTCAGCGTTATGGTCGGCGCGACAGCCGAGCAGTTCGCCGCGGTCGAGCCGCTGATCCGGCATTTTGCGACCGACGTCACTCTCTGTGGCGGAACCGGCGCAGGCCAAGTGACGAAGATCCTCAACAACATGGTGCTGTTCGAGACGGTGAATGCGCTGGCGGAGGCCGTCGCGCTTGCCAAGCACAGCGGCGTCGAGCCGAAGCTGCTGCTGGAGACGTTGTCCAAGGGGTCGGCGGACAGTTTTGCCCTGCGCAATCACGGCATGAAGGCGATCGTCGCCGGGGAGTTTCCGCTGCGGGCGTTCTCCACTGAATATGCAATGAAGGACCTCTCCTATGCGCTGGAGCTCGGCGCGCAGGCTGGGCTCAACCTGCGCGGTGCCGCGCTTATGCGCACCATCTTCCAGGAGACGATCGACAAGGGGATGGGGGATGCTTACTTTCCCGTCATCGCTAAGCTCATCGATCCCTCCGGATTCCCCCAATAGGAAACGCCATGCCTTCGCCCGGTGTCGCCGCCGTCGACCGCGCTCTGACGATCCTTGCCGCGTTCGAGGATGCCCCGGAGCCGATGACGCTGGCGGAGCTTGCCAAGCGCACCAAGATGTACAAAAGCACGCTGTTGCGGCTGATGGCCTCGCTTCAGGAATTCGGCTACCTCGTGCAACTCGCCGACGGCCGCTACCATCTCGGGCCGACGCCGTTCCGGCTGGGTGCGGTGTACCAGCGCAACAACAATCTGCATGATCGGGTGATGCCGCTGCTGCGCCAGCTCGTGGCCGACGGCACCGAAAGTCCGTCGTACCACGTGCGGCATGATGCCAAGCGCCGGCTCTGCGTGTTCCGCGTCGATTCCCAACACTCGACGCTCGACCGCGTCGAGGCCGGCATGCTGCTGCCGCTGGAGCGCGGGGCGGCGGGCCGGGTTATTCTCGCCTTCGACGGTGAGAAAGGCGCGACCTATGACGCGATTCGCGAGGGCTGCATCGCAGTGTCGTTCGGGGAGCGCGATCCGGATTGTGCCGGGCTGGCCTGCCCCGTGTTCGGGTCCGGCGGCAAGTGCGTCGGCGCCTTGTCGCTCTCGGGGCCGAAGCCGCGCTTCACGAGAGACAATATCAAGACGATGGCGTCGCTGTTGCTGAAGGCAGCCATCCGCCTGACGCGCACGCTGGGCGGTCCGACCGAGATCCTCGACAATGCCTTATCGGCTTCGGCTGAAGACGCGCGTCCAGCGCGCAGGGCGAGGCGCTAGTTGTCGACAAGATGCGCAACGCTGGAAGGTCGAGCATGCCACTGACGGACAGAATTTCTCCAATCTCGCGTGCCGTCGGGCGGACGGTATGAGCAGCAAATACGACGTGCTGGTGATCGGCGGCGGCAATGCGGCCCTGTGCGCGGCGATCAGCGCGCGGGGCGGCGGGGCCTCGGTGCTCGTGCTCGAAGGCGCGCCGAAATTCTATCGCGGCGGCAACACCCGCCACACCCGCAACATGCGCTGCGCCCATGATGCGGCGACCGAAATCCTGACCGGCCCCTACACCGAGGAGGAATTCTGGGAGGATCTGCTGCGCGTCACCGGCGGGCAGACCGACGAGGTGCTCGCCCGACATATGATCCGCGAATCCAAGGACATCCTGAACTGGATCGTGGAGCAGGGTGTGCGCTGGCAGCCCTCGCTCGGCGGCACGCTGAGCCTCGGCCGCACCAACTCCTTCTTCCTGGGCGGCGGGCGGGCGATGCTGAACGCGCTTTATCTCACCGCGGAGCGGCTCGGTGTCGACGTCGAATACGACGCCGAAGTCGTCGATCTCGTGATCGAGGACGGCATGTTCCTCGCCGCGCGCCTCCAGCGGCCGATCAAGGGCGAGACCGAGATCCGCGCGACATCACTGGTCGCCGCCGCCGGCGGGTTCGAGGCCAACATCGAATGGCTGAAGCAATATTGGGGCGAGGCCGCCGACAACTTCCTGATCCGCGGCACGCCCTATAACCGCGGCTCGATCCTGAAGATGCTGCTCGACAAGGGCGTGCAGGAGGTCGGCGATCCCACGCAGTGTCATGCGGTCGCGATCGATGCCCGCGCGCCGAAATTCGACGGCGGCATCATCACGCGGCACGACTCCGTGGTGTTCGGCATCGTCGTCAACAAGCATGCCCAGCGCTTCTACGACGAGGGCGAGGACCTCTGGCCGAAGCGGTACGCGATCTGGGGCCGGCTGGTCGCGGCGCAGCCCGACCAGATCGCCTACATCATCTTCGACTCCACCGTGGTCACCAGCTTCATGCCGACGTTGTTTCCGCCGATCGCCGGGCAGACGATCGCCGAACTCGCCGGCAAGCTCGCGCTCGATCCGGTCGTGTTGGAGAAGACTATGACCGAGTTCAACGCGGCAGTGCGGCCCGGGACCTTCGACCACACCATTCTGGATGATTGCGTGACGGAAGGCATCACGCCGCCCAAGACGCATTGGGCGCGCCGGATCGAGACGCCGCCTTTTCTCGCTTATCCGGTGCGGCCCGGCATCACCTTCACCTATCTCGGCACGCGCGTGAACAAAGAGGCGCGAATGCTGATGAAGGACGGCAAGCCCTCCGCCAACATGTTCGCCGCCGGCGAGATCATGGCCGGCAATGTGCTTGGCAAGGGCTATGCGGCCGGCATGGGCATGACCATCGGCAGCGTGTTCGGGCGGATCGCAGGACGGGAAGCGGCGAAACATGCACGGAACTAGAATTCTCGACGAAGCCGACCGTCTGATGACGGTCTGCAATTCCTGCCGCTATTGCGAGGGCCTGTGCGCGGTGTTTCCGGCCATGGAGATGCGGCGCGCCTTCTCCGACGGCGATCTCAACTATCTCGCCAATCTCTGCCATTCCTGCGGCGCCTGCTACGTCGACTGCCAGTTCGCGCCGCCGCACGAATTCAACGTCAACGTCCCGAAGACGTTGGCGGTTGCGCGCGCGGAGTCCTATGCGGCCTATGCCTGGCCGCGGCCGCTCTCCGGCGCCTTCGCGCGCAACGGCCTCGTCATCAGCATCACCGCCGCGCTCAGCATGGCGATCTTCATTCTCGGCTTTGCCGCCTTGAATGACCGCGGCGTGCTGTTCGGCGTGCACACCGGGCCCGGCGCCTTCTACAAGCTGATGCCGCACAACGCGATGGTCGCGCTGTTTGGCGCCGCATTCCTCTACGCGATCCTCGCACTCGTCATGAGCGTGCGTGCCTTCTGGCGCGACATCGGCACACCGATCGGCAACCGCGCCGACGGCGGATCGATCTTTCAGGCGATCCGCGACGCCGGTGAGCTGCGCTATCTCCATGGCGGCGGCGTCGGCTGCTACAACGAAGACGACAAGCCGACCGACCGGCGCAAGCTCTATCATCACCTGACTTTCTACGGCTTCATCCTGTGCTTCGCAGCGACGTCGGTCGCGACGCTCTATCACTATCTGCTCGGCCGCGAGGCGCCGTATCCGTGGTGGGACCTGCCCGTGGTGCTCGGCACGCTCGGCGGCATCGGCCTGATCGTCGGGCCCATCGGCCTGTTCGCGGCCAAGATGCGGAGCGATCCCGCGCTGCTCGACGAATACAGCTACGGCATGGACGTCGGTTTCATCGCCATGCTGTTCCTGACCGGCCTCACCGGAATGCTGCTGCTGGTGCTGCGCGAGACTGCCGCGATGGGACCGTTGCTGGCGCTGCATCTCGGCGCGGTGTTCGCATTGTTCATCACTATGCCCTACGGCAAGTTCATGCACGGCATCTATCGCTTTGCCGCGCTGGTGCGCTACGCGCAGGAGCGGCGGACGGCGGCGTGACCCCGCGCCGCCCGTCTCGCAACCTCTTACGCGACCTCGCGCTCGGGCGGGGATCCCTGCTCGCGGGCCATCGTCGTGGCCGTGACATAGTCGGTCTTGCCGGTGCCGAGCAACGGCACCTTGTCGACCACCATGATCGCAGCGGGCACGGTCAGCTCGGAGGCGCCGATCGCCTTGGCCTGGGCCTGCATCGCGCTGCGCTCGGCGTTCTTCTCGGTCGTCAGCAGCACGATGCGCTCGCCCTTGCGCTGGTCGGGGATCGACACGGCGACGGATGCCGCCTGCGGCCATAGCGACGCCGCGATGGCTTCGACCGCGGACAGCGAGACCATTTCGCCCGCGATCTTGGCAAAGCGCTTGGCGCGGCCCTTGATGGTGATGAAGCCGGCCGCGTCGATCGAAACGATGTCGCCGGTGTCGTGCCAGCCGTCGGGGAGCTTTTCGAGCACGCCGGGCTTTTCGGCCCTGAGGTAGCCGAGCATCACGTTCGGGCCGCGCACCGAGAGGCGTCCTCCTTCCTCGATGCCGGGGACCGGATCGAGGCGGCTTTCCATCAGCGGCGAGAGACGGCCGACGGTGCCGGGGCGGTTGGCCATCGGCGTGTTCATCGCCAGCACCGGCGCCGTCTCGGTGACGCCATAGCCTTCGAGGATGCGAATGCCGTAGCGCTCCATGAAGACCTGCCGCGTGCGGTCCTTGACCGCCTCGGCGCCGGCGATGACGAGGCGCAGGGTGCGGAAGTCGTAAGCGTGCGCCGAGCGCGCATAGCCGGTCAGGAACGTATCCGTGCCGAACAGGATCGTAGCGCCGGTCTGGTAGATCAGCTCGGGCACGATCCGGTAGTGCAGCGGCGAGGGATACATGTAGATCGGAATGCCCGCCAGCATCGGCATCATCATTCCGCCCGTGAGTCCAAACGAGTGGAACACAGGCAGCACATTGAACACCTTGTCATTCGCATTGGCATCGACCCGCGCCAGCGCCTGCGCCGCGTTGGCGAGGATGTTGCGGTGGGACAGCACCACGCCCTTGGGCGTACCTTCCGAGCCCGACGTGAACAGCACGACGGCGGGATCGTTGGCCTGGCGGGGCACGCGCGGGGTCGTGCCGGCGAGCAGGCCCTTGATCTTGTCGGCGAGGCTGATCGAGGCGCGGACGTCCTCGAGATAGACGACGCGTGCCTCCGCGGAGATCGCAGTCATCAGCTTGTCGAGCTTGCCTTTCTCGATGAAGGCCTTCGACGTCAGCACGGTCTTGACCTGCGCGGCCTTCATGGCGGCGAGCACGTTGACCGGACCGGCCGAGAAATTGAGCATCGCCGGCACCCGGCCGCTGTTCTGCAGCGCCATGAAGACGACGGCGACGCCCGCGGAGTTCGGCAGCAGCACGCCGACATTCTCGCCGGTTGCGGTGCCGTTCTCGAGCTTGCGGCTCAGGACCTGCGCGCCGAGGATCAGCTTGCGATAAGTCAGCTTGGTGCCGAGCGCGTCCTCGATGATGACCTTGCCGGTGTCGCGGTCGCGATAGGCGTGTCCGAGGGCTTCGAACAGCGTGTGATCGAGCATGGCGTTTTTGACGAGGGCGTCGATCATGACGTCCTGCAGCGCGGCGCCGGCAGCGTTGCGGCGTGCCTTGCCCTTGAGCGTTTCGTCGACCGGAAGCTTGACCGGCGGCAGGATCGTCACCGTCACGCGCGGAAACCAGGACCGCTTGATCTGGCTGGAGTTGAGATAGCTGAGATAGGAGCGTTGCGCGCCTTCGATCCGGACCGGCACGACCACGGCGTCGGCCTTGTCCGCGATCATCGCGGTGCCGTCATACACCTTCATCAGCGATCCCGAGACGGTGATCCGTCCCTCAGGGAAGATCACGACAGGCTCGCCCGCCGCCACCAGCTTGATCAGGTCGCGCGCGGCCAGCGGCTTGCTCGGGTCCATCGTGTAGTGCTTGACGGCGCGCAGGAACGGCTTGGCCCACCAGGCCTTGGCGATGCCGGTGTCGACCGCAAAGCTCGCGTCGATCGGCAGCACGGCGTGCAGCAGCGGGCCGTCGATCAGGCTGACATGGTTCGGCGCGATCAGCATGCGCGTGCCGGGAGGCGGCAGGTTTTCGAGGCCGCGCACCTCGGTACGGAACAGGGCGCGGAACAGAAGCCCGCCAGCATCGCGCACGCCTTCCTTGCCCCACTTGGTCAGCACGAACCACACCGCGCCGAAGCTGGCGACGCCGAGGCCGAAGAAGATCCAGCCGATATGCAGACCTGCCGCCTGCAACAGCGCGACGAACAGCGAGCCGACCACCATGAAGGCGGCCTGCAGCACGTTGCCGGCGGCGATGATGCGGGCGCGCTCGGAAGGTTGCGACCAGGCCTGGACCGCGGCAAAGGACGGAACGACGAACAGGCCGCCGCCGAAGGCGAAGGCGACGAAGTCGGCCAGCATGCGCAGGCCACCGAACGAAGTCGCGAAGCCGAGCGCAGTGATCTCGTGCCCCTTTGCGGTGACGCCGATGGCCCAGGCGAGATCGAGGCCGGCAAAGCCCATGATGATGGCGCCGATCGGCACCAGCGCGAGGTTCGGGCGAACGTGGCTGAGGCTGGCGGCAAACAGCGAGCCGATGGCGATGCCGATCGCGAAGATGGCAAGGCACAGCGTCACGACGCCCTCGGTGCCGCCGACGACGTCCTTGATCAGCGCCGGCAGCAGCGACAGCACGATGGCGCCGACCAGCCAGAACCAGGAGACGATCACGGTGCCGTCCCAGAGGCGATGGTCGGCACGAAGCGTCCTGAGCAGGCTTACCGTCGAGGTCCAGGGATTGGCGTCGACGGGCAGCTCAGGCGCGGAGGGCGTCGTCTGCGGAATGCGGGACGCGAACGCCCAGGACAACACGGCTAGCACGACCACGGCGGATGCGACCCAGCCCATATGCGCGGAGCCGGCGACGAACTGGCCGCCGGCGACGGTGCCGAGCAGGATCGCCATGAAGGTCGCGCCTTCGACCAGCGCGTTGCCGGTCGCGAGTTCGCCGAGCTCGAGCTGGTCCGGCAGCATCGCGTATTTCACCGGGCCGAACAGCGCGGCGATGGTACCGAACAGTGCGAGCGCTGCGAACAAGAGCGGCACCGAATGCAGGAAGAAGCCGGCAGCGGCGAAGCAGGCTGCAAAGATCTCGACGAATTTGAGCCGCCTTGCGACGACGGATTTGACGTATTTGTCGGCGAGCTGGCCGCCGAGCCCGGACAGGATGAAGTAGGGGAAGATGAAGACTGCGCCTGCCACCGTCACCAGCGCATCGCCGTGGCTCGTCGCCGCGCTGTAGAGCAGGATGATGACGAGCGCATTCTTGAGCACGTTGTCATTGAGCGCCGAGAAGAATTGCGCCCAGAACAGCGGCGCAAAGCGGCGTGACGACATCAATTCCCTGATCATGACTGGTCCTGTTTTGGCAAGGCAGACTGAGGTTGTTACGTTGTCTGTGAAACGTCACGACCGGAAGCATAGGGCGAACGATTGCGCGGCAACGAAGTTGCTGGCCTGCTCTGTCCCCTCGGTTCCTCCGATCCTGTTGGTCTCCAATCGGCATCGTTAGGTTCGCAAATATCCGGTCGAGGCCGGGCGGAGCGGCCTCGCTCGCCCGGATATGGCGCCGGGCGATGAAGGAAAGACTGAACCGCATCGTCGAAATCCGCCGGATCGGCCACGCCCGTCCGGACATGGTTAAGTCCATCCTTGCAGCCGGCGCTTGCATTCGAGCCGACCCGCGTGCGCGCCTCAGGTGAGATGGGCGAGGTGGCGAAACGGCGAGAAGCGGCCGAGCAGGCTGAACCGGCGGCCCTCGTGACGGGCACGGGCACGGCTCGCCCGCCACATCCGAAGAGTCCCCCGGCGTTCGGCGAGCACACCGGCAACGTCGCAGGCGTTGGCGATGCGATTGACCGGGGCCATGGCCAGCCGCAGCAGGGCCCGGCCAAAGCCGGCGACGAGGGCGGCGGCGTCATCGACGAAGGTGGTGGCGATATCGACAGCAAGGGTTTGCATTTTCCAGGTCTCCGGGTTAGATTGAACAATGTTCACATGAGTAGCTTGAAAATGAACAATGTTCAAGAAGAATCGCTGCGCGACCAGAAAAAATTTCGGCGCCGGCTCCAGATCGTCGAAATTGCCCGCGGCATCATCTCAGCTAAGGGGCTGAGATCATTGAAGGTTCGGGATGTTGCCGAGGCGGCCGGCTGCTCGGTCGGCAGCGTCTATAACGAGTTTGGCGACTTCGACGGGGTCATTCTGACGGTGAACCGGGAAACGGTTCAGGCGCTCACGGCCCGGCTCCGTGCTGTTCCCGCCGAGGATCCGGTCCGCCAGCTTTATGGGCTCGCCGAGACTTATCTCGACTTCTTCGCCGCGCACGCCAATTTGCTGCGTTCCCTGTTCGAGCATCGGATGGAGGACGATCGCCCCTATCCGGACGACATCCTCCAGATGGTGATGGATGCGTTCGCGCTGATGCATCCGCCCCTGGTGCGGCTATTGCCGGATGCGGACGACGTGAAGATTGCGCTGCTGTCGCGCACGCTGTTTTCCGCCGTGCATGGCATCATCTCGCTCGGCCTCGAGGAGCGCATGGTGGCCGTGCCGTCGCAGATGCTGCGCCAGCAGATCGAACAATTCGTCGACACCCATCTCGCAGGACTTGGAATTCTGCCCCTGCGGTGACGATGCCATTACCCTCGTGCAGCGACCGCTTCGCGCGGGCGTGGCGCAACGACGACAACGTCCGATCGCCCGTTCTCGACCTGAACGCGGTTGCGGCCCTTTTCCTTGGCGCGGTAGCAGGCCGCATCCGCGCGTCGCATCGCATCCTCGAGCGTGATGTTGCCGTCGGCGATGCAGGCGACGCCGATGCTGGCGGTCACGGCAAAGCAACGGTCGTCCCAGGCGAAATTGAACAGCTCCAGCGACCGGCGCAGACGCTCGGCGATGTCGACGGCATCGAAGGGCGAGCATCGCGGCAGGATCAGGCCGAATTCGTCGCCGCCGAGCCGGGCCACCAGATCATGCGCATGCCGGTCCTGCTGCAGCAGGCGCGAGACCTGGCAGAGCAGGCGGTCGCCGGCGAGGTGGCCGCAACTGTCGTTGACGCTCTTGAACTGGTCGAGGTCGAGCAGGATGAGGGCGAGCGCACCCGCCGCGGCATTGTCCAGCTCGGCTTGCAGGCGCGCCTCGAAGGCGCGGCGGTTGGAGAGGCCGGTCAACCAATCATGCGATGCCTGCCAGGCCAGGCGCTCCTTCTCGGCATGCAAGGCGTCTTCGAAGGTCTGCCGTTGCCGCACCAGGCGCCGCGTATGCCAGATCAGGAGCAGGATCAGCGCCGCAGCCGTGATGATGTTGATGCCCGTCAGCGTCAGCTTGATCGCCCGGGATCCTTCGCCGAGGACGGTGGAGAATTGCTTGGCGTGCACCGTGAACTGGGCATTGAGCTCCGATAGCCGCGACGACAGGAATTGCAGGCGGTCGTCGTCCTGAATGGGACCTTTCTTCAGCTCGGATCGGATGACCTCGCCGAACACGCTGAGCTCCAGCAGCATGGGATCGGTGGCGGCCCATTCCCTGATCGCGTCCTGGAGGAAGCTGACGCGATTGAAATAGCGAAACAGCCAGATCAGTCCCGGGACGTCATCGGGATGGTTGCCGCCTTGGAGAAAGCCGACGCGGGCGGCCTCGACGTCGACCGGATCGCGTTCCAGCGCCCAGCGTGCGAACTCGTCGCCGATGGGGACGGCGAGTGAAGCCTGATATTGCGCGAACTGGCTCGGTTCGCCCGAATGCAGATAGAGATTGAGGAAGTAGACCGCGTTCTTCTGCGAGCGCGACCAGAGTGCTTCGCCGGCGACATAGGCGCGGACCGACGACATCACCTCGAGACTGAATCCGGCGATCGCCGCCTGCAGCACGACGACCATCACGAAAGGCGAGACGAGCTTGATGACGTGAAGGAGGTTGCCGCCCTCCGCCGACGCCGCTGTTCTGCGAAACACACCAGTCCCCAAGTCGATCGACGCGCCCGGCAGGGGCGTTGCGCCTGCAACGCAAAGTAGACGAGATGGTTGCTTAACTGGACCTGAAAAGTGCGAGGGATTGTGACGGAGGGTGAAGGTAATGTGACGTGGATGCACGCAGATCGTTTCAAATGCCGCGAAATCGGAGCTGATGCGATATCGCGAACCAATGCCTTGTCATTGCGAGCGCAGCGAAGCAATCCAGCCTGCCTCCGCGGCTTCATTCTGGATTGCTTCGTCGCAAGAGCTCTTCGCAATGACGACGTAGCGGCGGACGGGCGCTACACGCTCTCCGTGGACGTGTGTCCTACACCAGCACCGGCTTGCGCACGCGACCGGCGTCGCCGAACACGCGCAGATAACGCTCGATTTCCGAGGGCAGGCCGGTCGCCTTCTCCGGATTGTCGGAGAGCTTGACGGCCGGACGGCCGTCGACTGATGAGACCTTGCAGACCAGCGAGATCGGATCGAGGCTGATCGAGCCGTCCGGCGTGCAGCCGACGAAATCGTTGGTGAGGTTGGTGCCCCAGCCAAAGGAGAGCCGCACGCGCCCTGCGAAGTGGCGATAGGTGTCCTCGATCGAGCCGACGTCCATCGCGTCGGAGAAGACGAGCAGCTTGTCCTTGGGGTTGCGACCCTGCTTCTGCCACCAGGCGATGATTTCCTCCCCAGCCTGGATCGGCGGCGCGCTGTCGGGGCGGAAGCCGGTCCAATCGGCGACCCATTCCGGTGCATCGCGGAGGAAGGTCCTGGTACCGAAGGCGTCGGGCAGCGCGATCAGGAGGTTGCCGCCGTAAGTCTGACGCCACTGGTCGAGAATGCGGTAGGGCGCCCAGCGCAATTCCTCGTCGTCTCTGGCGAGCGCGGCGGCCACCATCGGCAGCTCGTGCGCGTTGGTGCCGATGGCTTCGAGATCGTTGTCCATCGCGAGAAGCACGTTGGAGGTGCCGATGAAGGAGGGGCCGAGGCCTTCCTTCACCGCCTCGACGCACCAGCGCTGCCAGAGGAAGCCGTGGCGGCGACGCGTGCCGAAGTCGGAGAGCCGCAGGTTCTCGAGCTGGCGCAGCCGTTCGACCTTGGTCCACAACTTGGCCTTGGCGCGGGCGTAGAGCACGTCGAGCTCGAAGCGGCCGCGGCCCTTCATGGCCGCACGCGAACGCAGCTCGTTGAGGATCGCAAGCGCCGGAATCTCCCACATCGTGGTGTGGGTCCAGGGCCCGTGAAAATGCAGCTCGTACTGGCCCTCGACCTTGCGCAGCTCGTATTCGGGAAGGCGGAATTCCGCCAGCCAGCGGATGAAATCCGCCGAGAACATATGGGTCTTGCCGTAGAAGGTGTTGCCGGCCAGCCAGATCAGCTCCTTCTTGGTGAAGCGGATGGTGCGGGCATGGTCGAGCTGGGCGCGCAGCTCGCCCTCGTCGATGATCTCGGCAAGGCGCACATGGCGCGAGCGGTTGATGACCGAGAAGGTCACATTCTGACTCGGGTAATCCTCCCGAATCATCTGCAACATCAATAGTTTGTAGAAGTCGGTATCGAGCAGGCTGCGGATAATGGGATCCAGCCGCCAGCTGTGATTGTAGGTCCGGTTCGCAATGTCAGTCACTGTCATGGGGGGATTTTAGCGCGGCTCCCCCTGCGCAACCAGTGGGTTTGGGAAGGGCAGTCTTGCGGAGCGCGGCGCCTGCTATCAGGGCATGAGAACGGCAGGTCAGAACGTGGCGGCCGTCGCCGCGACGGCCTCGAGTTGGCTCCTGACCCAGCGGTGGGCCGGGTCCTTCTGGTAGCGCTGGTGCCAGACCATGAACATCGGCAGCTCGGCCAGGGTCTTCGTGCGCGACGCCAGCGGGATCGGTGTTTGCGTAAAGCCACGCATTACGCCGGACGCGAGCAGGCTCGGCATGCTCGCCAGCATCTGTGAGCCGCGCAGGAACGACGGCACGCCGGAGAAGCTCGGCACGGAGATCGCGATGTCGCGGTGGAGCCCGTTCGCTGCCAGCCGGCGGTCGAAGTCGAGCCGCTCATTGTCGGTATAGACCACGGTGATGTGACGCGCCGCGAGATAAGCGCTGCGGCTGGCCGGCGCTGCGCGCGCTTTGGGATCGTAGTAGCAGACGTAGTGATCCCTCAGCAGCCGCTTCTGCACGATGTCGACGCCGGACGGCGGCAGCGGCGTGATCAGGAGGTCGCAGCGGTTTTCGCGCAGCATCGCGGGCGAGGGCGATTGCGAGGGGATCACGCGCAAATTCAGGCCCTTCACTTGTGCGGCGACGTGATCGAAGAACCGCGGCAGCAGCAGGTCGCGCTGGAAATCGTTGGCCGCGATCGTCAACGACAGCTGTGCGCGGGGCGGCTCAAAGCTGACGCCCCCGGCGAAGCTGCGCATCTCGTCGATCAGCGCGCGTGCCTTGCCGGCCAGTGCCTGCGCATGGGCCGTCGCAACGATGCCACGGCCGGACTTGGCGAACAGCGGATCGCCGGCAATCCGCCGCAGCTTGTTCAACCCATGGCTGACGGCAGACTGGGTGAGGCCGAGCCGCGTCGCTGCCGCCGTCACCGAGCCTTCCTCCAGCACCGCCAGGAACAGCTCGAGGGCATGGCCGTCGAGGGCCAAATGATCGATTTCCTTCATGCAATTCATTATAATTCATCTATTTATCTTGAGAATAGGCTGGCTCATGCTCTTCCGATAAGCCGCCCGACCCCGGGCTCCCAGGGAGAGACAACGCCGATGAATGCCCAGGCGCCAGCCTTGCGGGATCCCCGCCTCAATCGTCCCGAGCCCTTGACGCCGCCGCTCGGCGACGGCGGCTTCTTCCAGCGCGACCGCGCGATGCATCCGCCGGCGCATGCGCCAGGCTACAAGTCCTCGGTGCTGCGCTCGCCGCGCCAGTCGCTGCTGTCCTTGGAGAACTCGATCTCGGAGATCACGGGGCCGGTGTTCGGCCACAACGATCTCGGCCCGCTCGACAATGATTTGATCCGCAACTACGCCAAGGACGGCGATCCCGTCGGCGAGCGCATCATCGTCCACGGCCGCGTGCTGGACGAGACCGGCCGGGGCGTTCCGAACACGCTGGTCGAGTTCTGGCAGGCCAATGCCGGCGGCCGCTACCGGCACAAGAAGGACACCTATCTGGCGCCGATCGATCCGAATTTCGGCGGCTGCGGCCGCGCGCTCACCGACGACACCGGCTACTATTACTTCCGCACCGTGAAGCCGGGCCCCTATCCCTGGCGCAACTACGTCAACAGCTGGCGCCCCGCCCACATCCACTTCTCGGTGTTCGGCTCGGGCTTTGCGCAGCGGCTGATCACGCAGATGTATTTCGAAGGCGATCCGCTGATCCCGGTCTGCCCGATCCTGACGACGATCCCGGACAAGGACGCGCTCGACCGCCTCGTGGCGCCGCTCGACCTCAACGCCTCGACGCCGTTCGACTCGCTCGCCTACCGCTTCGACATCGTGCTGCGCGGCCAGCGCTCCACCTATTTCGAAAATCGCACCGCGGGGAACTAGAGCCCATGCCGCAACCGCTCAATTATCTCAAGGAAACCGCCTCGCAGACCGCCGGGCCCTACGTCCATATCGGCCTGATCCCGGCTATGGCCGGCTTCGACATCTTCGAGAAGAACTTCTCCAACGTCCTGGTGACGCCGAACACCAAGGGCGAGTGCATCACGCTGGAGGGCAAGGTGCTCGACGGCACCGGCACGCCGCTGCGCGACGTGCTGCTGGAGATCTGGCAGGCCAATGCGGCCGGCCGCTACAACCACCCCGCCGACCGCTCCGCCGGCGTGCTGGATGACGAGTTTCGCGGCTGGGGCCGCGCCGGCTCCGACTTCGACAGCGGCCTCGTCACTTTCGAGACCATCAAGCCGGGTGCGATCACCGACAGGACGGGGCGCAAATGCGCGCCGCACGTCAACGTCTGGATCGTCGCGCGCGGCATCAATATCGGCCTCAACACGCGGCTCTATTTCTCGGACGAAGAGGCGGCCAACGCCGCCGATCCCGTGCTCAACCTGATCGAGCAGCCGGTGCGCCGCAAGACATTGATCGCAACCCGCAGCGAGCGCGCCGGCAAGGTCGTGTATTCCTTCACGATCAATCTGCAGGGGCCGGAGGAGACGGTGTTCTTCGACGTGTGAGGTGTCGGGCCGGCGTCCTTCGATCATTCCACCCGGTCGTCGCGCCTGATGGTTCCGCGCGCGAGGAATTGCGGTGGCTGCCGCATTTCGCGCGATACCGGTCGATCGGGTGGATCGCGCCCCACTTTTGGCTTCAACTCCACCAGATCGATGAACATGTCCGCCTGCCGGCGCAGGTCGTCGGCGATCATGGGCGGCTGAGTGGAGAGTGTGGAGACGACGGTCACGCGGACGCCGCGGCGTTGCAAGGCTTCGACCAGCGAACGGAAATCCCCATCGCCCGAGCACAACACGATCTGATCGACGTGCTGGGCAAGCTCCATCGCGCTTACGGCGAGGTCCACATCCATGCTGCCCTTCACCTTGCGGCGGCCGGTAGCGGGGTCGACGAACTCCTTGGCGAGTTTGGTGACGACGGTGAAGCCGTTGTAGTCGAGCCAATCGATCAAGGGGCGGATCGACGAATATTCCTGATCCTCGATGATGGTCGTGTAGTAGAAGGCCCGTAACAGCGTAGCTCGGCTTTGAAATTCACTGAGCAGGCGTCTGTAGTCGATCTCGAAGCCGAGCGCCTTGGCGGTGGCATGGAAATTGGAGCCGTCGATAAAGAGCGCGCTCTTCCCAAGCGAAGACATTATGCACAACTCCCCGGGTTCGGCACGAAAGCCGACCGTCCAGCCGAAATGGCGCGGCGTATCGGCGGGAATAACTGAAGGCGCCGATGGCTTTGCTGAAAAGGCGGCGCAGACGACCGGACAGGGTTGGCCGCCTTGCGCCGAGGTTAGGGAGGTTCCATGCCACCAGCGCCAGGGCGCCGAATGCCGTTACGCTAGGGCGAGGGCGTGCCGCGCTCAATTGTACGGAGGTAAAGCGCCTCTATCCAAAGGATAGGGCGCTATATACGAAGGTAAGTGGCAACGAGAGACATCGCGGATCCGGGGCGCGTCGATCAGACGTGCCCTGATCCTTTGTCCGGTGGTTCAGCCTTCGCCGCCATGGAGCCGGGCGCGAAAGGCGCGCGGTGAGACCCCCGTGGCGGCGGCGTAGACCCGGCTGAAATAGGCGGGGTCCTCGAAGCCGAGGGCGTAGGCGATGGTCGAGACCGGCAGGTTGGTGTAGACGAGGTTGCGCCGCGCCTCCCGGATCAGGCGATTGAGGATCAGATGCGAGGCGGTGTCGCCGGTCGCCGCCCGCGTGATCCGGTTGAGATGCGTCGGTGTCACCGACAGCGCCTCGGCATAGTCGGCGACGCTCCAGCGCTCCAGATGATGCTGCTCCAGCAGCGCCTCGAAGCGGCGGAACAACCCGCTTTCCGCGGTGCCGTTGCCGCCGCTCTCGCCCGTGAGCGCGCGGGCCACGAGCCCGATCATGGCCGACGACAAGGCGCGGAGCACATGCGCACGGCCGAAGTCGCGCGCGGCGTGCTCGGCGAAAATCTGCTTCATCGTGGCGCGAATCTGCGGCGTGCCGCGCGCCACGGCCGACCGCGACAGCGCACCGCGCAGGCCCTCGGCGGCGAGCAGCGCTTCGTCGAGGATCTCCGCGGCGATGGTCAACACCCACCCTTGCGTATCGGGCACGAAGCGGAAGCCGTGGACGTGGCCGACCGGCACGTTGACGATCTGCATCGGCCTCAGCGGCACCACGCGCCCATCGAGCGTCGCCTCGCCGCCTCCGCGCTCAATCAGCAGCACCTGGTGCAGCCGGGCATGGCGGTGCACGGCCAGCGTCCAGTCGTGCAGCACCGAACGCGAGGCGATCGTCTCGCAATGCACGACATCGGGCAGATCGCCGGACTCGCCGAACAGATTGTAGACCCGGATGGCCGGGGCGGGGGCCGCGCTTCTCATGTTCGAATAGTACAAGACAAAGGCGAAACCCTCCATCGGCTTGCGCCTTAACGTATGCAAAAAAATGCCGACGGGAGGACGCAAAAATGAAAGTTCAGGTCTGTATCATCGGCGGCGGGCCGTCCGGGCTGTTGCTGTCCCAGCTCCTGCACCTCAAGGGCATCGACACCATCGTGCTGGAGAAATACAGCCGCGACCACGTGCTGGCACGGATCCGCGCCGGCGTGCTCGAGCACGGCTTTGCGAAGCTGATGCGCGAAGCGCAATGCGGCGAGCGGATGGACCGCGAGGGCGAGATCCACAACGGGTTCGAGATCGCCCATGACGGCGTGCTCTCCCACATCGACCTGCACAAGCATTCCGGCGGCAATTCGGTCCTGGTCTACGGCCAGACCGAGTTGACGCGCGACCTCTACGAGGCACGCGACCGGATCGGCGGCAAGGTCGTGCACAATGCCGAGGACGTCACGCCGCACGATCTGACGTCGGATCGGCCCTATGTGACGTATCGCTCGAACGGGCAGACGCTCCGCGTCGATTGCGACTACATCGTCGGCGCCGACGGCTTCCATGGCGTCAGCCGCAAGTCGATCCCGAAGGACGTGCTGCGCGAATATGAGAAGGTCTATCCGTTCGGCTGGCTCGGCGTGCTGTCGCGCACGAAACCGGTATCACCCGAGCTGATCTACGTGAAGCACGAGCGCGGCTTTGCACTGTGCTCGCTGCGCTCGCAGGTGCTGAGCCGCTACTACATCCAGGTGCCTTTGACCGACAAGGTGGAGGACTGGAGCGACGACGCGTTCTGGGCCGAGCTGAAGCGCCGCCTGCCGGACGAGGTCGCCGGCCGTCTGATCACCGGCCCGTCGATCGAGAAGAGCATCGCGCCCTTGCGCAGCTTCGTCGCCGAGCCGATGAGCTATGGCCGCCTGTTCCTCGCCGGCGATGCCGCGCACATCGTGCCGCCGACCGGCGCGCGCGGATTGAACAGCGCGGCGTCCGACATCTACTATCTCTATCACGCGCTGCTCGCGCATTATCAGAGCGGCGACGATGCCGGTCTCAAGGGCTATTCCGCCAAGGCGCTTGCGCGAATCTGGAAGGCACAACGCTTCTCCTGGTGGATGACGATGATGCTGCACCGCTTCCCCGACCGGATCGAATATGAGGATCGTCTGCAGCAGACGGAGCTCGACTACCTGCTCTCGTCCGAGACGGCGCAGCGTCTGCTTGCGGAGAATTATACGGGGCTGCCGTTCTGAATTCTGAGGCGAGCGATGCGGACGTTCTCTTCCTTCTCCCCTTGTGGGAGAAGGTGGCGCGAAGCGCCGGATGAGGGGTCTCTCTCCGCGGGCTTATTGAGAGAAGCGCGCGCGGAGAGAGACCCCTCACCCGTCTCGCCGCTACGCGGCGAGCCACCCTCTCCCACAAGGGGAGAGGGCAAGTACGCCCGCGGTTGACGTCGCTACTTTCCTTCCAGCGTGTTCACCGGCGTCCACTCCGGCGGCGGCGGATTGGCAGTCAATGCATTTGCGCGTTTTGCGAACAGCGCGGACGCCGGATCAACTTCCGCCACTCCCTCGAACGCGTCGGCCGCCTTGGCAAACTCCCGTGCCCGCCAGCACGCCAGCCCTTCCGCATAGGCTGCGGCGACCTTGGCCTGCTCGGCGCTTTCCGCGCCGGTTTCCGCCAGCGGCTCGAACACCCTGATCGCCTCGCCGCGTCCCTGCACCCTGATCGCATCGAGCTCGCGCCAGGCGAAGCTATCGCCGGTCTGCGCCATCGTGGTTTCCGAGGCCATGATCGCGGTGCCGTAATATTTGTTGGCGCCTTCGAGCCGCGAGGCGACGTTCACGGTGTCGCTCATCACGGTGTAGTTGAAGCGGCGGCGCGAGCCGATGTTGCCGACCACGGCTTCGCCGCTGTTGAGCCCGATACGGTGCGACAGGCCGTGACCGGCGAAGGCGGGATGGCCTTCATTGAGCTCGGCCAGCGTCTCGTGGCACTTCAGCGCAGCACGCACCGCATTGCGCGCGTGGGCGGGATCGTCGGCCGGGGCGCCGAACATGGCGACGATGGAATCGCCGATATATTTGTCGACGTAACCGCCATGACCTTCGATGATGTCGGTCATGGCGGACAGATATTCGTTCATCAGCGTCACCAGCTCGACCGGCGTCATCGTCTCGGCGATCGACGAGAAACCGCTGAGGTCGGAGAAGAACATGGTGACGTTGCGCATCTCGCCGCCGAGCGCCGGCATCTTGCCGGAGGCGACCATGGTCTCGATCACCTCGGGCGCGAGGTAAAAGGCAAAGCTCTTGCGCAGGAAGCGCTCGTCGCGGTCGGCCAGCACGAAGCGATACCCGATCATGATCGCGAGCGCGGCAAGGCTGGCGAGCGCCGGCTCGGTCAGCGGCAGCGCCAAGGCATGGACGAATGCGCCGACGGCAGCGACCGCGTAGGCGATGGTGAGACCGAGCCAGGCGATCAGGGCGCCACTCGGCGCAAACACGCCGGCCGCGCAGGCGATGACGGCCGCGAACGCGATCGTGAGAAGGGTGCGCGAGGGAAAGCCGAGCTCGGTCACGGCATCGCGCTCGATCAGGTTTCGGACCGCAGCGGCGTGCACGAACACACCGGCGACGTCGCTGCGGGCCTTTTGCGCGGTGCCGGCAGCCGCGGGCGGGGCACATCGCGCCGACGGCGTTCCGTCATAGCCGCCGGACAAGCGCATCGAGGTGAGCTTGCGGTCCTCGAAGTTGAGGACGGTCCCGAGCAGCACGACCTTGCCCTCGAAGGCGCGCCGGAAGAAATCGCGGTCGCCTTTTTCGACGCAGGCGCGCAGATCGGCAAAGGAGAAGGTCGGAACGTCGCGGCTGAGGCCGCGGAAGTTGAGCGTCAGCGTGTTCGGTACAGTGCTCGGGATTGCGTAGCCGGACAGCCCAGCCGCGCCGGATGGCGCCATCTCGACCTTCGCGCCGAGCGCGCGGGCGGCGAGCTCGGCCGCCATTGTGGGCACCGGCTTGCCCTCGATCGAGAAGCTGAGCGGCATCCGCCGGATGACATCGTCGGCGTCGGTGTGGACATTGAGCGCGCGGACGTTGTTTCGCACCGCCAGCCGCTGCGCACGGTAGGGCATTTCCGGATGGTCGTTGCTCAGGATCTCGCCGAGCACGAGCTTGCCGTTGTCGGAGATCTGCCGCAGCGCGATCAGATAGTCCCGGTCAAATCCGCGCATCCGGGCGCCGAGCGGCGCGTCGCCAAAGGGAATCTCGGATTGCTCGATCGAGTTCTTGAAGATGACGTCGAAGCCTATCACCTTGGCGCCGCCGTCGCTGATACTGCCGAGCACCCGGCCGATCTCGCGCGTCCAGGTCTGCGTCGGCGATCCCTTGAAGGGCGGGGTCTCGTAGGTTTCGCCGTCGATCGCCACGACGACGACCGGCGACGTCGCGGGATCGCGGCGCTCGCCGACAACCTTCCCACGCAGTGCGGTGAGGATGTCGAGCGAGAGGCCTTGCAGTGTCTGCAGCGGCGGGGACGTGAAGATCGCGCCCGCAAGGAGCGCGATCAGGATTGCCGCAACGATGTCCCGTCCCCCGATCCGCCGCATCGCCCCGTCGCCAACTCCGCTTATTCGAGTCCGCCTATTCGAGCCGCAGCAGGCGGCCGATGATCGGGGTCGGCGAGGAGGTGGCGCTGGCGTCGATCTGGAAGGTGTAGCGTTTGGCACCGAGAATGGCGAGGTAGCTGCCGCCCGGGGTCAATGTCTTTCCGGCCTTGGCAAAATCATAGAACTTGCCGCCGACCATGGCATCGCGCTTGAGCGGGACGCTGATCGTGGGCTCCTTGCCGTCGGTGCGTTCGATCACCAGCGTGCTGCCGACTTTGGCCTGCACCAGTGGCGAGACGCCGTAGAGCGTCGGCAGCTTGGCGGGCCCGCCCTTGGCGTCCGAGCGCATGGTGCGGAAGGTCGTTGCGGCGCTCTGGTTCGCCTCGCGCTCGGACAGTTTTGCCGCATTGGTATCGCAGGGCACCTTTTCCCGCTTGACCTCGCCCAGCTGAACGGTGCTCTGCTCGGCGCCGACCAGGACGACACCTTCGCTGATGGTCTCGCGCTGGCAGGATTTCAGGTAGCTGAGCGTGATGCTCGCCTTTGGCCCGAGCTTGATGATCTTGCCTGGCGCCACGTAATCCATGAACGCGATGCCGTCGACCTTGCCCTGGACGTCCTCGACGATCGCGGCGGGAGTCTCCGCCCAAGCGGGGGCCGCAAGGCAGAATGCGCCGACACAGGCGCCGATCAGGCTTTTCATGGGAATTCTCATCCAATTCGACGATGCTCTGGTGCCCGTCCTGGTTCGATGCCTAGCAGCAGGGCGCCGGGGCAAGTGTGACCAGAATCACTCTCAGGTCTTGGTGCCACTTTAGCAGGAACAGGTTCAAACCGGCGACCGGAGAAAAATGGTGCCGCGGCAAGATGTTGGCGGATCGATCGGGTCAGGCGGTCGGGACGCGGGACGGCGCGCGTCTGACGAGCTCGCTGCTGCACGCTCTATATCGGGAGCGGGAGGGGCCGCGGCGACCGGCAAGGGACTTGTCCGCTGACCGCCGGCGATCTCGACCACCTCGTCCCAGCGCAACAGGAAAGCCTCGACGCAGCCAGGATCGAACTGTCGCCCGGCGTTCTCGACCAGGTAGCCGCGCGCGGCCTCGAGCGGCATTGGCTCCTTGTACGGCCGTCGCGTCGCGTCGAAGTCGTGGAAACGGCTGACGACGGCATCGAATTGTTTTGACGTCGCCGCCGCCGCGTGCGGCCGCAGAAATTTAACGGATTGATTTTGCAGGGCGTTAACCGTGGCGGAATGCTCGTCGTGTCGGTCATTGTCGCGCCTCAAGCTTCGTTGCAAATACACGTGGAAATTACGGGTGGATGTTTCCATGCTGAAAGAGGGCAAATACGCGGCGTGGTTCAGAACAGCGCACGCGCAAGGCACCGGCATCGTGCATCTGGCCCAGGGACGGATCTCGGGCAGCGACAGCTTCTTCAATTATGGCGGCTCCTATCAGTTCGACAACGACCGGCATTTCACGGCCGTCCTGACCACGCGGCGACATGCCGACGGGCCGCCGACCGTGTTCGGGCTGGACGAGGTCGAGGTCGAGCTCTCCGGCGTTTATAGCGGGGCGATGGCGACCTGTTCGGGAACGGCCCGCCAAGCGCCCGACGTGAGATTCGAAGCGACGCTGATCTACAGCCAGGAAGAGGCGCCGGCTCCTGACCCCCGGGGCGCGGTCGTGAAGCTCAAGGCCGACAAGCTGCCCAAGAGGCTCGACAGCCGTTCACGGCCGCGGCATCCGTTCACGACGGGCGCGCCCAAGTGACAGTGGATCGGCAACAAGCTGCGCCAGTCCACCCGGCTCACGTCTGCGCCGCGCTTAGCATTGCGTTGACGTTGTTGGCTCGAATTCGCGCTGCAGAAACTCCGCCTTCAGAAGCGAGAGCTATCTAGTCTGCGATAGATCAAGCGTGGTGGAAGAACATGCCTCAAATCTGGATGACATATGACGAGCTCGGCGCGCTTTGCGGCTGCGATGCTGTGGAGGCGAGGGACCGCGCGATCCATTTGTCGCTCGATCGTCGCAGGAGTCGCGACGGTGCCACGCGCGTCAAGCTCGATCTGGCGCTGACGGCCAAGTTCTTTGCATCCGTCCGCGAGGCGGATTTCGATCTCGACTGCGCCATTGAAGCGCTGCACGACACCCACCGGAAGATGGCCGAGCTCCTGGTTCCCTCCGAGCGTCACACGAGGCGCGGGGCGGCCTGAGCCGGCGCGTGATGCGCTTGCGATGGCTAATTCCCGCGAGCGTTGTCCCGAATCAGCATAAGCTCTGCGGTGGAATGTCCGGCAGTCCTCGGTGTTTTCATCGCGGGACCAACGAAATCCGCAGGAGGAAGTGCATGAGCAAAGCCGTGTGTCGACGGTCCGTGGCACTGTTGGGGGCATTGGCGCTGGTCGGAGGCGTCAGCGCGACGAGCGGAACGGCAGGTGCGGAGGTCGTTAAGCTGCGAGCGGAGCTCAAGGGAAGCAATGAAGTGCCGCCGAATAGCTCGACCGGGTCGGGCAAGGCGGAGGCGAGCTACAACACCGAAACGAAGGTCCTGACCTACCTCGTCACCTTTACCGGGTTGACGGGACCGGCGATAGGGGCGCATTTTCACGGCCCCGGCGAGGCCGGGAAGAATGCCGGCATCGCCCTGCCGTTCAAGACGGCGCAAAGCCCGATCGAAGGCAGTGCAACCCTCACCGAGGCGCAGGCGGCGGATCTGTTGGGCGGAAAATGGTACGCGAACATTCACACGGCCGCCAACCCAGGCGGTGAGTTACGCGGCCAGATGATGAAGTAAGGACCGGGTCGCCCGGTCGCTCCGCCGAGGCCATGCTCGCCGTTTCAGGCAGGTGGTCTGGGCAGGAACGCCAGGATCATCTGGGCGAGCATGACGCCCACGGTGCCGCCCGCCGCCTTCTGCAGCACGTCGAGAAAGCCTGGATCGCGATCGGGTATCAACGCTTGCATCAGCTCCAACCCCATGGCGACTGCGATGACGAGCGAGCAAGCCAGGCTAAACCGTCCCGGCAGCAGGAACGACAGCAGGAAGCCGAGCAGGCCATAGGCGCTGAAGCGCTCGATCACGACGATCCAATAGGCCTCGTGGTGACCCATGAGCGCAGGCCGGCCCGACAGCTTCGCCAGCGTGGCATAGGCGATCAGCGCCAGACAGATGCTTGCGGCTGCTATGAGGTGGTTCCTGCGCATGGCGCCAACATACAAGGTTGGTCGCCGCTCCGGTTCGAAAGCCGAAAACATCGTTAGAAAGTATCGTTAAAGCCTCTGGGGGCCGACCAGTCAGGCCACCAAAGCCTTAGCACCGGATGTCGCCGCATCCGGCTGCGCAGCCCGACGCGATTTGATGAGCTCATTGAATTTTGCGGCGGGCAGGGGCGGCGCAACCAGATAGCCTTGGCCTTCCTCGACGCCGGAGGCGAGCAATGCGCGGAGCTGCTCCTCGGTCTCGATGCCTTCGGCGACCACGCTCATATTGAGGTCCTTGGCAAGCGCCACCAGCATTTCCACGATCGTGGTCGTCGATGCGTCCACCGTGATCGTGTCCACGAAGAACTTGTCGATCTTGATCGTATCGGCGCCGAGGCCCTTCAGCCGCGACAGTCCGCTATGGCCGACGCCGACGTCGTCGATGGCGACGCGGAAGCCGCGGTCCCGCAGCTCGGCGACGACCGACGCGGCGCGGGCGAGATCGTCCAATTCGTCGCGCTCGGTGATCTCGACCACGATCTGGCGCGCGGAGACGCGTGCCGTCAGAACCGTGCGACGCAGTGTTTCGACGAAGCCGGCGCTCAGGAGGTGCTTGGGGACGACGTTCAGCGACAGCTTGAAATTCTTGTCGGCCCTGAGCAATGGCCTGAGCTCGGTGAGCGCCGATCCCAGGATCTGCCAGGTCATCGCCTGGATGCGTCCGCTGGATTCGGCGAGCGGAATGAAATTCATCGGCGGGACCACCGAGCCATCGCGGCGCAGCCAGCGCGCCAGAATCTCGCAGCCCTTGATCCGACCTGTCCGGAGGTCGAAGATCGGTTGGTAATATGGCATGAATTCGCCGGCTGTCAGCGCCCGGTCGAGATCGGCCACTGGCCCCTCCATGCGGCGGTTGCGTGCCAGCAGGATGCCGAAGATCGCGCCAAGTCCGAGCGCCACTGCAAGCGTTGGCCAATAGGCCTCGTTGTTCCAGCTCGACAGCACCGCGTCCTCGAGCCGGATCGTGGCATGAAGCGGGAGCCGAGCGGACGCTCGCTCGAAGCCGATCGGCGCCGGCACAGACTTGCCGGCCTCGGTCTGGAATTCGCCGAGCTTCTCGCCATTGCTCAAGGCGAGGATCACCTGGCTGTGCGCGCGCAGCTCGGCCGGCATGATGTCGAACAGGCTGGCATTGACACCGACAATGGCGACCAGGGCGGAGTTGCCATTGACGTCCCTGAGCACGCCCAGGGCGTCGCCGCCGAACTGCTCCACGCGAAACAGGGAAAGCGTCTTGTCGCGCGAAGGCAGCATGTCGCGGCGATCCACCCATCCGTTGTCGAATTCGAGCGTCTCGGAATAGGCCGAGCAGATCACCGAGCCGTCCGGCTTGACGAGGCGGACGTCTTTGATCGCCGAGCGCTGGTAGACATGCAGGCGGATGGCTTGCAGCGCCGCCGGCTCGCAGCTGGCGAAATTGCGCCGCGCGAGCTCGTCCAGGCTGCCCGCAGCGAAATCGACTGCAAGCTCCGATCGGCGCAGAACCACCTCGGTGAGCTCATTGAGCTGATGCGCCTGGTGCTGGCGAATGACGGCGCCAGCGGCGAAATGACCCGCCAAGGCGAACGCCATCGTGCTCGCAAGCACGAGTGCCACAAACGGGAGGTCTGGTCGCAGCACTCTCATCCGGCTCAGGCGAAAACAGGGCGGGGCGGAAATTCAAGCAAGGCGTGGAGATTGATCCTAGCCAGCGGGGGCTAAGATAGGGTTTAACGGAAAGACCGGCCCGAAGGGCCCCACCTGAGCAGTGCCCGGCCAATGGTCTGGCGGCTCGGGGTCAGAAACAAGCATGGAAAGTTGAGCAGTATGATCAGGACGTTAAGTCTCGTGATGGCGTTGACAATCGGGAGCTCTCTGGCCTCGGCGCAGGGGACCAAAGACACGCCATCGGGCACGCAATCCACCTCCGCGACGCGCAGTGGCACGGGCACGAATTCCGGATCCGACACGATGGGCGGCGCCTTCAAGGGAACGGGGACGCCCAGCTACGGAACCAGCCCAGGGATGGGGTCCCAGAAGAGGACGCAGAATTAAGTGTGGCGGCTGGCGGGGCACCGCCGGCAACCCGCTCAATCCACCTCACCGTCCAAGACGATGGCGGACCGGAACGACCCCGGGATAAGGGCGGCTGGCCCTATCGATGCGGGGCCGTTGGACTGCAGCGGCCGTACATGAAGCCGAGGCGAGCGCCGGCACTTCTAAGATCAGCTCTTCTTTGCCGGCTTCGACTTCAAGGAAAGACCAAGCCGCAACGCCATGCGCTTGATCGCATCGGGCGAGCGCCCGAGAGCTTTCGCTGCCTGCTCCAGCGAGGTTGAAGACTTGGCCAGCTCGATGAGCCGGCGATCTTCCTTGAACGACCAGGGCCTGCGCGCCATAACCGAAATGATCCTCTCGTCGACACAACGACAAAGCCGCCAAGCGGACCCATGTTCGCTCGACGGCTTTGCTTGGGTGGGGCCGGGCTTGGGGGAGCCCGGTGCGAGATGGATAAGCGATCGCCGAAAGTTCGCAACAAACAACGCGGGTTAAGCTAACCTCTCAACCTTACCGCGATGAAGTTGGTGCATGGCGCTCCGTAGAAGCACGGATGCTTCTTCAGCGGTCTCGTCCGAGAGGCCGCTCCATACGTTCGAGAACGTTTCGCAAGACCTATCGTGCAGATCGCAACTCTGCCCGATGACAGCGCATCCAGCCGCTTCGTTCGAGGCTGCTGCCGCCGTGAACACGGGTTAACATCGCCGGCTGGATATCGCCCCCGAACGATGCGAGATTTCGTCGTCCTCCGGGCTCGTGGTTCTCGCGACGGCCAAAATTCAAGCACCACGTTGCACAAACTTCATCTTCCTCTGACAAAACTTTCAGCGCCGATGATCTTGAAGTCGTCAGAACATCACGTTGAAATGTACCGGGAGGAGCGTTCCGATCATTGGGAACATTCCAAATGTTTGCAATTCTGGTTCTGATTTCGATTTTTGCAGCTGGCTTTTGCTGCGGCTACGGCGTGCGGGCATGGCGCTCGCGCAGGCGATCGGCACGATATCGTCTCTATGCGCCCTACACGCCGGCGGCGATGGGCGCCAAGCAGAGTGAGCATCCGTCGTAGGCGCACCGCCATGTGAGCGCACACTGATCCTGCCGTGCGGCCGGGTCGGATAACCATGCGCAGTTAGGTTAACGTGGTGCGGCGCTTGAGAGCTTTGGAAAGGCAACCTAGAACGTAGCAATTCATGGTGAGAGTTTAGCCGCCTGTATTGTCGCGGCTCGCATAGGTGGGCGTGAATGGCGTATTTGATTGCTTTGCTGGGCGCGACTTGCGTCCTCGTTTTGATCGCGTTTGTTCGTGGCTTTGAGCGGCGGCTGAAGGATCGTCCGGGGCCTTGGATCATGAACGAGGGCCCTGCGAATGACTGATCAAAGGCACAACGCGCCGCGCAGATACTTCGTCGATGCCCAAGGGCATCGCGTTCTGATCGGCCTGTCTCCGGAAGAGACGGCGGAGTTCGAAGCTCTGGATCTTGCATCGAACGAGACAGGGCAATTTACATCCGAGGTCCGCGTGCGAAAAGGAGCCGCTGCCGACGGCGAGATCCGCTGGCACGAGCTGTATTCCAAGCACGCGGGAGCTTGGCGGGCATGGATTGCACAAAGCCAGACCGCACGGGCGCCGGATTCAGGATTTGTTAACTACGTCTGACCGATGGTACCCGCCTGGATCTCGTATGTGGGATGGCCCGGATGTTTCAGCTGTTCCTGAGAGCGCGCGCACACAATCTTCTCGGCTCCCGCCGCGAGGACAAAACCTTCAAGGCCCGCTCGGCCGAGCGTGACGCGGAGACCGACCGCGGGCGGATCGGTGCCGTTTTGGCCGCGATCGAAACCGCCTTGCAGGAGGCGGAGAGGGAGCAGGCCGGGCTCAACCGGCGTGTCGACGATGCGCTTGCCCGTGCCTCCGTCACCTTCGGAAACGGCACCGACGAATATCTCGAGCGGGAGCCGCTCGACAATCATCATCAGGATCTCTTCGCGGCCGACATCTCGAACGGCCAGCGCCGGCTCAAGGAATTGGCGAGCAGCATCGCCCACTTGAAGTTCGTCAAGACGGCAATGCTCACGCGCTTTCCGGATTTCAAGCCGCCGCAGCTGAACAGCTAGGAGCGGTGATATTTCTGCGCGCTCTGCGGCCGTGCTTCGAGACGCGGCTCTGGAGCATGGTCCGAACAAGTGCGCAGTCACAATTCAGCGCGCTTTGCCGTTTGGCGCCTCGTTCCTTTTTGGTATGGTCCGGCAAGCATTCACCGAGTGAAGGAGCAACGACGTGCCGGTCAAGAATTTGCGGACATTGGTTGGGCTGGCATTCGCTTTGACATTGGCCGTGCCGGCGACGGCGTCGGCCATCACTGCCGAAGTGGCGCGGGCATGTGACGCCGCGGTGGCCAAGGCCTTTCCGCCCAGGCAGATCGGCAACCCCGCAGCGGGGAGTGCCAAGGGAACGGGCAAAGACCAGCGCGAGTACTTCCAGAAATGCGTCGCCAACAACGGCAAGGTCGACGACATGCCGGCGGATGCGCCAAAGGACAGCAAGCCGGCAAAATAGGAAACAAAGGCTGCGTTATCGCCGCGGCGGCGGGCAGGGCGAGTAGAACGCGCCGTTCGCCGCATTGATGCGCTCGACGCATTGGTTGGGATCGGTGATCGTCCCAGCGATGGTGAAGTCATAGCCCATGCCCCTGACCACCACGATGTAGCGGCCGGGCGCGAGCGTGAAGCCGTCTTGCTCCGGTTGCAGCAACAGCATTCTCGCCTGGTCGTCGATCGGACCTACCTTGTAGGGGTAGGACATGCTGCGGATGACCCAGGAATCGCCGGCGCTGACCATGGTGGCTTTCCCGCTGGCATCGACGCCCATCGCTCGCGAGACTTTTGCGATCACCCGAACTTCGGTCCCGCTGGCGTCGATACCCCCGTCGGGCCTGAACACGATGAATTTGACGTCGCCGTCCATCAACGTGGTCGCGCTCGGCGTGTTGATGGCGGCCGAGATCGCGACCCGCCGGTCCGGAATTTTTCCGGGAACCGGCTTCAGCTCGTGGAGCTGGCCCTCGCTCAAGGCGTAGACGCCGAACGTCGTCGGCAGGGGCATCGAGGGGTGCGCCGCCGGCGCCGGCTCCTTTGCGCCCTCCGGGGTTCGTTCAGCGGTCTCGCTGGCCGAGGGAGTCGGAATCGCGGCCGGCTGAGGCTCCGGGCTCTTGGCCGAACGTTCGGGCTGCGCCATCTGCGACGATGCCGTCAGTTGTGCCTTCAGCCGCGGCCAATACACGACCGCGGTGCCGGCGCCCGCAATGAGCAGGAGGATCGCGGTCAATCGAACGAGAGACTTGAAAGCGCCGCTCCGTTTGGGTTGGTCGGGCGATCCTGGCGGTGCGGCAGGACGCCGCGGCGTCTCGGCAGCCATCGGAATGGCTGATGACGCCGAGGCAGCGAGCGTCGGAATGGGCGGGGGGACGGGAACGTTCGCCGGTGGAGAATTCGCCACCGGGACCGAGGCATCCCTGGTCGGTGAAGACTGCTCGCTTCGCTCAAAGGCGCGTTCGACCTCCCGAATGGCGCGTTCGAGGACTTGCTGGAGCTCTCGCGCTTCCCGCGCATCGGCGTGGGTGAATTGTTCCAGAAGCTTGACGCGAGCCAGCTCGTAGACGACATCCCGCATCTGCCTGGGGTCGCCGGAGACTTCGCGGATCCGCTCTGACAACAGGCGGACGAGCCCGGCCTTGATCTCTTGCGCCTGCGAGGCGTTGGCTGCGGTGTCGCCGGTCTCGGTCATCAAGAGCGATCAACTAGCCCGGATAGTGCTGTTTCGCTAGGCTTTTTCACCCGGATCGCGTCGGTTGCGGTGAAACACGCTGATGCTCCGGCCGCAAAGGTCCTGCGCGGTCGTTTCGTAGCGCTTGCTTTTGGGCGGAAACCTGTGACATTTCGACCGGCTCCTTCCTCCGGTGTGTGACCATGCGCGGCATTTTGACAGCAATCATGTTTTTGGCCTTTCTGGTTCAGTCTGCTTCTGCACAAGGGACCAAGGATCAGGCCAACACGACTAGCTCCAGCATCGTGACGACGACCGACAAAAAGAAGCAGACCACCCAGGCTGCCTCGCGGCCTACGGCTGTCCGGAACGTGGGTAGCGGTTCTACCGGACAGGCGGCCCAAGGTGTCTGGAGGAATGGCAAGCTGATCGCGGTGCCTCGCTGAGGTCACCCGTACCGCGGTGAGGTCGCGCAACGAACCGTGATGCCGTCGTGAAGGAACGGTCTTCGCCTCCCTGACGTTCTTGCTCGGGAGATATCGCATGAAACGAATAGTCTTGATCACACTCGCCCTTGTGGTGCCTGCGGGCGCCTGGGCCCAGGGCGTCAGCGATCCGTCGACGCCCAACCGCAATGTGATCATCGTCAACCCGTCGCAGCCCGCGCGTCCCAACGCGACGCCGAATATCCCGAGCCGGATCGAGCCTCCCGTGACGACTTACGGGCGGGCCCGGCCCTATCACGGGAATACAACCCGGGGCAGCGGGTCGAGCCGCCGATACTAAAGCGTTTTCGGGCGAAGTAGATACCCCTTCGCGCGTCGTAGGCCTGCCTATTGCGGGTTGACTTCGACCTCCAGAGTCGACGTCCCGGGATCATGACGGTTCTTGCCCGAAATCAGCAGCGTGAACTTGTCGGCGCCTCGCGCTTCCCTTTCTGCCGAATAGCGAAAGCCAGACCCGACCACCGCCAATTGTCCCCGTGATGGCCCGCTCACGACGGACACGTTGAAGATCTGCATGTAAGACCAACGCAGTCCCTGAATGCAGTCGGCGCCAGGCGCGATCGACATCGTCCATTTCACCGTGTCTTGCGACAAAGCGAACGGTGTCCGCTCCTTGATGCAGACGGGGCTGGCGTGAGCCGTGAGGGCGGACATGGCATACGCCGCAACGGCAACACGCAACAACGATACCAGGCTTGCACGCATTCTCGGCAACTCCATCGACAGATGCCGAAGTCTAGCAGCGATGGTCTAACGAGGCCTTAGAACGACGCTATTGTCCTTGCGGCGCTCATCCGACGTTGATCGCAGATAGGTCGATCATCGCTCGGCCTCTCTCCGGATCATGCCATACTAGCCCTGTTTTGCCCGACGGATCAAGCCGGATTTCGGGAAATTCGTAACCCATTGATTCGGTTGGTGCCGGCTACTGTGCATGGGGTTGTTTTTCGCTTTTTGAAGGTACGGCCGCTGCTTTCCGAAAATGTTGCAATTGGCAGCCGTATCAGCTGAAGTTGCGGCTGCTGCTCGGCCCGCCATCGGAGTCATCGGAGTGCGACCCGTCCGCTGCAAGTCCCTGTCAGACCGCCGGAGACCGGCGCGTGCGCCAGTTCAGGCGGCCGTGGCGGCCGCTGTCGGATTGGCTCTTTACGCCTGCCCGCTCTCGTGCCGTGCGCAGACCGAGCCGGAGCCGTCCATCAACGACTATCTTCCGCCGAGCGAGCCGGAAGTCTCGCGCGACGAATGGCGGCAGCGCATCGAGGATGCGCGGCGCCGTGCCAAGGGGGTTGCGCGCGAGCGGCGCGAGCATCCGGAGCTCTACAAGCCGATTCCGGAAGATCCGGACCTCGTCGCGACCGAACGTCTGCTTCGCGACGACAGCCTGCAGCGAGGCGACATCGTCGCCACCAAGAAGGGCATGTTCGTCTACCAGGGGCGATCCGATCAGCCGCGCCGCGATCAGGACTTCGTGCCGGTCAATCCGAAATCGGTGCGCTGATTTAGTACCGCCGCAAGATCTCGTTGAATCTTGGATCGGTCACCTTCGTCGTCTCCAGCAGCAGCGACTTGCCTTGCGGAGTTGCCTGCACATAGGCCGCGATCAGCAGCGGCTCGTAGCGCGAGCGGTTGGCCAGCGCCGACCGGATGTCGGATTGCGCCAGCAGCTTGATCTCGTCGTCGGTTGCTGCGGCGCTCGAGGTCACGGTGCGGACGCGTGAGAAGGCAACGTCGATCGGCACCGACCCGGTCAGGTACGACATCTTCACCGCAGGCGTGACCGCCTCGCCGGCCTGGGCCTGTAGCGTGCCGAGCGTGAGCCAGAGCGCCGGCCTGATCGGCGAGACTTTCAAGGCTGCCACGACAGCGGCTTGGGCCGTCTTGTTCTCGCTGGCCCTTCCGCCTGCCTCGGCCGACGGACGATGCAGAACGTCGGCGGCCATTGCCGCCGCATGATTTGCCAGGAGGTCGCCATCCCACGAAAAGGATGCCAGGCTGCCTGCCGCCGCGAGCTTGGCCTTGTCCGGCGGAATCTCGCCCGAGAACAAGTCGCTGGCGCGAAAGTTCGGCCGTACGAGATCGCCATAGAACGTCATGCCGGCGTGGAGCGCCAGCGCGATCGCGGTCAAGATGCCAATGGCGCGAAGCGTGATCACCGAAGTTGCGGCCTGAGCTTTCAAATTGCGAGAAGACTATCGCCTTGGATCGTCAACAGGGTCAAGTTGCCGGTCGCATAAGCGCCGGTGTCGATGTTGATGCGATTCGACCGGATATCGGGCGCGCTGACCGGCGTATGGCCGTGCACGACATATTTGCCGAAGCGCTCCTCGGAGGCGAGGAATTCCTCGCGGATCCAGAGCAGGTCCTCATCCTTCTGGCGATCGAGCGGGACGCCCGGTTTGACGCCGGCATGGACGAAGAAGAAGTCGCCGCAGGTAAAGGACGAGGGCAATTGCTGGAGGAAGGCGAGATGCTCCGGCGGGAGCGCACGTCTCAGTCCCTCGATCAGTTCGACCTGCTGCTCCGCGGAAGGGTTCATCGTCGGCGTGACGCCATAGGAGACCAGCGTCAGCAGGCCGCCATAGTGGCGCCACTCCTGCAGGCGGGTCGGGTCCTTGAGCACCTCGAGCAGGAAGACCTCGTGATTGCCCTTCAGACAGACCGTCTCGTGCGACTTCGAGCGTTCGATCAGGAGATCAAGAACGGCGCGTGAGTCCGGGCCGCGGTCGACATAGTCACCGAGAAAGACCTGAATGGCGCGTTGCGGCGCCGAGCGGGCCAGATCGGCGTCGATCACGGTTAACAGCGATTGAAGCAAGTCGGCGCGGCCATGCACGTCGCCGATCGCATAGACGCGGACGCCGTCGGGAAGCCGCGGCTTGGTCTTCTTGCGAAAGCGGGAGGAAAGGCCCATCGGGTCGGTCGAATCGCATCCAGCGTCACGAGCGGAAGTCGTGACCGCTCTTAGCAGAACAAGTCACACATCGGTATTCTTAATTGTCCCTGACCGACGCGGCCGCATTTTGATTAAAGCCTCGCGTGGCCTTTGAGCCGTATTTCAAGAGGTCTCGCGTAGCGTCTCCCCAACAAGAACGGGGAGCGCGACATGCGCAAAGTTGTGAAGTTCCTGGCGGCCGTCGCCGCCATCGTCGTTGCTGCGGGGGTGCAGCAGAAAGCGGAAGCCGCCTTCGTCGGGGCGCCCCTGGGGCTGCGTGGTGCCATCCACTACATCAAGTTCGACCAGCCGACGCTGCCGCCGATGGCGTTCACGCTCTTCTGCCTGAAGTACAAGGACGAGTGCAGGCCGCGGCCGCAGCGGATCGTCTTCCGGGGCGGCCGCCTGAAGCTGACGGCCGAGCGCATGGCGCAAATGCAAGAGGTCAACCAGCGGGTCAACACCGCGATCCGTCCCGAGGCCAATCTGGAAGGGCTGCGCGGCGAGAAATGGCTGCTGCATCCGGCAAGCGGCGACTGCAACGACTATGCCGTGACAAAACGCCACGATCTGATCGCCAAGGGCTTTCCGGCGCGCTCGGTGCTGCTGAGCGAGGTCGTGACCAGCTGGGGCGAGCATCATCTCGTGGTCGTGGTGCGCACCTTCTCCGGCGATCTCGTGCTGGACAATCTCTCCGGCCACATCATGCCGTGGTCGAAGAAGCCCTATCGCTGGGTCCGCATTCAGTCGCCCAAGAATCCGAACTACTGGGCCTCGCTCGGCGACCGCGCGGTCTGATCACCCGCGCGCTATCGTGATCCGGATTGGCTGACGCTCTGCGATAGCCCCAGTCCCAAGATCACCGAAAGGCAAAGGATTGCTGCCGGGTGCAGCAATCCGGGACCGGCAAAGCTCTGAACCAGCGCAAACAGGACGCAGGCCGCGGCCGCCGCCGGAAAGAACGAGTCGCGTCCGCGCTGCAGGGCGCCGACGAACAGGCGGACCAAAGCGAGCAGGCTCACCGCGATCATGGCGACCAAGCCGACCCAACCCATCCCCGCGAACACCGATGTGGCCGCCGAGGGCGCCGTCAGGACGGCGCCGGCATCGCTCTGATAGATCCTGCCCACCGCAGGAAAAGTCCCGGCACCGGCGCCGAACCAGCGTGTATCGGCCAGCATGCGCTCGAGGGCGGCCTTGGTCTCGGTCCCCATCTCCGGAACGAGCCGTAGCAGGATCGGTCCGGAATTCTTTTCGAAGAGGAAGGTCAGCACGATCGCCGCGCCGATCAGGGCTGCCACCGACAACGCGCTCGCGGCCAATGGCGACAGATCCAGTCTGCGGATCACGAGGATCAGCAGGATCAGCACGACGCCAAAGGTCGCCGCGATGGCGCTGTTGGTCCCGGACAGCCCAAAGATCGCGGCGGCACTGACCAAGGCTCCGACCAGACCGCAAAGTCCGATCGCGACCGAGCGAACGATCGAATGATGCGTCTCCGCCCGTTCAGCGGCGAGCTGCATCACCGCCAGATTGAGCATGAGGCCGAGCCCGGCCAGGCTCGTCGTGAGGTCATGGGGGACGGATCCGGCAAGCGCCGGCGAGAGCCGATGCAGGTCCAACATCAAGGCGGAGATCGCGGTTACGCCGCTCAGCACGAACAGAACCAGCTCGGCACGGCCGCGGTTGCGGACCACCAGGATCGCGATGCCAAGCAATGAGATCGCGGCCAGCGCCAGCAGCAGCGCATTCACCGTCAAGCCGATATCGGCCGTGATCGGCCCGAGCGACAGGCCACCGATTACCTCGTGAGCGCTGGCCCAGATCGGATGCGCAAAGCGCAGCGGAAGCGGAGCGAGCTGGGCCGCGATGCACAGCGGAATGGCGAGCAGAATCCAGCGGCCCCAGGAGGTCGCACGAAGATAGTGCTCGTAGTCGGCCTTGCGCGAGCTCGAGGCCGCGGCCAGCAGGCCTAGCGCTGCGGCGATCGACCCCAGCTGCGCGCCCAATGAGGCGCCGGCGATTTCGAGAGCGGAAGCGGAAACGATGGAGACGATGAGGGCAAAATAAGCGAGGGACAAACGGCGCGCTCGAAGCGAATCCTGAAACGGTCAGGTCACCATACAAGCGGGCGGTGCGTTTTCAAACAGAGGCTTGTGTGATCAGCGCGTGGCCTTGACCGGCCGACCGAAGACGCGGGTGGCGCGTGCGGCGGCAAGGGCAAAGCGCGCCCCCGAGCCGAAGAGGTAACCGCCTTGGAGGGCGATGGCGGCGAACGCCGCAGCCTTCATGCCGTCAAGGAAGCCCAGGCTGGTCATCATGCTGACCGGCAGCATGGTGAGCGCCAGCGCAAATGTGACCGGCAGGAGCACGAACACGCGAAAGCGTTGGCCCAGCACGGCACCTGTGAGAAAGCTGAAAATCAAAAAGGCGGTCATCCGAAACACTCTCCGTGCTCCGGACCCTAGATTCCCCGCCTAAAAAGACCCTTAAGTTGTATGGCTAAATTTAGCCTATTGGCCGCAATTTGCCAGCAGCGAATGATAGGCCTCCCGCAGCCCGTTGAGCGCCACCATCCCCTTGATCTCGCTGTCGCCTTCCCTGACCACCACGGACAGCGAGGCCGTCGTCTGCCACTTTCCGGCAGCAAAGGCCGAGACCTCGTCGGGCAACAGCACGGCCGCTCCCGCGGCCGCCATGCTGCCTTCGAAGCTCAGGGTGCCGCCGCCGCTTACGGCAATGGTCACCTTGGGGCGGCTCCGGGGCGGGAAGGGCCGGATCAAGGCCACCAGCACATCGACCTTGCCCTTCGGGGCGCAGCGCACGATCAGGCCGGCGAAGTCCGGGTCCGATTG
Source organism: Bradyrhizobium sp. NBAIM03 (assembly GCF_020194055.1). Lineage (NCBI taxonomy): Bacteria > Pseudomonadati > Pseudomonadota > Alphaproteobacteria > Hyphomicrobiales > Nitrobacteraceae > Bradyrhizobium > Bradyrhizobium sp. NBAIM03. The sequence goes on along the minus strand of NZ_JADYVS010000001.1, from coordinate 129,323 downwards.
GGTGGTGTCGGCGGTCTTCATGATGGCCGCGAAGCTTTCGCCGTCCTTGGCCCCCTGGGTCCGGGTGAATTTCCAGACGGACGTGGACGCAGGGGCGGCGACGGCAACAACGGGTGCGCCGTGACAGGAGGCTGCGCTGCCAGGGCAGGAGGTGGCGGAACTCCAGGAGCGATCAGCCGCGCCAAGGAGGGAACCCGCCAATAACGGGATCAGAAGGAGGCCAGACAAGGGGGATTCCTGCTCTTAACGGGCCCAGCTTTAGCAGACGGCGGCGAGGCTAAGAAGCCTTGCGCTCGACACGCTGAGCCCTCGACTAGGGCGATTTGCGCTCGAAGCGGGCACACGAAATACAACAAATGGTCACAAAGGGTTAAACCAGGCCCCAAACAGTGGCCTGCACGCAACAGTGGCCAACGGATCGCTCCGTTAACCACCGGCAACACTTGTCGCACCACCCCCTAGGCCGTACCAATTTACGTCAATTGGGGACCCTCGGGCGCGATTCATGTCATCTATTGCCAAGACCTACGTGTTGATGCCTGCGTTGCTGGCGGCTGCTTTGGCGCTCGGGGCGTGTTCGACCAATCCGGGGTCGGGACCGCTGACGGACGACGTCAACAACAAGATCCAGACAGAAAACGCGCCGGCCTATGAGCTGGTGCCGCTCAATCCGGCGACCGTGAAGATCCTGCACACCCACGAGCCCAAGGGCCTCGCCGGTGTCTTCACCGACCGCCGCCCGCCTGCCAGCATCGTGTTCGGCATCGGCGACGTCGTTAGCGTCACCATCTTCGAAGCCGCGGCAGGCGGTCTGTTCATCCCGGCGGAAGCCGGTGTCCGCCCGGGTAACTATGTGACGATCCCGGATCAGTCGGTCGACAATGACGGCTTCATCACCGTGCCCTATGCCGGTCAGATCAAGGCCGCAGGCCTGACGGCCGTCCAAATCCAGCGCGCGATCGTCGAGAGGATCGGCAACCGCGCCATCGAGCCGCAAGCGGTCGTGGCGATGTCCTCGCAGCGCACCCAGCTGATCAGCGTGCTCGGCGAGGTCAATTCGCCCGCGCGTTATCCCGCGAGCGCGGCGGGCGCGAAGGATCGCGTGCTCGATGCGATCACCCGCGCCGGCGGCATCAAGGGCCAGGGCTTCGAGACCTGGGTCATGCTGGAGCGTGGCGGACGGCGGGCCACCGTGCCGTTCGAGAATCTCGTGATGGCGCCCGAGAACAACGTCTATGTGCGGCCCGACGACAGCATCTACGTCTATCGCGAGCAGCAGAAGTTCCTGGCGTTCGGCGCCAGCGGCCAGAGCGGCGAGTTCAACTTCGACGCTTGGCGCATCAATCTCGGCGAAGCGGTCGGCAAGGCTGGCGGTCTCCTGGACGGCCAGGCCGATCCGGCGGCCGTTTATCTCTATCGCCGCGAGCCGCGCGAGGTTGCGGCCCAACTCGGCATCGACGTGAGCAAGTACACCTCGGAGACGATCCCGGTCATCTTCAACGTGAACTTCCGCGATCCAGGCGGCTTCTTCCTCGCCACCAAGGTCATGATGAAGAACGGCGACATCATCTACGTCTCGAACTCGCGCAACGTCGAAGTTGCCAAGTTCCTGAACTACCTGCGTGTGATCATGGCGACCGGCAGCGATAGCATCAATCTCGCCAACGACGCCCTGATCTTCCGCAACAACATCAAGCTGGCGCCGTAAGACGCCGACTTGACCGACCAAATCGATGGCACCGGGGCTTTGTCCCGGTGCCATTTTCGTTTAGCAATCGAGGCGGTTCTGCTGCGCCGACAAGCCCGGGATCTGGATCAAGGCGCCACTCGGCACGGGCGCGTCGGTCATCGGTCACCCCGCGGCTTTGCAAGGGGCTTCATGCGCTTTCGAACATTTTGCCGTCTTCTGGCTCGCGTCCCGCTTACCTTCGCGCTTGCACCGGTCGGGCCGGTGCTCGGCGCTGCCGCAGAAATGGGCGTCCGCCATCGCATCGACGTGATGGTTTCCGCCGAGCCCGATGCTCCCGTCCTGTCGCGCCTCAAGGGCGCCAGGGGCGAGCTGTCCTTCACGGTTCGCCTCTCGGCGAACTCCAAGGAGAGCAAGTTCTTCGGGATGCTGCGCCCGTCCTTCCCTGACATCGTCGTGCCCGATGGCCCGGGCAAGCCACTGGTGCAGCAGACCAAGCTGTGGGAGGAGGATGTCTGCCATCAGCGCCGCGGCCTGCCGAAGGTTACCGTGACCCAACTCGGCGGGCATTTTGCGCAAGGGGAGGGGCGGATCGAGATATCCGCCATCAACCGGCACATCGGCGTTCTGGTCCCGCCCGACGAATTAACCCCCGGAATAAAACTCGATCAGGGGAGTGATAGTTTTGGATTATTCTATGCGTTCCGCGCGCAGAGCCGGAACAGCCGCCTCAACGTGGATCTGAAGATCTATCCGATCGATTGCTTCCTCTAAGCCCAAGAGCAAAGCTCGCAAGACATAACGATGCGCCTTCGGCTTCCCAAGATTCGCTGGTCATGGAGCCTGCCCGCTGCCTTCATCCTGTTCTTCGTGGCCGCCGGCGCGCCGTTTCCGTTCGGCTCGACCAATGATCTTTCGATCGCGTTCTGGTGCCTGTGTCTCGGCATCGCGGTCATTTTCGCGCCGACGCGCGATCTGCGCAGGCCGCATCTTTGGCTGCTTGCGGGCATCGGCGTGATCGTTGCCGCCTATGCCTTCGTGCTGCACGAGCAGCTTTCCGATCATCCCTTCCTCGCGCCGTTCCAGCCGATCTGGAAGCAGGCCTCGGATCTGCTCGGCGTGCCGATCGCTCCCTCGGCGTCGATCGTCAAGAACGAGGCGTTCTTCGCGCTCGGCGCGCCGCTTGCCAACATCCTCGCCATCGTGCTCGGCATCACGATCGGCGCCGATCGGATGCGCGCGCGCCGCCTGCTCTGGGTGATTGCGATATCGGGCGCGGCTTATGCCCTTTACGGCGTGCTCTCGTTCCTGATCGAGCCCACCATGATCCTGTGGCGGGACAAGACGGCCTATCTCGGCAGCGTCACCGGCACCTTCATCAACCGCAACACGGCGGCGGCCTATTTCGGCTCCTGCGCGGTGATCTGGATGCTGCTGATCCTGGAAGACGTCCGCCGCCGCCTGCCGGAGCGGCACATCGAATGGCGGCGCCTGTCGCTCGACCTGCGCGCGATCCCGCCGAGAGAGATCCTGCCGCAGCTTAGCTGCCTGTTGATCTGCCTGATGGCGATGTTCATGACGACCTCGCGCGCCGGCGTCGGCCTGTCGCTGCTGGCGATGATCGTCGCCTTCACGCTCTTCCTCAGGAAGGACCTGCCGCCGCGCACCGGCATCTGGATCTCGCTCGGCGCAGGGCTCGCCGTCGCGCTCGGCCTGTTGCAGCTGCTCGGCGGCCGCGTCTCCAGCCGCTTCGACAGCCAGGGCTTGGTCGACGAGGGCCGCATCGAGGCCTGGAAATCAACGCTGCGGATCATCGCCGACAACCCGTGGTTCGGCACCGGCATGGGCACCTTCCAATGGGCCTTCCCGCCCTACCGCAGCCCCAACATCTCGATTCGCGGCGTTTGGGATGCGGCGCATTCGACGCCGCTGGAGCTTGCCTCCGAGGTGGGCATCCCGATGGCGCTGCTGGTGGCGCTCGGCTGGGCGATCATGCTGCTGGTGCTGGCGAGGGGCGCATTCGGACGGCGGCGCGACGTCATCGTCCCGCTTTCCGCCGCGGCGACCGCGACGCTGTCGCTGCTGCATTCCTGCCTGGACTTCACGCTGCAGGTGCCCGGCTACAGCATTCCGTTCTTTGCACTTTTCGGCGCAGGCCTGGCGCAGTCCTTCTCCAGCCGGGAAGCTCGCCCCGCGACGGATGCCGTCGCCACCGCACCGCGAGGCGAGGGCCGCTCGGCAACCGCAGCAACAGCCCCGCGCGGCCAAGGCGAGCTTCACAAAACTGTCTAGATTTGAAGCGGTTGCGCCGTTTACGAAGTTTTTAGTATAAATGGACAGCCCTTCTTTCTTTCGCTAGGTTCTTGCACTGCACAGCCATTTTGCCCGGGCCGAGGAAGCAGATCGGGGCAGCTGAATTTTTTGGAGGTTGTTTTATGAGCGTTATCAGAAACGCGCTTCGCATGGCTGCCGCCGCGGCGCTCGCCGTTACGATCACGTCGGCCGCCAACGCCGCCATTTACCCGCCGCAGCGCCAGCTGCCGGCCACCGTAATCTCCGAGTTCAAGGCTTCCCCCAACAGCCTGCTGCAGCAATATCCAACCGGCGGCCCGCAGCTGATCTCGCGCGTGCGCGACCTCGGCGCCTCCGATCCAACCACGCTTCCCGGCCTGATCGCGCTCCTGAAGGATCGCGCGACCACCCCGGACCAGATGCGCGCGATCGTCGCCGGCCTCGCCCAGGTCGCCCGCATGGCCGCGCAGCAGGATCAGGCCTATGCCAATGAGATCCAAACGGCGATCGCCGGTACCGGCAACCCAGACGTGATCGCCGCCTACCAGGCCGCGACTGGCGACGTCGCGATCGCCGCGGCCGGCGGCGCGGGCGGTGGCGGCAGCGGCGGAGGTGGCCCGACCGGTACGAGTGGCTTCGCGATCGGTGGTGGCGGCGGTGGCATTACTATCTTTGGTAACAACACCACCGCGAACACCGCACCCAACACTGGGAGTGGTGGTGTCGGCAGCTCAACAAACAGCGTCAGTCCGTTCTGACTTGGTGGGCTTCAGGTCCTGCTATGATCGCAGGATAGCGGCGCCAGCGCGCACTGTTTCGCTTTTGCGCCGTTAAGCTTCACGAAGGATGCTTCTTGATCGAAGCAGTTGCGCTGCATCAACGACGTTCAATTGCCGATCGGGTGTGCTAGGTTGTGTCACCGAGAGGACGTTGCACGGCGCGTTTGCCTCAAAACAGACCGGGCGGTTCGCGAGCCTCCAATCTTTGAGCACGAAATCAATCCATTTCCAGGAATTGCTAGATGTTGCAGGTGAACAAGCGGGTCTCGGAGATCAACCGTGATTTCGCCGAGGCCGATGGCTCGCCGGCTCAGGCGCTCGCATCCTATATTGAAATCGTTCGCCGCCAGCTTCCGGCCATTGTCGCGATTGTCTCAGCCTGCGTGATCTTGGCGCTGCTCTATCTCTTCACCGCCGCGCCGCAATTCACGTCCACCGCCTCGATGGTGATCGATACCCGAAAGGTGCAGCTGTTCCAGCAACAATCAGTCCTTGGGGACATTGCCGTGGATTCGGCCACCGTCGAGACTCAAGTTGAGATCTTGAAGTCGGAGAATATTAGTCTCTCGGTGATCCGGGATCTGCATTTGACCGAAGATCCTGAATTCGTCGGGCCTGGTGGCGGGTTTTTGGGCGCTATTGTTGCTGCATTCCGAGGTTTGTTTTCGAGCGGTGGAGCAAATCTCTCAGAATTTGCGCTCACGCGAAAGGCGCTCGTTCAACTAGAAAAGAACCGGAAAGTCAAACGAGTTGGCCAGACTTACGTTATGGAGATTAGCTTCACTTCGCTCGACCCGGCGAAGGCAGCCAGAATCGCAAACGCGATCGCCGATGCCTATATTGTTGACCAGCTTGAAGCGAAGTACCAGGCGACCCGTCGCGCCAGCGTCTGGCTGCAGGACCGCATTAAGGAGCTGCGCACCCAAGCTTCAGCTGCGCAAAAGGCGGTGGTCGACTTTAAGACATTGAACAACATCGTCGATACGGGCGGACGACTGATGAACGAGCAGCAGCTTGCAGAGGTAAATAGTCAGCTGGTGCTAGCACGCGCGGCTACTGCCGAAGCCAAGGCGCGGCTTGACCGAATGAACGAGATCGTCAAGCAGGAAATTCCGGACGCCTCTGTCGCCGATGCGCTGAAGAATGATACGATTGTGAAGCTGAGGGGCCAATATGTCGACATGGCTTCTAAGGAAGCAATCTGGTCCGCGAAATACGGCGCCGACCACCTTGCAGCCGTCAACCTCCGGCGGCAAATGGCGGAAATCAAGAAGAACGTCGTGGATGAGCTGAAGCGCATCCAGGAGTCCTACAAGAGTGAGCACGATATCGCCCTCACCCGTGAGGAAAGCATCAAGTCAAGTCTCGCTAACGTTGTCTCAGAATCGCAGTTGACAAGTCAGGCCCAGATTCAATTGCGAGAACTCGAGAGCAACGCACAATCTTATCAGGCGATGTATGACAACTTCCTCCAACGCTACATGGAATCCGTGCAGCAACAGTCCTTCCCCATCACGGAGGCGCGCGTGATTAGTGCGGCGACTATGCCGCTGACGAACAGTTCTCCAAGAACGCTAATCATCTTGGCCGCGGCTCTTTTGGGCGGCATCGTATTGGGTTTCGGAGTGGCGACCGCAAGAGAGCTCACTGACAACGTCCTCAGGACGACCGAGCAAGTTGAGCAAGGCTTAGGAACAAACTGCATAGCTATCCTACCCGCGCTGGCCGTGAATGCGCCCTCTACTGCGCTCGTGGATAGGATTGTGAGGAAAGACGATACCCCGCGGCCCGATTTCTTGCGCCACACGGTAGATAATCCATTATCGCGCTTCTCTGAGGCAGTCCGTTCTTTGAAGGTCGCGATGGACCTGAATTCGATTGCTCGGGAGAATCGTGTGTTGGCGGTTACGTCAACACTGCCTAATGAAGGAAAAAGTACACTTTCAACAAATCTCGCGCAACTTATAGCTCAAGGCGGCGCTCGGGTTGTCCTAATAGATGCTGACCTTCGCAACCCGTCCTTGTCGCGCGCCTTAGTGCCAAACGCGCAGGTGGGGCTAGTCGATGTGGCAGCACAGCGAGTGCAACTGGAAGATGCTTTGACTGAGGATTCTCAAACAAAGCTTTCGATCTTGTCGGCAGGAGCCACCTCGAAGCTGCTGCACACAAATGAACTCTTAGCATCGCAGGCGATGCTCAATTTAATTTTGCTGTTGCGCTCCAAATTCGACTACATAGTCATTGACATGCCGCCGATGGCTCCTGTTGTCGACGTTCGGGTCACATCGTCATTCGTTGACTCCTTTGTCTACGTTGTGGAGTGGGGCAAGACCAAGCTCGACGTCATCAAGCACAACTTGCGCACAGCACCAGAGATCCAAAACAAACTATTGGGTGTGGTGCTAAACAAGGCAGACACTAGAGTGTTGGCACGCTACGTGTCTTATCAGGGGCGCTACTATTATCAAAAGTACTACGCCCGCTATGGGTACTCGGAATAATTTGATCCGAATGCGGGACACACCAGTGAGCGCATTGCTGCTGCTGCTGGGGGTTTTAGGTGTGCTTTGGGTCTGGACTGTTCTGCCCTCTCTTAGATTGTCAGCTGTCGCTCGCGATGTCGCAGTACGAATCCGAGCAGAAGAACGCTTCAAGCCCGGAGTACTTCACGAGGTTGTAGTCCAATTGGATCAGTACACAAAGCCAGTTCTGCTCTCACCTCGTATTGGGCGCGATGGGGCGACAATTCAAGTTCGCATGGCTGAAGAAAATGAACGAAAGGCCGCTTACGACGTAGATCGTGACATGGCAGTTGCCGACGAGGCGCTGAGAGCCGTGCTTTCAATTTTTCCAGCTGATCCGTTCCTCTGGCTGAAGCTGTACTCGACCGGGAAAACCCGGCACGGCTTCGGTCCGGACAGCATTAAGTATCTCGCGCAGTCGTACCGTGTGGCCCCTCTGGACGGGTGGGTTGCTCTCCGGCGTAACAAGGTGGGACTCAGTATTTTTCAAATGTTAGCTGAGGATACGAGAAAGGCCGTCGTTTCGGAGTTCGTCGGTCTCGTTGATAGTGGATTTACTGACACTGCCGCGTTGAATCTTGAAACTGTCGGATGGACCGAGAGAGAGAGGCTTCTGGCCAGCTTGGTCGGGGTAAACATTATCTCAAGACAGGCGTTTGCGAAGAGGCTCGCTTTGGACGGTGTGAAGGCTAGCATTCCTGGAGTTGAAATTGATGAAAGGCCATGGCCGTGACTCCTAAGCATTCAGGTCCGATCAACATCGCCATCGCAATCGGCTTACTGCAGTTAGCGCTGCTTACCTCTGCTCGTGCTCAGGTAAACAGTGGGAATAGGATTTCCACGTTGCAAGGACCTGCTGAACAATCAGCTTCCCCCATTATCCGAGATGCTCTTAACCGACCGTGTTTGGATGTCGAAGCGATGGCGCGCCGACATACCGTAATGCCGACACTTTTCGATCACGTCGTCAGTGTGAAGAACAATTGCGGCCGACGTATCAAAGTGAAGGTCTGCTACTATAACACTGATAGCTGCGCCAAAGAATTTTCAGTAATGGGATATAGCAGAGAGGATACGATCCTTGGCAGCTCGGGCGCCGGACGATTTCGCTATTCTCTCTTGCAGCACTAAAGTCTAACACCTGAAGGCGTCAAGGCCCGCCGGCGGTGGTCCAGACAGCGCAGACTCGACCAATGCGACATGATGGTTGCGCTCTGCGAGAGCTCGTGGCCGATCGCGGTGGCTTCGTCGCGCTCCCGCACGCGAGAAGTAGACGGCATTATTTCCGCTCAAGAAGCAATTTGGCTGTGCCATCGCGTGAGTGATTTTTAGTCAGTGCGTGACTGGATTTGGTGCACGTAATGGGCGTTTACAATTAATGTCGTTGCCAATAAAGAGTTGCCTACAGCACGGTGAAAAATGTGTTATCGAAATCCCAAGTTGTTAAGGGCGAATTATCAAGGAGTATCGGAGTGAATTGGGGCTGGGACGATTAGGCGCTTTGGCGGTCCCAAGCGCAGAAGAAGAAAATGTAGCTTACTAAGCTCTGCGACTGCCCGACGCAGCGGCGCTGGAGAACGGTGAGCCGTTGTATCTAGGGTTTGCGTCTTCTTTGAATAGGTTCGCACAGCTTTGTTGTTCGTGCGTAGTATCCGTCAGTAAGTCTTTTTTTGCGATTTCCGAAAGAGCTACTATGCAGAGCATTTTTCGAACAAGCGTGCTTGGCGTTCCTTTGAGCTTAGTAGACTTGGCCCGAGCGACTGCGCAAATTTTGGAGTGGGCAAAGAAAGATCGCGGCCCTTATTCCGTTTTTGTGCGCGAAGTCGCAGGTCTGATGTTGACCGTGAGGCAACCCGAGCTTCTCAATTTGCATGAAAGTGCTGATCTCGTCGTTGCCGACGGGATACCGCTCGTCTGGGTAGCCCGTTTTAAAGGTCATGGAGATGAGATTGGTCGTGTAGCAGGTGCAGATCTCGTTGATGCCGTGTGTAGGCACTCGATAGCATCGGGGCAAAGTCATTTCTTTTACGGAGGCAAGCCAGGCGTGGCTCAGCGTATGGCTCAAGCTCTTTCACGAAAGTATCCTGGCTTGAAGGTTGCAGGTACCTATAGTCCGCCGATGCTGGATATTGGTCCTGACTTTGATCTGATCGGGACCTGTCGAGAGGACGTCGAGGTAATTCGAGCTAGCAAGGCGGATTTGATTTGGGTCGGAATATCCAGCCCCAAGCAAGAATATTGGATCGCCAAGGCCATGGATGCGATTGATAGGGGCGTGTTTATAGGTGTTGGCGCTGCTTTCGACTTTCATTCCGGAAGCAAGCAGAGAGCACCGGCGTGGATGCGGAATAACGGGCTTGAGTGGTTACATAGGCTTATGAGCGAACCCCGGCGGCTCTGGCGTAGATACCTCATACTTGCGCCGATCTTCGCTGTTCGCGCCTTCGTGGAATTGATCATGCGATCAAGGCAGCGCAGCGGATAATTCCCGATGCGAGCTGGGAGCAAAAAGCTGACTACAGATAATGCCGAGAAGGAAGGCGCGGAAGCTCGCTCGCCCGTTTTGGATGGCTGGCGAGGCATAAGCATCCTGCTCGTTCTGATCGGCCACATGGCTCCTCTTGGACCCAAGTCGCTAAAGCTTAACGTGATGGTCTCGGCGGCCGGCTTAAGCATATTCTTCTTTCTATCCGGCTTCCTTGTCGTATCCATGCTTCTGCGCAATGGTAATCTTGTAACTTTCGCAATTCGGCGTTCGCTTCGTATCCTGCCTCTAGCTTGGCTCGTCTTGGTGGTCGTGATGCTGGTGCAGCGGCCAACCGCTGAGGTGTGGATCGCAAATCTCCTATTCTACGCGAACATCGCTCCAGAGTATTTGCTTCCTCATGCAGATCATCTCTGGAGTTTGTCGGTTGAGGTGCAGTTCTATCTTGCAATTGCCCTGCTGGTCGCAGCTCTCGGCAAGCGTGGGCTCGTGGTCGTTCCAATTGCTTGTATCTTGGTCACTGCTGCAAGAGTAGCGAATGGTGCGGGTTTCTCGATTCTCACTTGGTTTCGAGTCGACGAAATTCTGGCTGGAGGTGCAGTCGCAGTGCTATTGCCGTTATTGCCCAGAGCTATGTTCACGCAAAAATGGTCGAGTGTCGCTCGGTATGTCTTAGTGGCCTTGTTCTTTCTCAGCTGCCACCCATCTTTGGCCTGGCTCCACTATGCCCGACCCTATGCCGCAGCTGCTCTGATTTACTCCACGATGAACTCCGAATCGGGGCATTTGCGAACACTGCTCTCGTCTAGTAGTCTAAGCTATCTCGCCAAGACCTCATACGCCCTTTACGTCATCCACCCGCTGACATACGCAGGTTGGCTGGGTGAGGGGGATGTTGTCGTTCGCTATACTAAGCGGACTTTTAGCGTGCTCCTTACTTTTTGCCTCGCGCATGTGAGTAGTTTTCATTTCGAGAAGTTCTGGAATGATCTAGCTCACAGAATTACCGGGGTAATCGAGAAGAGGGCAATAGCCCAATCACCCCTGCGTTCGCAACCCTTATAGCGCCTATGGACCTCGCGCTTTTCGTTGTTTTCCTTCTGCGGTCCAGTGCGGACTATGTATTCGACGCGCTTCGGATTGAGGTAGGAGGCCTCAATCTGACAGCTGGTGCCTTCCTCAACGTAGGTCTGCTGGCTCTCGCTAGCTTGATGTTGCTGTCCCGAAAGCGACCGCCGTCGTTAGTTGCGGTTTGGCTTCCCTTTCTTGGTATTGCTGCGGGATCGATCCTATGGGCGCCGGAGAAGGGTGAGGGACTACGCGCGCTGCTGGTCCTCTCCACGTATTTCGCTGTATTTGCGATTCCGTTTATGGTGAATAAGCACACACACGGTAAAGGCACTCTTCTAAAGGCCCTGATCTATTCGTCAATTGCTCCTTCGATTTTTGGGTTCTTGGAGTTTTTCTTCTTTCCGGACGCCTCAGGCCGCATAAAATCCCTCTTCCTACATCCAAACGTTTTTGCATTTTATCTCACGTTCGTGTCCGGGATAATATTCTTCCTTCTTGAATCATCGACAGTCTCCTTTAGGCCGGCTGTACGCAAATTTATGTATCTGCATCTCGGGGTATTGGGCGCGCTATTAGTTCTCACTCAGACTCGGGCGGCCTGGGTTGGCCTTTTCATCGTATTCGGCGTGCATGCAGTATTCGTCAATCGAAGATATCTTTTGATTCTGTTGGTAGCGCCTCTGCTGCTCTTTGTACCGGCCGTTTCTGATCGTCTAACTGATCTTGAGCAAGGGACGGAATACCGTGGTGGATTTAAGAGTCAGTCTGATTCAATCAATTCATTCGCGTGGCGGAAGGTAATGTGGGAGTCCGCACTCGACGATCTCTCCGGGTCATTTGTTCTCGGTAAGGGGTTGGCATCATTCGGTACGAACTCGCTTACCTTCTTCCCGATCGTCGATCCGACGCATCGCTATGGAAGCAAAGGAGTGGGTGCGCACAATGTCTATATTCAGATCCTGTACGAAACTGGCGTCGTCGGCTTGATTTGTTATCTAGCCATCTTCGCAAAATTGCTGAGTTTAGCCCTCGAATACAGGCGCTACGATCGACGAGGTGCCGTAACAATCGCGTCTGTGATCCTGGGTTACATGGTGGAAAGCTTTTCGGACAATATGTTCGAATATGGATCGGTGAATCTCTATTTTTGGGGAGGGGTAGGTGTCATTTTCTCCTATTGGGCGCGACAGAGATCGAATGCCTCGATTGAAGGAGGATCCGCACGAACAATGCAGGCCAAAATTTCAGGGAGCTCGCAGATTCTTGGTGGCTCGCCTGCCTGACAGCATTTCCTGATGATCGCCGTTGGTCACGCATTGTAGGAGTGAACTTTGCGATTCTCTATAATCATCCCTTGTCTCGATCGATCTAGCGAGCTGAGACAGGCGATAAGATCGTGCGTGGCCCAAACATTCTCTGACTTTGAGCTGATCATAGTCGATGATGGTTCGATGCACCCACTAAATGTCGTTTGCGACGAGTTCAAAGATTCACGAATCAAGTATCACAGGAACGCGACAAACTTTGGAGTGGCTCGGTCCAGGAATATCGGCCTTGATGTGGCTAAGGGCGACTACATCTCGTTCTTAGACTCTGATGATGTGTATTTGCCGACTCGATTGGAGGTTCTGGATCAGAGAATTCGCAATTGCCCGACGAGTTCGATAATCTTTCATCGGCAAAATCGCCGATTGTCGAACTGTTCTACAGTTCTAAGTCCAGCTCGGATGCCGGAAGCGCAGGAGCGGCTGGATGAGTTCATTCTTTTTTGGGGTAACTTCATTCAGATCAATTCAATGGTGATCGAAAGGGAGTTGGCAAAACAGATCAGGTTTGATGAAACGTGCGCGGTGCATGAAGATACAAAATTTGTCATTGAAGCCTGGCTCGCGCGGCAAAGCTTCGTCGCTTGTGAAGACGTTCTGTCAGACTATCACGATTATGACAACGCGACGCGGCTATCGAAGCAAGGCGGATATGAACTGCTGGAGCCCCTTGTGGAGTTAGCGAGCAGCAGATGTTCTCAGAAGGCGGATGTTGGTGCTTCGGCGTATGCAATCGGAGAGCTGAACTTTTTCCATGCACCCTTTCGTGTGCTGTCATGCGTTTGGCGTGCCTTTAGAGGCGGCCTGCCAAGTGCAAGGTGTCTCGTCTATCTCAGTCGCAGCATTTTCGGTGTTTCAAGAGTGAATAGGGTAATTCACCAGGTCCGGGTGCATCATCCGTGGATCGACCGTCACCGGGGGCGCATGCTGAAAAGCGAGTTAAGCATGATCGGGAGTCCGCGTTTGTCCGCTGGATGGCGGCGAGTCGCAGCCATCATCGCAGCATGGAATCGCAAGTGGTACACGAATTGACCCATAAAGACTTCCCCTTCGGGAAAGCTAAGCGAATGACTTTGCAGCGCTGCGGATATCGAAGGCATCAGCTCTCAATGTTGATGACCTTCGTGATCCTCTTGGCGATTGGGTCAACCGGTCGATCCGTTGCGGAAGAACGGGCGGACGTTGGAGGTAAAGCCTCAACGCAATTCACGACTGCTTCGGCTTTCCAAAGAGCAGGATATCCTGTTTTTGACAGCCAAAGTTTCTGGTATCAACCAATCCCGCGAAACGCTCCATTGCACCAGAAATCTGCTGAGTATGCTCAGGAGTTTGCTCGTCAAGTAAAGACCTATTATGGGCACATCGGCATTAACTTCAGTGGGTATAGCAGTCCAGTTTACACCGTAAAAGCTGACGTTCCGAACGTTACCGTGAAGCTCGTCGACTGTTGGCATAGTGGCTACTATGACAAGAAGCTCGCAAATGACTTCGCTGCGGTGCCGATCCCGAACTATGCCGAGGCTGCCGATGGAACAGATTCGGAGATGTCAATCTATCAGCCGGATACAGATTTGCTGTGGGAGCTATGGCAGGCGCGCAAGGTAGGGGGGCAATGGCAAGCGTGTTGGGGCGGGCGGATGCCGAATACCTCACGTAATCCCGGAATCTGGGAGCGGCCGTATGGAGCAGCTGCGACAGGCCTACCGTTCGCACCTGGCCAAATATTGGCTGACGAACTGCGTGCCGGCGAAATCGATCATGTGATTGGAATAGCGCTCGTTGCGGCAGAAGCGAAGGTTTATTCATGGCCCGCAAACCGGTCTGACGGAAAGGGCTCACCAGGCGTGCCGAACGCAATCCCCGAAGGGATACGCTTTAGGCTGGATCCAGCCCTCGACATAGAGAAACTGAATCTTCATCCTATCGCCAGAACGATCGCCAGAGCTGCTCAAAAATATGGGTTTGTGGTTTGGGATCTAGGTGGCTCGGTTGCACTCCGTGCCGAGAACCCGAAACGGTACACTCTGGTCGGCCTACCTAGTCCGTATCCTCAGCTTTTCGGCAACACGCCGGCTTACGCAATCATGAATCGCTTCCCGTGGGACAAGATGCAGTTCTTGCCAGCTGATTACGGAAAGCCAAAATGAGCAAGGCGGGTGTGGCAATTTCAGTTTGGAGCGTCCATGCAATCAATTGATCATTCGGTTGCGTATATTTTGAATCACTATCCCAAGGTAAGTCATACCTTCATAAGGCGCGAGATCCTGGAGCTTGAACGCCGCGGATTTCGCATTGTACGTTTCGCAATGCGAGGATGGAAGGATCATTTGGTCGACCCTGATGACTTGGCTGAGGTTAACAGGACATCCTTTGTTTTGAAGGCTGGAGCAACAGGTCTGGCTTGCGCGTGCGCAATGATACTTGCTCGGTCGCCTCGGAAGTTTATCTCGGCGGCCTGGCTGGCGGCAAAAATGATGCGTGGGTCGGATAGGCTGGCGATTTGGCACCTGATTTACCTTGCTGAGGCATGTTGGATAACGCGACAGCTTAAGAAGTATCAGATCGGGCACTTGCACGCTCACTTCGGCACGAATCCTGCGGAGGTCGCCTTGTTGGTAGCTGTCCTGGCAAACGTCAGTTATAGCTTCACCGTCCATGGCCCAGAAGAATTCGACAAGGTACACTCAATTCATTTGGCGAAGAAAGTTGAACGCGCGGCTTTCGTTGTTGCGATATCTTCCTTCTGCCGCAGTCAAATCTATCGCGTCATCGCGCATCAGCTTTGGTCTAAGGTTAAAGTGGTGCATTGTGGAGTGGATGACGCTTTCGGAGGGGGGGATCGCCTTGAGGTGCCTCGCAGCAATCGGCTGGTGTGCGTCGGCAGACTTTGCGAGCAGAAGGGACAGCTTCTCTTGATTGAAGCGGTTCGCGATCTCGCAGGAGATGGACGCGACTTCAAGGTAGTCCTGGTTGGCGATGGAGAATTGCGCCATGAGCTCGAGGAAATGATAGCTCGTTACAACCTGGAGAGGTACGTGGAAATAACTGGGTGGGCAAGCGCCGAGAGAGTCAAGAGAGAGATCTTCAGTGCGCAGGCCGTGGTACTTCCAAGCTTCGCGGAAGGTCTCCCACTCGCCTTGATTGAAGCAATGGCAATGGGTCGTCCTGTAATCACTACATTCGTTAATGGAATACCAGAGCTGGTGGTGGACGGTAAGACCGGATGGTTGTTCCCGGCTGGCTCCAAGTCAGATATCGTCACGGCCATCCGAAGCTGTCTTGATGCGCCTCGTGAGCTGCTTGAAGAAATGGCACGTAACGGAAGAGAGCGGGTTCTTCAACGACATGATCTGTCTCGTCAGGCGGAACTTCTGGCTGGACTGTTTTCAAGCGAATTGGGTGTGTGTCGTGACAACACTCGAAACGGCCGACGAGCGATTAGCTCATCTCCCGATGAGCAACAAGTTTGTCAGACATGCTGAGTGAAGATACTGTTCTATGACCAACGATCCTGATTGGAACGCCGATCTTGCCCGAGTCGGAAATGGTTCTTTTTTTTGGCGAGAACCCTCGCTTTGGGCCCTCTGGGTCTACCGATATGGACGGCGAATTGATCGAGAACGGGCCGGAAGAATTCGTTCGTTGAAAACACGCTGGTATTGGCTTCTCTTTCACTTAGTCGCAATCATTACCGGTATCAGTATCCCGAAAGAATGCGCAATCGGCCCGGGCCTGCGCATTTGGCATTTCGGCGGAATTTTCGTGCATCCGAAAGCCACTATAGGTAGTAACTGTACGTTCAGGCAGGGGGTTACTATCGGAAACAAAGGTGAACAAGAGTGTGCGCCTACCCTAGGGGACAACGTAGAATTGGGGGCTTACGCGCAGATCATTGGCCCAGTCAGAGTTGGAAGCAACTCTAGAATTGGAGCCTTAACTGCCGTGGTAAAGGACGTCCCTCCGGGTGTCACCGTCGTGGGGCAGCCGTTTCGCTTCGCTAGCCATTCACTTGAGAGCTAGAATGCCTACCATTGAGGTCTTGCTGCCGATAAAGAACGCGCTCCCGTACTTGCCCGAAGCGATCGACAGTGTTTTCGCTCAAACCTTTCAAGACTGGCGGCTCTCAATACTTGATCACGGCTCTACCGATGGCTCCCTCGAGATCGCCCAGCGATATGCCGAGAAGGACCGTCGCGTTCATGTAGCTTCCAATCCCGGCGCCAGGGGGCTTGCGGGACTATTGAACTTCGGGTTGGAAAGGGCTGATGCTCGCCTTGTTCTTCGGCAGGACGGAGATGACATATCGCGGCCTGACCGCTTCCAAGTGGTTGTCGACACGTTTGACAGGCAATCTGATCTACTAGTACTTGGAGCTGAGGCCACCGTCATTGACAAGAGCGGCCAAGAAATAGGCTACATGCGGCTGCCAGGAACGCCGGCCGCGGTCGCATCTGCGAGTTTTTTCTACAATCCCATTGCACATCCAACGGCAGCGATCGATCTTCTAAAGCTAAGACGCTACGGTGGATGGTACGGCATCGACATGTTGCGAGTTCTTCCGACAGATCAATCACTGGAGGTTCTTAGTCTAGCTGAGGATTACTTTTTCTTTGGACAGCTCGCTCAACTCGGTTCATGTGCGAACATCAAGCGGCCACTTATAAAATACCGCTACCATAGCCAAAGCGAGAGCGTCTTGAAGCGTGATGCGCAGAATGCCTGTGCAGTAAGTATCTCACGCTTTTTGGCTGCCTCGTTTGCGGCCCTAAAAGGTGTGGAGCTCTTCGATCCCGCTCCGTTTTGCTCTCACGCTGAAAACATATTCGACTGTGGGCTGTCTGACTATTCCGCAGAATTCAATAGAATGGCTCGATCACTCAGAGAAGGACTTTGCTGGTCTCCCGAGTTAGCAAGAGAGCTGGCCTTTCGCTGTGTCCTAGCGAACCGGAACTCGATAGTAATGTTCGCGCGCTACTTCAATTTTGCGCTCGCCCATGGGCTACATTCCGGTGAATGGCGAGTTGTTCGCAATTGGATAGGACGACTAGTGGACAGCAAGCATATTACTCGCGTCGATGAACGCATCAGTCGTTTGCCCCAGTTCTGATGGATCAGGAGTCTCTCAGGCGGCGAACCCGTGGAGCTGTCCTTTGGATGGCGGTCGCAACCGGTTGGGCTTCGATTGCATCCTTCGTCACGTTTGCTCTACTTGCGAGGCTGTTGGATCCATATGCGTTCGGTATATTTACGCTGGCGCAGATCGTTTTCACCTTACTCGCAACGCTAACTGCAGCTCCCTTCAACAATTACGTGATACAGCAACACGATCTGGATGAAGATGCTCTAGACACGTTGTTCTGGACAAACTTAGTTCTTTGCGTCGCGATAGCCGCGCTAATTTGGGTCTCAGCAGACGCTTATGCTGTTCTGATGAATGCACCCGGCGCGGCGGCTCCCTTGCAATGCCTGGGAATTGCGCTTCCCGTGGAAGCACTCGCGACCATTCATCTCGCACGAAGCCTTCGCGAGTTCGGTCATAAGATTGTTGCTATACGAACTCTTGTGTCTACGTTATTGGGTGGTGGGCTCGCCGTACTGGCCGCTTATAACGGCCTGGGTATTTGGAGCTTAATCCTCCAAGTCTGGATGACGAGCCTTTCGAACGCCGTATCTTCCTGGCTCTTTAGCCGGTGGGCACCCCGGTTTCGGTTCTCTTGGTTCGCACTTCGTCCGTTCTTGCCCTTCTGCGTAGGGGTAATGACCTCTCAACTCCTGTGGCTAATCTTGCTCAGAATCCCTGAGGTCATTCTTGGTCGGGTTTGGGGACCCGCATCTGTTGCGCACTACCGAGTTGGTTGGCGACTTACAGAAGCAATAAGTACAGCCATTCTTCAGCCGCTCGCGGGCGTCGCGCTACCCGTCTTTTCCAGGCTGAAGGGGGATCCGGCAAAGTTCGAAGATGCATACGCGCGTTTCCTGAACATCGCCGCAATCGCCCTCCTGCCATCGTTACTGGGGCTTACAATCACTGCGAAAGAAGTCGTCCCGCTTCTTTTTGGGCCCAATTGGACCGACAGTATTGTTATTGTCCAGATCCTAGGGCTTTTGGGAGTGCCGTTGGTCCTAAACTATCTTGTCGGCCACGCGCTGACCGCTGTTGGCGCAGTGCGGCAGCTGTCTCGGCTGGCTATCGTCCAGATTGTTGCGACATTCTTCTTTTCACTTTCAGCAGCGCCATTTGGCGTAGCTGCTGTCTGTCTGGCCTACGTCGCACGCGCTTACGTGATGATGCCCTATCAACAATACCTATTGCGCGTGTCGTCATCGGTTTCGTTTCGGACATGCATTAAGGCAATCCGCGCGCCGTTTCTGGCATCATGCGTCATGGCAGCCGCTCTTTATTTGCCTAATCACTTGTTTCGATCTTACCTCCCGCAGGACGTCATATATGTCACGATCGTCATTCCTTGCGGTGCTTTAGTTTATATCTTAACGTTGTACCTTCTTGATCAGAAGGCTTTTCGTGCTTACACCCGATTGTTGGGAAGCCTGAGTTGAGCAGGTGAGCGTTGGAAACACATCTCGAAATGATTGCGCGCATGAACGCGGAGATGGACCGCGTTCTGAGTCCTTTTGTTAACCAGGGGCCGATCGCGTTCTTAGATTTTCCGGACTACCCGAATGTTGGAGATACTGCCATCTGGCTTGGCAGCATGGCCTTCTTGGCCAAAAGAGGTCTATCTCCATCTTTTATCTCGACGATGTCGAGGGTCAACGTCGAGGCGATTAGACCACAGCAGACGATTTACCTTCAGGGGGGGGGCAACCTCGGTGACGTCTGGTCCAAATACTGGCCCAATCCACAGGAGTTCCGAGAAGCCGTCATTGAGCGATTCCCGGACAAGACCATTATTCAGTTGCCGCAATCCATCAACTTTCAGTCGGAGAGGAATGCTGACAGAGCTGCAAGGGTCTTCGAGAAGCATCCAAATTTTTTACTTTTGGTTCGTGATGCGAGAAGCTTGGAATTCGCAAGACGCAAGTTTCAGTGTCGCGTCGCTCTTTGTCCGGATATGGCCTTTGCGTTGGGATCGGTAAACAAGGTTGGCAGATCCAATGGAAGGACACTGTTTCTCTTGCGCACGGACATTGAGAAAGCTCAGACAAGCTCGCTGAAGCAAACCTCAATACCTCCCAATGGAGATGTGGCCGACTGGATTGAAGAGCCGCGTTGGACAACAGCCGCAGCCATTGGTCGAGCATTGATTACTAGCGGTGTGCCGCAGTTAGTAAAAGGGGGTAGGCGCCGCCAATGGATGATGGATTTTTACAAAAGGAAAGCTGAGCTTCGCTTTTTGAGGGGAATCACGTTGCTATCGGCGTACGACCAAATTGTATCCGATCGGCTACACGTTCACATTGTAAGTTCCCTTCTCGGTATACCCCATATAGTGCTTGACAATAACTACGGTAAGATAAGCGGAATTATCGATGCATTCTCGACAGACTGGCAAGGTGTTCGCCGAGCGAGCACGCTAGATGAGGCAATCATAATGAATGGGAAATAGTGAGTTTTGTTGGCCGGTGGGCTCGCCTGTCTTGCTTCCTCGACAATGTTGCGGCACATGCGTTGCTACAATCTGCAGATTGCAGCGTTCGCGTGGTGAAACGCGATAGGCCTGAGCGCCGAGCGTGCGGGGATATCCCTCGATTCACGCTAATTAGCGAAAATGCACATGCGGACTTTTCGAACTCGCCGCTGCAGCTGTGCGCGGCCGGAATTCCTGTTCTTCGCTACATGAGGCCTTGGGGATGATCGCTGCCACCTGATAGCCGTCGCTAGGTCAAATGCTATGCTGGAGCTTGGCTTGCCTACCTGAGTACGCAGTATGCACGCACCGAATGCCGCACCAAAGGGGCATCGGCTTTAAGAGCGCGACAAGTCGGACTCAAATGAACGTGACCTTTAGTACGCGCGCGCTTGGCCAAAACTGATAAAGGCAGTTTTGATGATAATGGAGACGTCGAGCCACAAGCTCCAGTTGTTAATATACCACAGATCATACTCCACGCGCTTCTGCATCAGGTCGAGCGTGCGGGTTTCTCCGCGATAACCATTGACCTGAGCCCAGCCGGTGATGCCGGGCTTGACGTGGTGGCGGAAGGCGTAGTTGCCGATGATCTGCTCATATTCGGTGTTGTGGGCGGCCGCGTGCGGGCGCGGGCCGACCAGCGACATGTCGCCCTTGAGCACGTTGAGGAGCTGCGGCAGCTCGTCGATCGAGGTCTTGCGCAGCCATTTGCCGATCGGCGTGACGCGCGGGTCGTTCTTCTGCGCCTGCTGAATCGTCGGGCCGTCCTCGAGCACGCGCATGGTGCGGAATTTGAAGATCCTGAACGCGCGCCCGCCGAAGCCGTGGCGGGTCTGGCGGAAGAACACCGGCCCCGGCGAGGTCAGCTTGATCAGCACCGCGGTCACCAGCATCACCGGCGCGAACACGAACAGCGCAAGGCTGGCGCCGGCAAGGTCAAGCGCGCGCTTGAGCGCGCGTTCGCGCCAGGTGAGCGGGGCGCGGCGCAGCTCGGCGGTGAAGGTGTTGCCGGTGCCGACAAGCGGATAGCGCAGGAAGCGCGCCGTATTGGGGTCCGGCACCAGATGCACGGGGAGGGGGAGGATCTTCAGCACGTCCAGAATGCTGTCGATCGCATGCTGCCGGCTCCAGTTGATCAAGAGGAAGACGTGCTCGATCCGGTGCTCGCGCGCGTAATTGATCAGCTCCTCGAAGCGCGGCGCCAGCGAGGACAGCAGCAGGGGCGAAGCCAGCTCCCTGGCCGGGATCTCCATCACGCGCATCAGGCGGTAGCCGTGCTGGCCGAGGTCCTCGACCGCGTTGGACGAGGTGGCAAGGCCGAACTCGGCGACCAGAAGCGCCCGTCCGTTGGCGAAGGCGCCGGTGCGCAAGGCATGCGCGGTCCAGCGCGCCGCCACGATCTTCCAGGCGAGCAGGGCGGCAAGGCCGACCAGGTAGAACGAGATCGTGGTGCCGCGCGAGAACTCGTCGCTGACCTTCATCGTGAAGGCGATCGCCAGCAGCGCCCCGAACAGGCCGGTCCACGTCGCCAGCGTCATCCGGAACGTGCGGGGCAGGTGGGTGACCGTCTTGAGGCGATAGCCCTGCTGTACGATGGTCAGCAGGACGAAGTTGATGGCCACCAGCACGCTGGCGGCCGCATAGACGTCGGCCTTGCCGAGCGTGCCCGCGGTGACGACGTGATAGCCAACCGCGCAACCGATGCCGCTGACCACGATCAGCGCCGCATCCACCACCGCCAGCAGCCGTTCGACCACCACAGGTCGCAGCCAGCTCGGCGCAAAGCCTCCGGATGTAGGCGTGACCGGCTCGACCACACGAATTTCCGTCGCAGAATCAGCGACGGGCACCGGCCGAGTGGAAAGAATTGTCATCCTGCCAAATCCATTGACGCAAAATTCATTAGCCCGAACAAGCCGTGCTATCGGGCAATATCGCTGTTAGAACAAGGCGAAGGAAAAATTAACCTTACCCCACAAGCGTGCATTGTAGCTCATCTCGCCTCGACTGATATGTTAAATTTCACAACCCGTTAGGAAGTCCTCGTTGCCTCGCACCCAGTCCCGGCGGCGAACCCGGTCGAGCGGGAAGCGCTACCTCGCCATTGGCCTTGCGGCCGTCGCTTTGGTGGGACTCGTGCTTCTGCTTCTGCGTCCCGATGCCGGCCCCCTCCCAGTTCCAACGGCTTCCAGGTCCGTCGCGATCAAGCTTCTCGTTGATGGGCGATATGGCGCGCGGTTTGCCGGCGAACTCGCTGCAGCCACGCAGGGATATTTCTCCTCCCGCATTGAGGTGTCGGCTCAGCCCGAAGACCCTGACTTCGTCCAAACCATTGCACGCCAACATGCCATCGGCGTGACGAGCGGCCAGAACTTCCTGCTGGCGAGCTGGCGCGGCGTCCCCGTGACTGCGTTTGCCGCAAGCTTCCTCGACACCTCTGTCGCGATCTTCACGCTCGAAAGCTCCGGCTTGCGGCGGCCGGCCGATCTGGTCGGAAAGCGGGTCGGATACCGCAGGGCGAGTGAGGGAGACGTCGTCTTCGATGCCATGATGGCGCAGCTCGGGCTTCCCCGAAGCCAGATCACCAAGGTGCCGGACCGCGACAGCTTCGAAGCCCTGCGGTCCGGGGAGGTGGATGCGATCATCGCCGCCATCGACGAGCAGCCGGATCCTACCAGCTCGACCTTCGTGAAGCTGAACGTCATCAAACCGCAAGACTACGGTATCCATGTTCCTGGCCTAGTCTACTTCGCGAGCAATAGTCTCGTCCATGAACAGCCATCTATGATTGCCGATGTCCTTCAGGGCCTCATTCGAGGATGGCAATTCACCTACGCGGACTATGCACGGAGCGTGCCCGTTCTCGCCGGCGCCGATCCGGCCAGGTTGAATTCCGAGCGGCTCAAATTCGAGCTGCAGCAGCAGCGCCCGCTGGTATTGCCGACGGGTGGTCGCATCGGCGACTACGACGAAAGCCGCTGGCGGACGCTCCGGGATATCCTTCTCTTCGCCAAGCTGGGCGAGGAAGACGTGCCTTTGGCTCAAACGGTCAGCTACCAGTTCTTGCGGGATGTGTATCGCCGTTCACCCGACCTCGCGGCTCCAGGCGCGTGGAGCCAGGACAAATAGGAAAAAATAGGACCAAGAAGCCACACTTGCTCGCCATATTGCCCAAAGGTCCCTTTGCCGCCCCGGCGTCGGTTGCATTTCCGCCGGCGGCCTTGGTAAAGTTCGGTTCACTATTTGGGCTAGTCGCGGAGTGACTTTACGGACCGTGACGTTGGATGGGCTAGGGTCTGACAAGCGCGTTAGGATCAAATCCGCAGCGGCGAGGAGCTTCTTTGGATGTTTAAGACGTTGATGCGAGTTGGCTTTTTGGCCGCAACTGTTACTTTCGGCGCAGCGAGCGGGGCGAGCGCGGCGATGCAGATGCCCTCATCGGCGGCCCTGCTCGCGGGCGAGAGCCAGGTGACGCCTGTTACCTTCTGGGCACAGCCGTATCCGTATCGGTATGCGCCTTGGCGCCGTTGTCCCCTGGTGCGGGTCGAGACGCCGTATGGCTGGTACATGGACCGCGTCTGCGCGCCTGTCGGTCCCGTTCTGCGCCGAGCCTACTAAGACCTAACCGAGCGGCGGCTGCCGTTTTGTCGATCTTTCAAGGCAGTCGCACAGCTGATGCGGCTGCCTTGCTCGTTTTGTTTCATTGTGTGCTGACCTTTTGTGCGCGCAACGCAGGTTCACCATGAGTATCTTTGCTAGGCCGGAACAGGCTGTTGCGTGGTGAAGATTGTGTTACCAGTTCCGCGGGGCTGCATAGGCAGCGTGATTGCTTAAGGCGACCGCCACAGCCGCATCTCGTGAAGATTGGCGGCCAGACGGATACTGTTAGAGGATTTCAATGACAGGAGCTTCAACTTTCGACCTCAGGGGCAAACGCGTCTTTGTCGCGGGTCATCGCGGCATGGTGGGATCGGCTGTCGTCCGCAGGCTTGCGTCAGAGAATTGCACCGTGCTGACGGCCGATCGGCGGGAGCTGGACCTCACGAAAGAAGAGGCCACACTGAAATGGCTCGAGGCCAACCGTCCCGAGGTTGTGGTGCACGCCGCTGCGAAGGTGGGCGGCATCGCAGCGAATAGCAATTTTCCGGTCGATTTTCTCTGTGACAACCTTGCAGTGGAGCTGAGCGTCATTCGTGCGAGCCACACGATCGGTGTCCAACGTCTGCTATTTCTGGGCTCGTCCTGCATCTATCCCAAGCACGCCAAGCAGCCGATCACCGAAAGCGAATTGCTGACGGGGCCACTTGAGCCGACCAACGAGTGGTATGCAATCGCCAAGATCGCCGGTCTCAAGATGTGCCAAGCCTATCGTCGGCAATATGGCGACGATTTCATCTCGGTGATGCCGACCAATCTCTACGGCCGCGGCGACAATTATCATCCGGACCATAGTCATGTGCCGGCTGCACTGATCCGACGCTTCCATGAAGCTAAGCTTGCCAAGGCGCCGACGGTCACCGTGTGGGGCACTGGCACGCCGCTGCGCGAATTTCTCAACGTCGAGGATTTTGCGGATGCCTGCGTTTTCCTTCTGAAGAACTATTCGAGTGACCTGCCGATAAACGTCGGCAGCGGCGATGAGGTGTCGATCGCTGATTTCGCAGCGGCCGTGGCGGAGGTCGTCGGCTTCGAAGGCAAGTTGATTTTTGACACGTCCAAGCCTGACGGGACTCCACGCAAGCTGCTCGATAGTTCACGGATTCGCGCCCTTGGCTGGAGGCCTAACACTACGTTGCTGACAGGCTTGGCTGCCGCATACGACGATTTCTTAAGCGGTTACGGGCGCAACCTCGAGATCGCTACAACCGGCCACGCCGGTTAGCTGCACGCCGTTGCACCAAGAGAGCATCGAGCCTAAGACTAACTTTCGAGCATTGAAACAGGTGTCGTCGTCTTTGCGACGCCCTTCCGTCCCTGCCAATTTGTACGTCGTTCCTATGGAGGTTAACAATTGAGCGTGCACTACGTTCTATAGATTGCCTTCCGGTGATTGCGGGCTTTATCAGCCTGGTGAGCATAATTCGAACTCTTGCCCTCATAATTTTTTGAAAACCTGGCCCGCCAGCGTAGCTCTCGAGCACGCCTTGATGCCAACTCGAGATAAACGTTGCTGAAAAACACGAACGCAACGATAGATCCCAACAACCCACCGCCAACAATCAGGAGAATCGTCATAGCTCCTCCTACAGGGGGACATCGTCAAGCGTTTAATAAATATAATATATTAGCGAACAATAATCAATTAAATATATGGTTTAAATTAATGGAGAGAACGCCAGTGGCTCCCCAGAAGGCTAGTCTGTTTACGGTCCAATCTGGGCGCGAGCTTGGTCTCCTCAAGACGACGTTGCGGCCTCCCGATGGAAATGGGACGTTCGCGGCAAGGTGCAGGGCCCATCGTTCTGAACGCGGGCTCTCTGTACGTGCTGCGGCGATGAAGGAGGCGCGCCTAGAAGCGATGGTGGCCAGGAGTATCGACAGGCCAGAAGAAGAAGGCCGAAAAAACGCTGCTGGCGGAGGATGCTGGTCCGATTGCCTTGGGCATCAAATCGCAATGGATGTCATCCGAAGGCAAATGAGCGCCGCGATGGGCGCTCATTTGCCTGGGTTGTCGCCTTGCTGGCCGATCCACAAGAACTACTCGTGGCGTGGATAATATCTAAACCCGTGCTGCTTGATGAGCTCGTCGCGCTTTGCCGATTCGAGATCTTCCTTCATCATTTCTCGAACCAGGCTTTCGAACGAGGTCTTGGGCTCCCAGCCGAGTTTCTGCTTGGCCTTTGATGGGTCACCAAGAAGCGTCGCAACCTCAGTGGGCCGAAAATACCGGGGGTCGACCGAAACGACACACTTGCCGGTCTTCGCGTTGTACCCTTTTTCTTCGACGCCACTTCCCTCCCAGCGAACCGTCATGCCCACTTCGTTGGCAGCGATATTGACAAAATCTCGGACAGAATGCTGCACGCCCGTAGCGATCACGAAATCCTCTGGCTTGTTCTGCTGGAGCATCAGCCATTGCATTTCGACGTAGTCGCGGGCGTGTCCCCAATCGCGTAACGCATCGAGGTTGCCTAGGTAGAGCCTCTCCTGCAGTCCCAAATGGATCCGCGCCAAAGCGCGCGTGATCTTCCGGGTCACGAAGGTCTCGCCGCGGACGGGAGATTCGTGGTTGAAGAGGATGCCGTTGCAGGCATACATCCCATAGGCCTCGCGGTAATTGACCGTGATCCAATACGCATAGAGCTTGGCTACGGCGTACGGCGAGCGCGGATAAAAAGGCGTAGTCTCCTTTTGGGGGATCTCTTGGACTAGGCCGTACAGCTCTGATGTTGAGGCTTGGTAAAATCGCGTAGTTTTTTCCAAGCCGACGATCCGTATCGCCTCGAGAATTCGAAGGGTGCCGAGGCCGTCAGAGTTCGCGGTGTATTCCGGTTCCTCGAATGAAACGGCCACATGGCTTTGTGCTGCGAGATTGTAGATCTCGTGGGGTTGTACCTGGCCAACGATGCGTATGAGGCTCGAAGAATCCGTCAGGTCGCCGTAATGCAATCGGAACGGTGGATTCGGCTCGTGAGGATCCAGGTAGAGATGGTCGATACGATCCGTATTGAATAGCGAAGTCCGGCGCTTGATGCCGTGGACTTCATATCCCTTTCCTAAAAGCAATTCAGCGAGATAGGCGCCGTCTTGGCCAGTTACGCCAGTAATAAGTGCACGTTTCTTTGACATAATAATCTCTGGGTTTGGTACCCGTTCGTACTCGAAAACGGACGCAATAGGGAGACGGGCTGAACCAAAAAAAGCAAGCTTAGATTAACGGCTTTCGAGGTCTGGAGAATAGGCAACAGATAGTCATGATCAGGTTATTTCAAATTCACGTCCGGCGTGATGTTGTAGCTCTATAGATGCTGTCTCTATTTTATTGAACTGGCATTTGGCGTGGAGCTTCAGATTTTTGACAAACGCATAATCCCCCTGATCATGTGCGGCGGCGCCGGCACGCGGCTGTGGGCCGGCTTCGCGCGAGGTGAGGCCAAAACAGTTGCTGCCGCTGTTCGGCACGTGCTCGACCTTCCAGGACACGCTGCTGCGCGTGTCCGATCCCTCTTTGTTCGACCGGCCGATCGTCATCACCAACTCCTCCTACCGCTTCATGGTGCTGGAGCAGCTCGCCGAGATCGGCATCGAGGCGGACGTGATCCTCGAGCCGATGCGGCGCGATTCCGGTCCTGCGATCGCGGCCGGCGCGGTGTTGGCGCAGAACCGCGCTAGTGAGGCGATCGTGCTCGCGCTCGCCGCCGACAAGGCCGCCTTCGTCGCCGCGTGCCGCGAGGGCCTTGCCGCCGCGAATGCGGGACGCGTCGTCACCTTCGGCGTCAGGCCGGAGTGGCCAGCGGCCGCGGTAGCTGTTGAAACTCCGCGGGAGCGATCACCGCAGCGAGGTCAGAGTTTCCGGTGGGGCAGCATCGTAACGGTGAGCTGAGACTAAGGTGGCGTCAAGGTTATCCGGCCACTCGCCCTCGCGATATGGGGATATATTCGCAACGAAGTGCTGGTCGACGCTTCGGTCGGGATTACCGGCGTTGCTGTGAGATGGTGTGCGACTCGAGCGCTCGCTGAGATCGACGGCCGCCCTCTCTTCGTAAGCGATGGCCTGTGGGGTATCCGTCCGATTGAAGGCCGCCTTGCCGAATGAGGCGTTTTGTTGAGAGCTGTCCTTATCGACAGTGATAGGCGCAGTGTCAAAATCGAACGGCTTGAGGTGGTGAACACCCGGCGGCGGCACTGGTCCAAGGAGGCGAAGCTCAAGATCGTTCTGTAGAGCTTACAGGCATCGCGCCAAGTCGCAGCGACGGCGCGGCGGTATGGCGTTTCGCGCTCAGTCGCGTCGGCCAGCAGCGGCGGGTCGATCGAGATCGAATTGACCGGGGCTCGAAAGGCTGATTAGGGGTACGGTCGATGCGGCGATGCTGAGGCCCCGAGGCGGCGCTGGCTGATGGACGCCCACGGTGGTCCCATCGGGTCGGGCGTGCGGGTGTGGCTTGAGACCGGCCAACCGACATGCGTCGCGACATGAACCCGCTGGGCGTGCTGGTGCCGGAAGCCTTCAAGTGAGACCCGCACGACGATGGCCTCTATGTGTTCCGTGACAGAAGCGGCAAGCTGATGGCGCGATGGACTGGGCAGGTTGCTTTATGCCAAGCGGCTGGAGCGCGGCCGCTTCCTGTGGCCGTCGTCGGCTGATGGCGTGGTGACCATCACGCCAACCCAGCTTGGCCATTTGCTAGTGGATACCGACTAGCGGATCCCACAACACAGCGGCGCCCGCAAACAGCCGGCTGGTCGCTGGGATCTGAAGCGGTGCCACGATCAGCAATTCGGACAGAGACTGCTTATTTTGATCTTCTGCTCGGCGATGGGCAATGATGTTTCTCTTTGCGGCTGTGTGACTACGCTGCAGGCGATGCTGGACGCCGAGCGAGCGATCCGGTTGGCCGCGGAGGCGGAGCCGCCGAAATCGGGTCGACGTTTCTTACTCACGAAAAAACCCGACTTCTCGGGTGATCTGTGCTTCGTCTATTCAAAAGCTAGTTGCAAGCGGCGTCGGAGCCGCTCCTCGATGCGAACCTTCAAAGAGGCGGGCAGCGAAAGCAGGGAACTCGCTACTCAGTGCGCAGTGCACTAGTCGAAGACCTTTGCTTCAGAGTTCAAAGGCATATTTCAGATGGCCTGCAGTCCGATCTGATCGCGAGGCCGCTGACCGATGGTCTGTACGACCCCGGTGATCGTTTCCCAAGTACTTCTCAGATCGCGATTTGCGCCGGCCATACATTTGGCCGAAACGCCACCTAAACGCGATTAGAGCGTACAAAAGCAATGTTGGTTAGATGGAAGGTGTCGTTATCGCGATCGGCGTTTTGGTCGCGGTCATTTTCATGTTCGTGATCGGGAGCAACGTATGGCTTGAGTTGACGCGCAAGAAGCGGCGGCGGAAGCGGACAGATCAGAGTAGAGCTAGAAGTGACGACGAAAGTGCGCACAGTTAACCACCGTTCGCTTCGCATTGCGGCTTCGGGGGATCGGCCGCTCCTCTCAAGGCCGATGCCAGCTTACTGAGGCTTCCAATCGAGGTAGAAGTGCCGGAAAGACCGGGATCTGTCCCGGAGATCTCCAGGGTCAACGGCTGAAGTTATATGCTCGAGGGGCGGGCCTGTACTTGTATCGTTCCAGAGTGCGCGCTGACTGTGCTGTCAATCAACGTCTCCTTCGATGGAAGTCCTGCAGGCAATGCGTCCCCGTTTTGATCGAGAAGGACGACTGCGCAGCGTCTGACTGCAGTGCGAAGCGGCTTTCCGATGTAAGGCAGTCGAGGGCTTTGTTGATCGTGGACCGAGGTCGCCCCGCAACTGTTTGGGCAGGGACGTGGCCCAAAAGCAGTATCGATCCTGCATTCTGTCCTATCCGCTGTCCGTCCAATTCGCGCGTTCGACACAGTGAGATCAGAAGCTTATCAGACCTTTTGCCGCGGACGCCCAAGTGACATGCTCGGCAAATTCGCCGGAAAGCAACAACGTTCGAAGTTCTGGCAGCGTCACTAATTCAACAACTACACCTGGCTCTTATACGAAGTTTCATTGCGAAAGTCCGTGCGGATGAAGAAGGATGTCGTTGAGTTGCTTATGCGCGAAGCGCATGTTGCGGACCTGCCAATCGTCTCGACAGCCTTCGCCATGTATCCGGACTCTTCGCGAAGCTCGCGAGAAATAGCATCTTCCGGGGTTTCTCCCGGCTCAATTATTGCGGCAGGAAGTTCTAAGGAGTAGCGTTCAATCGCCGACGAAATTGTCGGACAAGTGGGGCCCGTGCGTCCGGTGTGAGCGCTAGGGCGACGAGGTAATCCGGTTGACCGATAACAATATAGGATGCGACAGGACCGTTGGGGCAAATTGCACGTCGCGCGAAATGATCTCCATTCAACGAGGTTTCGCCTTGCGACGCATGCGTACGACCTTTGGCCAATTCATCTGTATCCATTCCAAACATCCGAGGACCGCACAAAACACAATGTAGCACATTCAGGCAGCCTCTCTGGAAGGAAATATGTATCGGCTTCACTGGAGACGGGGCGAATTCGAGATTCCCATTATCCTGGCCGACCCTGCCGGACTTCGCAGTAGCTCGGTAGCTACGACGACAGCTCGCGGAGCAAACTGTCACGGCTTGCGGCGCAGACCGGGCCGACGGCAGCTTTGCGGAGCAGGTGCTTGAGCCTGGCAAAAACCTGTTCGATCAGGTTCAGGTCAGGCGGGTATCTTGGCAGAAAGAAAAGTTTAGCGTCGACCGAACGGACGAGCTGGCGAACTGCTTTGCTCCTGTGGCACCGTTGAATTGATCTGGCCGAGTTCCCGCCGAACATTGAATTGAGGAGCGGAAATCTCGGATCCTGCGATTATCGTGACGCTGGCAGTCCTCGGCATATTGAGTGCGGAATTGTGAGAATGACAGCGGTGGCGACACCGCTTGGTATTCATAGCTTGAATAGGCGGGCTGGCTGCAAACGCAATACATCATGGCCAGCATGCGTGCCGCATGTCTGATCATCGAAAGTTCGCCTGACATCCTTGATTGTTAGGCGAAGTATATTGCGGTGCAAAGGAAGCGCTATGACAATTGTGAGGAAATTTATGCCCATTCGTGCATCAGGGGGGCGCGCTCGATCTCAACGGGGTAAAGGTGACCACGGTGCAGTCCGTGGCCTTGAACACCGCAAGATCCAAAGACATGTAAGCCGTCTGCTCAGGCTCTATCACGCCGCCGCTAGAGGCCGCTCACCGAATGAAGCGTCGCCAGCGCGATACGGCAAAAGTGAAATGGTGGATAGCGAAAGCAAAGCACATCTTCATACGCATGCGCGGAGTGCCAAGCGTGGGTACGAACGCACCAAGAGAGGGCGCGCTGCTTTCATTGCGAGCACGTTCGAGTTGGCAGCCGCCTTCTGTCGTGCTCGCGGCAAGTTGCCGAGCGATCAAGACTTCCATTGGTGGAGCGAACAAGCTGGTTTGCGGTCGATCAGCAAGGATAATCGCGCTCGCTGGTTACTATTGGTCGGCACGTCAAAGCGGCTCGCCGTTTCTTCATGGATAACAAGGACCGGTGGTCATGGCGTAGGTGCGCGGCTCATTTGGTGGGTGGGCCGGTTTCGCAGCCTGCGACACCAGTGGCCCGTCCGGCAACGACAGTCAGGTTGCAAGTTACCGAAGAAACCGTTCGCCTCGTTGCACCTTATTATCGTTACCCTTCCGAAACGAAGCAGTTCGCTGCACCATTCAAATTGATCACACGCGAGCCTGAGCAACGAGCATCCCTGCCGCAGCCTCTACCAGGTAAGACAGCGGGGTTGCATGATGCGATCGGAGCGATGCAAGCAGTGATCGAGGCCTCATCGCTGTTGACGCGGAGTGTCGCGCTCTACTGGCGGGTCGAGCCCGGGGGAGCTACCTGCACCCGACGAGGTCCGGGACGCAGCGCATTGGCTGGACATGCTGGCAGATGCCCTGGAGACGGACATTGTGAGCAAGCAGCAGCCTCACTGATAGACGGCCCGAAGGTTGCGGGTGCCACGCTGCTGCTCCGGTGTTGCCTCGCAACCTGCTCGGGACGGGTCTACACCACAGCCACTCGCATGCTGGCACTCGCATGCTTGACGATGGCACTAACTTAGGCCATGCTGGGCATGGTCGTGCGTATGGGTGTCCCTCACCGTTCCGAGCGATAAGATCCGAGACCAGCGCCCAAGGGGCCAACGGTCCAGCATCGAAGCCAGCACAGAGTAGGGCCACGACCATTTCACCTGACATCACAGTTGCGTCTCGAGACAGCCTGTAGGCTGTCGCGCAGCGCGTTCAGCGAAGGGAAATGGTCGTGACGAAGACAATAAATGCACAACTTTCCACGCTCGCGCGGAGCGCAAGAAATGCATACGCGCGCACCAAGGAAGCACGGTCGGGCTTCATCTCCGGCACGTTCGAGTTGGCGGCTGCATTCTCTGCAGCGCGCAACAAATTGCCTAGTGATCAAGCTTTCCACGAATGGATCGACAAAGCTCGTCTCCGATGCGTCAGCCGGGACGATCGTGCCGCGCTGATTTATATCGGCAATCACGCCAAGGCGGCCCGCCAGTACTTCATGCAAAACCCTGACCGCTGGTCGTGGCGGATGTGCATGGCCCATTTGTCGATCCGCGCGCCGGTTTCGCAGCCTGCGAAACCGCTCCCTAGTCCGGCAAGGACCATCAATGTGCAGGTCACCCACGAAACGCTCCGACTAGCTTCGCCGTATTATCGCGGCACATCCGAAGTAAAGCGCCTGCCCGCACCGTTTCGTCTGGTCACCAACGAGACGCATGAACAAGAATACATGACGCCGGCAAAGGCACTTCAGACACACCGGACGGATGAGGCAATCGGCGCTGTGCAGGCTGTCGTCGAGGCGTCATCGCTACCGACGCGTGATATCGCACTGTACTGGCAGATGAAGCGAGGCGAGCCACCATCATCCGAGCAGCTGCGGAAAGCGGCTCAATGGCTGGACCTACTCGCGGATGCCCTTGAAGCGGACCCTGACTGCAAGCAGCGACATCACTGATCGTCGTCCATTGCTGTATCTTGGCAGGAGTTGACGCGCCGAAAAGCAAGCGGGGCGCTCGGCAGCGCGATGTTTAGCGCGGCCGGCGCATCGGTGCACTTAGAAGGCGCTGATTCCTGATCTCACGAAGCAGCAACATTCGTTTGGTCTGGGCGGCATTGAGCAAGCCTTCGAACAGACCCAGGACTTCGCGCGCCTGCACGTAGACTTCGGCGGTGATGGCGTCTTGATCGAAGCCGTAGGCGGCAAGCCGCGCGTCGATCTCGGTCGCAGCGATGGGATCAATCCGCCAGCTCAGCGCATTTTGCTGCGTGTAGGACGCAGCCTTCTCTTCGAAGTCGGGATCGATCCCGGTCATGTCGATGCGCAGCAGTGCCGCCGCGATGGCCTTTTGGCGAGAGGTCTCGAGCAATTTGTGCCGCAACATGCGGTAGCGCTGGATCTCCCAGGACAGTTCGGCAACATCAATGGCGAGCAGCCACTCGATGGCGGATCGGGGCGCAAGGTCAGCGAAGATTGCCTGCCGCAGTGCCAGGTAATGGTCGAGATGCTCACCGGGCAGCAGCAGCGGCGGCGGTGCCAAGGCCGCAAACTCAGCCGGTAGCGTCGTGGCGGTCAGCTCGCGCGCGGTTTGGAAGGGACCGTTCATCGGGATGCGGCCTCCGCGCCCAGGTTTGCGAGGACGGCTGGGGCGCCGACCGCGCTGCCGGTCGGACCGTGGATCGGGCTCGTCGCCCACAGGTCCTGCGCGACCGGCAACGGCGCGATCTGCAGGTTCGCCCACCACGCCCGTTCGTTGCCGTGCCGATGCAGCTCCTCGTGATGGGCGCGGCACAGCGGCACCGTGAACTCATCGCTGACCTTGCGGCCGAGCGCCCGCGGTTGGGCGAATTTCAGATGATGGGCGTCGCATGGGGTTTCCCGGCACACTAGGCAGGGCTGCTCCCGGACAAACAGCAGGTGCGCCTTGCTGCGCTTGCGGGGCGGCTCCTTGGGGAGGGCGAGCCCGGCCTCGGGTGGCGCGGGCTGCAGCGCGGCCTCGGCGTCAGCCGCAGGCGCTGCTGGCAGGCTTGGCGTGTCACTCAGGGCGGCCGGTTGGTCGGTCTGGCTTTCTGTGGGACGGGCAGCGTCCTCGAGCTTGGCTTGATAAGCTGCCTCGACGCGCCGGGCATCCGGCTCCTGCAGGCTGTTCTTGAGCGGAAGGCTCGCCATGGCCCAGCTGAGCAGATCGGTGCTGGCGGGCAGCGCTTCGAGCTGACGCAACAGCTGCTCCCGGAGTGCGGCGGACTCGCCCGGCCGCAGCACCGCGGCACGGTTGAGAGCGCCCTTGCCGGGCGAGGCCTTGAGGTTGGGGGGTGCGGGTGGACCGGCGACCGTATCCGGGGCGTCCAGATCATCCTCGCCGGCAATCCCGACCAGCGCGAACAGAGCGTAGCGTCGGGCGTA
This sequence comes from Bradyrhizobium sp. NBAIM03, assembly GCF_020194055.1. Classification (NCBI taxonomy): domain Bacteria; kingdom Pseudomonadati; phylum Pseudomonadota; class Alphaproteobacteria; order Hyphomicrobiales; family Nitrobacteraceae; genus Bradyrhizobium; species Bradyrhizobium sp. NBAIM03. The sequence continues at coordinate 95,419 of NZ_JADYVS010000001.1, read as the reverse complement.
GGTCAGCGCTGCGCCCATGCGATGCGGCGCCTCGATGTCCCGGGAGGCGCAGACCGGCCAGTCCGAGGAGATCCATTCGCCGGAGGAATGGGCGAGCAGGGTGGTGAGGTGGATGTGGCCGGTGGTCTCCTCGACCCGGGTGGTCTGGATGGTGGCGATCTCCTGCTGGCTCAAGGTCTTGCGCACGATGGCGAGGCCGCTCGCCAGCGAGGCGTAGCGAAAGGTGCGGTCGTCATCGCGCAGGAACGGCGAGCGGATCTGAGCGGTCAGGGTCTTTTCCGGGTTGGTCAGTTCGGCTTGCGCGCGGGCCAGCGCCGCCGCGATCGCGCCGATATGCTCACTGGCCTGGTGCATGGACGCGCTCCATCTCAACCGGATCAAAACTGATCGCGCCGGCTTTGGAGCGCTTGGCGCGCACGCCGTGGCCAAACGCCTCCTTGGCATCCTCCGGCAGCAGCTTCTTGAGCTCGGCCTTGGCCAGCTCATGCTCGGCATGGGCGTCGCGGGTGCGCAGATAGATCGCGGCGCATTCGGCCCAGAGATTGGAGGCGGTCATGTCGACGACCTTGACCGCGGCAAGCCGCGGCCGTGGGGTCTCGATGCCAAACAGCAGCGGTGGCTCGCCGCTCTGCACGCAGCGCCAGAACTTCTTCTCCGCGGTCAGCAGCAGGTGCTGGTAGAGCGGGTCGGCATGCACGGTGATTTCGATCCATTTGCCGCCACCGGTGATGATCGAGAGCACGGCCGCGCGGGCCGCGACCACCCACATGTTGTGCTGCAGCTGCGCCATGTGCTTCTCCGCTGCGGCCTCTTCGGTAAAGGCCCAGGGCAGCATGAACTTGGCCTCGAACACCGCGCCGGTCTGCGCGACGATGCCGTCCAAGGTGGCCGCCATCCAGGAATGGACGGAATGCCGAGCCCGCTTCTGGATGTCGGTGATCGCGTGCCCGGTGGCGGCCTGGTACCAGGCGCGGTTGAGCGCCTCGGTGGCAACGCCGAGCTGAACGACCAGGTTGCGGGACAAATCTTGCGGCGCGATCTCGCCGCGCTTTTCCCGCCACAGGCGCAGCAGCGCGTCCTGGTCGTCGCCCATGATGATGCGCGCGTCCGAGCCGCCAATGAAGGCGCGGCGGTCGTGGCGGTTCAAGGTGGTAACGGAGCGGGGCGCCGCGGCGCCGTCGGTTGCAATCGTGGTCACCGGTCTCTCCTTGGTTGACGCGGCTTGCCGCCGCACCGCCAAAACCCCCGCCGCCGCGAGGGGAAAGACCGGGGCCAAGGGCCGAAAGGCCGGTCCGGTGATTAACGCTCCTTTTGCGCGGGGATGCCAGTCCTTTCTGCAGTAATTTTGCGGTTCGTTTGGCGACAAAAGCCTTGATGGTTCAGGAGGTTGGAGCGAGCTTTCGGGGACGCAACCCGCCCCCGGCCGAGGAGCTCGGACATGGCCTCAGTTCGACAAATCGAAGCCAATCGCCGCAACGCCAAGCGCAGCACGGGGCCAAAAACGGCGAGTGGAAGGACGAGGTCCAGTTGCAACGCGCTGCGTCATGGACTCGCCAGGACTTGCAAGCCGGATGCCCCCGAGTTGGCGACGCTGATGGTCGCCATTCTCGCGGGCCTCGGCTGCGAGATTGGATCAGATACCGCAGCGGCTGTTGCGCATGCCAAATGCGAACTATGGCACGTGCGATTGGTCCGCCAGGCGATGTTGGCCGATCTATTGGATGGTCCGGTCGAAGCCATCGGGAGACGGCTCAACGGGCTGGAGCGTTATGAGCGCAACGCACTTGCGATGCAGAAGCGCGCGCTTCGGTCTCTGAAGTCAAAGCAACACTAAGCTTGCGGACCGTACGCGATTGGCTTCGTTCTGCGAAAATAGGCGAAGGCGTGTGAAAAAGACCTCAAATGGCTATGGGAAGCCGTACTCCCCTCGGCCGACCGAAATGATGTTCAGCTCAAGATCGTCGAAGATGGGGTGATTGGCCGCCCACTTCAGAAATTGCGAGGTGCTGTCGACCTGGTCGTCGTGCTTGCCGTGGGGAAACGCCAGCAACTCCAGCAAGTAGTCATCAAGCCAAGGGGCGTCTGCGGGCAGATGGACTTGTCCGGCCTCAATCCTGAACGATTGTGCCGCCATCCGATCGGCCTTGCTGCCTTCCGGCTTGATGCCAAGCGGGCGCGGCATGCCGTTTGGCGTATCGCGTTGCAGGTCCTGTAGCATCGCCATGCCGGGGCCGGCGTCCTCGACTAGAACCGCGTCCGCATTATATCTTGCGGCCAGCGCGGCCACGGCGCGCCGCAGGTCGGGATATTGGTGTCGGCCGCGGTAGAGATCTACGAGGTAATAGTCGTTCTTGATCACCCGCCAGGTGGTGCAGACCGAGTAGTCGTTGGCCTGTCCGGTCATCATCGCGGTGTCCCAGCTCTGTACGACATAGCCGGCTGCGGCCGCGGCCGGGAGCTGATCGAAAAAGCGAAACCAGTCGCGCCTGATCAGATTGCCTTCGAGCGGCACCGGCCGTTGCTGGTATTGCGCCGAGAATTGCAGGCTGCCGATTTCGGCCTTGATCCGCTCCAGCACCAGCTTGCTTTCGCGCTGCGGGTGCAACAGATCGCCGGCGCGCCGGCGAACGACGCGATGTTTGCCGATAGGGATGTCGCTATCTTCGACCGCGGTGGCCGGCAGGTCGAGGTGCTGCCAGGCGCCCGCTTGCAGCAGATGACCGGCGAGATCGTCTTGGTGCAGGCGCTGCATCACCACGATGATGCGGCCGGTGTCCTTGTCGTTGAGGCGCGAGACCAAGGTGCCGCCAAACCAGTCGGTAACGCGCTTGCGCGCGGTCTCCGATTGCGCCTCCTCCGCCTTGTGTGGATCATCGACGATGATGAGGTCGGCGCCGCGACCGGTCAGCGTCCCGCCAACCGTGGTTGCGTAGCGGCTGCCGCCCGCCGTGGTCACGAGTTCGGTGCCGGTATCCTTAGCCGGGCGCATGGCCGGAAACAGCGCTTGGTACCAGCCCGACTCGATCACCATTCTGAATTGGCGGTGCAGCTCGGCGGAAAGTTCGCTCGCGTAGCTGACCACGATGATGCGCCGGCTCGGGTCGTGGCCCAGCAGCCACGCGACGAAAGATACCGAGACCGAAAGAGATTTGAGCGAACGCGGCGGTTGGTTGACGAGAAGACGGCTACATTCGCCATCGTGGACGCGCATGAGCTGATGGGCGATCGCATCGATATGCCAGTTCGACAGATATTCGCTGCCCAAAAAGACGGTGGTGAAGGCCTTGTGGATGAAATACCGCAACTCAGTTCGGAGCAGCGCCGCCACAACAGGCCTCATGTGTTGTCCTCCTCATCGCGTTGGCTTGCAGCCGCAGCATTGGCGTTCGCCAAGACGTCTCGGCGATATGCCTCGAGGATGGCCTGATCTTCGGGCGGCAGGCTTGTCGCGGTCTCCACCGCGGAGCCGACAGTCATTGCCATCGCGAGGGAGAGGAATTTGTCGAGAGCCCGCGCGTCCCCTTTGAGCGCCTTTTCCCGCAAGCGAAGCAATGCTGCCTTTTGCGTGGTGACGCGTCGTGCCCTGCCAGCGTCGTTCAGCGCGACTGTGGCCAGAAGGATGTTTTTCAGGTCGGTGGCGAAATTCAAGGCGCCTTTCGGCCGCCCGCGCGGGTTTCCGGATTGCCCCGGTGCGAAACGGGTATGCAGGGGCGGGCTGCCGTAGCCGACGCGGTTGTTCGGTTTCTTAGCCACCGCTGCGCTCCAGGCCAGCGGTGTTGGTCTGATCGAACGGCGCGCCGGTCACGGCGTTCACGGCTGCCTTGCCGGTTACATGCTGCCAGCGCCGGATCGTGACATCCACATAGCGAGGTTCGATTTCGATCAGCCGCGACCGGCGCCGAGTGCGCTCCGCGGCGATCAATGTCGTGCCGGCGCCACCGAACGGATCGAGCACGATATCGTGCTCTTTGGTGCAGTCGCGGATCGCGTCGGCGACAAGCGCAACCGGCTTAGGCGTCGGATGAAGGCCTAATTTTGATTTCGGGGAATTTGCCCAGCTGTTTGAACCTGGGTAGTCCCAGACATTGGTACGGGCTCTGCCATGCTTGCCGAGTTGAACATTGTTGATGTGGGCGGCCTTTCCGTGCTTATAGATAAACACCAGCTCATGCTTCGATCTATAGAGCGACCCCATCCCGCCGTTTCGTTTGTTCCAAATGCAGAGATTGATCATTTCTGTGTAGATCGCGCCGGCGGCGGATAGGAGCGGCCCCAAGCCGCGCCAGTCCATGCATAAATAATGCAATGATCCATCCACGCTGAAGACGGCAGTATGTGAGAGCATTCTGGTCAGGAATGCCTCGAATTCGGCTGCGGACAGCTCGCCCGACGCCATCCGGAACTCGGGATGTGTGATCCTGCCGCGGCCCGAGACGTGACCCGCGATTGGGACGTTATACGGCGGGTCCGCAAACACCATTTGCGCCAGCTCACCCTGCATCAGGAGCTGATAGCTGTCGGCGAGCGTTGCATCGGCGCAGAGGATGCGGTGCTCGCCAAGTTTCCAGAGATCACCCGGTTGGGCGACCGGTGGCCGAGCCTCGACAGGCGGCAGTTCATCCTCATCGGTCTCCGGAGCTGCCAGTAGTGAGTCGATTTGGCCCATGGCAAACCCGGTGATCTGCAAGTCGAGCTCTGGATCGAGGTCGCTAAGCTCCGACAGCTCTAGCTGCAAAGCCCTCTCGTCCCAGTCACTATCTTCAGCCAGGCGGTTCAGCGCTAGTCGGAGGCTGCGAAGCTGTGCATCCGTAAGATCGCGGAGCTGGACCACTGGGACCTGGTGAAGACCGAGTTCGTCGGCCGCCTGGACAAGCGCTGCCCCGGCCACGATGCGGCGGTCACGATCGGCGACGACCGGTAAAACGAAGCCGAACTGCTGCAGGCTCGCGGCCAATTTTTTGAGTTGGCTCTTGGGATGCCGCCGGGTTTCATGTCCGAGCTGCTTGAGCTCGCCAATCGGCACGAGAACCGGGGTGAGGTCGTGGCGGAGCGGGCAACCATTACTCCCCACGGTCTGATTCGACAGGCGGGCACGCTGGATCATCACTGTGTCTCCAAGCATCGCGTTGCGCAGAGATCCCACTAGAGTCGCCTTTACGAAAAATGAATCGATTCGCGAGGCCTTGCGCATTCCTGTGAATAACTCGGGGAAATCTCCTCCCCCGCGTGCCGCACGATCGACGGCTGGCAGGCGATACGGCCGTTCGAGGGCGTCATTCACCCGACCCAGCGACCCGTCGGTTCGAGTCGGCCAGTACCAAGCTCCGGCACGTGCGCTATGCAAGCTGGCGTAGTAATTCCTGGCATCGATTGAGCGCTCTGGCCGCAGGAGCTCTCGGTGGTGCGCGGCGTCGCTCATTTTGGCGAGGCTTCGAATTCGCATTGTTCTACTTGCGGATAAATTTGAAGCTTGCCGTTGAATGTGATGCGGCGCTCATGTCCGTCTCTTTTTTAAGACGACAGTCAAATTGGCCGAATTGGAAGCGCGCCTCCGGTCCGTCACCAGGATGCTGGTGCGTCGCCATCGAGGTGCTCTCGAGCGTGTACCCCGAGCGTTGCTTGCGAAGAGCCGATTGAGCAAGCGAGAGGTCGATCAAATCGCCGCTAGGAGCATTGACGACGTTGTCACCACGCTCCGCTCGTGCTCGCAATGCACCGACAATCGGGCACCGCCGCGCGCTATTGCGAGCATCACGACGCTTACGCGCTTTTCCTTTTTGGAAAGCGTCCATTTCTTGCGCTGTGGTGTCAGTTGACGTGGTTGTTGGCCGCCAATTCCAGGGTAGGAGGTCGTCGAGGCGGCCGATGGGTGCCCGTTGGGCATGCGCTGGAGCACGTCTTCAGGATAGGCGAGGGGCTCGACGTCGCTGAGCTTCGCAGTAGTGATGATGAGCAGACGGTCGCCCAGCGGGGGGCGCCGTCATCGGATCTGGCGAACGGATCGTGCTTGTGCGGGAGATCGGCCGAAGCTGCGGCCTCTAGGATCAGCCCCGTAGCGCTCATTCGCCCTCACTGAGCCGGGCGTGACGGAGCAGGTCGGCTGCGATCCTAGTTCGTGATAGGAAGACTTCGGTGATGTTAGTTTGATGATGTCATGCCCCACCTTCCCAATCCCAAGCCGGTTCGACCCGGTCCCGGTCCCGAACAGCGACTGCGCAATTTGCAGCGTCGTTTCCGTGCGGTATCGGCGCGCCATGATTGTACCACTAAGCTGCGGTGGGTCATCACGGCATCCATCGCAGCCGCTGCCATGTTGGCCGCCTATCCGGCAATTTCGCTCCCCGTTCCGAGCACGTCGCCGGTCACGATCAAGCTCAAATACATCGCATCCGTCCCCGACTGCGATTTTGCCCGCTTGGTCGGCCTGGCCCCCGCGAGACGCGGAGAGCCCGGCTATTGGGTGCACCACGATCGCGACAGGATGGTTTGCTTGTAAATCTCGGCGCGGTGGGGGGATGTCTCGCCACTAACCATAGCAATGGCCTACTCAGATTGAGTCGCGCAGGCATTTGCGACGCGCCTGGTTCGTGGCGCCCAATAGCGCCGCGCCTCCGGAGTGTGCACGCCGCGCGTTTCCAACAGCTCGTGCTCTGCTGCCCACCTTGGCACGCCGCCGTCTGCTGATTGTTCTCGCTTCTACATGTCGGAGCGTGCTGCCATCCTCGCAGCCGATGTCGTGGGCTACTCGCGCCTGATGGGCGCTGATGACGTGGCACGCTGGCCGCCTTGAAGGCGCCTCCACGTTAGCTTTCAGAGGAACCGCGCGAGTCCTTTCCTGGTTGCTGCCCTTGGTCGCGAAGTTGCTCGAGCCTACTTTCGAGGAGTTCCTTCTTAGCGGCTATCCTCGCGGCCAGCACTGAATCGACGTCCTGGTGCAGCTCCCACAAGTCGTCAATGGACATATCCTGGAACTGCTTTCGGTCAATCATTGCACTGGAACGCGTGTCTCGAACGAGATGCTTCGGCCTCTGTCTTAGGACGGTCTATCATAGGACTCGCCGGAACGCCCTGTTATGGAGAGCCAAATACTAGTCTTGTGAGCCGGTCAGAGCCTTGACCCACTGCGCTTCGCCTGAGCCGCCTTCGAGGGTGACAACCGGCCCGTCGCCCAGAGCAAGCTTGACTTTTCTTGCGTTAGTAACGCTTCTTATGAGTCGTTCCGATCCCGAGATTGAGCCCTCAGCAAGTAGGGGATCACCCTCAGGAGAAACGGTGAGCCAGCAAGAGACTCTCTCGTTGCGCCATCTATGATGATAGCCGATTAGATCATCGGTTGTCTCGTCATGCACGTCCATCGGTTTACCCTCCAATCGGAGAAGCCCAGGCATCGCTCGCTTCTTCGCCGATGTACGCGCATCCTGCCTGCTTTCGGCCATCCGGCGAACGAACCTGCTGTAGCGGTTGCCATGTTGTTTCTAGTCGGAAGCCGACAATCGGGACGCACCGTCACGCAAATTTGGCGATGCGCAGCCGCATGCTGAAGCTGCGACGGAGCGCCTTTCGCAGCCCAACTCAACAAACGGACTGTGCTGGTGATCTTCAATGGCGAGCCCACGCCTGGCGGGCTCCGACTTGGTGCGCGCGAGCCTCATCTTCTGTGGCCACGGCCCGTCTCTCGATTGCCCTCCCGGAATCTGACCCTCAGGCGGATTAATCAGTCTCGCGTTTGGCCGGCCGATGCCACATCCGAGCCCGTCGTCGGACGACATCGAAGCGCCGTCACCCGAGATCCGGACGGCGCGAACCGACATCAGCATCGTGAGAAGTCGATCTTGGCCAGCGCTTCACCCGGGTTATCGGCTTTGCCGCAGTCGTCGGACGGCTTGAAGTTGCAGTCGTCTTTCGACGGCTGGCCGTAGTCCTTGTGTGGATGGCAGTCGTCGTTGGCGTCCCTCGAGCCAGGATCGCGCTTCGCGCAATCGCCCGTGGCATCCCCCGGGCAGGCATCGTGGGGGTGCGCGGTTTCGGTCGATTTCGCACCTTCGCCGGCAAACTTGGTGACCCCGACATCTCGCTCAGGCGCCGCTGCTGGTCTGCCGCTTGTCATTCCGACCCGAAATGGCTCCGCCGCCGCGCCAAGATGGACGATCATATCTGCTCCCTGGGTGATTTCGGGTCGGTGCGCTACGCTCACGCGCGTCATATTGAGGTGCCGAAGATTCGCATTGATTTCTCTTTCCTTCTCGGTGTCGAGATGTGCCGTTCCCTCGTCTAGAAACAGGATCTTTGGTCGGCGATAGAGCGCGCGCGCAAGCAAGACTCGCTGCTTCTGCCCGCTAGATAACGAGCTTCCCATGTCGCCGATGAGGCTGTTGTAGCTCATCGGCATTGCCATGATATCGTCGTGGATGCCGGCAATGCGCGCGCAATCGATCATCCCTTGCAGGTCGAAAGTTGTATCAAAAAAGCAGATATTGTCGGCAATCGATCCCGACAGCAATTGATCCTCCTGCATCACCGCGCCAATTTGCTCGCGATAAGCGCGCGGTCCGATCTGGCTCAGCGGAAGGCCGTCGATCAAAACCTCTCCGCTCGTCGGCTCGAGCAGCCCAAGCATAATCTTGACAAGAGTTGACTTGCCGCAGCCCGAGGGTCCCATGATCGTCACGAATTGTCCGGGAGCAACGCACAGATTGACGTTGTTAAGAATCAGAGACTCTCCTTCCGCATACCGGAAGCACACGTTGCGCAGTTCGATCGCGCCGCGAATCTGTCGGATATACGACAGGTCCAGGTCGTGCCCCCGCTCGAGCGGGGTGAGCGCGATGTCGGCGAGACGCTCCAGGTGCAGACCGAGAATGCGGACATCCACCAGCTTCTCGATCAGCAGCGCTGTCCGCTCAGCGAACTGCAGCTTGTAGCTGACGAACGCGAATATCATGCCAACCGTGATGAGGTTGTCTAGTGCGAGACGAGCGGCAAGGTAGATCGTGATTACGTTCTCCAAGCCAAATATCGTGTCGTTCATTGCTTTGAAGCTGATCCTCGCCCGACCTAGCCGCACGTTGGCATTGATATATGCAGCATAGCGGTTCAGCCACTGGCCCTCCCGTTCGTTCTCTCGGTTGAGCAACTTTAGGCTTTGCACCGCTCGCACGGATTCGATGAAAGTGGAGTCCTCGTCTGCCTTGCTGTGAATGGCGGCTTCGCTCCGTTGTCGGAACATGCCGAAGAGAGCGAGCCGCAGGGCGGCATACAACACGAACGCCAGCAGGACGACAAGTCCGAGCTGGACGCTGTAGGTGAACATCAACACCAGCATCAACACCGACATGAGACCGTCGATCAGCCCCGTGATCAATCCCTCCGCGAGCACGTTGCGAATGGGTTCGATCGAGTTGAAGCGAGACAGGATATCGCCGATGTGCCGCTTTTCGAAGAATGAGAGTGGCAAGCGCACCAGATGATGAAACAGCCGCGCGCCGATTTGAAAGCTCAACGTGTTCTGAAGAACAAGAATAATGAACGAGCGGGTTGCGGTCGACGCGACCCGTATCAGGAGAAGGAACGCGAATCCTAGTCCGAGTACGACCAGCAGATCGACATCCCCTCTGGCGATGACCTCGTCAACGGTGAGCTGCATATAGAAAGGGGCGGCAAGGAGAAGAATTTCGATGACCACCGACAGAACTAATATTTGGGCGAGGGCGAAAGCGCTTCCATTCATTCCGCTCCAGAATACCGAGAACGGCAATTTCACTCTCTCGTCTGTGCGGCAGAACTTTTCAGTGGGCGAGAGCTCGAGCGCGACCCCGGTGAGATGTCTAGACGCTTCAGTGAGGGGGAACCATTTTTCGCCAGCTGCCGGATCGTGCACCACGATCCCTTTCCTCCTGTATGCTTTGAGTACAACGAAATGAGCCATGTCCCAGTGCAGGATAGCCGGAACACGCAATTGGCAGAGATGGCCGATCTCGATTCGCAACGGCCGACATGCCAGCCCGAGGTGAGCTGCAATCTGCATGAGGTCGCGAAGAGTGACGCCCTTTAGGGACACTGGATGTCGGCGCCGCAGGCTGTTCAAGTCAGTTCGATGACCATGATAAGACGCTACCATGGCGAGGCATGCGAGCCCGCATTCCGTCGCCTCCGTCTGCCGGATGACTGGGAGGGATCTGCGTCCGCTGAAATTCAAAAGTCCCTGCATGCGCTACATCCTTGCGCTTAACACCGGATCGAGCAGCCACCTCATCAGGGACCGTTGCTCAAGGATCACGTCGGCCCTTAGCAGCATGTCCGGCTGAAGCGGCATCTTTCGGCCATAGGCGTCGATGTCGGGCCGCTCGAGAGCCGCAGTCACACGGTAAGCTGGTTCCTTGAGGGTGATCGGTCCGGTCGTTTCGTTGCCGGTCAGAATCGTGTGGGAGACTTTCGTCACGCTGCCGCGGTAGGTGCCGAATTTCTGATAGGGAAATGCATCGTAAAGGATCCTAACCTGCTGGCCTCGGCGCACAAAACCAAACGCGCGCGTCGGAAAGAACAACTCCGCCTGCAGGTGCGCATCAAGGGGAATGATTTCCAGCTGCATATGCCTTGGATCAGCGATCTGGCCAACAGTCCCCTGCAGCGTGGACACGCGCCCACTCGTTGGCGCCCTGATAACGTAAGCCTGCCGCCCATTCACCTCCGCCACGCGCTGTTCGATCGAGGAGAGTTCATTGCGCAGTCCTCGGATCCTCTCTGCGGCGACGGTTGGGAGTTGCTCGAGTGTATGCCGAGCGTCTGTCAATTGGGTGCGCCGCGCGGTGATCTGCTGATCCAGCGAGATCACGCTCTGCTTTTGCTCAAGTGCGGCCTGCTCGCGGCGCTTAAGCTCAATCGTTGGTAATGCACCGCTCGCGGTTAGCTTGGCGCCGGTTGATACAAAACTCTCGGAAAGCTTCAGCCGCTCGTTTTGGATGTTCCGCTGGTCCTCGAGCTGGGCAATCTCTCCTTCAATTCCCTTGATCGTGGAATCGAGACGATCCCGTTCCGAGGCCGTTCGTCGATCTTCCGCATCGATCTGTCGCTCGACCACATTGCGTTGCTGTGTCAGTACTCCAAGTACAGTCGCATTGACGTCATCGCCATTGGCGGTGATCTGGGAAGTGACTACGGTCAGGAGCGGGTCACCCTCCGTAACCTCTTGCCCCTCCTTCACTTGTATTGCTTTGATGAAGCCCTGTTGTGGTACGAAAATCTTAGCGGTGCCCGAGGTCGGGGTGAGATACCCGAAGACGGTCTCCTTGCGGGCGTATTGCGCGATGGAGAGAAAACACACAACGAGTACAACGAGTGCCGCAAGGCTCCAGCCAAGGAGCGCGCTCGATAGCGGCTGCAGCAATACGACCTCACCCCAGCTGTGGCGCTGACGCACAAAGTCGACAGCTTCCTCGCGAAATAGCGCCGGCCGAGTCGACATGGACGCACCTTGCTGTGCTCACGTTCATATTTATGCGCTGCGCGGAGTAGTGTTCCGCAGCACGACTGCGGGTCGATACCGGAGAACCGCTTCCCCTTATGGAGAAGCGGTTCGCCGACGCACCCTGGCTTTACCCAACAAAGATTTGGGACTGGTACTGCTTGGACAGCAGGCCAACCTGAACTTGGTTTCCACTGAGAACATTGATGTCGCCAGTTCGGATCAGTGAGCCGCCACTGCAGCCACAGCCGCCGGTGCCGGCGGCCACGAGGTCGAGCTCCTCATCAGACAGTTCGATAGGGCGCGCAAGATTGGTCATCTCTAGCATGTTGGTCTCCTTTCGATGTAAGTGGCGGAACGTTGATGTAACTGTTGCCACGTCAGCACTAGGTGTAAGACGCCAATCTAGATGCACGGCCGCGCAAATTTTGTGAGCGACATGTGTTCGACGCTTGTTACGTCGCGGTTTTGCAACGTCGTATGCAAGGCACCTAAAGTGGGTCTCAGTGTGGTGTCGTCACAGTGAGTTGGATGCTCCGATCAGCTGGTACGTTCGGCGCGGCCGAGATACGACATCGCGCCTTCCGAAGGAAAGCGCGTTGGGACGCCATGGGCGCGAGCGTGGTCCACGAAGCGCCTTAGCTCGTTCGACGGCTGCACTCGTCGCGATAGCTACGCAAGTCGCCGCGCCGATTGGCACGATCAGGCTGAGAGTCGTCGCAGCTGATCTGTAGGCAGGTTGGGATAGAGGCCCGAAGCGAGGGAGGGAATATAGTTCTCTTGAGGGGGCCTTCGACTGACCCTTGATGGCGTTACACGGTAGCCCGATCCGATGCGTGCTCTGAAGTTATAAGGCGCGACTTAGCGACCATGTTGATGCTGCCCATTTTTCAAAGTCGGCTCGACGAGTTACACCGCTGCTCATAGCGGCTCACCTGGTCAGCGAGCACGGCTCGCTATGGTCTGCCTGCACCTCACGACCACGTCGCCGGGCGGTTGGGGAAAAAGTTCAAAAAACTTCGGAACGAAGTCGATGCTGTTGACTTGAGTTCGCCGACAGCCGATTTCGTATTTTGTTAAAGCAGATCATTTAAATGCATTTTAAATGCAGGTATTAAATGTAGCGGGCGGCGGCCCTGCGGCTGAAAGCAGCAGGTTTTCTGCCTTTTGAGGGGTGACTTCGACCATGCCCCATCAATGCGTCGCTTTAACAAAGGCGAAGTCTCGCTCCAGCGCGCCGCGCCATGATGGTTATATCAATCGCGACACGGCTCTCAATTATGAAACAGCCCTGCTTGAGTGCGCCTCCGGATCGCAGTCGGCCGTCGGCGAGATCTACGCTCGGGAGAAGGAACAGCTGCGCGCGATGGCGCACCGTATCGTGCACGACAGATCGCGTTCCGAGGACGTCATCCACGACGCATTCGCGCAGATTCTCCGGTATGCGAAAAACTTCGATCCTGCACGCGGATCCGCACGGGGCTGGATCTACGCGATCGTCCGCAACACGGCGCTCAAGATGCGGCAGAACGCCGGGCGCGAACTCGCGCTCGAGGAGGATGCATTGAATGCCCTCTGCGCGCGCGAACAGACCACTCCGAACCCTGCGTCCTGTATCCCAGACAGCATGACGCTGCGAACCATGCTCGATCAACTTGAGCCACAGCGCCGTGCGAGCCTGCTTTTGGCGATCGTCGACGGGCGCACACACGAGGAAATTTCCGAATACCTCCGGGTTCCTGTCGGAACCGTCAAGGCGTGGATCCGGAGAGAGCTCGTGGCCATGCGCCGGCAGCTCGAATGAGGCGTGAACTTATTTTTCGCCGCTGCATCCATAATCGTGCTTCGGCGACAGTAGGGGTGACCGCGTGGTGATCCGGGCAGGGCACGCGCGCGTACGCAGGTGCTCGTGACCGTCGCAGAGCTGAAGCGAGGAGCGAAGCCATGTCTATCCTGAGCAGTGTTACGAGCATTCTCGGGCTTATGAAGCTTGCGGGAACCGGCGTCCCACCCGAGGAACGCGCGTCCACCAAGCCTGACGACTGCGGCGACGGCAAGCCGTCAAAGTGGAATGACGATCACAGCGGCAACGACGAGTATTCGAACGGCGACGGCAAGGACAATTATTCCAAGCTTAGCGGCATGGGCGCCTACCCGAACGACGGCAAGGGCGACTACCCAGAGCACGATGGTGGCTGGAAGGATGCCAAGGACGGCGAATACCAGGCCAGGGACTATTGTGACCTCAAGTCGGCCGACCACGGCGGCACGGGCGACACCGATCGCAGTCCGGGTGAAGCGCTGGCCAAGTTCGACTTCTCCCATGGTGATTTCGCGGGTGATTTCAGGTCGCACGGTCCCGATCATTCGGGTGACATACACGGCGCGCTCGCTTCGATGTCTTGCGACGATGCGCTCGAATACGCCATCGGTTTAATGGGCCCAGCGGAGCACTTCGACGTAGGGCATTTCGACACGGCGACGGATACGTCGCACGACACGGATGCCTGACATGCCGAAGAGACGCGCCTGGCGGTGAATGCTGCCGGGCGAGAGTGGTTTTTGAGCGAGAAGGGCGGCGGTCATGCAGCAGGTAGAAAAGCGCGAACTGTTCGAACAAGAGCGGAAGATTTTCGAAGCCGGAGTGCAGCATGCCGACAAGCGATCCGGCTCTTTCAGCTTCTTGACGTGGTCGTTCTTCATTGCCCCGCTGATTGCCTGCGAAGAGTTTCTTGCCGCCTCGTTCAAATCAGCGCTGGCTGAGCAAGAAGATGCGACAGCCGCTCAGGCAGGTGCGGGGCCGCAACGGACGAACGACGAGCTGCCTGCGAGCGATCCCGCGAAACCGGGCGCGGAGGATGAGACGTCCAAAGGGCCGGCCGCTTCGTCGGAGACGCATGTGGCTCAGCTCGATCCGACCGGCCTCCCGGCGGAGCCTCATGAGCATACGCCCAGACCAAGCACCCCTCTTGGCGACGCAGTCGCTGCTGCGAACTATGGGGGTGAGGGCGGAGGTAGCGAAGATACCGATTCTTGCAAGCACCATGCTCACACCTCAGCCGACGTTAGTAGCGTGAGTTGCGTGAACTCGCCGTCAGCAGGGTCCGACGTCGGAAGCACTCAATTGCCCGGTGTGTCAACGTTCGAATCCATTCGGTCTGATTTGCTTTGCGGCTCGTCTAGCCCGTCGATCGGCGGCTCCGTTCCCCTGCTTGGAATGGTCGGCGATCTGAGCAATGACGTGGTGGTAGGGATTGCGCCGGTCGAGGCGATGGTGCCGCCGGCGCTCACGACGAGCGACACCGTCAGCACGCTATCGGATGGCGAGGTCTGCGCGATCGCGTCGCTCCAGGTGACGGCGCAGCCGACGCTCACGACCCTGGCCGACACCGCGGGCACGCTGCCCCACGACGTGGTTGGAACGATCGCGGCGGTCGAAGCGGCGGTGCCGCCGGCACTCGCGACGATGACCGACACCGTCAGCACGCTGCCCAACAACGTGGTCGGCGCGATCGCGCCGCTTGAGGCGGTGCAGCCGACGCTCAAGACGTTGGCGGACACCGTAGGCACGCTGCCGAACGACGTGGTTGGTACGATTGCGGCGGCCGAGGCGGCGGTGCCGCCGGCACTTGTAATGGCGGCCGACACCGCGGGAAGCA
This sequence comes from Bradyrhizobium sp. NBAIM03, assembly GCF_020194055.1. Classification (NCBI taxonomy): domain Bacteria; kingdom Pseudomonadati; phylum Pseudomonadota; class Alphaproteobacteria; order Hyphomicrobiales; family Nitrobacteraceae; genus Bradyrhizobium; species Bradyrhizobium sp. NBAIM03. Next base: position 80,299 of record NZ_JADYVS010000001.1, on the reverse strand, counting down.
ACGTGGTTGGAACGATTGCACCGGTCCAAGTGGCGATGCCGCCGGCACTCGCGACGAAGACCGACACCGTCAGCACGCTGGCCAACGACGTGGCCGGCGCAATCGCTCCGGTCGAGCCGGTGCCGCCGACGCTCACGAGCCTGGCCGACACCGCGGGCCCGCTGCCCGACGACGTGGTTGGAACGATTGCGGCGGTCGAAGCGGCGGTGCCGCCGGCGCTCACGACGGTGACCGACGCAGTCAGCGCGCCGCCCAACGATGTCGCCGGCGCAATCGCGCCGATTGATGCGGTGCCGCCGACGCTCACGACGTTGGCGGACACCGTGGGCATGCTGCCCGACGGCATGGTTGCTACGATTGCGTCAGTCGATGCGGCGGTGATGCCGGCACCCGCCACGGCGACCGACACCGTGGGCACGCTGCCCGATGACTTGGTTGGAACGATTGCACCAGACGAGGCGACTGTGATGCCGGCATTCGCCACTGCGACCGATCCCGTGGGCACGCTACGCAACGACGTGGCCAGCGCAATCGCGGCGGCCGAGGCGGTGCAGCCGACGCTCCCGACCTTGGCCGACACAGCGGGCACGCTGCCGAACGACCCGGTTGGTACGATTGCGGCGGTCGAGGCGGCGGTGCCGCCGGCACTTGTGCCGGCACTTGTAATGGCGATCGACACCGCGGGCAGCGACGTGGTTGGAACGATTGCACCGGTCGAAGCGGCGATGCCGCCGGCGCTCGCGACGACGACCGACACCGTCAGCACGCTGGCCAATGACGTGGCCGGCGCAATCGCGCCGTTCGATGCGGTGCCGCCGACGCTCACGGCCGTCGCCGACACCGTGAACACGCTGAGCAACGAGGTAGTTGGGCCGACGGGTCCAGACAGTCAGTCGACCGCGCTGCCGCAAACGGCCGCATCGGACAGCATGGGAACTCACACCCTTGCTAGTTCAGCACCAGCCCTTGAGATCGTGGACTTGGTAGTGGATACGGGCAACGGAGCACCTGGTGATGTATCACAGCCCACCGATGCGGCTGGCGATGCTTTGGCGAGTGCGGCGCCAGTCGCTGACACGAGCGCCCCGGTGCTCACCACAACTGCTGCTGCTCCGATCGATCCGCCGAGCGAGCTCTCGCATCCGGGCGACACTGCGAGTATGGCTGGCGACACTCTGGCGAGTATGGCTCCGGTCGCTGACACGAGCGAGCCCATGCTCATCACAACGGCTGCGGTTCTGACCAATGCGACGAGCGACGTGTCGCAACCGGCCGACACGGGCAGTGTGACTGCGAGTGCGTCGCCCATCGCTGACACGAGCGAGCCGGTGCTCACCACAACAGCTGCCGCTCTGACCAATCCGACCAGCGACGTCTCGCATCCAGTCGACACAGGCAGTGTGGCGGGAGATTCTCTCGCGGCCGTTGCTGACGCGGGCGAGCCGATGCTCGCCACAACGGCTGCTGCGCTGACCGATGAGCCGAGCGACGTGACGCAACCGGCCGATACGGGCAGTGTGGCTGGCGATGCTGTGGTGAGTACCGCGCCGGTCGCTGACATGCGCGAGCCCGTGCTCACCACAACGGCTGCCGCTCTGACCAATCCGACCAGCGACGTGTCGCATCCGGTCGACACGGGCAGTTTGGCGGGCGATTCTCTTGCGAGTGCGGCGCCGGTCGCTGACATAGGCGAGCCGGTGCTCGCCACAACGGCTGGGGCTGCGACCGATCCGCCGAGCGACGTGACGCAACCGGCCGACACGGGCAGTGTGGCTGGCGATGCTGTAGTGAGTACGGCACCGGTCGCTGACACGAGCGAGCCGGTGCTCACCACAACAGCTGCCGCTCTGACCAATCCGACCAGCGACCTGACGCATCCGGTCGACATGGGCAGTGTGGCGGGCGATGCTCTTGGGAGTGCGGCGCCGGTCGCGGACGCGACCGAGCCAGTGCTCACCAGCGCCGGAGACTCGCTCAGCAACCCCACAACCGAGTCGGTAGAGCCGGCCGCGCCGGACACTGGCAGCGCTCAAACGTCTGGATCGGCCGACACCCTTCTTGCGCTCGCCAGCACAGCTGACGCACCGATCGAGAGTTCGCAATCCGCGACCACTGCCCCGGAGAACGTCGTGACCAACACATCGAATGCCGTGGCAACGACCACTGCCCCGGGCGATGTGATCGCGTTGAACGATGCGCCACCGCCGCCAGCGGATTCGCTGTTCAACGGAACCCAGTATACTGACTATGGCGTCACGCTCAGCAGCGACATTGCGCCCTCCCAGACCGCCGTGTCTCAGCCAGACGTCGTCTCGGCTCAAGACAGTTCGGCGCCGGTGCCTGCCGATGTCCAAAACTCCGCGCCGCCGCCTCCCGACATCGTGGATAGTACTCCGATCGATCACGTTGGAACTCACGATGCCATCCTCTAGTGGGAGGCAAACATGGCAGCTGTCGAGACACTGGACGATCCGCAGCGCACCCACTCCAGAGCTCAACTGCGCGTCACACCCAACGGCGAGGCCCGCGACTATGTCGGACCTGTCAACGCGCTGGCCGCCTGGCGTTCGGTTGCGCGCACCAACCTGATAGCAGTCGCGGCATTTTCGGTCGTTGTGAATTTGCTGATGCTCACGTTGCCGATTTACCTGTTTCAAATATCCGATCGCGTGCTGACGAGCCGTAGTCTCGAGACACTGCTGATGCTCTCTGCTCTCGCGCTGGCGTTCATCGGTATCCTCTCGATCGTGGACATTCTGCGCCGGCAGGTGCTGGGGCGTCTTGCGACCAAGATGGAGGCGGTGCTCGGCGGCGCAGTGTTGGCGAGCAGCATCAACAACGCCAGGGCTGGCGAGGGCGGAACGATCCAGGCGATCCGCAGCCTTCACCAGGTGCGGGGTTTCATCTCAAGCCCTATCATGCTTCTGCTGATGGACGCGCCACTCTCGCCCCTCTACTTCGCAGTCATATTCCTCGTTCATCGACATCTGGGCTGGATCGCAGTGGTATCGGGCTTGGTCCTCACACTGATTGCGCTGATCAACCAGAAAGCGACTTCGGAGCGTCTGAGCGAGGCAGGGCTGCATGCCGCCGAGGCCGATGCAGCGGCCGAGTCGCTGGCGCGAAATTCGCAAGTGATCAATGCGATGGGAATGCTGAGCGAAAGCATTCTCCACTGGGGGCGCCGGCAGGCGCCGGCTCTGACGGTGCAGAGCCAGGCCCTTGACCGGAATTTCTGGATCAGCGGCGCGTCGAAGTTCGTCCGGCTCGTGGCCCAGATCACGATCCTAGGTACTGGCGCCTATCTGGCCCTCCACGCCGAGATCACCGCGGGCATGATGATCGCGGCTTCGATTATTGCTGGCCGCGCCCTGCAGCCGCTCGAAGGTTTGATCGAGGGATGGCGCAGCTGCGTGCAGGCGCGGTCGGCCTATGCCCACGTCAAGCAGGCGGTCGAGTCATTCCAGCGCGAGACGCCCAAGCTGCGCTTGCCAAGACCGCAAGGGCGCCTGAGCGTTGATCGGGTCTTGTATCTTCCGCCCGGCTCGAAGGAGCCGGTACTCAATGGTGTGTCGCTCGAGCTCGCGCCCGGAGAGTCTTTGGCCATTGTCGGACCGTCCGGATCCGGCAAGTCGACTCTCGCGCGCATTCTGGTGGGATGTCTGGTGCCGACAGCCGGAAAGGTCAGGCTGGACGGAACAGAGCTGCGCAATTGGGATCGCCGCCAGTTCGGGGAATATACCGGCTACTTGCCCCAGGAGGTCGAGCTATTTCCCGGTACCATCAAGCAGAACATCTGCCGCATGCGCGACGATTTGCCCGACGAGAGCATCCATGAGGCGGCGATGTTGTCGGGCATTCACGACATGGTCTGCCAGTTGAAGCAAGGATACGAGACCGTGCTCGACCGCAGTGGCGGGCCGCTCTCGGGAGGACAGAAGCAGCGCATCGCGCTCGCCCGGGCTTTCTTCGGCAATCCGTCGCTTGTTGTGCTCGACGAGCCCAACTCGAATCTCGATGCGGCGGGCGAGCAGGCTTTGACCGAAACCCTGCAGCGAGCCAAGAGGCGGGGGGTCACCGCGGTCGTTGTAACCTTGCGCCCGGCGCTCCTGAACAGTGTTGACAAGGTGCTCATACTGCGGGCCGGACGCGCGGAAGCGTTCGGCTCTCCGAGCGAGGTGCTGCATCGCTTGGTTCGGTCGCCCGCCACGGTCGGCGGAGATGCGCCGGAGCAGCCGCAGCGCATCGAATCCTCGGGCGGGTGACCAGCGCGGGAGGATAGCATGAGGGTAAAGGACGACATCGGTGAGTGGTACCGCGGCGTTCCGCTGAGCGCCAAATGGCCCATCTTTACCGGCCTTGCCATCCTGGTTGTTTGGCTCGGGTGTTTCGGCGTTTGGGCCGCAGTTGCCCCCCTCAACAGTGCGGTCGTGGCCTCGGGCACGTTTGTGGCTACCGGGCAAAACAAGCTAGTCCAGCACTTCGAGGGCGGCATCATCCGCGAGATTGCGGTTAAGGATGGGGATGTCGTCGAGGCCAACCAGGTCCTCGTTCGCATGGACGACACCGCTGCCAATGCCAAACTGAGACGGCTGGTTTTGAAGAAGTATCGACTGCTCGCCATGAAGGCGCGTCTAGAAGCTGAAATGAGCTCTTCGGATACTATCAAAACTCCGGCCGCATTCAGCGAGAGTGCACGTGATCCAGAAATCAAAGCGATTCTTGAGCGGCAACGTGCCGAGCTTCAGGCACGCCGGGCTAGTCTGGTGACCGAGGAAAGCGTACTTGTGAAGCAGATCGCTGCGCTGGAGGAAAGCATCCGCGGATATCAGGCGCAAGTTCAGTCCACCAAAGAGCGTATTGCCTTGTTCGCCGAAGAGCTGAAGGACAAGAATTCGCTTCTTGGCCAACAGCTGGTCCGCAAGTCGGATGTACTGGCGTTGCGACGCTCAGAGGCGAGTCTCGGGGGTGACCTCGGCGAATATCTCGGCCGCATCGCCGATGCGAAGGAGCGGATCGCTCAGGCGAACGAAAGAATAGCGCAGCTCCACGCCACGACGCTCCGCGACGCGATCAAGGAGCTACGCGAGACCGAGGCGGATCTGGACGACGGAGAGGAGCAGATTCGCGCCGCTCAGGATGTGGTCGATCGGGTCGATGTCCGGTCGCCGGTCCGAGGTATCGTGGTGAAGAACAATTTTCATACACCGGGCGGCGTGGTCTCTCCTGGTGTCGTGATCCTTGAGCTCCTGCCGATCGGCGAGGAGCGCATCATCGAGGCACATGTGAATCCCAAGGACATTTCGCACGTGAGTGTCGGCCAGGAGGCGCTGGTGCGGCTTTCGGCGCTCAACCAGCGCATCACGCCCATGGTGGGGGCGAGCGTCATCTACGTGTCAGCGGACGCCTTGGCGGAGCAAGTGCAGGGAAAGACCGAAGCCCGTCCCGACGGCGACACGCGTCGGGAATTCTATGTTGTTCGGCTGCGCCTGGACCAGGACGATATTCTCAGGCGAATGCCTGAATTCATCCCGACGCCTGGGATGCCCGCGGACGTTTACATCAAGACCGGAGAGCGTACGTTTTTCGAGTACATCATGAAACCTGTCCTCGACAGCTTCTCCCGCGCGTTCCGCGAAACCTGAAGCGAGCATTTTGGACTTGATGCTGAGCGCAGGACGGTGAGCTCAAGCCTTTCGTCTAAGGTTGCTAAACGGCGCCACTTCGCTCTCGCCGAGAGCTTTCGGTTGCGTATACTGACGCCGCGTTCAGGTTGATGCGGGGGATCGGCCGAGGCTCTGGGCTGTAAGGGTAAAGTCGTCACTGACCTTACGCGCGACGCGCCCTCCCGCTTCGCCTTGGACCTTGTTCAACGGCTGCTTGGGGCTTTTCCTAAAGTCGCTTCCTTCAAGCAATCTAACGGCTGATTGCAACGGCGGTGTTGGTTAGCCACCGCCGCTTTGATCGCCCGCTCCCAAATTCTCCTCGAGTTACCTTGCTGCTTGTGGCGGCTGCGGCTTAGGAACCGATGTCAGCATACGGATCTTCCATTGTCCGTTCTCACGAACATCAAGGGTCGTCCAGACAATATTCAAGTTGATAGGATCACCCTTCTCGGTCTTGCCGGTGACGTGCGCTTCGCCGGTGCGGATGACCATGTTCTCTGATAAAGGCTGAATAGCGTTGGTCGTGATTGCCAGATGATCCGCCCCTCTCTTGAACGCGCCTTCATAATATTTGGTGTTATCCGGCTCAATTCCATTCTGGGTCACTCGCAGGTAGTTCTTGGTGAAAAGCGACGTGATCCCTGCAGCATCCTTCTTGTTGAAGTGCTGCTCGTACGCTGTCGTCAACCTGCCGAATTCTTCCCTGAGATTTTGATCTGATGCAGTCGCAGGAATCGTTGATAGCAACAGTGAAAGACATACAGCTCCGAATGTGCGCATGAGTGTTACTCCCTACTGTTGATGCCTCCCTCGAATAGGGGATGGAGACGAGGCCGGCCTCCGTCCTCCTTAGCAACATCGATCGCGCGGTCGCGGGTTTGGGATGGGCAAGTACTGACCAGTTCCTCTTCGTACACGCTGCCGCCGACATCCTTGTTGTTCATCGATGATCGGCAAAGGCTCTCGGCCAATAACTACCAAGCCCGTTCCCGTTTCTAGGAGACCCCCTTCGTTTCCTTTAGCCACGAACGACAACGGCGCACGTCAGAGTACGAAGTCACTTACCGAGAGCGTGTGCCGGCCGACCAGGTCGATCTGGAATTCCGCGCTCGGGTCAGAGTCGACACTCCCCTCCACGATGGTATGCTCGGTGCCGGTTGCGTCGGTCTCATAGTGGTAGCCGAGTTGGCCACGCCCGAGTTGGCCCACGCCGCCGACCACGTTGGTGATTTCGCCAACAAACACGAACTCGGGATTGCCAGCTTGGCCTCCGTTTGCGTCGATCCCACCGACATCGATGCGATCTGCTGCCGCCGTAAAATCGATTATCAGATCTCGATTGGTGCCAAAACCTGCGGCCGCGGTGCTCGCGAATGTGAATGTGTCGTTGCCTGCTCCGCCAAAAAGCTCGCTCCTCGCATTGCTGGCCGTGATCGTGTCTTGGCCGGAGCCCCCCACCACGTTCTCAACGGATGTCAGACTATCGGTGCCGATCTCGCTGCTCGTTGCCGTCCCTGCAGTCAGGTTGATGACTGCATCGGCGCTGAGTCCGGCGAGGCTGTAGGTGTCGTTCCCGCCATTGCCGGTATAGTTATCATTGCCATCGCCTGCCGTGGCAACGAACATGTCATCGCCCGCTCCTCCGCTGATCGTGTCATTCCCACCGGCGCCAATGATCGTGTCGTTGCCGCCAGCGCCAGACAGCGTGTCAGCACCGCTGCCGCCGGTGATCGTGTTGGCCAAACCGTTACCGGTACCATTGAAGCTGCCGGTGCCGCCATAGGCCAGGTTCTCGATATCTGCGGACAAAGAATAGGTCGTGCTGGTCGCCACGACGGTGTCCGTGCCAGCATTCGCGGCTTCCACGATTACGTCCGACGAGTTGTCGACAAGATAGGTGTCGTTGCCGGCCAGGCCGACCAGCCGGTCGACGCCTCCTGCGCCATCGAGCGTGTCATTGTCGGCGCCGCCCGTGATAATATTGGCCAGCGCGTTGCCGGTACCTGCGAAATGGTCGGTGCCGACGAATGTGAGATTCTCGACATTGGCGATTCCGGAAAGCGTGAATACGGCGAGTGCCGTCCGGATCGTGTCGGTCCCTTCGCTGGTATTCTCGACGACGACGTCCTCAGAACTGTCCACGACGTAAGCGTCGTTACCCGCGCCGCCGGCCATCCTGTCGTTGCCCGTACCGCCATCGAGCAGGTCGCCACCAGCGCCGCCATCAAGCGCGTCATTGCCCGCGAGCCCCAGCAGCGTATCACCGCCGCCCTGGCCGCTGAGCGTATCTTCCTCACCGGTCCCGTTCAGAGTATTGGCGGCACCGTTGCCGATCAGGGATATGCCGGCCACATTCTGGACCGTAGCCGCAATGGCTTGCGTATCTGTGCCGCCATTGCCGTCGGAGACCTGGACGATGACGTCGTAGACGTTGTTCGCGTCGACGTCGATTGGCGTCTCAAAGTCAGGTGCGGCGTTGAAAGACAGCACGCCAGTGTTGGCATCAATCGCGAAGAGGTTCGCGTCTGATCCGCCAGCGATCGTATAGGTGAGCGTCTGTCCCGTGTCAGGATCGGCGGCGGTCACAGTCGTGACTGCCGTCGTATTCTCGGCGATCGCAATACCTGCCGCCGCCCCCCCGCCATCGGAGGTTATGGCTGGCGTATCATTCTTGTCGATGACATAGGCATCCCCCACAATGGTCGGCGGGCTGGCTTGCAGAATGGAGATCGAATTCGAGCCGAAGTTTGCGACTGCAATATCTAGCCGCCCATCACCGGTGAAGTCGCCGACTGCTGCCCAGCCGGGTTGGGTCCCGGCAGTCGCAAATAGCTGTTGGCTCTGGAACGTACCATCACCATTGCCGAACAGAACCGAAACGGAATTCACCAACGGGTTGGCGTACACAAGATCCAATGCGGTATCGCCATTGACATTGGCGAGTGTCACGGTGCCAGGTGCAACACCGTCACTTGCTATGCCGAGTGTATAGGAGAACGGCGCCCGGAAACTTCCATCGCCATTTCCTAACGCCACCGATACGGTTCCGTCGTAGCTACTGAACACCAAGTCCGTATCGGCATCGCCGTCGAGGTCCTCGAGCGCGACGGAAGCTGTGTGTGTGGAGGCGGGAACATTGGGAGCCGCCGTGAACGTGCCAGCTCCGGTCCCGAGGTAGATTTGAATGCCGAATGCCCCTGGAACGTTTGAGAAGGCGACATCTTCGATGCCGTCGCCATTGAGATCGGCGGCCGCAACGCCGAGTGGATCCGCGTTCGAGGCCAGCACGGTAGAGAGACTGAAACTACCGTCTCCGTTTCCAAGGAGCACGGAAACGCCGCCATTCTCGCCGGTGTTCGCAACGAGAACGTCGAGTCGACCGTCTCCATTGAGGTCCGCCAGCGCGGAATCCGATGAGTGGGCGCGGTTAGTCGGGGACGAAATCGCCGATTGGAATGTTCCGTCGCCATTGCCCAGGAGTACGGCAATGGCTCCGTTGGCGCCTGCGTTCGATATAGCGAGATCGAGCAGGCCGTCGTTGTCGACATCGGCGATCGAAACGCCGTTGAGATCATGGCCTGCAGCGTAATTCACCGGCTCCTGGAAGGTGCCGTCACCATTGCCCAGCATGACCGAAATCTCGCCCGAGGTGGATTCGGACACGAGGTCTTGCTTGCCATCGCCGCTCAAGTCACCGCTCGCGACATGCCCAGCGATCCCTGAGATGGACGAAATGACCTGGAAGGCGCCTCCCGCCAGGGGATTGCCGGCGAGGTCGCGCACCTCCGCGCCGGTGACACCGAGTGCCACCGTGCCATCACCAGTGCCCGTATCGACGGTCACTACGTATTGTGCGCCATCGCTGCCCGTGACGGGCGTCACGCTGGCAATGCTGGCGCCGATCACGGCGCCAGTCGTCGTCAGAGAAAACTGGCTCGCATCCACGCCGGTCACGGCCTCGGAGAACGTGACGGTGTAGTGCACTGTTTGCGCATTCGTCGGCGTATCGTCGCTGCGCGTGACGCTCATGACCGTCGGCGCGATGTCGTCGACATCGGTCACGGTCACTGCAACTGCCTGCGTATTCGTTGCACCACTACCGTCGGAAACCTGCACGGTCACCCTGTATACGTTGTCGCCATCGGCGTCGGTGGGGGCCTCGAAGTTTGGGGCGGAGGCAAAAGAGAGCGCGCCAGTATCGGCATTGATCACGAACTTGCTGGCGTCTTCACCGCCTGTGATCGCATAGGTGAGGGCTTGCCCAGCCTCCGGATCGGTTGCGGCGAGGGTCGCCACGGCCGTGGTATTTTCCGCAATCGAGATCGACAGCAGGGCGGGCGCGCCGAAAGTGGTGTCGAGGCTGCCGTCAGCGTTGTAGCGAAGGAGCGCGAAATCGGCATTCGACCCGTTGCTGCTATATCCCGAAACCAGAATCTTGCCGTCGGGCTGCAACTTTACGCTATACCCCTCGTCCGAGCCGGCGCCGATCTGCGTCGTGATCGTGCCGCCAATGCCAAAGGTCGTATCGAGGTTGCCGTCCGTGTTGTAGCGGACAAGGGTAAAATCCGTGTTCGACCCATTGAAGCTGTTTCCTGCCACCAGAATCTTGCCGTCAGGCTGGATCGCGACGCTGCTCCCGACGTCGCTGCCCGGCACAACGCTAGTCCTGACCGTGCCGTCGCCGGCAAACGACGTATCGAGGCTGCCGTCGGCGTTGTACCGCACGACGGCGATGTCGGCATTCGGGCCCGTTTGGCTAATGCCCGCAATTACGATCTTGCCGTTGGCCTGCACGGCGACGCTTTGACCAACGTCATTGGTACCGCCAAAGTCCGTGGTGACCGTGCCGTCGCCACCGAAGCTCGTGTCGAGACTGCCGTCCGGGTTGTAGCGAACGATTGCGAAGTCGTTCGGCCCGTTCCCGGTAAAACTATGGCCCGCGGCGATGATCTTGCCGTCCGGTTGCAAGGCGACGCTGTAGCTGGCGTCGTGAAACGCGACTGCCGTGGTAACTCTTCCATCGCCATTGAAGGTGGTGTCGAGACTGCCATCCGCGCTGTATTGCACGATCGCGAAGTCGAAGCTCGAGCCATTAAAGCTGTAACCTGAAAGGACGATGCTTCCGTCGGATTGCAGCGCTACACTCTGGCCAAAGTCATCGACCAGCAGATCTGTAATGACCTTGCCGCCGTCGCCGAAACCGGTGTCCAGACTGCCGTCGGCGTTGAATCGCACGATGGCAAAATCGGAGTCCGCGCCCGACCCGGTATAGCCTGCAACCAGAATTTGGCCGTTAGGGTTTACGACAACACTATAGCCATTGTCATCGGCACCGCCGAAATCGGTGACTACCTTTCCATTACTGCCAAAACTCGTGTCAAGGCGGCCATCTACGTCATAGCGAACCACGGCGAAGTCGACACCCGTGCCGTTGAAGCTACTGCCAGCCACCAAGATCTTCCCGTCAGGCTGCACGGCTACGCCTCGACCAAAGTCATCAGCCGGACCGATGGTCGTCGTCGTCATGCCATCGCCGACGAACGTCGGCGCCTCATTGACGTTGCCGACCGTCACGGCAATCGCCTGCGTATCCGTTCCACCGTTGCCGTCGGAGACTTGCACCGTGACGTCGTAGACGTTATCGTTGCCAGCGTCGATCGGCGCCTCGAAGTCCGGCGCAGTGTTGAAGGAAAGTGCCCCCGTGCTGTGATCGACGTTGAAAAGGCTCGCATCCACTCCACCGGCGATCGCATAAGTCAGGGTCTGCCCGGCGTCCGGGTCGGTGGCTGTCACCGTCGTGACCGCCGTCATGTTTTCCGCAACCAAGACGCCCGCCGTGTCGCCGCCGCCGTTCGAGGTGATGGCTGGTGCCTGGTTGTCGGGCACGACCTCGAAGATTTGTGCGCGCACGGCGTTGCCGGAAGTGTCGCTGCCCGTCTGGCTGGCATCAGTCCACGTGACGGCAAAACGCCCATCGGGCAGGGCGGTGATTGCCGGCTCAACTTGGTTACCTGCCGTTGTGGTGTTGACCAGCAACTCGGAGCCGGACGGCACGCCATCGGCGTCGAACACCTGCGCCCGCACGGCCCACGAGGACGTGTCGCCGCTCGTCTGGCTGTCATCGGCCCACGCGATCACAAAATGCCCGTCGGCCAACGCGGTGATGGTTGGGTCGGACTGATTGCCTGCCGCCGTGCTGTTGACCAGGAGCTCGAATCCGGACCGCGCGCCATCGGCGTTGAGTATCTGCGCCCGCACGGCGAGCCCGGACGTGTCGCCGCCCGTCCGGCTGTCGTCGGTCCACGCGACGACAAAGCGCCCGTCGGTCAACGCGGTGATGGTTGGCAAGTACTGAAAGCTTGCCGTCGTGGTGTTGACCAGGGACTCGGAGCCGGCCGGCGTGCCATCGGCGTTGAACACCTGCGCCCGCACCGCCCACGAGGACGTGTCGCCGCCCGTCTCACTGACATCCATCCACGCGACGACGAAACGCCCGTCCGCCAGGGCGGTGACTACGGGCTCAACTTGGTTACTTGCCGTTGTGGTGTTGACCAGGAACTCGGAGCCGGCCGGCGTGCCATCGGCGTTGAATATCTGTGCCCGCACTTCGTACTCGCCCACGTCGAAATCGTCCCACGCGATCACGAAACGCCCGTCGGCCAGAGCGGTTATGGCGGGCCTGACCTGGCTAGTCGTCACGGTGTTGACCAGGAACTCGGACCCGGACCGCGTGCCGTCGGCGTTGAAGACCTGCGCTCGCACGGCAGCGCCGCTCGTCGGACTGTCATCAGTCCACGCGACGACAAAACGCCCGTCGGCCAGGGCGGTAATGGTGGGTTCGATCTGATCGCTTGCCGTCGTCGTGTTGACCAGGAACTCGGAGCCGGCCGGCGTGCCATCGGCGTTGAACACCTGCGCCCGCACCGCCCACGAGGACGTGTCGCCGCCCGTCTGACTGAAATCAGCCCACGCGACGACAAAACGCCCGTCGGCCAGCCCGGTGATGATTGGCTGGGACTGATTGTTTGCCGTCGTGGCGTTGACGAGGAATTCAGATCCGATGGCCTGAATAGTCATTGCCGTCTCCCCTCCGTGGCCGCGCCTTATTTCTTCTTTTCTTGAGCGCCTGGGCCCTCGAATTCTGAACAGGCTGCGAGCGGCGCGAATGATGCAAATGTACCAATCGCCATGTACCTCGTTCGAGGTAGGGGATGCTTGCTGTCGCTAAGCCTCTGCTCCACCCTAGCGACGTTGCGACGGACTGCCGTAGCCCAAGTGGGTCTAGCGAGGATCGCGTAACCCTGTAAATCCCGCACACCCTTCCGATCTCGATGTCCCAGAGGTTTGCTTGGAAGGGGCAACCGCGATTGAACGTCGGGACGAACCACGACGATCAACAGGCACAAGGTCCCGTGAAATCACCAGGCCAACTGCCCCGGTTACGCGAAACGCCACAAGTCCGCGAACCGTGGAGAACACTCGCTTGAGCACATTTCGTACGGTCTCGTTCGCGATTCCGAGCTTCTCGGCCGGCTCCTTTGGAAGCGCTGCAGGCCAGCGAGCTGGGAAAGGGAGCAGCGTCGTAGATCGCCTCGGTTGCCGTAAACTCTGGCTCGTGGCGGTTGCGCATCGCACGTTCTCATCACTCGTTCGGCTCCAGGTCCACATGCGTCGCCGGCGTCTCACCGAGATCCGAATATGCCCAGCGTTCCGACGATCGCGGTCACGAGCTCGGCTTGCCGCCGCGTGTCGGTCTTCTCGAGCGCTGATGCGAGCTGGTTGCGCACGGTGTTGCGCGAGTGGCCGCTGACGCGCGCATACTCCGCCAGCGTCCGGCCCGCGATCAGCGCGCTGACGAGCCGCGCCTCGGCGGCGGACAATTTGAATGCCGCCAGGATCGCCTCTGGGGGAATAGATAACGCACACTCGGCCGCGACAACCAGCACAAGCGCGGTCGCCTCGGCGCGGAGACCGAGCATGAATTCCGAGCGATGGTTCGGTCCGTTTGGCTGCTCCGACCGCATGGGCACGGCCCAGGCAACGAACGCCCGTCCGGAGGCGCTTGAGGTCAAACGCACGGGCTGGGTTGCGAGCGCCGTCGGCGGGCGCAAGGCGCGCATCATGGCGACCTCGAATGCAGCGTTGTCGGCGCAATTGGCGGCGCGCAGCCGCTTGGAGCGATCGGTGCATAGCACGCTGTCTCGCCGTAACAGGTCTTCCGCCTTTTGATTGGCGAGCAGGAGCCGCCCGGTCCCATCAACCAGGAACGCGGCCAGCCTCAGCGCATCAAGACCGGTTCCGAGCGCTCGCTGGGCTGTGCGCGCAGCCGTCGTAACGCGATTGATCTCGATGGCGCGCATCAGGTGCGGCACCAGCAGCGCCAATTGACGTCTGTAGGTCTCTCTGTTGCTGCGGTACACGGACTCGTGCGGAGCGATGCTTAGCAGCGTCACGCCATAACCGTCATTGTGGAGCGATACACCCAGATGATCGGTGGTGATGCCCTGCGGTCTCATGAAATCGGCGTAAAACTCGGTGCGTTCAGCGATCTCAGGGTCAAGAAGATCGCTTGCGTAAATTACCTTGCCGACAGGGATGGTTTCGAGGCGTGCCGGTGGATACGGATTGATGCTGTGGAAATGCTTGGCATAAGACGAGTTGAGTCCGGGATCGTCGCCGAAATGTCGGAATACAGGTGTGGTTGCCGTAGCCACATCATAGAAATGCAAGATGCCGCGCGCGCCGCCAAAGGGGCCCGGCAGCGCATTGAGGAACGCCTGCCATCGTTCGGGATCGAGCGCCGAGTCGTAGAGCATATCTAGCAATCGGGGGAACTCTTTCTCGTAGAAGATACGCATGGCGCCGCCCCCTCCGGTCACTCGTCCGGACCGAGGTCCAGACATGGCGCCAGCGCCGTCACGACGCCAACCAGCTCCGCTTGCCGGTGAACACCGAGCTTGGCCATCGCGGCTGCCAGCTGGTTGCGCGCGGTGGCGCGGCATATGCCAAGCCGATCGGCAGTTGTCTGCAGGCTGTCACCCTCGGTGATACTCAGGACTACACTCGCTTCGGCTTGCGACAGCCTATAGAGGTTCTTGAGCACCTCGCTCGGGGGACTTGGCGCACGTCGCCGGTCGTTGATCAATACGAGGGCAAACCCTAGATCCGCGCCCAGAGTCGCGAGCGTCTTCGAGATCCTGAACGGCAACACGAGAACCTGATAGCGCCCGTTGCCCCCATTCGTCACCATAAAGCTCGCCGGAGGCGGCGCCTTCGCCGTCACGAAACCACTCTGGAGCGCGCGATGAAACGCTTCGTCGGCCCGACACGCGACGAACGTCAGCTCCGATGCCAGCGACATGCGCACGAGCCGACGTTGCTCCAGAAAAACGACGGCCCGTCGATTGGCAGCCACCACCTTGCGCGGCGGGCGCACCAAGAACGCGGCCCCGGAGATTCGATCGAGCAGCCCTTGCAATCCCCCCTCGGTAGCCCGCGCCGCGCGCAGGCGGGAGGTCACTTCCAGCGCCCGCGCAAAGTGCCGACCGACGCTGTGCAAGAATTGCGCGGCGGGCGCTTCGAGATGCGACAGGCGCTCGGGGATATCGCAGCTGAGCCGCGTCAAGGAGCCGGGCGATCGCTTGAACGTCAGGTTGGCGCCGTGCGTATAGTCGCCGGCCGGTTTCAGCCATTCGTGATAGAAGGGCTGCCGGTCAAGCCATTGCCGGCCGAACATCTGGGACGCTCGCGCCACCTGTCCCGGCGCAACGCATCGCAACAGGTCGTTGTACGGGTTCAGCTTATAATAGTGCGCGACGTATTGCCTGATCGAGTCCGGATCCCAGCCGGCTGTCGTTGTCGGCGGAAGATGGCCAATGCCGTCCATACAGATGAACAGACTGAAGGCTGTCCCTGGAAACAGACTGTGGCAGCTCGCGACCGCCTCCGGCCAGTGTGCAGGATCACAGCCCGCCTGGTAGATCTGATCGACTGTTTCAAGCAAAGCTCTGGTGGAAACAGACATGCCCCGGCCATCATCAATTTAAAAAAGAGCAACCGCACTTTTGCGCCGATCTGGCTTAGAATCGCGAGCATGTCGAAGCAGCGCAAAGTGACAACCAATTTCGTCAGCTCGTAAAACCGCTGCTCCGCATTCGTCACTTCCTCTATGTCGCCGGGGTCGAATTCCGACGGCTGTCGCCACGTTGGTGCATTACGATCTGGATGCCATAACCCCTCTCTCCTCCGAGTTGCTGCGGTCCCAAGATCCGTGCGCAACGCTCTGGCTCAGAAACCGCGAACCACATTCGAACGGAACGTGCTTGCCTTCTGCAGAACGGCGGCAACGTACGGTCGGTGCATCGTCGAGGCCTCGTGCGTGACTCGCTGTGAGTTGCCGGAACGGTTGATGCTCAGTCGCTAATTAAATATATATTTAATAACCAATTTAATCGAGCGGCAAGAGGAATTCGCTACATAGCACGAAATTCCGGGCGCTTGCGTAATTTAGCTTTATAATCGATTACGTCGCCGCCGTGGATTAATTACTCGGACCCTCGAGTAGGTGCGCGACAATAGACACTTCCGACGCTCGGACTCACGGCCGTTCCCTGTTCGGGCGCCGCCGACTCGCTGATACGAGGTCTCGATGATGTCCTCAATGCAGGACGCAACCATGCCGCCACTGCCGCGGGATCACAGGACGCATCCGCACCGAGCTGATTGGGCATAGGCCGACAGGCGCGGGTCGATCCCGGCATGCGCCTCGCAGAAGCAGTCTATGATCTGGCTGACTTTATCTCTGTAGTCGCGGCGCCAGTGTCCAAGTCCGTGTAGAGCGCTTTCCTGACAGGCGATCGATTTAAGCTGAAGGATGCGGTCCATGGTCTGCAGCGCGCAATCGTGGAGCGTTGGCAGGTCGGGGTCGCCGGGTAGAGCCAAGCTCGGAAACGCATCCCACCACATGTAGCAAACACCGTTTAGGGCGTTGCTAGCGGCTTCGCTCAGGTGGGACAGGCTAGGATCGCAACGAGGCTCGAACAATTTCGTAAATAGAGCCGCGACAGACGTGACGCAGCGAACACGGTCTTCGACCGGAACATCAGTTGAACAAAGCCACCGGCTGTCGCCGCCGGCACTGGTATTGACGAGGTAGGTTAGGCCCTGCGCGATTTGGCTGTCAGCAAATCCCTGTAACGCTGGCTCCGGGTCTTCAAACAGTCGGGTGAGATAAGACACGGCGTCAGCCGCCGGCGGATCCCACCAATCATGCTCGGGATCGAAGTACCACGGTGCTTGCTGAAAGCGAACCTCGCGTCCAAATGCGTGCTCCAGCCAATCATCAAAACTGAGGTTTTGAAGGCGCATCGCAACTGCCGCGGCCATACAAAGCAAGTGGATCCGCGAAACGACATCGTGGCCGCGATAAGCCCCACCGCTCATGAAGGTCGCTGGCCGATGCGGTTTCGCCGTAAAACTAGCCAATGGTAGGCTAGATGCGGGATGAAGCCAAGCCGCGAAACTTTCCGGATCAGGCCCAATCATGTTCTTCTATGCCGCAATGCTGACGCCGCGCTCGAGCTTATGCAGGAGACTGGCCGAAGCTGCGGCCGCTAGGATCAGTCCCGTTGCGCCCATTCGCCCTCACTGAGCCGGGCGTGACGGAGCAGGTCGGGCGCGATCCTGGTTCATGATAGAAGATTTCAGTGACGTTACTTTGATCATGTCATGCCCCACCTTCCCGACCCCAATCCCATTCGTCCCGGTCCCGGTCATGAACAGCGACTGCGCAATTTGCAGCGTCGTTTCCGTGCGGTATCGGCGCGCTATGATCGTACCACCAAGCTGCGCTCTACTAGGCTGCGGTGGGCCATCACGGCATTGATCGCAATCGCTGCCGTGTTGGTCGCATATCCAGCAATTTGGCTCCTTGTTTCGAGCCCGTGGTCGGTCACGATCACGCTGAAACACATCGCGTCCGCCTCCAATTGCGATTTTGCCCGCTTGGTCGGCTTAGCACCCGCGCGGCGCGGAGAGCCCGGCTATTGGCAGCACCACGATCGCGACGGGGATGGGGTTGCTTGCGAACCATGGCGGCCACGTCGGGGAGAGGTCCCGCAACGAACCGCAGCAATGGCCAACTCAGACTGAGTCACGCCGGCATGTGTGACGGGCCTCAGCAAGTGGTAGTGTTGGCCGTCGGTGAAGAGCGGTCGCGATCCATGATCGCATGCGCTGCTGCATCTAACCCGTCCGAGATATTGTCACTTCGAGACCTGATCCTGCTTTATTGGCAACTGCATGCTGGGCCATGGTGCGCTCGTGGGAGAGCCTCTCCTTGCGGACCTCAATACCCCAGAGCCAAACCCAATCCCTTCCAACATGAGGCGGCAAGAGGTCTTGCCTGATTGACGCGAGCACATTCCCTGATCGTCGGCGGAATTTCCCTGTTAGGATCTTGATGCATCGCGACGCAATGCCTGCGATTTCAACCCTCATTTCGCATTCTACGCCCGTTGGCGCCCCTGCGACGGGCACTTTTCCCTGCAAAATTCCCTGTAAGCAGGGAATTGATCGCCGGCGCCTTTTGCACTCTTGGGCAGGCGCTTTTAATGTCGGGCGCACAGGGAAACTCGCGCCTCGGCGCGCCCATAGCCCAAGCTACGCCCGTCGGCCACGCTTGTTCGACCGCTCTCCCAAAAAGGGCTCAAAGTGAGTCAAACAAAAACCGCCGCTACCGTTTGCTCGGCGCGGCGGCTGATGATTGCGGACGTCTGGGTTGCGATTAGACTGCCGCTTCGGTGCGTTACCGCACGTACCAATATCCCCACCAGCGCTGGGACACCGGCCGCGCCTGTGCCTTCATCGCCGCGACCTCCTCGGCAGGGCGCAGCTGCGGGCCATAGACCGCCGGCGGGTAGACGTCGTCCCAGAACACAAGTCCGCCCTGGACAGCAGCCGCCCGGTGTGACGGAGCAACGGTGAGCTCGGCGGCCGGCGCCAAGGATGTCGCCAAAGTGAGGCCGAGAGCAGCCAGAGCAATGGTTGGAATAAGGGGCCGGAAGTTCATTGGATTGAATCCCTCATGAAATGCGATGGGTGATAATGCGATGGGTTCCGGACGGTTGCAAGGGCACGGGCAGGCCGGCTGACGCCGAACTTCCGGCTGCAGGGGCGCATGGTCTCGCCAAGGCGCGTCGGATCGACCGCGACGGGACTTGATGCATTGAGCTGCGAGAACGTCTCTTAGATATGTCGTCGACATATATATAGAGAGAGTATTCGATGATCATCTCCGGCCGAGACGAGATCAGGCAGAGGCTGGCAGCGTTGCCGCGCGCGCGGCATGCATGCAAAGGAGACCGAACCTTGAACATTTTTTCGGCGCTCGTGAATCCCCGAGAACCATGATGTCGACACACTGCTCACTCTTGATAGGACGCGCACGATCCAGGACGATTCCCAGGACGACTCTCATGACTTCTGCGTTTGTCTCTGCTTCCATTTTCGGCGCTGGCCTCATTCTCGGATACGCGCTGCGCGCCTGGCGCGTCCAACGAAGAGCCGTGAGCTCATCCAGCAGCGCCTCGCGCCGGGTCTCGGGGCCCGCTCCGACCTCGACGTTCGGCCACGCCCGGCGAGCCTTTTAGGCATCATCCCATTCGATGACGGTATCCAGCTTCACACTGAACCCGATGGGACATGACGACATGAGTGAGCCCAAGAAGGATGCGCCGCGACGCTACATCGTGGACGGCGCCGGACAGCGCGTGCTCGTCGGTCTGACGATCTCGGAAACGATCGAGTTCGAAGCGCTGGACAAGCCGGACACCCGTCCCGGCGCCGAGCTGCTCGGGGAGGCGGCGCGCGTCCGAGAGGCCAGGCATGGCGAACGTTGGGTGGAGCTCTACGTCAAGCACGAGCGGGCCTGGAGCGACTGGATGGCCCAGACGCGTGCGCGGCCGGCGCAGCCGACGTTGCTCAACTAGAAATTGCGGACGTTTATTCCCTCCCTGAGACGGTCTCGCGCATCGGTGGCAGGAGGCTGAAGCTCATCACACCGCGAGCATGCGGCTTCCCTGGATGCTCATCAGGGTGAGGTTACCGGTCGCATAGGCGCCGGTGTCGATATTGGCGCGGTTGGCCAGTAGTTCGGCGCTGCGGACCGGCGTATGGCCGTGGACGATATATTTGCCGAACTGCTCCTCGCTCTGCAGGAATTCCTCGCGAATCCAGAGCAGATCGCGCTCGGTCTGCTCGGCGAGCGGCACGCCCGGGCGAACGCCGGCGTGGACGAAGAAGAAGTCTCCGCAGCTGAAGCTCAACCGCAGATTGTCCAGGAATTCCAGATGCTCGGTCGGCATGGCGCGAATCAAGTCGCGCAGGATCGATGCTGGCTCGTCGCGCTTGAGATCGGGGGGAGCAAGCCCGTAGGACATCAATGTCTGGGTCCCGCCGAAGGCAATCCAGTCCTCGAATAGGGAAGGATCTTCGAACACCCTCACCAAAAAGGCCTCGTGGTTGCCCTTGAGGAAGACCGCATTCCCCCGCCGGCTCCGCTCGACCAGGATGTCGAGGGTTGACCGCGTATCCGGGCCGCGATCGATGTAATCGCCCATAAAGACTTCGATGGCATAGCGCGGCCGGCTCCGCGCAACGTCGGCGTCGATCACCCGCAGCATGGGCTCGAGCAGATGCGCGCAGCCGTGAATATCCGAGATCGCATAGATGCGGACGCCGTCCGGCAATTGCGGTTTGGGAAGCGACGGCTGGGATCGCGAGAAAGATTTCATGGCGCTCATCGATCGGGTGGTCGGAAAAATATCCCCAAGTCACCGGCACCGGAGAGCGTCCATCCAACGCGAACAACGCGAGTTCCGTGGGGCCGCAGCTCGTTGTCGGTGCCGATCACGCCAAAAGAAGGGCACGGCATTTTTTGCCGACTTGTTTCATGGACTTCAGGAACGAGAGGGGTCCGCAGGAATTGCATCGCTGGCTCGAAGCATGCAGCAAGTCTGCATGACTCGTTGCAGATTCTCGCATACATCCGCAGATAGAAATCCCTGGAAACTCTCGCAAGTGATCCGATGTTTGCGTTCGTCGGCAGCAAGCAGCGCCTCAAACTTCAGCGAACAGCGGCCCGTGCAACGATGGCGTCGCATTGGATGCGGAACTTGATTCAAAATAGGGCAGTTCGCTCGCTCGTATGTCAGCACTGTGACGACATTTTCAGCGCACCGAATTTCGCCGCGCATCTCAACGCGACACATCGTCCGTGCGCCGCAAAAGTTTCGCGTGCAGCGCCACAATGTCGCTGCGATCGACCAACACTTTCCGTGCGGGGAATTGACGAGTCTTCAGCATCACGATGAGCGTCAGGCACTCTCTCGATACGCAGAGGTTCGAATGGCTGTTGCAACTTACGGTTCTGAAAGCGCTCATGCGCTGTCATCTGCGCGCGGCAGTGCGCTTCAGAGGCCCTTTCAGGTCGTCGTCATCGCTGCTGATTTTCTGTTGATCCTGCTGAGTTACGCGGCGGGGGCTTCGCTGTATGGCGTGGCGGTCGCGTCGCCGCCCGAGGGTGCATCGGTGGGAGCCGGATTGTTCGTCGGTGTGGTGTTCGTCGGGATCGCCTATTTCCGGGACGTCTATTCCACGCACCGCTTGCTCAATCTGGTTTGGCAGCTTCGAATGGCGGCGTTTATCTGGTTGACGTCGCTCACGATCCTCGCCGTTGCGGCCTTCCTGCTGAAATCGACGGACAATCTGTCGCGCGGCACCGTCATCGTCTTCGCCGTGATCGGCGGGCTCGGCCTGATCAGCCTGCGCTTCGTTTGGCAGGCCGTGTTCGGCACGAGCTTTGCCAGAAGCCGCCTGGTCGACCGCAAGGTGATCCTGCTCAGCCTGAAGCCGCTCGACTTCACCTCGAGCCGCTTCAAGGATTTGCGCAGGAACGGCTTCGACGTCATGCGCCATTTCGTGCTCGGAGAGGACCGGGATGACGGCCAATGGGAGCGGCAGATTCGCGACGTCATCCGTCAGTCGCGCGCGGCCGATGTCGATGAATATCTGCTCGCGATCGACTGGAACGAATTGCCGATGCTGCGCAAGCTCGGGCCATATTTGCGCGCCGTTCCGCAGCCGATTCGCCTGCTGCCGGACGATTCCGTTGCCGACCTCGTGACCCGCCCGTTCCTGCCGGTCAGCGGAACCGTCGCGGTCGAGATCCAGCGGCCGCCGCTGACCATTCTCGAGCGGCTGCAGAAGCGCTGTCTCGACGTCGGCGTCGCTCTGTTCGCGCTCGTGCTGCTGACGCCGCTGCTGCTGACCGTAGCCGTGCTGATCAAGCTGGATTCGCCGGGAAGCGTCATATTCCGGCAGTCGCGCCGCGGCTTCAACGGCAAGCCGTTCGAGATCTGGAAGTTCCGCACCATGACGGTTGCCGAGAATGGCGAGACGGTGACCCAGGCGACTAAGGGGGATGCCCGGGTCACCAAGATCGGGCGCTTCCTGCGCATGACCAGCATCGACGAGCTGCCGCAGCTCTGGAACGTGCTACGGGGGGACATGTCGCTGGTGGGACCGCGTCCGCACGCGCTTGCCCATGACAATTATTACGACGAGCTGATCAGCAAGTATGTCTACCGCCATCACATGAAGCCGGGCCTGACGGGCTGGGCTCAGGTGAACGGATTCAGGGGCGAAACGCCAACGATCGATCTGATGGAAAAGCGGGTCGAGTACGACGTCTGGTACGTCAGCAATTGGAGCATCTGGCTCGACCTGAAGATCATGGCCCGCACCGCGTCCGCCGTGATGTTCCAAGAGGCCTATTAGCCGCTCGATCTCTCAATCGCCGGAAACCTCCGTGGACGGGGCCTCAGGTTCCATTTCGCGGTGGCCTGCGGAAGAGCCGCATGATCGCATCGCGCAGCGCGAGCAGCGGCGGCACGAGCACGAAGAAGGCTCCCATTGCGACGGAGACGATGACATGGCGGATCGAGAAAGGCTCGTCCTGCTCGATCTGGCGCCGGTTCGGGTCGATGGGCGCGGGTGAGAGCGTCGTCGCCATGGGGTGGCGGAGCGGCTTGCGTGGAGGGACCACGATCAACACGAACAGAATGTTGAGCAGGACCCAAACAGTCAAAATCGTCAGGACGATCAGCATCCGAGCCTACCGGAAAAATAACTGCGAGTATGAGCCGAGTTTAGCCCCGGGGAACCGAGAAAGAAAGATGCCTAAAGTTTCGGCATTTTCAGGCCTCAAGGCTCGGATCGTCTCGTCTTATCGACAGCTGCTGGCACCGGCACAAACTTTCCCGGCGACCACCGTATCCGTCAATCCTTGCTTTTGGCTAGAGCAATAACTGCAAGTTGTGGATTCCGGACGAATACGGAGCCCGCGAGCAGGTCCGGAGCGCTTGCCGCATCTCGGTCCGTGCGCGAGGGCGCACGGGATGCCCTTCAAGCGACCGCCAAGCACGAATAAGGCCCGCTGCCAATCGGCAACGGGCCCGAGCTCATTCCAGTTGTTCAGTGGGAGCGGCGCCTCGCCTCCGCCTAGGCGTGCTCGACGTAATAGCTGTTGTGGTGCTTGCCCTTGTAGGCCTCGATGCGCTTGAGCATCTTCGGGTTCGCGCGGTTGAGCACGGCGCCGATCAGCTTCTTCTGGAGGACTTCCGAACCCGAAACCGACTCCTGCAGAGCGGTTCGCGTGGTCTGGCCCCATTCGATCACGTAGACCATGGCGTCGATCAGGAAGCTGACGGCCTTGGAATCGGCCACCGGCATCACCGGGGCGAGATCGATCACGATGTACTCGTAGTGCTCCCTCAGCACCTTGAGCAGCTCGGCCATTGCCTTGGATCCGATGACGTCGGCCGAATTGACCATGCGCGAGGCCACGACGGAGGGCAGGAAATCCAGTCCCGTCTCCTTGCTTCGCTGCACGTGGTAGCCGAGGTTCGCGGGATCGTTGAGAGCCTCCACGAGGCCGGTCTTGGCGTTGGGCGCGAGCTCCCGCGTCAGCGAGCGCGTGTGCAGATCGCCGTCGATCAGAACCGTGCGATGCCCGGTGAGGGCGATCAGCTGCGCGAAATTGGCGGCCACCGTCGTCTTGCCCTCCTTTGGAAGCGAGGAGACGATGCCGATCACCTTGATCTCGCGGGTCAGACGCGCGACGTCGATCGAAACCTTGATGTTGCGCAAGGTCTCGGCAAAGCGTGAGAACGGATGATCGACGACGTAGCGGGACAGATCGGGAGGGCCGGTCTTCGCTGACGTCGGGAGCAACGTGCCGGCCGTCGTCGGCGGACGTATGTCCGGCAGCACGCCGAGGCATTTCACGCCGAGCTCATCCTCGACCTCGCCGGGGGTCCGCAGCACGTCGCTCAGCAGTTCACGCGCAAATGCCGCGCCGAAGCCGAGGCAGAGGCCGCCGACCAGGCCGCCCACGAGGGCGAGGACCGTTCGCGGCGAGCTCTTGCGGTCCGGCTTGGTGGCGGTGCTGATGAGGCGGGCCTCGCTGAGGGGAAAGCTCTGGTTCTGCGTCGCGCTCTGCAGCTTTTCCAGGAAGTTGTTGTAGAGATTGCGGTAGGTGTCGGCGGCACTTTCGAGATCGCGCAGCTTGACCTCGGCCTGGCCCTTGTTGCCGGCCTGGGCGACGAGCTCCTTGACGTTCTTCTCGAGCGAGGCCTCCCGGCTCTTCGCGATCTCGTAGTCGCTGCGATAGGCGTCTGCGATCCGACGCAGCTCGTCGGCGATGTTCTTGCGCAGCTCCTCCATCTTGTTGGCCAGATTGACCGCCGCAAGGTGGGTCTTGCCGTAGCGCCTGGACCAGTCGGCATATTGCGCCTGGAGGTCGAGATATTGAGCGCGCAGACGGGTGATCACCGAGTTGTTGAGGGCATCCGTCACGGTCGACTGCGCAACATCCTGATCGGAAATCGTGTCGATCCGGTCAAGCCGGGCCTTGGCTTCGGCGGTCGCAGCCCGCGCCTGAACTAGCTGCGTGTTGAGGTCCGACAATTGCTGCTCGGACATCAGGCCGCGGCTGGTTCCGACGATGTTGTTCTCGGCCTTGAAGGTCTGGACGGCGCGATCGCTGGCCGATGCCTGCTCGCTCAGCTCGAGGCTGCGCTGCTGCAGCCATTCGGTGGCCCGCTTGGTGGACTGATATTTGGCCTCCAGGGCGCCGACGAGATAGGCATTGGCGATCGCGTTGGCGATCTTGGCGGCTTTGTCGGGGCTCCGCGCTTTATAGCTCAGCGACAGCACATATGTCGTCAGCACGCGCTCCGTACGCAGATTCTTCTGAATCTGCTGGACGACCGCATGTTCGATTCGCTCCTGGCTTGCTGGTTCGCCGGAGCCGAATAGCGATGTCAGCTTGCCGATGATGATAGAGAGCAGGCCGGGCTTGGAGCCGTTGAACTCCGGGTCTTCTGTCAGCTTCAGGCGGCGGACGACGGACAGAATGAGGTCGTCCGAGTTGATGATCTCCACCTGGCTGTCGACGTAGCCCGTGTCGATCAGGGCGCTGCTGGCGTTGCTGTCCTTGTCCAGAACTTGCGTCTGCCGCGTATCCATCATGATGCGGGCATTTGCCGTATACATGGGCTGCGCCACGGCCAGGTAGACGATCACCAGGGCCAGCGAAGCTCCCGTACAGACCGCGATGATCGGCCATTGGCGGCGAAGGACGTCGGCCACGCGCTCGAAGCTGAGGACCGCCCCGCCGAATTCGATGCCGAATCGGTGCCCCGACTGGAAATGTTCCCTAGGCTGGTACATGTGCTAATTCGCTGCCTTTGACGATCATGGATCAATTCGGAAGGGGGACGGGCTTGAATGGATTGGCCAGCTTGGTTCTCCACTCGCCTTCGAGGAGTGCTCCGCCACGGCCCGGCTGCGGCGAGGTCTTGATTTGCGATTGGGCCTGGACGCCGGAGCTGTCCTCTCCGGCGCCGGAATAACCGGCCTGCACGTTGAGATCGCCGATCCGCTGCACGAAATCCCTGATCTTGCGCGCGGCGTCCGGCTTGGTCGACGTGCAACGTGCTTCGGCAAGGCGCAGCGCAGCGCCGATGGACGAGCGATCGGCTGAAGCCGACGCCGAGATGAGCGTCTGGACGGACGGCAGCACCGACGGATTCGTCGCGACATAGCGCGCGAGCCAATACCGCAACTTCTCCTTGTCATTGCGCAACCGCTCGAGGAGCGAGGACGGCGACTTTGCGAAGGTGTCGAGTTCGAGTTGCGAGGCGCGGTCCGAGAATTCGACGCACTGCGCGCGGCAAGCACCAGCGCTCGACACAATCAGCGCAGAACCAATCAAGACAATCGCTAGCCATCGCGGCTGCGCATGACGACGTGTTAGTCCGCGGCCCATCCGTGTTCCTTGCTTCTGTTGCAATAGGAGAACAGGCGAAACTTGACAGGTAACTGTGTCATCTTTTTGTGCGACGCAAAAGCTGGTGCAAAGCTGGCGACAAAACAAACGCGAGCCCGCTTGTTCGCCGGTTGCAAAAACAAGTTCTACAATGCCTGCGAGATCGGCAAATCACGCCCATGAATGTTGCAACCTGAAAACATATCGGGCACTCGCGCAGCCGCTCGTCGCAAAACCGACACACAAGTCACGACGCGCGTTTATTGTTCCCCATTGGCGAAAGATTTTTTCGCGCGACATTGGCACGCAGCAATCAATGTGCTGCAAGGGCCTCGATCGCAACAGTGCCGAATTTCGCGCACACTTTGCGCGCAAATACTCGCAATCATCCCATGTCGATTGGCTTGCGCGCCGAAGCAGGCGCACGTCGGATGAAAAGTGGCATGAACTTGGCGCTCGCATGTCCGAATGATCTGCAAGCTTTGAAATTATTGTCGGTCGTCATGCATCGAATGCGGCTCCGTGATTGCAGAGATTGATCACGCGTTGAGACCTGATACACACTGCTGCGGTGCAACAGCTACGGAATGTTGATGTGACGGAGTTGGTTCATCGTGAGAAGGCGCACGTCCTGCCGCTCGACAGCATCCGGGGGATCGCCGCGACTTCCGTGGTGATCCACCATCTGCTGCTGATGCCAACCTTTCTCGCGGCATTCCCGCACAACGCCTGGATCAACTGCTCCTTCTTCAGGAGTGCATGGCTGCTGGTCGATCTGTTCTTCGTTCTCAGCGGAATGGTCATGGCGCTCAGCTACGTCGAGAACGACTTCACGCGCTTCTCGCTGCGCGAATTTATGGTACGGCGCCTGGCGCGAGTCTACCCGCTGCATATCGTCATGCTGCTGGCAAACCTCGTCTTTCGCCTGCTGCGCATCGGCCTGGTCATGGCGGGGGTGGTCGTCGCCGCGCCTGCGGCGTTCGAAGTGAACAATGCCTATTCCTTCGGCCTCAACGTCCTGCTTCTCCACTCGATGGGGTTCATCGACTATCTCAGCTGGAATGCGCCGAGCTGGAGCATCAGCGTTGAGTTCTACACCTACCTGGTGTTTGGTCTGATCGTTCTCATTGCCCTGCGCATGCGCTCGCTGGCGTGGTTTTATGTCCTCTCCGGGCTGCTCGCGGTCGGAAGTCTCGTCTTCATCATCTTCGTGCTCGAAAAGAAGAGCATCGAGCTTCAGACGGATTTCGGCTTGCTACGCTGCTTCGTCGGCTTTTTCCTGGGCGTCTTGATGGTGAGGATCGTCGATCGCCTGCCGGCCAAGCCGGGGCCTGCCGTGCAGGGCGCATTGCAATTCGTCGCCATGATCGCGAGCATCGTCCTGGTGTCCCTGGCGGAGGCCAATCCTGCCGCGACCTTCCTCGCGCCAGTGATGTTCGCGATCTTCCTCGGCAGCCTGCTGGCCTTTCCGGATGCGCTGCTGGTGCCGCGGATCCTGGTGGCCAAGCCGCTGATCTGGTTGGGGCGTCGTTCGTACTCGATCTATATGGTGCACGCGCTCGTGGTGCTGCTGGCTGAATACTTCGTGCGGGGCGTGGGGGCGGGGCGAATCGCCGCCCTGGATTCGATCTGGGCAGGCCTGCCGGCGACGCTGAATCTCGTCGTTTCACTGGCCGCCGTGCTCGCGGTTTCGCACCTCACCTATCTCTATGTCGAAATTCCCGGCGGCAGGCTCCTGCGAAATGCATTCGGAAGCCCCCCGGATTTTGCGCCATCCCCCGCCCGATCGGCGCGGCTGAGCAACTGAGCCGCGCATGAGCACCTTCGCGCTGCAACCCCGCAGGATGATGCTGATCAGCCTCAATATCGAGGCGATCGCGCTCGCAGCCTATCTGGTCCGGGATGCCTTCGGCGGTATGATGCGGTACTACACCAGCATCATGCATTTGGACGCGCTTTGGTTCGTGCCGGATGGCATTGCGCTTCTGTGCCTGGTCCAGTTCATCGTGCATTGCATCTTGCGCAATCGCAGTATCATGGCTGCAGTTGTCCTCGTGCAGATCATGCTGTCGCTGGTGCTCGGCTACTTCATGCTGGGGACGGTCAACGCGGCGATGTCGTCGTTTAAGATGATGCTCCCGGTGTTCGTCGGATTTTGTTTCTGCGACACCAGTCTGGGCTCCTACAAGAAGTTGCTGTCGGTCATCGCCGCGACGTTCTACCTCTCGCTGATCGGCGTGCTACTGACGAAATTCTACTTCATGCCCTGGGTCGGATACAAATATGAGTCCTTCGGCGCCGTTCGTGAGGCGGGTCGCTTATGGTGGGCCTATGGCGGTGACGATCAGCGTCTCACGGGCTTTGCTGCCGAAAGTACCATGGCGGCCTTCTTCATACTCGTGTCCTTCGCAATTACGTCGATCCGTAAGAGCACGATTTGGTGCCTTCTGTACGGCTCTCTTGCGGTCTACATCATCCGTCTGACGACCAGCAAGACGACCATGATCGTCCTCGTGCTCTACTTGATTCTGCTGGTGTTCGTGCGGATGCTCCCGGAGAAGTCGCGCTTCTCCGCGATACGGAACATTGCATTGTGGTCGTTTGCCGCGATCCTGGTGCCGTTCTTCATGATCGTGCTCGCTTCGGGTACCGCCGCGGTGCCGCACACGACCCTGTTCAGCATCGTCGACCGCATCAACAACAGCTGGCAACTGCCGTTCGTCTACCTGAGCCAGCTCATGCCCGTTGGTCTCGTGACCGGCTGCGGCGTGGGCTGCTTCAACTATCCGCAGAAGCTGTTCTCGCCGCTCGCCGCCTTCTGGGTTCCCGTCGACAATTTCTACATCGGCACGTATCTGATGTTCGGACTCCCGTTCGTCGCATTCATGGTGATGGTATTCCGGGCGACGTTCGGCACGACCGACGTCTACAAGCTGACGCTGATCTTCGTCGTCAACTTGTTCACGATCACCGTTCTGAATTACGGCCCGGCGTCCGGCCTGCTGATCATCGCGTTGAGCTTCAGCGAGGTGTTCTCGCGGCGCGCGACCACCGCGCGGGCGGGCGACGCCGTGCCAATCATCGTACGGCCACCGATGCCGTCATTAGAAGGCTTCCGCCCGGATGTACCGGCGGCGAGCGGAAGCAGGTGAGAACGAACAATGCATAAACGGCTCGCATTCATCGACACACTGCGCGGCATTGCCGTGCTGGCCGTCCTGGTCCAGCACGTGTTCGAGGTCATCCTGGAAAAGCACCCGACGGGTGTCTATTACGGGCCCCTCCACGACATATTCGGCTACTACATGAACTTTGGCCGGTTCGGGGTCGTGTTGTTCTTCTTCGTGAGCGGCTTCGTCATTCCGTTCAGCTTCCCGGACAGCGCCACGCCTGTGCGCGATTTTATGATCAGCCGCTTCTTCCGGCTCTATCCGGCTTATTGGACTTCGATCGTTGTCGGGCTCGTGTCGGTGCAGCTGCTGGATTCGAAGAGTTTTCCGCTGGGGCAGATCGCCGCTAACGTGACGATGTTGCAGACTTTCGTGAACGTCCCGAATCTCTGGGTGTTCTATTGGACGCTGGCGATCGAACTCTTGTTCTACGTCGGATGCACCATTCTCTTTGCGATGGGGCTGCTCAACCGGCGCTTCACGGCGGTGACCATCGTCGTTGCCGCCGCGCTGGTGGGAACCACAGCTGCACTTTTCGTTGAGAGCAGGGCAGTCTCCTCGGTGATGGAGGTCGGCTTGAACCTCTCGGCGATGTTCCTGGGCAAGATCATCCGCGACACCGTCATTGGCGGCAAGCTGCGGTGGACGCATGTGACCGTCTGCACGCTTCTGTATGCGGTCTTCGCCGCCACCCTGTCCGACCGCCGGTTCGGCGGCGTGTATCACGAGAATTTCTTCTACAGTTATTCGATCGGATCGGCCTATATCTCCGCGGCGCTTGTCTTCATCGGCTTTGCCGTGTTCGGCGAACGGATGGCCTGGCGTCCGATGGCATTCGTCGGCGTGATCAGCTATTCGGTCTATCTGATGTCGCCGTTCGCGATCGTCTACGTCCACCGCCTGGTATGGTTCGGCGACGGACCCCTCGGATGGTCGATCTTCCTGGTCGTCATCCTGGCATTGTCGATCCTCGTCAGTTGGATGACATACACGTTCATCGAGAAGCCCAGCATTTCCTTCGGGCAAAGATTCCGCTCCGCGCGAAGAAAGCCTGTCGTCCTCGAGCCAGTGCTCAGCACCCAGGGTGCCGCAGAGTGATCAAGGCACCTCACCAGCCGGGCGCCGCCTATGATGGATCGTTCCTTCCTTCGGTCCAGGGCCTTCGTGCCATCGCGGCGCTGAGCGTGCTGATGGATCATTTCTACGACATGCCGAAGGCAGGCATGTACGACATCCCGAACCCCGGATTCTTGCCGCCGATCTGGCCCTGGCTGCAATCTGTGATCAATGTCGGCGGGCACGGTGTCGAGCTGTTCTTCATGATCAGCGGCTTCCTGATCCCGGCCAGTCTGATACGCCACGGTTCGCTGTCGCGGTTCTTCTTCGACCGCGTCCTGCGCATCATGCCGGTGTTCGTCGTGCTGCATCTTGCGCTGTTCGCGATCGGGCCGATCGTGGCCTACAAGTTCTTCCGCGGGATCGATCTCACCAGCTATCTCGCGATCTTTGCGGCCAACCTGTTCTTCGTGCAGGACGCGCTCGGCCTGCCCATTGCCCAGCAGAATGCGTGGACGTTGACCTATGAGTGGGCATTCTACATCTGGTTTGCGCTGACATTCTCGATGTGGCGCGCCGGCGGCAGGCTGCTGGCTGCGCCTCTGATCCTGCTGGGCGTGGCCTGCCTGATGCGCTGGCCTATCACCGCGTTCTTCTGCATCGGGATGCTGTTCAGCGCGACGGGATTTCGCATTTCCATTCCCGGACGGCTCGGTCTGGTCGCAGGGCTCGTCTGCGGGGCCGCGCTGTATGCGAGCCTGGTGCTGTTTCATCCGTTCGTGGGCCTCATTCCCGGATTTCTGCTGTTCGCCATGGTGCTCGCCCCGGAATCAGGCCTCGGGAAGGCCCTGAGCACGCCGGCGCTCCAATATATCGGCAAGATCAGCTACAGCCTCTATCTCGTGCACCCCTTCGTGCTCTTCCCCTTGCAAGTGGTTGGCCTGAAGCTGGTTGCCGCCGGCGTCGACCGCTGGTTGCTATGGGCGGCTTTCATCGGACTCGGGCTGGTGATGTCACTGGCTGCAAGTGCGATCAGCTATGAACTGATCGAGGTCCGGCTGAGGCGCTTGCTGGACGGCGCGTTCCGCAGCACGTTCTTTCGACCGCTGAAAGTGGGGCAATCGGCATGAGAGAGCGCGTGTCGCGCTCACTTCACGGTGCGACCGGCGAGCTTGTGATAGGATCCAAGCAACCGTTCGGCAATGTGGTCCCAGTTCAGAAGGCCGGCCGCGGTCTGCCGCGCGCCGTCAGCCAACGTTGTGGCGAGTGAATTCGACGTCAGCACGCGCTCGAGTGCATCGGCGAGCGCAGTGGCATCGCCGGGAGGGACCAGGAGACCATTGACGCCGTCCGTCACGACGTCGGGAATGCCACCGGTGGCGCTGGCGACGACGGGACGCGCATTCCCATAGGCGGATGCGAGCACCCCGCTTTGTGATGCATCCTTGTAGGGCAAGGCAACCACCGTAGCAGATTGAAATAGACGTCCGGTATCCGCAGGCGAAATGTAGGCATTGATGGTCTTGACCGTCGGCATTGCCTCCATCCGGGCGCCGAGCCGTGTCATCTCGGGGCCGCGCCCGGCGACGATCGCTTCATGCGCGACGCCGCGCTGGGCCAACATGTCGATCGCGTCGATGAAAACGTCGAGGCCCTTGTAAGCCCACATCCGTCCAAAAAACAGGATGCGTCCGGATTCGGGCTCGGTGAACGAGCTTTTGTCCGGCGGAACCATCAGCACGCCGTGCATGCTGGAAACCGTCTCGCCCTTGAAGTCGGGCGAGGCGCGATGAAAATCTGCAATGCAGCTCTCGCCGTGCGTCGTGACGATCGAGGCGGCCGCACGCATGCGTCCGCGCCAGGCATCTTCACGGGGCGAGGTGCCGGAGCCGCCCTCCGAGTGCGGGATAGCATCGTGAACGGTCAGCACCAGGGGAATGCCGAGCGGACGCAGGAGCTGAATCAGCTTGGACGTGTAGATCTCGGGAACTTCGTGACAATGGATCACGTCCGGGCGGAAGGAAATTATGTCGATGAACGAGGCAGGGATGCCGATTGCGCCGCCGCGCCGCAGACTGAGGTCGCGAATCCGTGTCTCGAACGGCGCCGTCACAGCGATATCGGCAAGCTCCCATTGCTGGTTCGCGTCTTTGCGGTTGAGCACAAGCCGAACGTCGCAATGATGCGCCAGTCCCGATGCGAGCCGGTAGGAATATTCCGCAAAATGCGGCGCGTAGATGGC
Source organism: Bradyrhizobium sp. NBAIM03 (assembly GCF_020194055.1). Classification (NCBI taxonomy): domain Bacteria; kingdom Pseudomonadati; phylum Pseudomonadota; class Alphaproteobacteria; order Hyphomicrobiales; family Nitrobacteraceae; genus Bradyrhizobium; species Bradyrhizobium sp. NBAIM03. The sequence continues at coordinate 47,776 of NZ_JADYVS010000001.1, read as the reverse complement.
CACGCGAAGGCGCTTGGCCATGTTAGTTCTTTCCGCTCCAGAGGTCGATCGGGAATGCACTCATCAAGGCACGATGATCAAAGTTGAGGCGCGCAGCTCCCCCCATCTCGCGACCTTCGTCAATACTCGTCGCAAACTCGACGGCGAACCGGCCGGTGCCCTCATAATAGTCATGATACTTGAACTCGGCCTCTCCGCTGCTCAGCCGTACGTATCGAGCCGGTATCCCGAATGCCTCGGCGACGATGATGCCGTGGAGCGAGCTGGCCAGAACCAGTTCAGCTTCGAGTATGGCGTCAATTCGGCGGTTCCAGGATCCCAGCGGTGAGACCACCGTATCGGCGGCAGGGTCGACGATGTTCAAATCGTGCAAATTCGGAACAAACACCCACGGCTTCTTGGCAGTAGGGCGAAAACGATTTGGAAACAGCTGAGGAAGCAGCAACGCCGGATCTCCGAACACTTCGGGAACCGCGATGCCCCGGCGCTGCAGAACTTCCCGGGTACGGGGGCCGCGCACCGCTCGCACGTCCAAATTCTGCACGCGATGGTTGAGGTCGCCTTGGCCGGGGCGTCCGTTTACGCCGCTTCCCCAGATCACATCGCCATTTCGCGCGTAGTGGAGCACGGAGCCGATCGCGAACAAGCGCGCTTGCCGCGGCACCTCATCGGCGAGCGTATAGCCGAATTGCCGCAAGAGATGGTCAACGACAACGATCGAAAGATGATCACCGAAATTGATCGTTCCATCGTCGGGACGCCAGAAGAACAAGTCCACGTGCGGATAGGGCAGTTGATGAATAAAGTCGCAGCCGACCTCGTTGATCAGCCGTCGTAGATTGCCTCGAAAATTCATGCTGCCTCGGATGTAGCTGCTTTCTTGCCGTAGTGTCCTCGTAAACAAGGCGACTATTGGACCATAGCAGCCAATGGCTCTCGACGAATGTCGACCTAATCCCGAATTGTGACAGGCTTCCAATTGCGCCACGAGATTATCAAGCCGCGCTCGATCGTTTCGGGCGTCATTTGGTCGGCGCTCGATTCCGCGGTCGGGCAGGCGCTCACGCTCGCAATCTACATGATCATGGCGCGGCTGCTGTCGCCGCAGATTCTCGGCATCGTGGCAACGGGAGCGCTGGCGCTCGAGTTCTGCCGGGCAGTCCTGATCGAGAGCATCGCGATTGCCGTCCAGGCGCGTCCCGATCCGAAGGATGAGGATTACACTGCCTCGTTTTGGCTCATCGCGGGCCTCTCCTTGTTTGCAGCACTCGCACTGTTCGCCTCGAGCGGCGCCATCGAACGATTCTCCGGTCTTTCGGATCTTGCCATCGTTCTCAAGGGATTTTGCATCGTGGTGGCCGTGCAAGGCCTGTCACGGACGCACGAAGCCTGGCTGACGCGCAATCAACTCTTTCGATCCCTCGCCATCCGTTCGCTTTCTTCAATCTCTATCGGCGGGGCGGTAGGGATCGCGCTGGCGATACAGGGATACGGGGTCGTTGCGCTGGTCGGACAGCTCGTCTCGACTTCGTTGATCTCGCTGGTCAGCCTTTGGATCCTGACGCCCTGGCGCCCTCGGCTCCGGGTCAGCCGGCAGGCTGTTATCGATCTGCTGAGCTATGCGCGCTACGTGGCGCTGACGGGAATCACGAACTTTGCCAATGCCAATTCCGATCTGATTTTCGTCACTTGGTATACCGGCGCCGCCGGCGCGGGCTTCTACAGCCTCGCCAAGCGCCTGGTCAACGCCGTGAGTACCGTGATCGGGAATGCGTTGAACCGCGTGTTCTTTTCGACCATCGCTGGCCTCCAGCATGACCGGGAAGCATCGCGTTCGACGCTGGTCGACTTCGTCAAATACACGTCACTGCTGACAGCCCCGCTTTTCGCGGGGATAGCGGCTCTGGCGCCGGATCTCATCGTCGGTTTCTTCGGATCCAAGTGGGGCGAGGCCGCCCCTCTACTCGCGATCATGTCGATCACCGGGTTCTTGACCACAATCGGCCTCTACAATCACTCGGTTATCCTGGCATTCGGCAAACCGCACTGGCAGACTTGGCTGACGCTGATATACGCGGTTTCGAACATAGCGATCTTCATCGTCGCTGCGCCATTTGGCCTTATCGCGATCGCTGTCGGCTACGTCGTTCGCGCCTTGTTGCTGTATCCACTGTCCGCCGGAGCCTCGATGCGGATCTTGGCGCTCGGCATCAGGCCCTATGCCGCGGCGCTGATGCCGGCACTTGCGGGCTCCGCGGTGATGGCATGCGCGGTCGTTGCTGCCTCCGTTACCATGCCGGCCACGTCGCCATGGCTGCGTCTCGCGGCGCTCGTGCTGCTTGGTTCTTCGGTCTATCTTGCCGTTGTCATGGCGGTCGCCCGGCCGGCCGTGGTGCGGATATGGCAGGAAGTCTTGGGTCGTGTGCGGCGATCGTCTAAGACCTAGCCAGAATTCGGCCTGCACGCACCAGCTAGCTTGCGTTGGCCGCCTGTCTGGCCTCGGCAAGACCGAGCGGCTCGGGCTTCGGGACGCGGGCTGATCTTGCCCCGCCAGGCGCAAGCCGGTTGATCAATCTTCTAGCGGGATCTTCGACGTAGCGATATGTCACGTCGGCAACGACTGTCAGAACGATGCAGCAGACCAATGCAAACACCGGAAACATGCTTGGCTGAAGTCCGAAATAGTGCCAAGCCGGCTTGAAGAGCAGGATCAACAGCACTTCGTGCACCATGTAGATGGCATATGACGTGTTGCCGAGGCGGCCAAGCCAGTCGGAGCCGGGAAACCGCGCGAAGGCGCTTTCTCCCGTGGCTGTGACGAGGATCGCGAGAGAGAACAGTATGATTGCAAGGTCGGGCTTGGCAAAGAAGTTGAGGACCAGAACCGAGACGGCAAACAGCGCTATTCCGGCGAATGCAACCGGCTTCTTGCGATAGTCCCTTGAGAGCCTGAACAGGACGGTTAGGAGAATCCCGTTCAGGAAGCTCGGAAGCGCCCGTAACATCCCGAAATCGAAAGTTGCCCCATACATCTGAGAGCGTTCCTGCCAGATCGGCAGGTGAGCATGGGCAAGGATGCCGTAAGAGAGCGCGACGATGATCGCCAGCATCAGCGGCGAGATCCTCCCGGCCAGCAGCATGAACAATGGGAATAATAGGTAACAGAACAGCTCGGCGCTGATGGACCAAGCCGGCGAGTTGAAGCTGAGATGATCTGTGATACCCCACGCCTGCACGAGGAAGAGGTTTTGAATGAAATCCGTCCAGCTCGCGTGCGAGGTCGGACCGGATATGCCCATGAGAGCAAGGACCGCGAATATCAACAAGGTGAGCAGATGCAAGGGGTAGATTCGCGCGATCCGCCTAATGAGGAAGCGCGCATAGGAGCGCGGGCCTGTCGAGGTTGAAGGATAGGAGTAGGAAATCACGAACCCGGACAGGATGAAGAACATGTCCACGAACAGGCCATAGGACCCGTTCCAGGCCGGTGAGATGCCCTTGTCGATCAGCTTCAGGTGGAAGATGAAGACCCCGAGCGCGGCGACGAAGCGGTAGAAGTCGAGAACGACAAAACGTCTTGCTTCACTGGCTTCCATCGGGGCTCGGTTTCCTTGCACGTTTCGTCGCTCTTCTAGAGACGAATTGTGACGCAAGTTCGCAAGCGCGGCCGCCGATGGCGGCACAACCCGACGATCCCTCCGAATTCATGGGGCTCATCCAATTGCGGATGGCAGAGAGCCCTTTGCTCATCGATGAGGCAGGCGCCCGACCAACGAACGATCAGGGGCCGGGACATGGTCCCGGCCCCCAGCGACGTTGGCGCCCGTTTGGGCAGGTCTCACCGGCTCAAACGAACACGAAGTCGTGGCTGGTCAGGCTGGAGACGTAGACGTTCTTCAGCAGAATCGAGTCGGTCGCCGAGAACGTGATGAGCGCGTTCGTGCCGGACTGCGTGATCTGGAGCTGGCTGTAGTCCTCCGCCAGCAGTTTCGAGATCGCGATCGTGTCGTGCGTCGTCCCGCTGCCGGCCTGGAAGTTGAGGATCTGGTCCTGGCCGTGGTCGTACGCGATGGTCGTCGAGTTCGGCGCCGCCGAGAATACGTCATTGCCGGCCCCGCCCTGGATCGTCACGCCGCTGGCGACGGCCGTGACGTTATGGGTGCCATCGGACTTGGTCTGATCGATGAACTCGAGCGCCTTGGCGGTGTTGTAGCTCTCGTGCTGCGTGACGCCGGCCTGTCCGTTGAAGTTGAACAGGAAGACGTCCCTCGAGCCGTCGGCGTGGCTGGCGATCTCCTGGGTCTTGATGCCGGCACTGTTATAGATGTCGGTCAGCTTGCTGCCGTCATTGTTGATGACCTGGGTATAGTCCAGAGTGCCGTCGGCGTGGGTCCTTGTGATCTCGACGATCTTGCCCGAGGCATCGAGGTGCTGGTGCTGCGTCGTGTAGGACTGGCCTGTGATGTTGTAGTTCCAGTTGTCCGACGTGCCGTCGGCGTTCTTGATGTAGGCAGCGGTCTTGATACCGCCGGTGTAGACCGTGGTGGAACTGTAGCCGTCGCTCTTGGTCGTCACCTCGCTGGTGATAATTCCTTTGGCGTCATACCAGCCCGAGGTCTTGGTGCCGTCGGCGCTCTGCACAAGAGTGAATGCCAGGCTGTCGTCGGCGTGGGTCCGCACGATGTGCGTCAGGAAACCGGTGGTATCGTAGGTATCGTGCTCTTTCGTGTAGTTCTGACCGATGACGTTGAAGAGATAGACATCCCTCGAGCCGTCGGAGTGATAGTCGGTTTGTGTCTTCTTGAGGCCTGAAGCGTCGTAATTGGTCACGACGCTGCCACCGTCGCTGCCGACGACCTGGGTATAGTCGAGCGTGCCGTCGGCGTGCCAGCGGGTCACCTCCGTCGTCTTGCCGGTCGGATCGAGATGCTGGTGCTGCGTGGCATAGCTCTGCCCGGTGATGTTGTAGGTGTAATTGTCTTGGCTCAGGTCGGCATTGGTGATGTAGGCCGCAGTTTTCAGGCCGTTGGTATAGACCGTTGTCGAGCTGTAACCGTCGGCCTTCGTGATCACCTCGCTGGTGAGGACCCCCTTGGCATCGTACCAGTCCGTTGTCTTGGTTCCGTCCTTGCTCTGCACCAGCTTGAACGCCATGCTGCCGTCCGCGTGCTTCCGGATCAGCGTCGTGAGGAAGCCGGTTGCATCGTAGACATTGTGTTCGGTCGTGTAGTTCTGGCCGGTGATGTTGTAGAGGAAGACGTCCTTGCTGCCATCAGCGTGGTACTCGGATTGTTTCGTCCGTACTCCCGTCGAGTCATAGATGGTGACGACGCTGCTCCCGTCGTTGTTGACGACCTGGGTATAGTCGAGCGTGCCATCCGCGTGCTTGCGGGTGACGGACGTGACCTTGCCGGACGGATCGATGTGCTGGATCAGCGTGGTGTAGCTCTGGCCGGTGATGCCATAGGCATAATTGTCCAGACTACCGTCGGCGTTCTTGATGTAAACTTTCGTCTTGACGCCGTTGCTGTAGAGGGTTGTCGAGGCGAAGCCGTCGGCCTTTTGGACCACCTCGCTGGTGAGGCTGCCGGCGGCATTGTACCAGTTGGTCGTCTTGGTGCCGTCGGCGGTCTGCATCAGCTCGAAGGCCAGGCTGCCGTCGGCATGCAGGCGCGTCAGGGTCGTGAGGAATCCGGTCGAATCGTAGACGTCGTGCTGGGTCGTATAGTTCTGGCCCTTGATGTTGTACGTCCAGACATCCTTGCTGCGATCGGCATGGTAGGCGGTCTCGACCTGTTTCACTCCCGTGGCGCTGTACAACGTGATCACGCTGCTGCCGTCACTATTGTAGACCTGGGTCGAGTCCAGCGAGCCGTCGGCATGGCTGCGGATCACCGAAGTGACCTTCCCCGACGCGTCGAGATGCTGCACCTGGGTGGTGAAGCTCTTGCCCGTGATGTTGTAGGTATAGTTGTCCTGCGAGCCGTCCGCGTTCTTGACGTAGGCGGCTGTCTTCACGCCGTTCGTGTAGAGCGTGGTGGAGTAATAGCCGTCGGACTTCTGGACGACTTCGCTCAGCAGGGTGCCGGCCGTGTTGTAGGTGTCGGTTGTCCGGGTTGCGTCGGTTCCGACATGAACGAACTTCGTCTGCACGCCGCCGGTGTAGCTGATCACGTCCTTGGAGCCGTCGCTGTGGACGATGGTGGTCGAGGTCGGCTGTCCGCTTGAATTGAGGCCGGTGTCGGATTTCGAGAGCAGCTTGCCGCTCGAATCGTAAGTCCTCGTGCTGGTCCAGGTCGCCGCCGAGTTCGTCACCGAGAACGAATATCCGCCCTGGATCTTCGAGAGCGCGTTGCCGTAATGGGCGATCATGTAGTCCATGGTCGCCTTCGACGCGACCTGCAGGACGTGGGAGTCGGTCAGGGTGATTGTCTGCAGCGCCGTCGAGTCGCTCAGATCGGACAGTTGCGGTACGATCTCCGCAGCCGTTCCGGTGACGCTGGTCCTTGTGTCCGGGGCGGGCGGCGTGGTCGGGGGCGCGTCGATCTCGATGATCACAGGGTGATCGCTGACCGGAATGGTGATGGTGCTGACGTCGGTGTAGCTGGCGATCGCTGTGGTGCCGGTCAGCGTGTCGTACACCTTCACGGTATGATGGACGGCGCCGAGGTTCACCGTCACCGTCTGGGCCGCATTGGACAGCTCGGTATCGGTGGCATCGTTCCAGAGCTTCGGCTCGGCCCAGACGACGAGTTCGTAGGCGCCATTGCTCTTGCCGAGCACCATGCTGTTGCCGGTGGCCGGCATGTTGCTCAACGTGTAGTTCAATGGGTCAGTCGGCTGCAGGCCGCCCTTGCCGTCGTCGGCCAGAATGGTCGTCAGGTTGTGAATCGCCGTCGCGGCGAGCTTGGGCGTGCCGTCGGAATTGAACAATCCGAAATTGGCTTCCGGATTGGTGTTGGCTGCAGACGAGTCGCGGTCGAACAGCTCGTAGAGGTAAGTTGCACTCACGCCGGCCTTGTAGGCGACGACAAGCGTGTTCAGGATCGATTTGGCCTGCACCGTCTCGTTGGCGCCGAGATACTGGGTGTTGTTTTGCGTGGTGTAGCCGGTTTCCGTGATGACGACAGGCTTTCCCGGAGCCGCGGCCATGACGGCGCTCAGCGTCGCCGCAATGGAGCTGCTCGGATTGAGGCCGGTGCTGACATAAGCGTGGGCGTTGGCATAGTCGACCGAGCCCGACATGTTGCCGAGCTGGCTGTAGCCTTGCGGATCGTTGTAGGCCAGTGACAGATTGTAGACGGGGATGCTGGCGAGCGTCGCGTTGGCATTGACGGCCTGATAGAGCGCACTCTGGAACTGGGCCGCGGCCGAAAGGCTGGAGCTGCCATTGTAGCTGAAGGGCTGGTGATTGGCCTCGTTGAGCCCCTCGATGGCGGTGATGCTACCCGAATAGCTCGTCGCGAATTTTTGGAGCGAGGCGATGTAGGTCTGCAACCCGACCGTACCGGACTGGGGCAGCGCAGACGATACCAGAAAGTCGAACTTGTAGCCGGCGGCGGCCAGGCCCTCGACGACCGGCTGCGCAGCGGGGTTCGTGCCCATCGCGTCGCGGAGATGGGTGACGCCGATATATTCGAGGCTGTCGGCCATCAGCGCGAGGTTGTTGTAGCCGGTCCATCCGAAACCGGCGTGCGTGTTGACGCCGATGGAGTTGATGAAGCCGCTGGCGGACAGGATGGTTTGATCAGGCATTGCAAACTCGGGTTTCAGCGCGAACGAAATTGCTCGCAGGGATTTGCGTCGAAGCTTCTCTGTCGAGTGTGAATTTCAGATAAAAATCGAAGCTACAAATCGCGAGTGAAATGCGGTTCCTTGTGCAGGAACAGCTCGACTCGTGTTGCAGCAGAATGCTGATGCGATGCCCGTGCAGGATGGCGTGAGAATGGCGCTTTCAAGATTTCCACGATTCACGCTGCTAAATATATGCGCAAGCCGTGCGAGTTCGATCCAACGCTTCGGCTTGAGAGCGTGTCATACGAACGCGGCGGTGGGGTGCGACTCTTTCGTCTGCGTCATCGGATGGCACAGGGAGTCGGCAGATGCCATTTTCATGGGCGATCAATCTGAAAGATTTTATCGCACTGGTTGTATCCGTATTTTCCCGGATATGACCGGCTTGGTTTGATCGGGGAGGCGCAATGGTTCCGTCCAGGACCTGAATTTGAGCCGTGGCCCAACGGCTCAGTTGCTCGCCCGCTGTGTTCCGATCCGTGCCGGATGCGGCGAATTGGGCTAGCCGCGACGGGCCAGCATCAGAAAGTCACCGCGCCATCCGACGATCGCCGTTGCGAGCGCGGCGATCACGATCTTGCCGGCAAGCCATGTCGCGGGCTCGGTCGGCATCGCGCCGAGTGATCCGATCAGGACGGCGGCCACCAGCGCCTGCGCGACCAGTGACCAGCGCGGGAATGCCTCGAACCGCAGGGTCGGACCGAGCGCAAACAGAATCGCTGCCAGCGTGGCGAGGCAAGCGCAGCCGACCGCCTGGTGCGGCGACAGGCCGGCCCATGCCGCGGCCAGCGCGACAGCAGCGACGATCGCGAGCTGGCCGGCCGCAACGATCACGAGCCTCGTTGCGAGCTTCTCCAGGTGCGGAACGACCGCGACGGTCGCCTGGAGATGCGTGTGCAGGAAATAGAAGACGGCCACAACAGGTGCCGTCGTCAGGAAGCCATCAAGGCTCTCCCGCGGCACCAGGATACGGGCTGCATCCGGAATGAAGCCGACGAGACCGCCGAGCAGCACGAGGGTCGTGCAGACCATGAACTCGAACATTCGCCGCGTCGATTGCACCGACTTCATGACGGTTCCGTGCTCGAAATCCTTCACGACATCGGGATAGCTCACGGTGTGGATCGCTGCATTGAGGACCCAGAACGGGCGTTGCAGCAGGTCGAGCGCAATCGAGAATCCGGCGCCGGCGCCCGTCGCGCCCAGCCGGCCGATGATGATGAAGCGGAGCAGCACCGGCACCGAGAGATGGATGACGGACGCACCCGCCGCCAGCATGCCGTAGCGGGAGAAATCCTTCCAGTCGGCCAGCATCGTCCGCAGCGGAACGCGCTCCAGGGGGGGGCGATAGGCCACCAGCCCGGCGAGCAGGCCCAGGGCGTGGCCCGCACTGACGCCGAGCAGCGCCGCTTCCGCCGTTCCCCAAATCGCCGCACCCGCGGCGGCTCCGGTCAGAAGGGCGGTAGCGCGAAACGCCAGGAGAGAGGAGGCGACACCCAGCCGGTCGGACAGGCGGACCGACAGCAAATAGAGGTCGGTCAGGCCCTGAAGCACGGATATGCCGAGGCCCAGCGCGATGATCCCGGCCGGGAGTACGCTGGCCAGAGATGCGCAGCCGCCGACCACGACGAGCGCGCCTGCGCTCGACAGGCCCGCGGCAAAGAGCGACCACCTCAGCCGCGCCGCCTCGTTCTCCCCGGCTGCTGCCAGAAAACGCAATCCGGCGAGTTGCAGCCACTCGAACATCAGGACGCAGAGCAACTGGCTCGAGGCCAGTGCCAGCGAAAAATTGGTGTAGTCGGAGGCGGGCAACAGATGACTGATCGCGAAGATCAGGATGATCGCCGCGGCGCTCTGATAGAGGTAGCCCGCCATCGCGAAGAGGCGTGTCATCTCGGAATGAGGCGCTCCTTGCCGACGGCCCGCGGCGCTTCAGTCGTTGCTGCGCGCACGCGCGACATCCGTTGCTCGCGCAGTTGCTCGTACAGATTCTTGTAGGATGACAGCACGTCGGCAAATACCCATTTGTTGGTATCTGCGATCAGGCGCCGGCTGATCTCGTCGATCTTGTGCGGATCAGACGCGACTGCAAGCATGCTGTCGGCCAGGGATTGGGGATCGGCTTCGGTCAGCCAACCCGTCACGCCGTGCTCGATGACCTCGGGCATGCCGCCAAAGCGCGTTCCGAGCAGCGGCCTGCCGGCCGCCTTGGCATCTGCGACGACGAGTGGACCGGGGTCGTGCCAGATCGAGGGCGCGACCACCACGTCGACCTGCCTGTAGAAATCGTCCGGCGCCACGAAGCCCATGAACTCGATGCGCGCATCCGGCGCGAGCGCCTTGAGGCGGCGCTGCTCCTCCTCGCTGACCCGGCCGGCGATCATCATTCGGATGCGGTCGGGGGGCAGCATGGCAAGGGCATGCATCAGGTTGTCGATGCCCTTCTCCTCAGTGAGGCGGCCGATGAACCCGAACGTCACTTCCGTGGTGCAGACCGGGCGAGGGTAGGGCTCGCGCGGCGGCTCGGTCGAGGCGTTGCGGATCACGGTTCGGATCGGCGTCTCCGCGAACATGCCCATGTCGGTATGGATCGACAGCACGCGCTCGCTCACGCCGACCACGGCGCTCAGCCAGTGCGTCGCCCGCTTGCGATGGAAGGTCAGGATCCCGCAGCTCGTGCAGGTGTGCTCGCAAGAGCGTCCCTTGTCGAAGCGCGAGCAGCGCGGGCAGGTCAGATAATAATCGTGAAGCGTATGCAGCACCGGCACGCCGAGCTGGGCGGCGACGCGCCAGATCGCGGTGGTGAGACCCGACAAATTGTTGGAGTGCAGCACGTCCGGCTTGAAGGCCCGGATGCGTTCCGCTATCAGCGGCGCCTGCATCTGCCAGTCGTCGACCGCATGCCAGATGCTGCGCTTTACGATGTTCTTCGGCAGCGAGAAGGGCAGATGGAAGTTGCGCACCGGCGCAGAATAGACGTTGATGCCGTTGCAGCTTTCACGAGCCTGCTCGGGCGCGGATGCGCTGCGGATCACCTCGACCTCGTCTCCGCGCTGCACCAGGCCTTCGGCGAAGCGCCGCGCGAAGATCTCCGCACCGCCGACGATCTTGGGGGCCTGAGGCGTCGGATAAAGAGTGGACGTCAAAAGAACTTTCATCACTGAACCTCATGTCTTGCAAAATCGCGCTTACCGCGCCGGCCTTATCTCCAAAGCGGGCATGGCACCGTTGCTCGCTGCAATGAGAACCGGCGTGGTCGAAACCGGAATCCAGGCACCGGACGCAGGTCTTGCGGCCGAGTCGCACGGCATCGCAAAGGTTGCGCCGTCCTGATCCCCCTTGATCCGGACCTCGTAACGCCGCTCGGGAGTCTCGGACCATACCGCAACTCTGGCGCCGGACGTCGTCGTTGCATTGATCGACACGACGCCACTGGCGAGCTCGCGTTTCTCGGCGCTCAGGCTGGAGCGGATGAAAGCCCAGGCGCCCTGAACCGCGCAGGCGACGGGCTTCGGCGAATTGTCGAAACGGTAGAGCCCGAAATTGTGCTCCAGATCCGATGCGTCCTTTCCACTGTCCTTGAGTTCGTAGAACCACATTCCTTTGAGCCAACGCGCCGCGGTTGATGCCCACAAGATGAGCTGCGCACTATTGTCGGACTGGGCTTGTTCGCTGACGCCGCATTTATTGGTGGCAGCCGTGGTCCACCCCGTCTCGGTGACATAGATCGGAAAATCGGGGTTTCCGCTCGCCTGGCCGACCAGGCGGTGAAACGCCGTCAGCCTGTCGATGATTTCGGCCGAGGTGCGTTTGCTCGGGCCCATGCAGAAATTGTAGAGATGGATCGATGCGCCGTCCGCATATTGAAGAATGCCCGTCCGCAGCATCTTCTCGGTCCATGTCCAGCCCAGATCGTCGCCGAGGGCGCCGACCAGGAAGGGTGCATTCGGCGCCACCCGCTTGACTACCGGCCGCGTGACCTCGGCAAGCGCCCGATAGTTTTCCGGCGAGAACGCAGGATCTTTCTTCGCCGCCAGGTTCCATTCGTTCCAAAGCTCGAACAGCGGATGCTGCGCCACCACCGATTGCGCGGCCGCCGCCGCATAATCGGCGAACCGCTGCCGCGCCTCGTCCGTCGTCGGTGGCGAGGAATTCGGAACGAGATGATGGCCGAAGGCGAGGATCAGGAGAGGGCGCGCGACGCCGGACTTGACTTGCGCTTCGAGCCTGCCAAGTCGGGGTGTGAAGCCCATCCGGCGTCCGCCAACCTCGAACTCGGACCAGGGAAAATCATCGCGAAAGGAATTGAGACCGAGTTGCTTGATCTGGGCGACGTTTTCCGAAGGCACGTATCCGCGCGCGCTCACCGGGCCGCCCAGCCCCTGATGCGTGCCGACCCCCAGCAGGAATCGGGCATCGAGCGGTTGCGCCTGCTGTGCGCAGACCGAGACCGGCAGGAGGATGGATGCGATGAGGCTCGCGAGGCGGAGACTGTCGCGGACCAAGGTGCGTGGGAGCGGTGCAGCCATCAGAAATTCTTGGAGAGATCCGACTGCAGCGCCGCCTTCGTTGCGACGGGCGTCCGGTCGTCCTGAAGCAGCTCGACATAGACCTGCTGCAATTGCGCATGCGTCTTCTCGACGTCATAGAGCTGCTTGAAGCGGTCGTAGCCGCGCTGTCCCAGCACCTTGAGATCGAGGTCGAGTGCGCGCCGGAAACCATCCACGAGCGGCTGGACCGCGACGGGCTCGCAAAGCACGCCGGTCACGCCATCGACGACGATCTCGGGCAAAGCTCCGCTACGGAACGCAAGGATGGGCTTGGCCGCGCGCATCGCTTCCAGGGCAACGAGGCCGAAGGCTTCCCAACGTGACGGGATCACGACGAGGTCGGCGGCCTCGAGCTGGGTCTCGATGATCGGGCGGTCGAGCCAGCCCAGCAGGGACACGTTGGACGGGACGGTCGGACCTTCGTACTTGTTGACGACGGAGGCGCCGATCATGCGGACGTCCAGCACATCCTCGAGCGCGCGTGCCGCTTCGATCAGCAGATCGAACCCCTTCTGCCGGTCCAGGCGTCCGATGAACAGCACCTTGACCTTTTTGGAGGTCCAGTCAGCCGCGACGGGCTGCGGCGTGCGGCTCTTCGAGATGCCGTTGTGGACCACGGTGAGGCGGTCGGCAGGAATTCCCGCGCGCACCGCCTCGTTATACTCGTCGCTCGAGATGCAGATGATTCGGTCGGAGGTGCGCGCAAGCAGGTTCTCCGCGGACTTGGTCAGCAAATGACTGAAGCGGCCGGTCTCGCGCGAAAATGCCCAGCCGTGCGGACAATAGACGACGCGCGGTCCGCCTGAGCGGGCTGCCAGCGCGGGCCGGAGCACGAGCCCCGCCAAGGAAGAATGCAGGTGCACCACGTCCGGTCTGAAGGCATCCAGCGCTTGCATGCTCGCACGCAGCATCTGGAATAGGCCGGCGACGCTCCGGCCGGATCGTTCGAATGTTGTAATCTGGTTGTCATCGATTGCGCCAAGGTCGCCCCGATGATCCGACGGCACGACATAATGTACGTTCTCGGCACCGAAGCTGGCCTGTTGTTGAGGATGCAACTCGTTCAGATAGCTCGCGATCCCGCCACGGATCGTTTCGGCGATGTGCAGCACTTTCATCGTTTGCCTTGCGTAGGGCCGCGTTGGAGAGCCGGACATCTGTATCCCTGTTCTGTGTTCGCTAGTGCGAAACACAGTTCCTCGAATACGTAGCGATATTGGGGCAGCGATGTGGTCATGTTGCGCCAAGGCGCTCGCGCTTGCGATCATCGCAAGAACGAAGAAGAGTCATGGAACCAGGCAAAGAGCTGCGAGTTGCAAACTGTTTGTGCAAAAACCGTTGCGCGCGATAGGCGAACCGTGCCGCGTTTCACGCAGCGCTGGCGACGTTCGCCGGCGCTGCGAGGTGATCGAGCAACGCCTTCGCCGATTTCTTCCACGAATAGAATGCAAGGCGATCCTGTTGCCGCCGGCGTTCCTGGTCAGAGATCGCGCCGATTGCCAGTCTTTCGAGCATGAGCTGCTTCAGCGCCTCGAAATCCGTGGCGTCAAAATACGCAGCCGCGTCGCCGCACGTCTCCACGACGGCGTCGGCCCTCGAGGCGATGACCGGGCAGCCGAAGATCATGGCTTCGAGCGGCGGCACGCCGAACCCCTCGTAGAGCGAGGGAAACACGAAGGCCGATGCGTGCGCATAGAGCGCGGCAATCTCGCTGTCGGTCAGACGGCCGGCCAGCACCAGGCCGGAAGCCCCTTCGCCCGAATTATCCTGAAAGACCTTGCTGTTGTCGCCGCCGACGATGACCAGGGGAACGTCTGCCCGGTCGAGCAGCTGGATGGCGCGGATCGCGACGGACAGGTTCTTGTTCTTGGTTTTCGAGCCCACGAAGAGGAAGAACTTCTGCGGCTGAACGCCAAGTCGGGCCAGGATGCCGGGATCGGGCTGCGTGGCTGCAAAGTGCTCGGCGCTGTTGGGGAAGACGGGAATGCGCGATGCCGAGAGATTCAGCACGTCCGCAAGCTCCTTGCGGGAAAAACCCGACACCGTTGCGATGCTTGCGTGCCGCGCGAGCATCCGCCCCATCGTGCGATGGACGGTCAGATAGCGCCAGTTGAAGAAGTCGGGCCTGCGAAAGACCTGGGCGTCATGAATCACGACGATGTGGTCGCGATGGAGGACGGGCCCGGAATTGGCCAGGCTGATCAAGCGGCCTCCGGCGGCAGCGCGGGCGAGATCGATTTGATCCCACGCGTGCCCATGCAGCCGGCCGACAGCGCGAATCTTGATCCGGTCGAGATCAAGTTCCTCGCTTGCATCCGCGGGCTTCAACAATTGCCAGTCTGCGTTGCGCAGCGAGGCCGGAATCTGCTCCGACGCGAGCAGCACGTCGATCGCCTTGACCATTTCAGCGGCATAACGCTGCACGCCCGTGAGCTTTTGCGACAGAAAGCGGCCGTTGATGAAGAATTTCAATTGGGGACCACGATGGTTCATGGAGTTCCGGCCGGGTTCGCGGGGAGCTCGCGGTGGAGGAGCCGCACGTGAGCAATCGTTAGGTACAGAAATATGACGCAGCCGGGCATGGCTCGGAGGCGCGGCCTGCATGGCCCGGCGTCGCCTTGCTGCCTGCCAGGCCGGGGTGTAGAGGTCGGCCATGACCGATGACACCCACTCCTTCCGCTGCGGCTCGCTCACCGCGACCGTCAAGGCGCACGGCGCCGAGCTCTGCTCGCTGAAGGGCGGCGGCACCGAATTCCTTTGGCAGGCGGGGCCGGAATGGCCGCGTCACGCGCCGCTGCTGTTTCCGATCGTCGGGCGCCTTGCCAACGACGAATTGCGGCATCAGGGCAGGACGTATCGGATGACGCAGCACGGCTTCGCCCGCGACAGCCGCTTCGTGTGGGCAGAACGCGGCGAGAGCCGCTGCACCCTGGTGCTCGATGATAATGAGACGACGCGCGCGCTCTATCCGTTCCCGTTCCGGCTGACGGCGGCCTATGCGATCGATGAGTCCGGCCTCGATCTGACGCTCACGATCGCCAACACCGGCAAGGAGACGTTGCCGGCCTCGCTCGGCGGTCATCCCGCCTTCAATTGGCCGCTGCAGCTCGGCGCGGCGAAGGAGAGCCATGCGCTGACTTTCGCGAGCGCCGAACCGTCTCCGGTCCGCCGTCTCGAAGGTGGATTGCTGCGGCCGGCAGCGGAGCCGAGCCCGGTCAAAGGCACCTCGCTTCCCTTGTCGGACTCCCTGTTCGTCGACGACGCCATCATCTTCGACCGCATCGAGAGCACTTCGGTCCGCTATGCCGCGGCGGGAGGTGCATCGACCGGGCCATGGCTGAAAATGTCCTGGCGCGGATTTCGCGAGCTCGGCGTCTGGTCGAAACCGTCAGGCGCGCCGTTCCTCTGTATCGAGCCCTGGCGCGGCTACGCAAGTCCCGCCGGCTTCCATGGCGAGTTCGCCGACAAGCCGGGACTGATGCACATCGCGCCGGGCGCTGAGGAAGAATTATCCTACCGGATCGAGGTCGGATCGTCCTGACGCCGAACGGCTTCCGCACGCATGATTTGTTGCGGCGCGCGTGCTTCGATCTTCGATCATCCTCAGACCTCGATGCGCGTGAGATCCTCGCCGAGCATGACCGGTCCTGCATAGTCCCGCCTGACGTCATCAAGCAATGCGTTCAGCATGGCATCGTCGGTGCGCGGACGGTGATGGGTCAGCGCGAGCTTCTTGACGCCGGCTCTGGCCGCGATCTTCCCGACCGTGTCGCCGCAGGCGATCGTGTATTTCGCAAGCCGGCGCAAATGCTCGTTGTTGATCTCCGGCGTGGCGAGGAAGCAGCACTGCACCAGCAGGTCGGCTCCCTCGGCCAGCCGCTCGAGCCCGGGGCAGGGGACGGTGTCGCCGGAAATAGCAATGACCTTGCCTTCCGCTTCGAAGCGATAGCCGAGACAGATCCAGCGCGCCAGAAAGGCCGGCGGCATGTCGAGGCCATCGCCATGCGAGACCAGTTCGGCACTGATCTTCCAGCGACCGGTGTCGAGCACGGGGCCTGGAATGATGTCCGTTGCGGCGACCGGCTTCCAGCCGCCGAAGCTCGGCTCGCCCTGGTCCCGCCAGATGATGTCCTTGTCGTAGACCTGCGTGATGAGCGTGTTGACGAGCCGCTCAGTGTCCGGCGGCCCATAGATGCGCAACTCATCCTTGCGCCCGTGCATCCACGAATTCAACATCACATCGTAGAGATCGCCGATGTGGTCGAAATGGTGATGGGTGAGGAAGACCGTGTTGATGGCGCCGAGCGGCACGCCGGCCTTGTGAAGCTGCACCATGACGCCACGGCCGGCGTCGAACAGGATGTTCTCCTCGCCAAGCCTGATCAGCGTGGTCGTCGCCATGCGGCGCGGGTCCGGGCGCGGGCCGCCGGTGCCGAGCAGTATGACCTCCATGCGCCACCTCCGAGTGCAGGCTTTTGGAGGCACAGTAGATGCGAAGCTCACAGGGGAGCAAGCCGCAGAGCGCCGCCCGAAGTACGATCTGCTTTTCCGAAAATCGGGAGACTGCCGGCGCGACGGTGCGCAAAATGAGAATTGTGGGCCAATTCATACTTAATGTGCCAAGAGCATGACCAATATTGTTTGCGCATCACAACGCGCCTAGTATCGCGGCAGGCAATTTCGGGGGCTCGAACAGGCTGTGAATGCCCGTTCACATGACGGCGCGTTGCGCGGCGACTTGAATCTGCAGGTCGGGACGCAGGCACATGGGACCGCCAGGACGGCGGTAGCTTCCGCTCGTCCGCCCGGCCGCGAGCGGCTGATCGTCGTCGAGGACGATCCGGTGACGCGGACCATGCTGGTCGACTATTTCAGCGACAACAATTTCGACGTGGTCGGCGCCGGCACCTGCACGGAGTGCCGTCAGGCGCTGCGCGCGCGCACCGATCTCGTCTTCCTCGACGTGCAACTGCCTGACGGGGACGGCTTCGAGCTCGCCAAGGAGATCCAGGCCACCAGCAACGCGGGCATCATCTTCGTGACGCGGCGCGACACCGACGTCGACCGCATCCTCGGCCTCGAGGTCGCCGGCGACCATTACGTCACCAAGCCGATCAACCTGCGCGATCTGCTCGCGCGTGCGCGCAGCGTGCTGCGGCGTCGCTCGATCGACCGCAAGGCGGCGCGCAACCACAATTCGATCGCGTTCGGCGACTGGATCATCGACCTGACCCGGCGCGAATTGCTCGGCAACGACGGCAAGCCGGTGGCGCTGACGCGCGCCGAATTCGACCTGCTGGCGGCGCTCGTCGGCGCCGACGGCAGGCCGCTCAGCCGCGACTATCTGATCGAGGTGGTCAGCAACCGCCAGGCCGAAGTCGACATCCGCACCGTCGATGCGCTGGTGGCGCGGCTGCGCCGCAAGCTCGTCGGCAGCGGCACGCCCGTGATCGCGACCGTCACCGGCGTCGGCTACAAGCTCGCGCTCAGCGAGCGGCTGTAGCGCAAGATCCGGAAAAGCGTGCAGCGGTTTTCCGGCAAGATCATGCTCAGACAATAGCAACATCGCCGTCAGCGCGATGCGACGCGCTTCCAACGTGCTTCGATGCGCGCCTTGATCCGGCTGACCCTGGCCTCATGGGCCGCCCAATAGGCGCGGCTGGCGGCCGCGGTGCCTTGACGATAGCGGGCATAGACCGCCTTCGGCTGCACCGGCATCTTCGGGCGGCTCGCCGGTTTCACGGGCGCCGCAGCCGCAACCGCAACGGCAGCTGCAACCGTGGACGCCGGATCCGGAGCAGCCGCAGCTTCGCGCTCTCCCGGCATCGCGCTCATCGCGACAAGCCGGTTGCGGGCCCGGTTGCAATAGACCTGCGACCGCGCGCTCATCTCCACTTCGCCATGACCCGCCCGGTATTTCATCAGCGCGCGGCAGAGGTCCCCGCCCGAAAGCCGCCAGGCTTGGCTGAGATAGAGCACCCCGTAATGGATGTTGACGTCGGGTTCGGCCAGCTCCGCGCTGCTGCCGCGGAAGCCCAGCATCGCCGCGGTCTCGGGGCGCACCTGCATCAGGCCGATTTCGCCCGCGCTGCCGATGACCGCCGGGTTGTAGCCGCTTTCGACGAAGACGACCGCCTCGGCGATATCGGCCGGCAGATTGGTGCTCTTGGTTTCCCTCTCGATGATCTTCCGGATCGTGGTCCGCGACGACGGCGTTTCCCCGGCGCCGAGCTCGCTGCTGCCGTCAGCCGCATGTGCGCCGATCGGAGCCGACACGAGCAGGACGACCGCGACGTGCCTCCACGTCGCGCCGAGAATGAAGCGCGCCCAATCCCGCAGCATGGGCTTGTCATAGAGCGCCGGAGTTAACAAACCGGCCTCAGGCGTGTGTGCGTCACGGTCGCGCGCGGGCGCTCTGGTCGGTGGATCTGGCCTGCGACGGCTCCTCCAGCTGGTCATCGACCGCATAGAGCGTGCAGCTGGGCGACCATTTCATGCAGGCTGCCAGCGAGTCGCGCCGGGCCTCCTCAGTCGTCGCCCGTCCGGCGCGCCAGCCGTAGCCGCCGTTCGGCGACACCGCAAAGGCCTTGTGCGGCAGCAGGCTGGCGAGATAGCGCGCGAACTCGGCCCGCGCGGCCTCGTTGAGCTGGCGTGGCGGCGGCAGCGGATCGGGCAGGCTCAGGAGGTCATGGCCGAGCCCGCGCTCGCGCAGGAAGGCGTCGAGATACGGTGTCCATTGCGGCCGGCCCGCGACCGAATAGAGATAATGCCCGTCTTCGCCGTAAGCCGGCGCCGCGACGAACCTCGCATTGCCGCCGCCCGCGCGAAATCCGTCATGGAGCCGGCGCGCGAAGTCGGGACCGAAATAGGAATCGTTGCTGGCATAGACCCACAGCATGGGCACGTGCGAGGTCTTGCCGAAGGTGGCGAAGGCCTGCACCAGCCCATCCGGATTGCAGACATCGTCGTCGTTGCGCGAGCCGCGGCCGCCGGCAAAATTGATTGCGGCGACGAGGCCCGCCGGCGCCTGTGCGCTCAGCGCCACCGTTGCAAGGCCGCCTGCGGAATGGCCGGCCGCGATCATGCCCGATGTCGTCACGTCGCCCCGGTGCGCCATCGCATCGATCGCGGCGCGCAGATCGGCAACCGCGACGGCGGCCGCCGGCAGGTACGCGGCCTTTGCGCAACCGCCGACGCTGTCGACGCGCCCGCCCGGCGAGGTGCCGTAGCCGCGCCGCATCACCACCAGCGCCGCAAAGCCGCGCCGGGCGTATTCCAGCGCGATGCCATAATATTTGTGCGCCGACATGGTCGCGCGGTCCTCGAACTTGCGCGGCGAGCCATGGCTGAGCAGCGCCAGCGGATAGCGCTTGGTCCCGACTGGTCGGACCAGAAAGGCCTCCAGCCCCTGCGGTCCGGCCTCCGCCATCGGGATGCGCAGGTCCTCGGTGTAGAACTCCGCGGCGCGCGCCGGTGCACCGGCCAGGATGAGGCCGGCGATCAGCACGAGCAGCTTGCGCGATGGGATCATCAGACGATTCGAAAGGGCGGTGCTGCCGAGCATAGCACGAAGGCCGCTCATGGGGACTGCAGCGCCTCCAAGGAACGCCTTCCCTGTCGCGCGTGTTGTGCCCTTGGCGGGGGCTTGGCCGATGCTATGGTGTCCCGCACTCACGACAGGACGAGGGTATTCCAGTGGCTGATGTTCATCCCGCGGCGGGCAAGCAGGCCTCGCCGGACGCGCTCACCAATATTCCGCGGCTGGTGACGGCCTATTTCGCCGGCAAGCCGGATGCGTCCGATCCGGCACAGCGCGTGGCGTTCGGCACGTCGGGCCATCGCGGCACCTCGTTCAAGAACACCTTCAACGAAGGCCACATCCTCGCGACCACGCAGGCGATTTGTGATTACCGCAAGGAGAAGGGCCTGACCGGCCCGCTCTTCATCGGCATCGATACCCATGCGCTGGCCGAGCCGGCGTTGGTCAGCGCCATCGAGGTGTTCGCAGCCAACGGCGTCGAGGTCATGATCGACAAGGATGGCGGCTACACGCCGACGCCCGTCATCTCGCATGCGATCCTCACCTATAACAAGGGCCGCACCTCTGGTCTTGCTGACGGCGTCGTCATCACGCCGTCACACAATCCCCCCGAGGACGGCGGCTACAAGTACAATCCGCCTCATGGCGGCCCGGCCGATACGGACGTGACCGCTGCCGTCGAGAAGTGCGCCAACGCCTATCTCGCAGGCGAGCTCGAGGACGTGAAGCGCATCGACTATTCGAGGGCGCGCAAGGCCGCGAATGTCCACGCCTACGACTTCATCACGCCTTACGTCGCCGATCTCGGCAATGTCGTCGATCTCGACCTCGTCAAATCCGCCGGCGTCAAGATCGGCATCGATCCGCTCGGCGGCGCCGCCGTGCATTACTGGCATCCGATCATCGAGCGCTATGGCCTCAATGCCAATGTCGTGAACGAGGCGATCGACCCGACCTTCCGTTTCATGACGGTGGACTGGGACGGCAAGATCCGCATGGACTGCTCCTCGCCCTACGCGATGGCGAGCCTGATCGGCATGCGCGACCGCTTCGACGTCGCCTTTGCCAACGACACCGACGCCGACCGTCACGGCATCGTCACGCGCACCGGCGGGTTGATGAATCCGAACCATTACCTGGCGACCGCGATCTCCTACCTGTTCGCGCACCGTCCGGACTGGGGCAAGGATGCGGCGATCGGCAAGACCGTGGTGTCGAGCTCGATCATCGACCGCGTCGCCAAAAAGCTCGGCCGCAAGCTGGTGGAGACGCCGGTCGGCTTCAAATGGTTCGTCGACGGCCTCGTCACCGGCGGCTTCGGCTTCGGCGGCGAGGAGAGTGCAGGGGCCTCGTTCCTGCGCCGCGACGGCGCGGTGTGGACCACCGACAAGGACGGCGTCATCCTCGGCCTGCTCGCTGCCGAGATCATGGCCAAGACCGGCCGCGATCCCAGCCAGATCTTCAATGATCTCACCGCCGAATTCGGCATGCCGCATTACGCGCGCATCGACGTTGCCGCCACCGGGCCGCAGAAGAACATCCTGAAGTCCCTCACGCCGGAGCAGCTCGGCCTCAAGGACCTCGCTGGCGATCCGGTTCGTGCGACGCTGAGCAAGGCGCCCGGCAACAGCCAGCCCTTCGGCGGCATCAAGGTCGAAACCGATTTCGGCTGGTTCGCCGCGCGGCCGTCCGGCACCGAGGACGTCTACAAGATCTACGCCGAAAGCTTCCGCAGCCCCGAGCACCTGAAACGGATCCAGGAGGAAGCCCAGGCGGGCCTAGCCAAGGTGTTCGCGGCGTAAGAGAGGTCGCCGCTGTCTTACCCTCCCCAGGGGAGGGTAAGCGGAGCCGGAGCCGGACGCGGTCATTCCCCCGTTATGTATACAATCACGAGGATAAAGGTATTAAGGTAGAGCTTATTCCATCTTGAACAATTCCATCCCTCAGCTATTGTATACATAACGTATTCATAAGCCGTGGGAGTGAGACATGACAAAACCCTTCCCCATGAACGCCTGGTACGCCGCGGCGTGGGACGCCGACGTCAAGGCGGCGCTGCTGCCGCGGACCATCTGCGGCAAGCATGTCGTGATGTATCGCAAGGCCGACGGCACGGTGACCGCGCTGGAGGACGCCTGCTGGCATCGCCTGGTGCCGCTGTCCAAGGGCCGGCTCGAAGGCGACACCGTCGTCTGCGGCTATCATGGCCTGAAATACAACGCGCAGGGCCGCTGCACCTTCATGCCCTCGCAGGAGACCATCAACCCCTCGGCCTGCGTGCGCGCCTATCCCGTGGTCGAGCGTCACCGCTACGTCTGGCTCTGGATGGGCGATCCCGCACTCGCCGATCCCGCGCTCGTCCCCGACATGCACTGGAATCACGACCCGGCCTGGGCCGGCGACGGCAAGACCATCCACGTCAATTGCGACTACCGCCTCGTGCTCGACAATCTCATGGATCTCACCCACGAGACCTTCGTGCACGGCTCCTCCATCGGCAATGATGCCGTCGCCGAGGCGCCGTTCGACGTCACCCATGGCGAGAAGACGGTGACGGTGACGCGCTGGATGCGGGGCATCGAGCCGCCGCCGTTCTGGGCCAAGCAGCTCGGCAAGCCCGGCCTCGTCGACCGCTGGCAGATCATCCGCTTCGAGGCGCCGTGCACCATCGCGATCGACGTCGGCGTCGCGCCGACGGGCACCGGTGCGCCGGAAGGCGACCGCTCGCAGGGCGTCAACGGCTTCGTGCTCAACACCATCACGCCGGAGACCGAGAAGACCTGTCATTACTTCTGGTCCTTCGTCCGCAATTATCGGATCAGTGAGCAGCGCCTCACCACCGAGATCCGCGAGGGCGTCTCCGGCATCTTCCGCGAGGACGAGCTGATCCTCGAAGCGCAGCAGCGCGCGATGGACGAAAACCCCGATCGCATCTTCTACAACCTCAACATCGACGCCGGCGCGATGTGGTCGCGCAAGCTGATCGATCGGATGGTGGCGAAGGAAAACGCCCCAAAGCACCTTCAGGCCGCGGAGTAGAACATGGCCGAGCGTGAGGTCGACCGCTCCATCTCGCAGACCGTGAAGGCGCAGCTCGCGCTGCGCGACCAGATCCTGTCGGGCGCCTTGCGGCCGGGCGAGCGCATCTCCGAGCTGCAGGCGGTGGAGACCACAGGCGCCTCGCGCACGCCGGTGCGCATGGCGCTGGTGCGGCTGGAGGAGGAGGGGCTGTTGGAGGCGATCCCCTCCGGCGGCTTCATGGTGAAGGCGTTTTCCGAGCGCGACATCTCCGATTCCATCGAGCTGCGCGGCACGCTGGAAGGCCTGGCGGCGCGCTTTGCCGCCGAGCGCGGCGTCTCTGCGCGCGAGCTCGAGCCGCTGAAGGAGTGCCTTGCTGCGATCGACGAGCTGCTGCGGCAGGTCCCGATCTCGGTCGATGCTTTCTCGGCCTACGTCGCGCTGAATGCGCGCTTCCACGCCCAGCTCACGGAGCTGTCGCGCAGCCCGCCGCTGATCCGGCAGATCGACCGCGCCTCGGCGCTGCCGTTTGCCTCGCCGAGCGGCTTCGTGATGGCGCAATCGGCGTTGCCGGAGGCGCAGCAGATCCTGATCATCGCCCAGGAGCACCATCGCGTCGTGATCGACGCCATCGAGAACCGCGAAGGCGCGCGCGCCGAGGCCGTCATGCGCGAGCATGCCCGGCTGGCGGTGCGAAACCTGCGGCTCGCGCTGCGCAACCGCACCCATCTCGACCTCTTGCCGGCGCTCGCGCTGATCAAGACCGCAACCGATTGAGGGCAGTCACCATGCGCTTCATCGAGACCTGGACCCCGGCAACGCTCGTCGCCACCCGCGATCTCACCCCGAACGTCCGCGAATTCCTGATCAAGCCGGATCAGTTCGAGGCCGCGGCCTATCCGGTCGGCAGCCACATCAATGTCAGCGTCACCATCGACGGCCTGCCGGAGACGCGGTCCTATTCGCTGGTTGGCGAGGCCTCGTCGCACGGCCTCCGAATTGCTGTGCGCCGCGCGGAGGATTCCCGTGGCGGCTCCCGCTACATGTGGTCCTTGCAGCCGGGCGCGCGGCTCGACATCACCCAGCCCGCCTCGCTGCTCGCGGTGGACTGGACTCGCGAGAATTATTGCCTGATTGCCGGCGGCATCGGCATCACCCCGATCCTCGGCGCCGCGCAGGCGCTGGCGCGGCGCGGGGCGGATGTCACGCTGCATTATGCCGTACGCTCGCGCCGCGAGGCCGCCTATCTCGACGATCTCGCCGCGATGCTTGGCGATCGCCTTGTCGTTCATGCCAGCGAGGAAGGCAGCCGGCTCGATATGGACGCGCTGTTCGCCTCATTGCCGCAAGGCACGCTAGCGCTGTTCTGCGGCCCGATGCGCATGCTCGACGCCGCACGCCATGCCTGGATCGGCGCCGGCCATCCGCTCCCCGATCTTCGCTACGAGACGTTCGGCTCCAGCGGCACGCTGCCCACCGAAACGTTCAGGGTGCGCCTGAAAGACTCCGGTGTCGAGCTCGAGATCCCGCGCGAGCGCTCGATGCTCGACGTGCTCAATGCCAGCGGCTTTGAGGTGATATCCGATTGCAAGCGCGGCGAATGCGGCCTCTGTGCCATCGACGTGGTCAATGTCGACGGCGAGATCGACCATCGCGACGTCTTCTTCAGCGACCACGAGAAGAAGAGCAACCACAAGATCTGCACCTGCGTCTCCCGCGCCCGCGGCACGATCACGGTGGATACGTTGCTGCGCGCGGATGCGGTTTGAAGGAGGCCGGAGCGGGACTCTCCTAGGAGCAAGTAGACGGCGCCGCGGGCTCCACCTCTCCCGCTTGCGGGAGAGGTCGCGCCGAAGGCGCGGGTGAGGGTTCTCTCCTCTGGGGGAATCCCTGTAGCCCGGATGGAGCGGAGCGAAATCCGGGGCGGTGTTGCTCCGGCGCACACTCGTCCCGGATTGCGCTCCGCTCCATCCGGGCTACGAAGGACCAATCGGTAGAGCCCTACGCCGCGTAAATCGCCCGGTACTTCTTCGTCTCCAGCAGCGCCATCACCCCGTCCGCGGCCACCGGCCGGCTGATCAGATAGCCCTGCACCTCGTCGCAAGTGATCTGCCTGAGATATTCGAGCTGGTCGGCGCTCTCGACCCCCTCCGCCACGACGCCGATCCGCAAATCGCGCGCAAGCGAGATCACCGATTTCACGATGGCCGCGCAGTCCGGCTGCACCAGCATGTCGCGGATGAAGGACTGGTCGATCTTGATGCGGCTGAACGGCAGTTTGCGCAGGTAGGTCAGCGAGGAGAAGCCGGTGCCAAAATCGTCGAGCGCGAGGGTGACGCCGAGCTCCAGCAGCGCGTTCAGGACCGTCGCGGCCGGACCGTACTTCGCCAGCAGCATCGATTCCGTGATCTCGATCTCGAGCCGATGCGGGGCGATCCTGGCGTCGGCGAGCGCCTGCACGATGGTCTGGAGGATGGCCGTGTTGTGAAATTGCGCGGCCGAGAAATTCACGGCAACCCTGATGTCTTCGGGCCAGTCCGCCAGCGTCGCGCAGGCGCGGCGGATGACCCATTCGCCGATCTCGTGGATCAGCCCGGTCTCCTCGGCGACTGGTATGAATTCACTCGGCGGCACCAGCCCCCGCGAAGGATGCTGCCAGCGCAATAGCGCCTCGAAGCCGGTGATCCGGTTGGTGCCGAGATCGAGGAACGGCTGGAACACCAGGAACAGCTCGTTGCGCGCAATCGCGCCTGCGAGGTCCGCTTGCAGCGCCTTGCGCTCGCGGGAGGACCTGTCGTCGGCCTGTTCGAAGAAGCAGACCTTGCCCGGCCCCGCCTTCTTGGCGCGGTAGAGCGCGGCGTCGGCATTCTTCATGAGGTCGAGCGGTGTGTTGCCGTCGCGTGGCGCCAGCACGATGCCGACGCTCGTCGCGCCGACGATCTGGCGACCCTCGATCTGGAACGGCTCGCTGAAGGCCGCGACGAAGCGTTCGGCGATCTCGAGCGCATCCTCGGGCCGTGTCAGATTGGCCATCACCAGCGCGAACTCGTCGCCGCCGATCCGCGCGACGTGCTCGGCGGCGCGCGTGCAGCGTTGCAGGCGGCTGGCGACCTGGACCAGGAATTCGTCGCCGGCGGGATGGCCGAACTGGTCGTTGACCTCCTTGAAGCGGTCGAGATCGAGCAGGAGCACCGCGAATTCCTCGCCCGATAGCGCCAGCCGCTTGAGCGCGGCATCGAGCGTTTCGTTGAAGGCGACGCGGTTGGGCAGGTGGGTCAGGGGATCGAGCCGCACCGTGCGCTCGGCCTCGATCTGCCGCATCATGCGCCGGGCGAACGAGAACGAATTGACGAACACGCCGCGCAAAAGGACGCTGCCGTAGACCACGACGAGAAAGGCGATGAGGAGAAAGGCGAGATCGCCGTTCTGGCCGAGGCAGATGGCGATGCCGAGGAAGATCGGCGCCGTGAAGGCGATCGCCGCGATCGGAATGGTGGCGAAGGCGAGCGCGCCGCCGGCCAGCATGCCCGCGCACAGGCAGGTAATGACGAGCTGGCCGCCGCTGGAAGCGTCGGCGAAGAAGGCGACCGGGACGATGCCCCAGGCGGCGCCGAGGATGAAGGCGTTGCGCACCAGCCGGTACATCGCGCGACGCGAGACGAATTGCGGCTTGGTGATGCGGCGCGCGACGTGGGATTGCAGGCCAAATCCGATCGCGGCGGCGGCGACAGCCGCCGCCCAGATCAGGGCGGGCATCCTGTCCGGCGACTGCCACAGCGCGATGGCGAGCACGATGGCGTTGCAGGCATTGGCCAGCATGATGCCGACCGAATAGCCGAGCACCAGCGACATCTGCTCGGCGCGGATATGCCCGGCCACGGCCTCGTCCGTTGCGGGGCCGCCAAAGGCCGACAGATCGCCGGCGAACAGCCGGGCGACATAGCTGGTCGTTTGAGTCCGCATTCAATAGCCTAGCAGCACGGGCCGTTCTTTTCGGCTCGATCCGGAGAATTCGCCGTAAACCTTTGACGAACTATGAATTATCCCCGCTTGCCGCGCCGGCCGCGACCACTACTGCGTGCTCTTCACGCAGTATCGATAACAAATCGATACAAATGCCCGACAGGCCGGACATCAAACGGGGCGGGGGCGCGGTCTCAGCTGGGTGATGGCGACCCCGGAGATCGCGAGCAGTCCGCCGACGATCAGCTTGGGCGTAAGCCGGTCGCCGAGAAACAGTACGCTCGAAAGCAAGGCAAACACCGGAAGTAGCAGACCGAAGGGCGCGACGCGCACCATCGAGCAACGGGCGATCAGCCAGAACCAGAGGCCAAACCCGACAATTCCCCCGGCGAAGATCGTGTAGGCGAGCGCCAGCCAGCCAAGTTCGCCCGCCGTCACAAGGCTCGCCGCTTGTCCATGTTCAAGGAGCAGCGACATCAACATGACCTGCGGTACCGTGAGCAGCGAGGACCACCCCATCAACATCAAGGGATCGAAGGGGCCATAACGCTTCGTCAAGACGTTGGACACCGCGAAGGCGAAAGCTGCTCCGACTACAAGCAGCAGCGGAAGCGGGTTGGCGGACTGGTCAGGCTCCGCTGCCAACACGGTCACGCCGACGAAAGCAAGCATCACTCCGGCGCAGGTGGCGAGTGACGGTCTCTCCGCGAGCAGCGGCCATGCGAGCAGGACGGTGAAGGGCGTGGCGAGTTGGTATGCGACGGCCGACATGCTTCCCGAGCCGAGCCCAAGGCCAACGTAGAACAGCCCGAAATTCAGTCCACCAAGGAAGAGCGAAATGGCTGCGACAGGGCCGAGCTGTTGACGCGTGGGCCTGTCCACGAACGGAACAAGCAGCAGCGCAATGGCCAGAAAGCGCAGTGCGAGGAAGAAGAGCGGTGGAAACTCCGCAACGCCCACTTTGATGGCCACGAACTGATAACCCCAGATCAGGGGAACGGCGATCGCGCAGACGATCTGGATGGCAGACATGGCGGATGTCCTTTTTAAAGACCGATCAGTCCAAATATGGGCCCACCATCAGCGGAGGCGTCACGGGGTTGCTTACCTGACGAAACGACCGATGAGAGCGTCGACGGCCGCTTGCGATGTGGTCCGTGCCGGTGCCGTCTTGCCGACCACGCGCAGGCCTTCAACGAAACAGACGAGAACCCGGGCGGCCGTTGCGGGCTCAACACCATCGGCCAACCTGCCCGCCGCTTTCGCGCGGGACAGTGCATCGGTCACTTTGGCCTCCATCGCCTTGAAGAAGCCCGCAACGCGTCGACCGACGTCGGCATCCCCGCCAGCCAATTCCATGGCCGTGGCCACCAGGAGGCATCCACGCCGACCGTTGCTCCCGCTGGTGCGCTCGACGTAACCGGCGAGGTAGGCCTGCAGACCCTCGACCGGATCGTGTCGGGGGTCGAATTCGACATCCATCCGCGCCAAGGCATCCGCAATGTAACGATCGAGCGCCCGCAAGAACAGCGAATGCTTGTCACCGAAAGCGGCGTAGAGGCTGCCCCGCGACAGCCTGGTCGCGCGCAGGAGATCGGGCAGCGCCGTGGCGTGATAGCCGCGCGACCAGAACACATCCATCGCGCGTTCGACGGCGGCGTCCACGTCGAAACTTCGCGGCCGGCCACGGGGCATCGGCGTTGCAGTATTTTGCCTCATGCCGATATATAGACCGATCAGTCATTAAATGACAAGCCCAAGCTCCGGGGATCATCAGCCTCCTATCCGGACCTCAACACCGGAATCTGCGCTGATGTTTTCTTCTCGTCAGCGGATCGAGACGCCCCCTCGATCGCGTGATACGTTTCGTGGACCGGCAGGTCACCGTGCGCCGCGTCGGCACCGGATGCGTTCGAAATTCCGAGGGCCTGTCCATGAGCGAGCCTTCAGCCGATGTGTCGGCAACGGTCGAATACACGATGGACAAATGGCGGATGGACCGGGTCCCCTGGGCCCTGTGGGCTTGCGTCGCCGGCCTTGCGATCGCGGTTCACGCCGAGAGCCGTGGCCAGAATGGAGCCGTTTTGGCCCTCGTCTATCTGGCTCTGCTGGCTCTGGCGTTCGCAGGCTATGCACTGACGAGCCTGATCGGGCGGTCCGGCCTGCCATTGCTTCTCGAATTATTTATCGGCCTCCTGGTCCTGATCATCGTCTCTGCCCTCATCGGTGGGATCAGCCTGATGGTCAGCGGGTCGACCGGCGGCTCCAGCTATGTCGGCACGATGCGCAGTCACTATTGGACTCATCTCGTGAACCCATCGCTGAACGTTTTCGGCTGGATGTTGCTCTATCTGGGTTTCGGATGGATCGCGTTTTCAGCTTACCGGCACTTCTACGCGGATCGGGCGGTCGTCTCCATGTCTTCCGCGGGCATCCACTTTCACAGGCCATGGCTCAAGGGTCTCTTCATTCCCTGGCAGGAGGTGCGCGGGGTGGGCCATCTGGTCGTTCCCGGCATCTCGGGGGTGCCGTATGTCAGTCCATACGCTGCGGCCGTCACGGTCGGTCAAAACTTCTATGAGCAGCATATCGCCCCGAAGCTGGGCTTCCTCGCGCCACCCGGGGCCGAGGCCATGTTCCAGCCGAAAGGCGAAACGATGCAGGTGGTGCTGAGCAGCGCCGACATGGCGGTCAAGCCGGAAGATTTTCTCAGGCCTGCCGAGGCGCGGTGGAAGACATTTCGGGATCAACCGGCATCGCCGCCCCAACGCGGCGGCACCGTCTTCTACGGACGCTGGTCGATCGATGGCTCTCGGTGGCAGGCCGTTCAGTTTCTTGCGCCTCTCGTCGGTCTGGCCGTGGTCATGCTGTACCGATAGGGTAATCCCGCTCAGCGTCCGAGCTGCTTCGGATCGTAGAAGAAGCGCTCCTCGATGATCTCATTGCCTCGCCAGGTCTGCCACGCGATCTCCTCCAGCGTCCGCGTCGCGCCCTCGGCGTCGGTGAAGGAGAACTTCCAGCGGCTGGCGACGACGTCGCCATCGATCAGGCTCGGGCCGAGGCGCACGGCAGTGACCTCCTTGAACGCGGCCAGCACGCCGCGCTCCTTATCCGCGAGCTTGTCGCGCCCGACCACCGGCGCGGCGAGATTCTCATAGGTCGCGGTATCAGCGGTGTAGTAGTCGAGGATCGCGCCGACGAAGTCGCCATCCTCCAGCCGCTTCGCAAAGGCTTCGACGATCTCACGGCTCGGCATGGCGACCTCACAATTTAAAACCGACTGATAGTCGGTAATTACCGACCGATAGTCGAAAAGTCAACTGGCCGGCTCTCGCGAATTCGACTAGACGAGAGCTTATGGCCAAACAGGCGGAGCGGCGGGCGGCGACATCGGAGGCGATCCTGACGGCGGCGCGGCGCCTGTTCGGGACGCAAGGCTTTGCCGCGACCACTATGGACGACATTGCCGAAGGCGCTTCGGTGGCCAAAGGCGCGGTCTATCATCACTTCAAGACCAAGGAGGCGGTGTTTGAGGCTGTGTTCGACCAGGTGTCGCGCGACCTCGTTGCCGAGATCGACCGCACGGCACGCGCCGAGAAGGACGTGCTCGCCGCCATGGTCGCCGGCACCCAGCATTACTTTGCCGCGACCGCGAAGGGGCCGACCGGCCAGATCATTCTGCGTGACGGCCCCGCCGTGCTCGGCTGGGAGCGCTGGCGCGAGATCGACGCGCAGCACTTTGGCGGCAAGATGCCGCGTGCGCTCTCCGCCGCGATGGAGGCCGGCCTGATCGCGCGGCAGCCGGTCGAGCCGCTGGCGCGGCTGCTGCTCGGCGCGGTGACGGAGGCCGCGGTCGCCTGCGCCGGCCGCGCCGATATCGCCAAGGCCGGCGCGGAATATGCCCGTGCGTTCAAGTCGCTGGTCGAGGCGCTGCGCGTCAAGGCCTGAGTGTGCTACTCACAAACTCGAAACGCCCGCTCTAACAAGAAGAACAGTAGCGCATGAACGCAACTTCCTCTCTCGCACCCACCGATCCCGAATTCGACTACATCATCGTCGGCGCCGGCTCCGCCGGCTGCGTGCTCGCCAACAGGCTCTCGGCGAACGGCAAGCACAGCGTGCTTCTACTCGAGGCCGGCCCGAAGGATTCCAACATCTGGATCCACGTCCCGCTCGGCTACGGCAAGCTGTTCAAGGAGAAGAGCGTCAACTGGATGTACCAGACCGAGCCGGAGCCGGAGCTGAAGGGTCGCCAGGTGTTCCAGCCGCGCGGCAAGACGCTGGGCGGATCGAGCTCGATCAACGGCCTGCTCTATGTCCGCGGCCAGCACGAGGACTACGACCGCTGGCGCCAGCTCGGCAACACCGGCTGGGGCTATGACGACGTGCTGCCCTATTTCAAGAAGGCCGAGAACCAGTCGCGCGGCGCCGACCAGTATCACGGCACGGGCGGGCCGCTGCCGGTGTCCAACATGATCGTGACCGATCCGCTGTCGAAGGCCTTCATCGACGCTGCCGTCGAGAGCGGTCTGCCCTACAATCCTGATTTCAACGGCGCGACCCAAGAAGGGGTCGGCCTGTTTCAGACCACGACGCGCAACGGCCGGCGCGCCTCGACGTCGGTGGCCTATCTCGGGCCCGCGAAGGCGCGCAGCAATCTGAAGATCGAGACCTCCGCCCACGCTCAGCGCATCCTGTTCGAAGGGCGCCGAGCCGCAGGCGTCGAATACCGGCAAGGCGCCACCTTGCGCCGCGCCCGCGCGCGGCGGGAAGTCGTCGTGTCGAGCGGCGCCTACAACTCGCCGCAGCTGCTTCAGCTCTCCGGCGTCGGGCCCGGCGATCTCCTGCGCAAGCATGGCATCGAGGTGGTGCTCGATGCTGCCGGCGTGGGGCATGATCTGCAGGATCACATGCAGGTCCGCATCGTCATGCGCTGCTCGCAGAAGATCACGCTCAACGACACCATCAATCATCCGCTTCGCCGCACCATGGCCGGCGCACGCTATGCGCTGTTTCGCAAGGGATGGCTGACGATCGCAGCCGGCACGGCGGGCGCCTTCTTCAAGACCAGTCCGCGCCTCGCCTCGCCCGACATCCAGGTTCATTTCCTGCCGTTCTCGACCGACAAGATGGGCGAGAAGCTGCACGATTTCTCCGGCTTCACCGCTTCGGTTTGCCAGCTCCGTCCTGAAAGTCGCGGTTCCCTCCGCATCAAGAGTGCCGACCCGGCCGTGCCGCCGGAAATCCGCATCAACTACATGTCGACCGAGACCGATCGCACCACCAACGTCGAGGGCATCAAGATCTTGCGCAAGATCCTGAACGCTCCGGCGCTGAAACCGTTCGTGGTCAGCGAGTACGACCCCGGCGCGAAAGTATCTTCGGATGCCGAGATCCTGGATTACTGCCGCGAACGCGGCAGCACCATCTATCATCCGACCTCGACCTGTCGTATGGGCAATGACGCGCTCGCGGTGGTCGATCAGCGGCTGAAGGTGAGGGGACTCGAAGCCTTGCGTGTCGTCGACGGCTCGGTCATGCCCGATCTGGTGTCAGGGAACACCAATGCGCCGATCATCATGATCGCCGAAAAGGCCTCCGACATGATATTGGAGGATGCGCGTTAGTTTCGCGCTTTGAAAGGATTTGGACTTGGCTACGCGACTGAAGATCGGCACACGCAAGAGCGCCATGGCGCTGGCACAGACGGAAGAGATTGCGCGCCGCCTGACCGCCGCGGTGCCCGGTCTCGACGTCGAGATCGTCAAATTCGATACCACGGGCGATCTCGACCAGACCAGCAAGCTGCTGCCGCATGGCGGCAAAGGCGGCGCCTTCGTGGCGCAGATCCGTGCCGCCGTGCTGTCGGGTGAGCTCCAGGCGGCGATGCATTCGTTAAAGGACATGCCTGGTAACGAGGACACGCCCGGCCTCGTCATCGGTGCCACGCTGTCGCGCGATCCGCCTGGTGATGCGCTGGTGCTGCGCGAGGGTGTGACGCTGGAGGCGCTGCGGCAGTCCCGCGGCAAGGGTTTCAAGATCGGCACCAACGCGGTGCGCCGTGCAGCCTATGCGCGGCGGCTGTTCCCTGATGTCGAGGTGATTCACTTCCGCGGCGCCGCCGACACGCGTGTGCGCAAGCTCGACAATGGCGAGAAACAGCGCCTGCCGGATGGCGGCGCTGTGGGGCCCGCGGATGCGCTGATCATGGCGCGCTCGGGCCTCGATCGCGTCGGCCTGTCCCATCGCATCGCCTACGAATTCACAGCAGTGGAGATGTTGCCCGCGGCAGGGCAGGGCATCGTCGCGGTCGAATGCGCCGCGCAGGATTGGCAGACGCGACAGATCCTGTCGTCGATCGACGACGCCGCTGCGCACGCCTCCGCCGACGCCGAGCGCGAGGTGCTGTGGGTGCTCAACGGCCACTGCAATTCACCGGTAGCGGGCTTCTCGACCATCACGGGCGATCGGATGTCGCTCACCGCCTCGGTGCTCGATCTCTCCGGCAACACCATCATCGAAGCCTCGCATACGGGGCCGGCCAACCGTCCGCGCGAGCTCGGCCGCGCGGTGGGATTGGACCTGCTGACGAAGGGTGCGGCGGAGATCATCGAGCGCAGCCGGCCGCGGTAAGCATGCCGAAATCACGATCTCTGATGATGTCATTTTGCACCTGTTTTGCCCGACAAGTCAAAACGCACGGGCGAGTCATGCCCGCCTAATATTTTCAACGACTTGCCTACTGTGCATGGGGTTGTTTTTCGCACTTTTTGCAAGACCCGATCACAACGGCTCGTCATGCCCGGGCTTGTCCCGGGCATCCACGTTCTTCGCGTCGCATGGCAAGGCGTGCATGGCCGGGACAAGCCCGGCCATGACGACGTGGATAGACGGCCCTCACCCCCGCACGCGCCGGATCATCTGCTCGACATGGGCGATCGGCGTCTCCGGCTGGATGCCGTGGCCGAGGTTGAAGATCAGCCGCCCGGCAGCAAAATTGGCCAGCACGTTGTCGACCGCGCCATCGAGCGCGGCGCCGCCCGTGATCAGCACCAGTGGATCGAGGTTGCCCTGCACCGCGACCTTGCTCTGCACCCGCTCGCGGATGAAGGCGGGCTCCGCGGTCCAGTCGATGCTGACGGCATTGACGCCGGTCGCTTCGACATAGCCGGGCAGTTGCGCTCCCGCGCCGCGCGGGAAGCCGATGATCTTCGCGTCCGGCACCTTGGCCCTTACGCCCTCGACGATGCGCCGCGTCGGCTCGACCGACCAGCGCGCGAACTCGGTCGGCGGCAGCACGCCGGCCCAGGTGTCGAAGATCTGCAACGCGTCGGCCCCGGCGTCGAGCTGTGCCAGCAGATACTGAATAGAGTTCTCGACCAGGACGTCGATGATCTGCGAAAAAGCTTCCGGATGCCGGTACGCCATCATCCGGGCCGGCGCCTGGTCCGGCGTGCCGTGGCCTGCGACCATGTAGGTCGCCACCGTCCACGGTGCGCCGCAGAAGCCGATCAGCGCGGTCCTGGGATCGAGCGCGCCGCGCACGATCTTCAACGCGTCGAACACCGGCTCGAGCTTGCCGAAATCGGCGCGCGGCGCCAGCGTCGCCACCTTGGCCGGATCGTCCAGCGGCTCGAGCCGCGGGCCCTCGCCGACCTCGAACCGCACCGAACGTCCGAGCGCATAGGGGATCACCAGGATGTCGGAAAAGATGATCGCCGCATCGAAACCGAACCTTCGGATCGGCTGCAGCGTCACCTCGGCGGCAAGCTCCGGGTTGAAGCAGAGGTCGAGGAAGCCGCCCGCCTTGGCGCGCACCTCGCGATATTCCGGCAGGTAGCGCCCGGCCTGGCGCATCATCCACATGGGCGGGACAGCTTGGTGCTGGCCGGAGAGGACGTCGATGAAGGGTTTCGTCGAAGACTGGGGCACGAATGGTCCTGAAGCAGGTTGTGCTTCCTGATACACCGCCGCGGCCCGCAGCGGAACAGGGGAACCTGGATGATCGGGCCGCGTTGACCAGCCAATGGAGGAGATCATGGCTGAGACATTCAATCCCGCGCCGCACGACAAGCACGCCGAAGACCTGCGCGAGGCGCTCGCTGCCGATCGGCAGTCCAAGCTCGACGACGGGCTGAGGGACACGTTCCCAGCGTCCGATCCCGTGAGCGTGGCGCAGCCGACGCCCTCGAAGGCCGACGCCGATGCCGAGCATCCTTCGCTCTGGGCCAAGGTCAAGGCCATCTTCAGCTAGCGGCGGCGGGCGCCGGATTCCGATCGGCCCGCTAATATCTTGTTAGCGATGCACCGATCGCCGCGTCCGTAAGACTACTGGAAAGGGCGGAAACCGCCGCGTAGTCCGGTAGCGATTTCAGAATTAAATAACAGAAGCGGCAGAGGTTTCCGAACGATCGGAGAACCCTGCCACATGAGCGCTACCCAACGAGCCGGATGGAGCCGCCTGCCGCTGCGCGCGGCGGCCTTCGTGGCGCTGACCTGCGCGACGATCCTCGGCGTCAGCGGTTGGCGTGAATGGACGGCACGCGATGCGGTGCTCAAGGCCGCCGAGATGGAGATGGCGAACGTGGCCCGTTCGCTGACCCAGCATGCCGAAGACAGCCTCGATCTCCTGGATTCCGGTGTCGTCGGCGTGGTCAGCCGGTTGGAGATGGACGGCACCGCACCGGTCACGATCGCGAAGCTGCGTACCTTGCTGGATGTGCGCAAGAAGGCGATCGCGCGCATTCACAGCCTCGCCATCATCGACGATCAGGGCAACTGGCTGACCTCACCCGGTACGATCGGCACGACCTTCAGCGACGATGCCTTCTTCCGACATCACCAGCTCTCGCCGAAGCGCGAGGCCCATGTCGGCCGTCCCGTGAAGAGCCTGCTGGACGGCGAATGGGTCGTCACCCTGTCACGCCGCTTCAGCAAGCAGGACGGCAGCTTCGGCGGCGTGGTGCTCGCGACCATCAGCTCGAACTATCTGTCGCACTTCTACAAGCAGTTCGAGATCGGCCGCAACAGCTCCGTGTCACTGGCGCATGGCGACGGACTGATCGTCGCGCGCAATCCCAGCAACGAGACATTCGTCGGGCGCAGCGTCGCCGACAAGCCGTTGTTCCGCGAGCCGAGCCTGCAACGGCCGAGCGGCGCCCATCATTTCACCTCGTCGCTGGACGGTGTCGAACGCGTCAGCTTCTTCAATCGCAGCGGTCGGTTCCCGCTCCTCCTGCTCGCCACCGTCGACAAGGACGAGCTGCTCGCGCCGTGGCGCGCGGCGGCGATCTCCCGCATGCTCTACGTGTTCGCGCTGGTGATGCTGATCGCAGTCATCGGCGGCGTGCTGGTGCGGCAGTTGCAGCGCGGCCAGCGCATGGCTGTCGCGCTGACCGAGACGGAGGCGCATTTCCGCCTGCTCGCCGAAGGCTCCAGCGACATGGTGACGCGGATCGGCCTCGATGAGCGACTGCGTTATGTCTCGCCCTCGTCGGTCCGCATCGTCGGCTGGCGTCCCAATCAACTGATCGGCACGCCGGCTCTTGCGGGTATCAATCCGGAGGACCTGCCGGAAGTCCAGGCGATCGTCGACGCGATGAAGCGCGGTGAGAAGGAGGAGGCGCGTCTCACCTACCGCAACTCGCATCGGCAGAACGGCGAGATCTGGCTCGAATCGACCATGCGGGTGACGCGCAAGGACAATGGCCAGGTCGATGGCGTGGTCGCGATCTCCCGCGACATCACCGAGCACAAGAGGCTGGAAACCAGGCTCGAGACGCTGGCGATCGAGGACAGCCTCACCGGCCTTGCCAATCGCCGCCGCTTCGACGAGCGCCTAAAGGAGGAATGGGCGCGTGCCTATCGCGACCGCTCCAGCCTTGCTTTGCTGATGATCGATGTCGACCACTTCAAGGCCTACAACGACGAATATGGCCATCCCGCGGGCGATGCCTGCCTGCGCCTGATCGCCAAGATCATCGCGGCCGAAGCGCAGCGCGCCGGCGATCTGGCGGCGCGTTACGGCGGTGAGGAATTCGCCATGCTGCTGCCGAACATCGATGCCGCCGGCTGCGCCCGGATCGGCGAACGGATCCGCAACGCCATTCACGAGGCCGGCCTCGCGCATGGCAGCAATGAGGCGGCTGGATGCGTCACCGCTTCGCTTGGCGGCGCAGCCTGCCGGCCGGCGTTCGAACGAACCGCGGGGGTCGCTGCGCTGGTCGAAGCTGCCGACCGGGCGCTCTATGCCGCCAAGGCCGCAGGCCGCAACCGCCTGGTAATGTCCGGCGAGGTCATGGATCTGCTGCCCAAGGCGTCCGGCCAGTAACACCGTTCAATAATGCGGCGGAGGCTCGTTGGCAGGCCCCGGCGCATTTGCCTCGGCGTCCTGCAGCCGAGCATTGAGCTCGGTGATCTGCCGCGTCAGCCTGTCGATCTGCTTCCACTGCGCGGTGATGGTCTGGTTCAACGTCTCGATCGTATCGTCCTGATAGGCGAGGCGCGTCTCCAGCGTGTCGATGCGCTCGCTCAGCGTCTTGATCTCATTCGTCACGCGTTACGTCCTTGTTTCGCTCGCGCAAGCCGTGGCCGAGCGCCACGCGCTCGTCGAACACGAAGCATTCGCCGCGCCAGCGGCTCTCCGCCTCCGGCACCTCTTCCAGATATCTCAGGATGCCGCCCTTGAGGTGATAGACCTCGCCAAAGCCGCGCGCGAGCAGATGCGCGCTCGCCTTCTCGCAGCGGATGCCGCCGGTGCAGAACATCGCGATCCTGCGGTGCCGTGCCGGATCGAGCCGCTCGGCGGCAAAGTCCTTGAACTGGCCGAAGCTCTTGATGCCGGGATCGAGCGCGCCCTCGAACGTGCCCATCGCGACCTCGAAGGCGTTGCGGGTGTCGAGCACGAGCGTATCGGGTGCTGCGATCAGCGCGTTCCATTCGTGCGGATCGACATAGGTGCCGACCTGACGCGTCGGATCGGCGGCCGCATCGCCCAGGGTGACGATCTCCTTCTTCAGCCGCACCTTCAGCCGTCCGAACGGCATCGCCTCCGCGGCGGAGAATTTCAATTCGAGATTGTCGAGCCTGCCGCCGAACATGTCGCCGCGTGCGAGCTCATGAGCGAAGGCGTCGATCGCCTCCGGTGCGCCGGCGACCGTGCCGTTGATGCCCTCCTGCGCCAGCAACACGCTGCCCTTCAGCCCAAGGCCGGCGCAGCAGGCGCGCAGCGGCTCGCGCAGCTCGCGGTAATCCGGGAGGGCGACGAATTGATAAAAGGCGCAAACCTTGTATGGCGTATTGCTGGACGTCATGGCCGCTCGTTTAGCAGGCGGCTCGCGCCCGGAAAACCCGCATCGCAAGAGCCTGCAAAAGGTCCATACGCCCAGCGGATAGCAGCCATTTTCCTGGTATGCCAGCATTGCCCCGCGGGGCGGGAATGTGCCATGTAGACGCGGTTTTCGAGATGGCGCGCCAACCGCGCCGACGGCCAAGAGAGCAAGACATTCGATGAGAAACTTCCATTTCCCCGGCAGGTCCACGGTCCACGCCACCAACGCGATGGTGGCGACCTCGCATCCGCAGGCCTCGCTCGCCGCGATCGAGGTGCTGCGCGAGGGCGGCACCGCGGTGGACGCGGCGGTTGCCGGCTCGGCCCTGCTCGGCGTGATCGAGCCGCAATCGACCGGCATCGGCGGTGATTGCTTTGCGCTGATCCAGCCGCGGGGCGAGGGCAAGATCGTCGCCTATAACGGCTCCGGCCGCGCGCCAAAGGCGGCGAATGCCGACTGGTATCTCGAACGCAAGATCAATTCCGTGCCGCTCACCTCGGCGCATGCCGTCTCGATCCCTGGCGTGATCGATGCCTTCGCGACCGTGCTGCGCGATCACGGCAAGTTCGGCTTCGACCGGCTGCTCCAGCCCGCGATCAAGGCGGCCGAGGAGGGCTACGTCGTCGCGCCCCGCATTGCCTTCGATTGGAAGAACCAGTTCGAGAAGCTGAAGAACGGTACCAACACCGTGCGCTATTTGTTGCCGAGCGGCCAGCCGCCGGTCGCCGGCGACGTCATTCGCCAGGCCGAGCTCGGCAAGACGCTGCGCGCGATCGCCAGGGACGGCCGCGACGCGTTCTACAAGGGCGAGATCGCGGAGGACATGGTCGAGACCCTCAGGGGCATCGGGGGCCTGCACACGCTCGACGATTTCGCCGCGCACACGACCGAAGTGACCACGCCGATCGGCACCATGTACAAGGGCTATGACGTCTGGCAGTGCCCGCCGAACGGCCCGGGCGTCACCGCGCTGTTGATGCTCAACATCCTGTCGCGGTTCGATCTGACCAAGTACGCGCCCGTGAGCGTCGAGCGCTTCCATCTCGAAGCGGAAGCGGCGCGCATCGCCTACATGAACCGCGAGATGCATGTCGCCTCTTCCGAGCACATGAAGATCAACGTCGCCGAGATGCTCGAGAAGGGCTTTGCCGACGAGTACATCAGCAAGATCCGCCTGGACGGCATGCTCGACCTGCCGAACGTCGCGCCGCCGATGAATCCCTCGACCATCTACATCACGGTCGTGGACAAGGACCGCAACGTCTGCTCGTTCATCAATTCGGTTGCGCATTCCTTCGGCTCGGCGATTGTCTCGAACAAGACCGGTGTCCTGTTCCAGAATCGCGCCGGCGGCTTCCGCATCCAGCCGGGCCATCCCAATTGCATCGAAGGCGGCAAGCGCCCGCTGCACACGATCATGCCGGGCCTGCTCACCAAGGGCGGCCGTTCCACGATGTCGTTCGCGGTCATGGGCGGCCAGTACCAGCCGACGGGCCAGACTCATCTCCTGACCAACATCCTCGACTACGGCTGCGACGTGCAGGAGGCGATCGACATGCCGCGCGGCCTGCACTACGAGGGACAGTATCAGCTCGAGGACAGCGTGCCGGCGGCCGTCGTCGAGGGCCTGAAGAAGCTCGGCCACAAGACCACCAGCGTGGTCGGCCCGCTCGGCGGCGCCCAGGCGATCTGGATCGATTGGGACAAGGGCACGCTCACCGGCGGCTCCGATCCGCGCAAGGACGGCTGCGCGCTGGGTTATTGATCGCCGGCGCAGTTC
The DNA here is from genome assembly GCF_020194055.1 of Bradyrhizobium sp. NBAIM03. Classification (NCBI taxonomy): domain Bacteria; kingdom Pseudomonadati; phylum Pseudomonadota; class Alphaproteobacteria; order Hyphomicrobiales; family Nitrobacteraceae; genus Bradyrhizobium; species Bradyrhizobium sp. NBAIM03. The sequence continues at coordinate 7,801 of NZ_JADYVS010000001.1, read as the reverse complement.
CCCACGCGAGATCAGGAAAAGTTGACGAAGGGCGGCGCGGCATTTGCTGCGCCGCCCTTCTCTCATCCGGAACTGCGCCCATTGCTCCAGGTTAAGGGGCGATGAGCGGTGCAGGCGTGCGCTGCTTTGCAGATCAGCGGCGGAGGCCTGCCATGCCCGACAAACCAGGTTCCAGATCATCCGGATTCGACCGGCGGGCCTTCATGACCGGCGCGGCGGGCAGCGCGCTGATCCCGATCACGGCGCGCGCGGCGTCGGAGGATGCCCGGGCGCCGGCCGCGCAGGATCCGTCGCTTCCCGTCGAGGTCACGCTGCGCGTCAACGGCAAGGACAAGCGCCTGAGCATCGATGCGCGCACCACGGTGCTCGATGCCTTACGCGAACATCTCAAGCTCACCGGCAGCAAGAAGGGCTGCGACCACGGCCAGTGCGGCGCCTGCACGGTGCTGATCGACGATCGCCGCGTGGTGTCGTGCCTGACGCTGGCCCTCGCCGCCGAAGGGCAGGAGATCACGACCATCGAGGGCCTCGCCACCGACGACCGCCTGCATCCGATGCAGCAGGCCTTCATCGACAACGATGCGTTCCAGTGCGGCTATTGCACGCCCGGTCAGATCATGTCGGCGATCGCGTGCGTGAAGGAGGGCCATGCCGGCAGCGAGGCCGACATCCGCGAATACATGAGCGGCAACATCTGTCGCTGTGCCGCCTATCCCAATATCGTCGCTGCCGTGAAGCAGGCCGCGCCCGAGATCATGAAAGGCTAGGCGCATGCGACCGTTTTCGTATCAAAGGGCATCAGACCCCGACATGGCCGTGCAGGCGCTCGGCGTCGCCGCAGCTGCAAACAATCCGCTGACGAAGGCGGCGGCGCAGCCGCTTGCCGGCGGCACCACCCTGATCGATCTGATGAAGCTCGACGTGATGAGACCCACCGCGATCGTCGACATCAATCCGCTGGCCCCCGCCTGGTCGGCGATCGCGCCAGGCGGCGACGGCTTGCGCCTCGGCGCGCTCGCCAAGATGTCCGACGTCGCCGCGCACGCCGAGATCCAGCGCAGCTATCCCGTGATCGCGGATTCGCTGAAGCTCGCCGCGAGCGCCCAGCTGCGCAACATGGCAACGCTCGGCGGCAACGTGATGCAGCGGACGCGCTGCAACTACTTCCGCGATGTCTCCTATGAGAACTGCAACAAGCGCAATCCAGGCTCCGGCTGTGCCGCAATGGACGGCGTTAACCGCATGCATGCGGTGCTCGGGACCTCCGATCAGTGCATCGCGACGTATCCTGGCGATTTCGCGCAGGCGCTGATCGCGCTCGATGCCATGGTCGAGATCACCGGCAAGGCCGGTACGCGCAGCATGCCGTTCGCGCAGCTTCACAGGGCACCAGGCAGCACGCCCGACATCGAGACTGCGCTTCAGCCCGGCGAGCTGATCTCGGCGTTCTCGATCTCCGGCCGCTGGCCACGCTCCGTGTATTTGAAGGCCCGCGACCGGCAATCCTACGAATTCGCGCTGTCGTCAGCCGCGATCGCGCTCAACGTCCAAGACGGCACGATCCGCGACGCGCGCGTCGCGCTCGGTGGCGTCGCCACCGTACCGTGGCGGGCGCGTGAGGCCGAGGCGCTGTTGAAGGGACAGAGGTTCGACGAAGCTCTGGCACAGCGCGTCGCCGATGCAGCTTTCGCAGACGCCCGCGGGCGCCGGCACAACAGCTTCAAGATTGCGCTCGGCAAGCGTGTCGTGGCACGCGCGCTCCAGCAGGCCGTAACGATGGAGATCTGACCATGACCGCTGCAGCTCCCGGGCCAAGGACGAATATGGGGCAGCCCGTGCCGCGCTATGATGCGGCCGCAAAGGTGACGGGGCGGGCGACCTATGCCTCGGACATGCCGCTGGACAATCCGGCCTACGCATTCCTGGTCACCAGCGCCATCGCCAAGGGCCGGATCGACCGCTTCGACCTCGACGATGCCAAGCGCGTCCGCGGCGTGATCGACATCGTCACGCACGAGAACGCCCCGAAGCTGAAGGAGTCGAAACTGTACAGCAATGGCGGCTATGCCGGCACGACGATCCAGCCGTTGAAATCGGCCGAGATCGCCCATGACGGCCAGATCATCGCCGTGGTGGTGGCGGAGAGTTACGAGGCCGCGCGCGAAGCGGCCAACCGCGTCAAGGTCAGCTATAGCGCTGCTACGCCCAGCGCGACTTTCGATTCGCCGGGGACGACGACAGCCGCCGCGAAAGGACAAAACTCGCAGTTCAAGGAAGACCCGAAGGTCGGGGATTTCGCCAAGGCGTTCGACGCGGCCGAGGTCAAGCTGACCGCCTCCTACGAGACGCCGACGCAGCATCACAATCCGCTGGAGCTGTTCACGACCAGCTGCACCTGGATGGGCGACAATCTCGTCATCTACGAGGGCAGCCAGTATGTCCATGGCCTGAAGCACGGCGTGGCCGAGCAGCTCGGCATCGACGCCGACAAGGTGCGCGTGGTCAATCCCTATGTCGGCGGCGGATTCGGCTCGCGAGGTTCGATGACACCGCGCACCGCCATCATCGCCGCCATGGCCAGGCGCCTGAACCGTCCGATCAAGCTGGTCCCGACCCGCGACCAGGGCTTCACCATTACCACTCATCGAGCCGAGACCCGTCACGAGATCAAGCTTGGTGCGAGCCGCGACGGCAGGCTGGTCGCCTTGAGGCATGAGGGGGCCGAAGTCTCCTCGCGCCCCGACGCCTATTGCGTCGGCGGCACCAAGACCACCACGCGGCTCTATGCCTGTCCGAACGTGGACAGCCTGGTCTCGATCGTGCGTGCCGATCGCAACACGCCGGGCTTCATGCGCTCGCCCCCGGAGGTGCCGTATCTGTTCGCGCTGGAGAGCGCGCTGGACGAGCTCGCCGTGAAGCTGAACATGGATCCGGTGGAGCTTCGCCGTATCAACGACGCCACCAGGGATCCGATTGATGGCAAGCCCTACACGTCGCGATCGCTCATGGCGTGCTTCGACGAAGCCGCCAAGGCGTTCGGCTGGTCGCAGCGCTCGCCACAGCCGAAATCGATGTCGGATGGCGACTGGTTGATCGGCTACGGCTGCGCCGCCACGTGCTATCCGACGCTGGCGGGACCGTCCGCCGCGCGCGTGCGCCTGCAGCGCGACGGCCGCACGCGCGTCGAGATCGCCGGCCATGAGATCGGGACCGGCGCCTACACCGTCATCGCCCAGACGGCTGCCGAGCGGCTCGGCGTGCCCCTTGAGAAGGTGGCGGTCTTCATGGGCGATAGCGACCTGCCGCCCGCGCCGGTTGCCGGCGGCTCCAATTCCACTGCCAGCACCTGCTCGGCCGTGATGATGGTGTGCGACCAGATCCGACAGCGCCTATTCAAGGCGCTGATGCCCAGCGACAGCCTTGCCGACAAGGCCAAGGAGACCGTCGGCATCAGCCCGGCACCCTCGACCCAGGCCGCCAAGGGCGATCGCTCGCTCGATATCGAGAAGGCGTTCGATGCGCTCGGCGTCGGCGTGGTCGAAGAATATGGCGAGTGGAAGCCGGAGGGCGCGCCGCTGGATTCCTTCAGGGCCATGCACAGCGGGCAGGTCCGGCTGGTCGGCGGCCATCAAATGAAGGACCAGATCGCCTATGCGTTCGGCGCCGAGTTTGTCGAGGTCCGCATCAATCGCTTCACGCACGAGATCCGCTGCCCCCGCCTGGTCGGCGCCTTCGCGGCAGGCAGGATCATGAATCCGCGCACCGCGCGCAGCCAGCTCATGGGTGGCCTGATCTGGGGCATGTCCTCGGCGCTGCTCGAGGCCACCGAGATCGATGAGCGCAATGCGCGCTACGTCAACGACAATCTTGCCGATTACCTCGTGCCCGTGAATGCCGATGTGCCCGGTGTCGAGGTCATTCTGCTCTCCGAGGAGGATGATCGCATCAACCCCGTCGGCGTGAAGGGCCTCGGCGAGCTTGGCAATGTCGGCACCAATGCTGCGATCTGCAATGCGGTCTACCATGCCACGGGACAGCGTATCCGCAGGCTGCCGGTTCGGCTCGAAGATATCGAGCTCTAAAGGGGGTGGAAACGGCGACCGCCTTGGGTTAGACACCTCCCGCCTCAAACGGAAGGTGTTTTATGCAGCGTTTCCAGCGCGCGCTCCTCGCCCTGATGTCGGCACTCGCGATCACCGTGATCGCCAACGTGTCGCATTTCGTTTCCACAACGGCCTCGGCCCAGACCGCAGGAAAGACCATGACCACAGCTTCAGGCTTGCAGATCATCGACTCCACCGTCGGCACCGGCGCCTCGCCGCAGCCCGGCCAGATCTGCGTGATGCACTACACCGGCTGGCTCTATGAGAACGGCCAGAAGGGCAAGAAATTCGACAGCTCCGTCGATCGCAAGGAGCCGTTCGAGTTTCCGATCGGCAAGGGCCGCGTCATCGCCGGCTGGGACGAGGGCGTTGCCTCGATGAAGGTCGGCGGCAAGCGCACGCTGATCATCCCGCCGCAGCTCGGCTACGGCGCCCGCGGTGCCGGCGGCGTGATACCGCCGAATGCGACGCTGATGTTCGACGTGGAATTGCTCGCGGTGAAATAACTGACGTCGTCACGCCCGGGCTCGTCCCGGGCATCCACGATCTTCGTGCCGCGCGGTCAAGACGTGGATGGCCGGGTCAAGCCCGGCCATGACGGATGAAATCGATACAAGCAAAAGACCGGCCTTAGGGCCGGTCTTTTCACTTTCAATCTTACGCGCGTCACTCCGCCGCGCGGCGAGCCGCAGCGGCGGCGCGATCCATCGCGTCCTTCGCGGCGTCCTTGGCATCGCCCATGGCCTGCTGGCCCTTGCCCTTCACTTCCTGCACCACGCCCTCGCCTTTCATGCGATCGGATCCGGTGGCTTCACCGACGCCCTGCTTGGCCTTGCCGATCGCCTCGTTGGCGGTGCCCTTGATCTTGTCGGTCGTGCTGCCCATGGAAATCTCCTTTCGATTTGCTTGGAATGACAACGCTGGGCGGCTATGAGGGTTCCGATTTTGGCATGGCTTGCGGCTGCGGCTTTGGGTTAGTTTGCCGCGCACGGAACCAACAGAAAGCAAGTCCCATGACCGGCCCTGACCATTCGCATTCCCACCATGACCATGGTCATCATCATGATGACCGCTGGAAACATGACGGCGTGCGGGTCATTCCCGGCAATCAGCTCGATACCAACGTGCCGTCGACAGCGGGCATGGACCGTGCGGCCGCGATCAATTTCGCCCGCGTCGGCGCCCAGAAATTGTGGGCGGGCACCGTCAGCATCAAGCCGGATGCCAAGACCGGCGCGCATCACCACGGCCATCTCGAAAGCGTCATCTATGTCGTGAAGGGCAAGGCGCGCATGCGCTGGGGCGAGAGCCTGCAATTCACCGCGGAAGCCGGCCCCGGCGACTTCATTTTCGTCCCGCCCTACGTGCCGCACCAGGAGATCAACGCCAGCCCCGACGAGGTGCTGGAATGCGTGCTGGTGCGCAGCGACGGCGAGGCGGTGGCCATCAACCTCGACATCGAACCGGTCGAGAAGCCCGAGACCGTGCTGTGGATCGACCCGGTGCACCGGGATCCCAACGAGAAGAAGTAAGGCCCCGCAGTCGGGGTCCGAAAAATTTGTCGGAAGTGATGTCGGATGGCGGCCTGGCCATCCGTCCTTGGCCAGAACCCCGCCAAGGAGCTTCCGATGCCCAAGATGATCTTCGTCAACCTGCCGGTGACCGACCTCAAGCGCGCGACTGCCTTCTATGAGGCGGTCGGCGCGGTCAAGAACCCGCAATTCAGCGACGAGACCGCGAGCTGCATGGTCTTTTCCGAGACCATCTTCGCCATGCTGCTGACCCACGACAAATTCCGCCAGTTCACGCCGAAGCCGATCGCGGACGCCAGGACCTCGAACCAAGCGTTGTTCTGCCTGTCCGCGGACAGCCGCAGCGAGGTCGATGACATCGTTGGCAGGGCGGAGGCTGCAGGAGGCATTGCCGATCCCAGCCCGAAGGACGAATACGGCTTCATGTACGGCCGCAGCTTCGAGGATCCGGACGGCCACATGTGGGGCGTGAACTGGATGGACCTTTCAGCCGCCCCTCTGCAGCCCGACCTGGCGAACGCCTGAGCCGAAACAGCAGACCTCAAGAGGAGCATTCACCATGTCCAAGCTCGTGCCCTGCATGTGGTTCAACGGCGATGCCGACGACGCTGCAAAATTCTACGTCTCGCTGGTCCCGAATTCGGCGATCACACACGTTCAGCGCAACGTTTCGGACGGCCCCTCCGGCAAGGAAGGCTCCGTGCTCGTCGTCGAGTTCACCGTGGCCGGACAGAAGCTGGTCGCGCTCAATGGCGGCATGAAGATGGAATACACCCACGCCATTTCGCTGATGATTCATTGCGACGACCAGGCAGAGGTCGACAGTGTCTGGAACGCGTTCCTCGCCCATGGCGGCAAGGCGGAGCAGTGCGGCTGGCTGAGAGATCGCTGGGGCGTGGCCTGGCAGATCGTGCCAAAGGTGATGTTCGAGTTCCTGTCGAGCCCGGACAAGGCCGCAGCCGCGCGCGCGATGCAGGCGATGATGAAGATGGTCAAGCTGGACGCCGAGGTGTTGCGGCGGGCGTTCGAGGGCAAGTCGGCGGCGTGAGGGCGGGTCGCTCTCGCCACATACTCACTGTCATCGCCCGGCTTGACCGGGCGATCCAGTACTCCGAGACGGCAGTGATTAAACCGATGGGCCGCGGCGTACTGGATGCCCCGGTCAAGCCGGGGCATGACAGCGGAATGTGAGGCGGTATTCTCGCCGCTAATAGTTGATCCGCAGCCCCACGCCGCCGTGGATCGTGTTGCCGACCGGCTGCGGGCCCAGCGTGCCGTTGGCGAAGAGGTCCACGATCCAGCCCTTCTGCACGCGGAAACCGAGGCGGCCGCCATATTCGAACCAGCCCTGGTTACCCATGGTCGGCACCACCGTGCCCTGGCCGGTCACTGTGGCGACGATGCCGCTGTGGCTGGCGAAGGACTGCACCCAGCCGCCATTGATGTTGGTCTCGATGCTGCTGCCGAACAGATGCGTCCACTGGCCGCCGATCTTGACGAGGCTGGTGCGGTCGGTGCCATCAGCGATGCTGGCGTCGAACGGATTGAACGCCACCGCGCTGTCGCGATAGCCGGAGACGCGTTGCCAGAGCTGCCAGACCTCGATCGAGGCCGCGACCTCGTCGCGCGGCGAGAGGCGGCTCATCCAGCCGGCGCGGCCGTAAACGGCGTAGTTGGACGCGTTGGTCGACCTCGTCACGGGCACCGGCCCGAGGCTGGTGTCGTAGCTGCGCGTGTAGCGCGCCTTCTCCCATGGGGTCAGGATCGCGCCGACGTCGAAGAACGGGCGCGACGAGCCCCAATCGGTGAAGTCGTAGCGAAGCGCGAAAGCGCCGATCGGTGCGCTCGTGATCTCGTAGCCGCGCCCTTCGTAGTGCGTATAGGCGATGCCGGCGAGCAGCGAGAGATTGTTGGTCAGCGCCTTGCGACCATGGATGCCGGCCGAGAACGAGCCGGCCGAGCCGAACGCGCTGATGCAGTCGCCGCAATTGATCTGCTCGTTGACGCCGAGCAGCACGGTGCCGAGCACCCGGTTGGTGATCATCTGATTGAAGCGCTGATTGGCAAGGCCGCCGATCGAATTGCCGCTGGAATCCGCGCCCGTCGGTCCCGACGGCGACGGAGCCGGGCTCGGTGAAGGCGACGGATAGGGGCTGGGCGATGGGG